>DAOTXX010000153.1:0-66435 GCA_034434835.1 Thermoflexales bacterium | reverse complement strand
CGAAAAGCCCCACGTTACCGTATCGTGAAAAAAAGCAAGAAACGCGCCCGTTGACGGCCTACTGTTATCTTGTTAAAGTGTGTTGACTATCCCTCGGTTGATCCGAGGTGGTTGTGTTTGTCTAAACTCAAGTAAAAAGTATAGTGTTTCTTAACATCTTGAACGGTTAACCGAGTCGCCGTCATTCCCGCGAAAGCGGGAATCCAAAAAGCCGTAACTGGATGCTCGCCTTCGCGGGAATGACCGAGTGTTCAACATGTTAGGGAACGGCACACTTGGCGTTAAAAAGGCAGTGTTGCCGCAGTTCATTCGTGGGTATTGGGGTTAAACCCTTGCTGCTTCGGCTGCCAGGCTCTTTTGTAACCCCGCCACATACGCCAGCGCCGCGCCCACCGCAAACAGGGCGATGTTCAGAATAAACGGCAAATCCTTGCTAATCCCCGAAAGTGTCCCGGCAATCCATCCAAACGGCGCCGTGAGCAGAATGATGCCCACATATAGAATTGACTGAATACGGGCGCGTTCCCTCGCACTGATGGTCAACACCATCAGCCGGTCTACAAGTGGGCTGACGGCGGCAAAGCTGCATGCCTCCAGAAAAACACTCAAGATCAGAGAAGGATATCCCAGTTCGGGAGTGGTGATCAGCACCACTTGGCTGGTGACAAAGCCGAGAAATCCGACCACCATGGGAGCCTTGAAGTGTAATTTGTTGAGGCGCGGCATCACGACAAAGAAGAATGTCAGCGTGATAGCGGATTTGATGAAGGGGAAAACGGCAATATGCTCGGTGGGGATGCGCAGTTTCTCGGTCACGATGATGGCCCAAAAGTTGCCGCTGATCAGGCTGGAAATGCTGATCACGAGCATGATGCCGGCCGTGTACAAGGTCCGTGGGGTGCGGAGCAGCTCGTATAGAACGCCTCTGTACCCACTCAGGACGTGAAACACACTTTGGTCGCGCGTCTCGTGCATGCGGACTCGGCCCTGGGCGGTCTCTTGTGTCATCCAATAGGTGATGACCGCTTTCAGAGTGAACATGAACGCCGCAAAAATGTACAACCCGCGCATGGTGGGAACGAGCGAAAAGACGCCGATCAACACTCCTGTCAGCGGGGCGACGAATCCCACCACCAGGTTGGCAATATAGATCCAGATGTAAATATCCACCAATTGGCTGGGTTCGGCATCCTCCACCAGCAGGCAGGTCCAAGAGTTGTGCGTGATGCGCCAGAGGCTGTTGATGATGCCCGCCGCCAGGAAATACCAAAAGTTTTGCGCCACCGCCGAGATCATGGCTGGAATCGTCCACGATAGGATGTCAAAGATCAGTGTAGTGCGTCGGCGTCCCAGCTTGTCGGTCACTGCGCCGCTTAACAGGGCCAGAACGATCTGGAAACCCCAACTGATGCTGAGAATCAGGCCGATTTGTTTGTCTGCCAGCCCAAGCGCCACCATATAAATGGAAACATATGGAATGTACAGGTGATAGGGGATGCCCCACAAGGGTTCGAGGTAGACACACCCGCGTGGATTTCCACGCAGGCTTTTGAGGGAAGTGATGAGGGAATGGCCCTTCATGCAGGGAACCTCGCAGTAGACGCCAACTTTCGTATTGGGATGATTCGGTATACTGAGTCTCTTTGCGCGCAGGAGGTACAACGAACCAAGCTGGCGCGAGTACAGGCGAATTCTAAGTCACGCGAGGAAAAATGTCAAAAAGGATTTCACCGGGCACAAGCGCGGCTTGGGCCAACATCTCCAGTGTTCCCGAATCACAAGAGTCTGCGGGGGACGCTTGTCCATACGTTGAGCGCGGAATGGATTTGGCTGGAGCGATGGCATGGCGCATCACCGACGGCCGGGTTGCGTGAGGAGGATTATCCAACGCTTAGCTCGTCCATTCGCTGATGCGATGACGAAGGCAACGCCCGCAGGTGAGCCAGCCTCACTTGCGGGCGTTTTGTGTTTTCGGGAAGGCGTGCTTTTCAAGAAACCGGCAGAGGATTTCCACGCCTTCCGGCAAGCGCGCCGTGACGACTCGGCCGGGGTGATCCGTTGGGCGGTGCAAACCGCTGAATCTCAAGCGACTGTCGTAGGTGCCCAGGACGCCCGTCGGGATGCCGGCGGAGAGGAAAGAAAAGCCATCGCTGTTCACCGGGCCGGCTGGCTGGGCGGGTTGGCCTGTGACCTCCTGGACTGCTTCCGAGATCGCCCGGTTGACTTGCGGCGATGTGGATACCAGCCCAAAGGCATAGCCATCCTGTTCCCAGTAGATATAGCCTCCGTCCTGAGCCATGATCTCTAGATTGAGCGCGACAGTCGGCAGAGGCCAACTGCGCGAGCGCACGTAGGCACGCGAGCCTTGCATGTTGGCTTCTTCGCCTGCAAAGAGCGCGAGGGTGATTCGGGTATTGGGTATTGGAGATTGGGGATTGGCCAGTTGGTCGGCCAATCCGAGCAGGATGGCGCAGGCGGCGCCGTTATCCACTGCACCCTGGCTTGGCTTGCCCAATCGCCCCAGCGAGAGGTTCAGCCCCAAACCATAGGCCAGGAACAGCAAGGGGAGCGTCAACGCAACGGCGATCCAGAAGGCGAGATCCGCCCAGGTCGGTGCTGAGGCTTGCAGCAGCCCATCCATCCATCCGAGCAGGCCCAACAGCAACGTCAACGCGATGCCGAGCGGCAGTCTGCGCACAAAGAACGTGCGGCCATAGTGATCGAGTAGCTCGGTTTTGCTGTCATAGTGAGCGGAAAGGATCACCTCGTGGGCAGCCGGGCCGGACGGCTCGAATTCGATCAGGATGTTTTCGCCTCGTCGCGCACTCAGCCACGAGATGACTGGCAGATTAAAGCGCACGTCGAACGTCCCGCCGACGAGGCCGATCAGAGCGATGAGCAAGGTCGGCCAGCCCCAGCGCAGCCAGACGCCCAGCGCGAGGAGCGTCCGCGAGAGGACGATCCATACGCCGATGCACTCGAAGAAATAGGGGTAGAGGCGAAAGCTGTGAATGTGGTAAGGGATGCTTTGCCTGGTGAGCCAATCCTGCAACGCGCGGCTGGTCCTTTCGAGGGCTGCGCTTCCGTTTGGGCGCGGGACGGAGAGGATGGACAAGAGTTCGAAATAGTCCATCATGTCCAATCCATTGTGTGCAGGCGTCAACCTCCTGCCAGGCTTGCAGCCTGCGGGAGGTTCCGACTCATCAAAAACGCCCGGCTCAGTGCGAGCCGGGCGTTGAACCGTTTGCGCTAGTAGCGGCGACTGCGTCGTCCACCACCTGGGCCGCGCCGATCTCGGCCACCGCTATCACGCGGGCGTTCTTCGCGAGGACGAGCAATGTCCACTTTGAGCTGGCGATTGTGGAACTCGTGCCCGTTGAGCATGCTCGCGGCTTTTTCGGCCTCAGCCTGCGTTGCCATCTGAACAAAGCCAAAGCCCTTGGAACGCCCGGTATCACGGTCGGTGATGATCGTGACCGAGGCCACCGTCCCCGTGCCGCTAAACAATTGACGTAGCTCGTCTTCTGTCGCATCGTATGGCAAATTGCCAACGTATAACTTGGGTTCCATACCCCTTTGCTTCTCCTGTCATTGAAGGCACGCTGGCATTTGCCGATGTGCCTTGCGGATTCGATAGTCACGGGCGCTGTGGCGCGGGTCGTGGGCGGCTAGGCTTCTCCTTTCTCCGCACGGAGTTGGCGGATGCGCGCTCGACGACGGCCCTTGCGCTCATCCATCCGGCGCTGCTCGCCTTTGGTGATGAACCACCGCTTACGGCGCACTTCTTTGAGCACGCCGTTGGTCATCACCTGCCGGTTAAAGCGGCGCAACAGGCTGTCGAACGACTCGTTATCCTGCAACTGAACGGTCACGGGTCTCTCACCTCATTTCGCTTGAGTTTACTGACTGGAATCTTAGCATAGGTATTGCGCGATGTCAAACGTGTGGACCTCAGCGGTACTGGTCCCGCCTGCGCTCGCGGAAAGAGAGCCGGAGCGGCGTGCCCCAAAAACCGTACGCGGCGCGAATCTGGTTTTCCAGATAGCGTTCGTACGTAAAGTGCACCAGCTCTTTGTCGTTGACGTAGAACAAAAACGTCGGCGGGTCGGTGCGCGGCTGTGTGACGTAATAGATGTTGAGCCGTTTGCCCGCTTTGGTCGGCGGCATTTGTTTGGACATCGCCTCGCGCACAATCCGGTTGAGTTCGCCTGTCGGGATGCGGATAAGCCGCTCCTCTTGCACGCGCAAGGCGGTCGGCAGCACCGTGTCCACGCGCGTGCCCAGCCTGGCCGAGATGAACAGCACCGGCACGTAATCCATGAAATTCAGCGCGCTTCGCACGTGCGCCGTGTATTGGTCCATCGTGTGACTCGTCTTGCCGGACACAGCGTCCCACTTGTTGACGACCACGATGCACGACTTGGCCTCTTCGAGGATGAACCCGGCAATGTGCGCGTCTTGAGCCGTCACGCCTTCCGTCGCGTCAATCAACAAGAGCGCCACGTCCGCGCGCTGGATCGCCTTGAGCGCGCGCAGGACGCTGTACTTTTCAAGGCCGACTTCGATGCGCCCGCGGCGGCGGATGCCGGCGGTGTCAATCAGCGTGATGGGCATCGTCTCCCACATGATGCGCGTGTCAATCGCGTCGCGCGTCGTGCCGGGGATCGGGCTGACGATGGCGCGTTCCTTGCCGAGGAGCGCATTGAGCAGCGATGACTTGCCGACGTTCGGCCGGCCGACGATGGCGATCTTGACCGATTCATCCTCCGCTTCTTCTTCCTGCGGCGGGAACGAAGCCACGACCGCGTCAAGCAGGTCGCCTGTGCCGACCCCGTGAAGGGCGCTGATGGGGAACACTTCACCCAGGCCCAGTCCGTAAAACTCGACGGCTTCATCGCGACGCTGCGCCGAGTCGGCCTTGTTCGCGGCGATCAACACCGGCTTGCGGGTGCGGCGTAAAATCTCCGCCACTTGTTCGTCGGCGGCGGTAATGCCGCTGGTCGCATCCACAAGGAATACCACCACGTCGGCGGCTTCAATCGCCATCTCGGCCTGCGCGCGAATTTGCGGGATGAACTCGGCAGACGCGGTTGCCAGCGGCGCATGCTCGCCCAGCGGCTTTTTGCCTTTTTCGATGCGTTCCGGCAAGACCTCGATACCGCCCGTGTCCACGACGGTGAACGCGCGGCCATTCCAGATGCTTTCCGCTTCGATGCGGTCGCGGGTCGTGCCGGGCGTTTTGTCCACGACCGCCAGCCGCTCGCCGACGAGCCGGTTGAACAGAGTGGATTTGCCGACGTTCGGTCGGCCCACAAGTGCGACAAGGGGTTTGGTCATGTCGTTCAGTCCTGCGAGGCTTGTTAGCCCCCAGCGCGTTGACCCTCACTGAAATGGAACGGCCCCAGTCCAACTTGGTCATCGCTTGAGCCATCTGGCAGGACGACGTTCACTTTGTCTCCAGTTTCGGCGTCAATCAGAGACAGGCTGACCCACCAATCGCCCTGTATATCTTCGGACAATGGGATCTGCTCGGTATGCCGGACATGTCCGTTGCGCGGCAGCCAGCACGTCATCAGATACCGTCCATCAAAAGGTTGCCTGAGCGAGGCTTCGGCGGCTGCTTCTCCATTGGGTGCAACAGGGATGAACGATAGCCAATAGGGTTGATCTACTTGCCGTTGAGGTTCCCACTCTAGCCATAGGACAAGCGTGGGCTGTGTGTCTCCCATTCCATCTGCCTGGCGTTCGATCTTGCCGGAGAACGAGAGCAGGCGCAGTGCATTGCCAAAGATCGCGCTGCTGGGTGTGCTGCTCGCCGGCCAGGTCTGCGCCACCGTCGGCGGGGCGGACGGTGGCTCTTGGTCGAACTCGGTTGTGATAACGCGCAAGAATCCGACCATCACGATCACAGTGACGACTTGTCCAACGGTCAATATCCACGCTGAACGGTGCGCATCCTTAGACGGGTATCCACTCAGAGCGCCGGCAGCGACCAGTAAGAACAGTGGCGTTAGAAACTGCAGGATGCGTCCAGATTCGCCGCGCAGTGTGCCGGAGACGATCAGAGCAACGAATGTCACCGAGGCTGCCAGGGCTAGAATGTCCATGTCGGAGAGACGTTGGCTTGTTCGCAGCTTGCCAATCGCGCGCCACACGCCCAGCAGGACCAGGCCAACTAATGGCCATCCTGTGAACATCAGATAGTCGTATGTGTGGAGGAATAGCCACGGCCAATAAGGCCGGTTCATCGCGACGTGCGCGGGCGCTGCGATCTGCAGAATGTCCCAGACAGGTACACCCGACACGGCATAGAATATCAGCCAGGCCACTGGCAACCCCAATCCAAACCCAAAGCCCACCAGCAACGGCCAGCGCCATTTCAGATGTGCGGCTCTGGAAGATGTGAACAGATCGGTCTTGGCGAGCCAGGTCCCCAGAACAAAGAGGCCCGCCAAGACTATAAGCGGTAGGAACGCAAATGAGACGAATGTCAGAACGGACATGAGCGCGCCCGCGGCGACTATCCACCTGGCTTGATTACGGCACAAGCCTTCCATCAGCAGAAGCATGACGAGCGTTGCCAGGAGAGGGTAGGCTATGTTGGGCAACGGAGCGAACATCAAGAAGCTGGGGACGAGAGGCCACCATAGGATGCTCCACTGCAATGTTGTCTGGTCCAGTAAACGACGTCCCAATTGATATAGGGGAAGCACGACCAGGCTTCCCCATAAGGGCATGAGTATTCCTGCCCAGGCGCTGGCTAGTTGAGCGTTACTGTAGGTCATCAATCCCAAGCGGTGACACTGCAGCGCTCTCAGAGGCCGTCCCAATCCATCTGCGAGTGCGGTCAAGTGTGCCAAAGTTTGCTGGATGGCATAGTAGAACACCACCAGCCCTGGTGGCGCGATCCCCATGTGAGAGGAAAACCTGGTGGATTCTTGCATGAAACGAGGCCAGTCACGCAACGTTGCGCCCAGGTCAGTGATTCGCGCAGCCGCATAATGCCAGCCGCTAGCGCCGCCGCTCAGCGTCGCTGCGTTGAGTTTGAATAGCGGAGAGGCAAATACATACAAACTTGCCATCGTCAATGCGATGCTGCTGACAATTGCCCACACCAGTTTTCCAGTGATGCGCTGGTGTTGCATGAGCCACCACGCCACGCCAATGTAGAGTGAACAGGCGAGCACCAGTGGCACGATGCGCGCCGGGTTACTGGGGCCTTGGTACGACCAGACCCAGCCATAGCCGCCGCGCAGTTGTGGTACCAGGTTCAGCGCCAACGCGGCGACCCATATCAGGCTTGCTAACACAATACCAACGCTGTAACGTCCCAACCCTGTCCTCGCTATCAGTTTTCGGGGGACGGATAGTCAGAATGACGCGCTGATTGCTACTCTGCTTCAGCGGCCTGGCGCAGAGCCAGAAATGCTTCCTTGAGTGGTTGACTCACTGCACTATCGGGTTCAGCAAGCACCAGTGCTTGATAGGCGTTCAGGTAATCAGTGCGCAGGCGATGAAACAAGTGAAGAAAATGCCGAACGAAGCCAATGCAATCCAGGATGGCAATTTCGGTGCCGCCCGTACGCTCATAAGCTTCTGTTGCGTAAGCCTTGACCGGGACATCAATCACATCGGTCGTTATAAAAATATAGTTATGGATGCGAACCGGAGCAGCAGCAGCTTTCTGAAGTGCGCGATCAATGTCATCAACGGTGACCCGCTTCATCTTCATTTCGTAGGCAGTCACAACCTGATCATCGTTGACGAGGCAGATTTCGAGGTCGCCCATCGCGCCAGTTTGCTCATCTGCTGCGTTGTGCGCGCGGAGCGGCAGCAATCGCTCACCGATTTTTGCTCCGGCAGCCTGATAGGCGGCTGCGACGACCAGAACTGGTAGGCGGCTTGAATTCTTGCACGCCAGATGTTGCTCAATGAGAGTCACGATCGCTTCTGATGATAGTGGCACAGCGTCTGCCGAATGGCGCAGCCCTGCCAACAGAGTCGCCATGCGATCATCTTTTTCGTTGCGCATGATGATGAGGTGACGAATTACCTCGGCCAGCAAGTCGTTCGCCGCGACCTTTTTCCTGTAAACATCATCCAATAGTTGCAGGGTGTACGTGTAGAGTCGGCGGGGTCGCCCCACAATTTCCACCTCTCTTGTGAGGGGCCGATCAATATTCCGTAAGGCTGGCGTGAGGAAGGCCGTTGTTGGGTTACACGGCAGGCGATTTTGATTGATAAAGTGGGTGATGTAAGATTCATCGTAGGTGCGGCCAGAAAAGGCATCGTCATCGCCTATCTCGGTGTAGGGCTTGCGTGGGTCCACTCTGGGGCGATCGATCTTGGCCAGCAGACAAGCCATGAGCAGGCGTACTCCGGCGCGATTGCTGAGGCAGCGACACACATATTCTGTGCGTTCTTGCACTCCTTTATCCTTGACCATTGACTTGGAAAGATTTGCAGACGCGCGGGCCAATGCTTGCTGGAGGATCTCGACTGGGTTCTTTGCCATCATTGCCTCTCGAAAAGTCGGCGCATCCCTTTGATCTGTATGTCAGGATCGTAGTTTGTCCAAAGCGCTTCTATGCGTCTGCCCTTTGTGGAGTGAATCGTCTTTTCGGATGCGATATGCTTGATCCACTTGGGTGAGGGATATAACTCATCCATGAGTTTACACTGGTAATTGGAAATCGCCACAAGTCCCTGGACAGAATTAAGAACCTTGGCCAGTTCCCGGTGCTCGTCATCAGTCATTTCATAACCATAGGCCTGGTTGTCACCTCGCGTGAGGTGGATGTAGGGAGGATCACAATAAAAAAGCGTTTGAGGCGAGTCATACAGTCGAATCACATCAAGGGCAGGGCGGTTCTCGATTTGCACGCGCAATAGCCGTTCAGCGATCTCTGGCAGGTCCTCGATGCTGCCAAGCCACCGACTGATAACGCCGCTCATTCCTGCGCGGCTCGTGTTTTTGCAGTTCGCCCAGCGTCCCAGGCTGGCGACCTGAGCTAGGCCGGTTCGGACTTGGCGAGCGCGAACAAAGAATCGCCTCGCTCGTTCCAATGGGCTAACATCCGGATCAATGACACAAGCGATGCTGAACTCTTCACGGGAAAAAGGTGTCAGGCCGATCGCTTCGATCAGTCTTTCCTTTTCGTCTCGCAAGACGCGGAAAAAGTTGACGACTTCTCCATCGAGATCGTTGTAAGTCTCCACTGGCGAAGGCGGACGGTTGAGCAACACGGCCGCTGAGCCGCCAAAAGGCTCGCAGTAGTGATGGCAGGGCGGCAGTAGCGGCAGCAGCCAATCCAAGTGCGAGAATTTGCCACCGTACCAGCCGAATGCAATCACCTTTTTTGTTCTCAGGGCGCTGATCGGCGGCGGAGTTGATTTTCTGGGTTTGGCATAGGCGATGCTTGTCCGGGTGCTGCCGGGAGCCGAGTCCACCGAGATCAGCTTTTCCTGTGCAGAACGATATGTGGTTTTTCGCCGAGTTGATTTGTTTGCCTTTGGCATACAAAAGACCTGATTACCTGATTATCTACAACCAATTACCCCTTCGTCTTGGTCGGCGTCGGCGCGGGAGTGACAGTGGGCGTCGGCAGGGGCGAAAGGTTGAGCGTTCCCTTGGGGCCGATCGTCACCTGGATCGTCGCGGGCAGCATCGTCTCCACGACGATGCCTTGCGGGACAATCGTCTGCGGCTTGACCTGGTGTGTGCCCACGTCCAGGCTGACCAGGTCGAGCACCACGCGCACATCGTCGGGCTTGAGCGCTTGCAGCTTGGGCAGCGGGCCGGTGAGGATCAGCTCGATCGCCTCCGGCGCGATTTTGGTTTCCAATCCTTCGTGTAGGCCCTGCACTGTCAGCGGACGCTGGACTGTCAGCCCGCCCTGCATGGCTTCGACTTGCACGGTGACCTCGACTGCCGGATCGCCCAGGAGCGACAGCCCGCCCGGTATATTGAGCGCCACACGCTCGACAATGTCATCTTGGGCGTTCGTCACCGAGATCGGCACGGTCTCCAGAAAGCCAGGGCTGTTGTCAATGGCGTGGGTCGAGCCGAACACAGTGACGATCGGCGGCGTCACGGTGACGTTAGCGATGCGATAGCCCGGCGCGACCTGGCCGCGCACGATGACCTTGACGGCCAGGTCACGAAAGCCGCCGAGGTGCGCCACATCCACGCGCGCCTGGACGGTCTCGGGCAACAGGGTGACAAAGCCGACCGGGTTGCCGTCTTTGTCGAGCGCATTCAGTCGAACAGGCTGGTCAATGTTCTGACGCGCACCCTGCACACTGATTGACCCGCCAACGGTGGACACCCTATCCACAAATGACGCCGGTCCGCGCACCCGGACCTGGGTGGGGGTGGTGGTGACCAACCCGGCAGCGTACCCCAGGGCCGGATCACCCGTAATTGTGATGCGGACGGGAACACTTTGCTCGGTCGAAGGCTCGATGGTCAGGTCTACCGTCGCCGGATCAGTGCGGACGACCTCGACAGACTGATTGGCCACGCGCACCTTGACTGGCAAAGTGAGTTGGCCGAATGGTTGACCGGCCAGGTCAATTTCGACTTTGAATAGCTCGGGCGAAAGCTGTTCCCAGAGTGACTGCGGTGCGCGCACCGTGAGCTTGGCCGAGGTAGTAGATTGCCCGTGCACAAATGCGTTCGGTGGCTCGTTGACGCGGACGATAGGCAAAGCTACCGGGTAGTTGTCTACGACCGTTGGATCTCTTTCCTGGTTGGCGATGATCCAGACCAACATAGCCAGGAGGAGCGCCATCACAGCGCGGAACAGGGTGTCGACGATGCGGCGGATCATGCGTGGTCTCCGGGACGGGTTGAGGCTGTGGACGTTGGCGGCCTGGCGCGCGGCTCGCCACTCAAGCGTGTCAGCCAGTTGGCCCACAGCGTCGCGGGCCGACCCAGTTGCGGTTGGTAGAATGCGCGCAGGACGGCTTCTAGTCGCTGTGCGTCTAGCCGTCGGATCATGCGGCCATTGTGCGCGATGGACACACTCCCGCGCTCTTCGCTCACGACCACGGCAATGGCGTCGGTGGCTTCTGTGATGCCGATCGCCGCCCGGTGACGCAAGCCCAGTCGCCGGTCGGCCAGAAAGCCGCTCGTCAGCGGCAAGATGCACGCGGCAGCGACGATCTGATCGCCGCGCACGATCACCGCGCCATCGTGCAAGAGGGTGTTGGGGAAAAAGATGGTCTGCAAGAGTTCGGCGCTGATCTCGGCGTTGACTTGTACACCTGTCTCGATGTAATCTTGTAGGCCGGTCTCGCGCTCAAAGACAATCAGGGCACCGTGCTTGCGCTCGGCCAGACGCTGGCAGGCCGCGACCGTTTCAACGATCGCGGTTTCCGTGGCATTGGGCGCGTGGTTGCCCAAGAACATTCCCGCGCGGCCCAGCCGTTCCAGGGCGCGGCGCAGTTCCGGTTGAAAGATGACCGGGAGAGCGACGAGCAGGGCGGGGATGGCGTTACGCACCAGCCAGCCAAACGCCGTCAGCTTGAGTGCATTACCCAGCAGCAGAATGATGACGGCCAGGATAATGACGCCACGCAGCAGTTGGACGGCCTGCGTGCCGCGCACTAACTGAAAGAGCAGAAAGAACACCAGCGCCACCAGGGCGATGTCGAGCGCGTTGCCCCACGTGAAACGCTGAAAGAGATACCATACTTCGGACATGGATCTGGAGAACTTTGGATTTCCAAAACCGACATTTCGAAATCAAACATCAACTCGCGCCGAGCTGAGCAAGCACCTGTCGGTACTGATCAACGTTGGGGGGATTGAGGGCAATGATGCCCTTGATCGTGGCGATGGCCTCTTTGACCATGCCGGCCTGAAGCTGCAGATCGCCCAAGGTGTCAAGCTGCTCAATGGCTTGGGCCGTCAACCCTGCCCCCAGATAGGCGCGTCCCAGTCGCATCCGCAGCGACATATCGTTCGGATGATTGCGAACCTGCTCTTCTAGCACAGGAATGATGCGGGCCGTCTTGCCCGTCGTCGAATACATCATCAAGAGTTCGTCCAATTCCCGGATGGCCCGGGAGACATCGTTCAGCTTGAAGCGAAGCTCAACCAGCATCAGGCGCGCTTTCTCGTCGTCCGGGACGACAGCCTTGATCTGGTCGTAGTCCTGGATCGCGCGCCGCCAGTCCACGCGCTGCATGTCAATGTCGCTGATCTTGTGCAAAATGCGCTGCGCCCAGCGTTTGCTATCCGACGCGCGCGGGACGATCTTCATCGCCTCCTGGCATTTTTCGCGCATCTTGTCAATGTCGGCCAGTTGGTCATAGGTCTCTGCAAGGGCCATGTACTGTTCGAGCGCCTTGTCGTAATCCTTGTGGCGGAGGTGGAGATCGATCAGCTTGCTGCGCGTTTGCACATCCATCGGCATTAGCGAGAGAATCCGTTGATAGATCGTGCTGGCCTGCCGAACATCGCCCCGCGCCAGATAAGTATCGGCGATCGTCTGGAATTTGCTCATCGCGGCTTCCTGGGCGCCGCCTTCCCAGAGGATGTCGCCAATTCGGCTGTGCATCGGCAAATAGTCCGGCGCATAGCCCAGGGCGGTGTACGCTTCCTCGAGCGCCGTAGAAGTCTTGCCGCGTTTGGTGTATTCCTGTATCAGCGCCAGGGACTCGAGGATCAGGTCCACGTTCGGGATCGTGAGCATCTCGGCCAGGCTGATGATCGGCGTGCCTCCGCTCGCCATCGTGTTGAGCTGCTGACGCGCCTGGGCCACCTTGTCCTGCCAGCCTTCGCTCGACAGGAACTCGATGAGCGAGTTGGTGAATTGATCGGCCAGCGTGCGATCACCTTCCAGGTAACTTTCTGCCAGGTTTTCATACAGGGCGGCCAGTTGCTCGGTCTGTTCGCGTGGGACAGTCGCCAGATCGAGCAGCTTCAAGACCTCGACAAAGTGCTTGAGCGCCTCATCCATGCGACCTAGTGCGCGATAACACTCGCCTAATCCATAGTGACTGCCCAGCGCGTACTCGGGGTCCCGGACCGTCTGCCGAAATTGCGGGATCGCTTCATTGAAGCGCAGTTCCGATTCATATAGCACACCCAAGTTAAAGTGAACCGCGGGCAGATCATACGCTTCGAGAATGCGTTGGTAAGTGGCGATGGCTTGTTGATTTTGCTCGCGCGTCTGTTGGTCAATCGCTTGCCCGATGAGCGCATTGAGTTCAGCCTTGCTCAGGCGCGCGGCGGCTCCGCGCGCATCCAGGCGGGGTTGGAGGGCGAGCTTTTCTTCAAAGATGAACTCGGCCAGGTCAGATAGCGCGCGTTGCTTGGCCATGTCCACCGGGCTGGCTGGCTTGACCTCTGGCACGGCGGCTGTCGTGAGCGCTTCCAACGTCGGGGTTGGGCTGGGCAACGCAGGCACGGGCGCGCCGGGAGCTGCTGATGGTTCCGGCAAAGTCGGCAGCGTCGCCGTGCCTCGCTCGATGCGAATCTCGCCCATCAGCCTGAGCGCGTCGGTATTCCGCGGGTCAATCGCGAGCGCCGTCCGGCACTGAAGGGCAGCCTGATCGAGGTCTCCCTTTTTTCGATACAGGCGGCTAAGCAGGATCAGCTCGGCCACGGCTAGCTTGGGTTGGTTCTGTCGCTGATAGGCCGCCGCCAGCTTTTCGTGAAGTGGGATGCTGTTAGGATCAAGCTGGCTGGCGCGTGACCATATCTCGAGAGCCTGGTCGGCATTGCCCTGTTGCTCGTAGAGCGCGCCCAGGCTGGCGTACGATTGGGCCGCGTCGGCGGCTTTGCCCAGTTGCTCTTGAACGCCTGAGAGTTTTTCTACTGTCGCGAAATCGTCCGGCTTGAGCTGATAGGCGTGCTCAAGCACGGGCAGCGCCTCCGACCACCGCTCAAGGTTGATCAGGGCTGTCGCGGTCGCCGCCAGCGCGTTCTGGTCATCGGGGAACTCGGCCAACGCGCGCTGGAACTCGACAATCGCCTTATCCCAGGCCTGCTGGCGGGCAAAGCTCTGCCCGCGTTTCATAGATTGTTCAAAGACTTGGCGATAGCCGGGCATATTGTCTCCGTTTACTTTTTCCTGGATTTCGCCTTGGCTTTCCGCACTGCGCTACGCATGGGCCTCTTTTCGGCCATTAATTCGACAAGGATGGCCTTTTGCGCGTGCATCCGGTTTTCGGCCTGATCCCACAACGCCGAATGTTTTTCGTCGTCGCACACCTCATCGGTGATTTCCTGGCCGCGATGCGCCGGCAGGCAGTGCATCACAATGTAACCGGGCGCAGCGTGACTCACGAGTTCCGAGTTGATCTGGTACTTGGGGGCAAAGGCTTGGAGCCGCTTGGCGGTTTCTTCTTCCTGGCCCATCGAAGTCCACACGTCGGTGTAGATTACATCGGCATCACGCGCAGCTTCCATCGGCTCACGCAGACGGGTGATCGTGCTGCCGGTGGCCTGGGCTATCGCGTTAGCCTTGGCGACGATGCTCTGAGGGAGATCGTAGCTTTCCGGCGAAGCGATCACAAAATGCGCGCCGGTCAGCGCGCAACCGAACGCCAGCGAAGTCGCCACGTTGTTGCCGTCGCCGATGAACGCGACCTTGAGGCCTTCCAACTTGCCAAAGCGCTCATAGATCGTCAGCAGATCGGCCGCGCCCTGGCAGGGGTGCGAATAGTCTGAAAGCCCATTGATAACCGGCACCCGGCTATGCCGGGCCAATTCCACGACATCAGCATGACCAAAGACGCGAGCCATGATGCCGTCCACGTAGCGGGAAAGGACGCGCGCGACATCCGCCACACTTTCGCGCTTGCCCAATTGAATCTCGTTGGGCGAAAGATACAATGCCTGTCCGCCAAGCTGGATCATCGCCATGTCGAACGATACACGGGTGCGCAAACTGGGCTTTTGAAAGATCATGCCCAGCGTCTTGTTTTCCAGCAGAGGCTTGTTGCGGCCCTTTGCGCGAAGCTCAGTCTTGAGCTTGATCGCCAGGTTGAGCAGCCCCATGAACTCTTTAGAGGTCAGATCGCCCAAAGAGAGGAAATGTTCCATGCCAGGCCTCCGTGTAGTGTTGATCGCTAGTATACCACATAGTCCACCAGTCTTGTAGTCAGATGGTCATATGGTCTGGCGTCAGCGGCGGCGCGCCGCCGTTGGTGCAGCCCTACCACCGTTCGGAATGTCGGCTGGGCCATTCGCATCTTGGATGATACGAACTGAGAGCTTCATTGCCTATTCTCGTTGCAGATAGGATGTGCGGTCTAGCCCCTGACAGCACGCACGATCACCCACACGATCACAGCGATGATGAGTAGCCAGGTGGCGATGACCAGGAAGGCGCCCATCCGACTGACTGGTTTCCCCTGTAACTCTCCCTGACAAAAGTGGGATGTACGACTGGCCCGCCCAATGTCCATTGGTCGGAGTGGCGGTGTGGCGATCAGGCTGTGCGACTACACGACGATTCGACTATTTGGCTTCGTCCCAATTCTTGCCAGTCTTGACCTCTGCCTTGAGCGGCACTGTCATGGGGAAGGCGCCTTCCATCGCCTCGCGCACGAGTTGCGCCGCCTGTTGAGCTTCGCGTTCGGGCACTTCAAACACCAGTTCGTCATGGACTTGCAGGGTCATTTTGAGATTCGGGATTTGAGATTTGAGATTGGCTACTCTCAACATGGCGACCTTCATAATGTCCGCGGCCGAGCCTTGCACTGGCATGTTGATACATTCGCGCTCGGCGGCGCGACGGGCGATCTGGGTGCGCGGGTCTTTTTCCTTGCTCTGCAAGATCGGAAAGTAACGGCGGCGGCTCATGACTGTCTCGACGTAGCCGTTCTTTTCTGCTTTGCGCTTGGTCTCTTCGACGTACTGCTTGACCCTGGCAAAACGCGCAAAGTACGTGTCAATGAATTTTTGCGCCTCGGCGTTCGAAAGCCCGGTGGTCTGCGCCAACCCGAACGCGCCTTGCCCATAGGCCAGTCCAAAATTGACGGCCTTGGCGATGCGGCGTTGATCGGACGTGACCTGGTCCAGCGGCACACCAAAGATGGCAGCGGCGGTCGTGGCGTGGATGTCTTCGCCGCGCGCGAACGCCTGCCGCAGGCCTGGGTCGCCGCACAGGTGAGCCAGGATGCGCAGCTCGACCTGGGAATAATCCGCGCTCATCAGCACACAGCCGGGCGAGGCAATGAACGCCCGGCGCACCTGCCGACCCAGATCGGTGCGGATGGGGATGTTTTGCAGGTTCGGCTCGCTGGAGGACAATCGCCCTGTCACCGCGCCGGTTTGATTGAACGACGTGTGGACGCGCCCGGTCTGGGGGTTGACCAGCTCCGGCAGCGCGTCAATGTACGTGCCCTTGAGTTTGGCAAGCTGCCGCTGTTCGAGGATCAGCTCGATGACGGGATGCTGGCCGCGCATGGATTCGAGCACGTCCACGGCCGTGGACTCTTTGCCGGTGGCGGTCTTGCGTCCGCCGGGTGCTTTGAGGCCCAGCTTGCTGAACAACACCTCGGCCAGTTGCTGGGTCGAGTTGATGTTGAACTCGCGCCCGACCAGCTTGTAAATCTCGTGCTCCAGCTCGCCCAGCCGCCCGGCCAGCACGCTAGACATCTCGCGCAGGTATGGCACGTCAATCAGTACACCGGCCATTTCCATATCTCTCAGCACTGGCACCAGCGGCATCTCGACTTGCGCAAATAGCTTCCACAGATTTTTCTCGCGCAGTTCAGGTTCTTGCCTGGCGCGCAAACGGAGTGGAATGTCAGCATCGGCGGCGGCATATGCTGCCACTTGAGCCACCGGTACCTGGTCCATCGTGATCTGCTTTTTGCCCGTCCCGATCAGGTCTTGGATCTGCGTCATCTCGACGCCGAGCCTTGACCAGGCCAGGTTCTTGAGCCCCAGGTTGCGCGAGCCGGGGTCAATCAGCCACTCGGCGATCATCGTATCAAAGTTCAACCCGCGCACGGTAACGCCGTGTCGCGCGAGCACGACCATATCGTACTTGGCATTGTGCCCGACTTTGGGGACGTGCTCGTTTTCCAACGCAGGCCGGATCGCCGCCATGACCTGATCAAGCGGTAATTGCCCGGCTTCTGTGTGTCCGACCGGCACGTACCAGCCTTCGCCTTCCCGCACGGCCAGTGCAACGCCGACCAGTCCCGCTCGCATCGGGTCCGTGCTGGTCGTTTCGGTGTCGAACGAGATGACCGGTGCCTGGCTCAGCTCCATCGTGAGTCGCTGGAGGGATTCTGCATCGGCGACGACTCTTGTCCGTGTCACAGGCTCTGCAGCCCGAACAGCGGGTTTGCGACCGGGCACGTCTGCAGCGCGAGTTTCTCCAAACAGCGACATCTGCTGAACCGCTTCCGGCCTGGCCGGGCCGCCAGGCAGGCGATCCATCAGGGATCGAAATTCAATCTCCCGGAAAAGCCGGATGACCTTGTCGCGGTCAAACACGGCGGTGCGGCAATCCTCCCATTTGACCTTGAGGGCCACATCCGTCTTGATCGTGACGAGTTGTTTGCTGAGCTGCGCGCTTTCACGGCCTTGTTCTAGCGCGGTGCGCGCACGCTTGGCGGTGATTTCGTCCAGGTGCTCATAGATGCCCTCGACCGAGCCGAATCGTTGGAGCAATTGCGTCGCAGTCTTTTCGCCAACGCCCTTGACGCCGGGCACATTGTCGCTCGTGTCGCCGACGAGCGCCTTGTAGTCAATCAACTGGCGCGGCTCGAGTCCGTAGCGTTCTTTGACAGCGGCCTCATCATAGACTTTGGTCTCTGACCATTTGCGTTGGCTGGTGAGCACGCGCACATTCGGGCCGATGAGCTGAAAGGCATCGGTATCGCCAGTGACGATGAGCGTTTCGATCCCCTCGCGCGCGGCGCGTGTGGACAGTGTGCCCAGGATGTCGTCCGCTTCAAAGCCTTCGGCGGTGACGACGGGCAGGTTGAACGCCTGGATAACTTGCTGGATGCGGTCGAGCTGCGGCCCCAACTCATCGGGCATCTTGGCGCGCGTAGCCTTGTAGTCAGCGTACAGGTCGTCCCGGAAGGTCTTGCCCACGTCAAAGGCCACGGCGATGTAATCTGGCTGTTCGTCGCGCCAGACCGCCAGCAGCATCGAGGCAAAGCCGTACACGGCATTGGTCAACTCGCCGCTGCGCGTTTTGAGATCGGGTGGCAGCGCAAAGAACGCGCGATAGGCCAACGAATGGCCGTCAATCAACACCAGTTTGGGTCTAGGCATGTGCGCCTCCCAGAGACCCGTTTTCTGTGAGAAAACGGGTCTCTGAGCTTCAGTCGAACATCAGGTGTTCGATGATCCTTTTATCGTCTTCGACATACCCCTCAACGAACACGCGGTAAGCGTTCTGCGAAGGAAACTGCGACACCACGATGTCAGGGTGCGGCAATCTGCCGTTTCGCAGACCAATGTATTCCAGATAGCTGGAGAACTCCCAATCTTCCGGTCGCGGCACCAATCTAGCAGTCACCGGATTCAAATGGATGTATCGTGTCAAGTGCAGAAGGTATTCGTTTCGATCTATGTGGACTGCCCTGAAACGTCCCTGGAAGAGTGAGCCAACTCGCGCATAGCGTTTATTGATGGCTTTGGTGTATGAGAGACTGAATGGCTGCATGATGCTCGAAAGATTATCGGTGCAGAGATGGACGAGCAGATGATAGTGGTTCGGCATGAGGCAGTAGGCGACCGTCTCGACAGTGTCAGCCTTCAGGTATTCGTGCAACTGACGCAGGAAGAACAAATAATTCTCGCGCTCGAAAAAGATGGGCTGAAAGTTGTTGCCTCGGTTGTACAGATGATAGTATTCACCTGCTCGGAACACAATGTTGCGATATGGCATATTGGCTAATCTCCCAGAAACCCGTTTTCTTGCAGAAAACGGGTTTCTGATGTCTGCCTCTGGTATGTATTATATCACCGAAAGAAAACGCCCTCACTCCAAACAGGTGGTGAGGGCGGTTGAGCCAATGGTCGAGCGAGAGGGAGGCGAGTTTACGCTGGCACCGGTTCTTGAATCTTGGGCAGGTGTTCCATTGCTTCGGCGACCTGTTCGGCCGGATATTCGTAATCTTCCAACTTGCCCGCAAGATATTGCTCGTAGGCGGACAGGTCGAAATTACCGTGACCCGAAAGGTTGAACAGGATGACGCGCTTTTCCCGGCGCGCTTTGGCGTCGAGCGCCTGGTCAATCGCCACGCGGATCGCGTGCGCAGATTCAGGCGCCGGGACGATGCCTTCGGCCCGCGCAAACTGCACCGCAGCGGCAAATGTTGGGGTCTGATGCACTGCAACGGCCTCGATCAAGCCTTGCTTGCACAGCGCGCTGATGAGCGGCGCCATGCCGTGATAGCGCAATCCGCCGGCATGAATCCCCGCCGGGATAAAAGTGTGGCCGAGCGTGTACATCTTGACCAGCGGCGTCAACTGCACCGTATCGCCAAAGTCATAGGCGTACAGACCTTTGGTGAGCGAAGGCGCAGCGGTCGGCTCGACGGCGATAAAGCACGTATCTTTGCCGTCTCGGTCCTGGAGTTTGTTTTGCAAGAAGGGGAAGGCCAGCCCGGAGTAATTGCTCCCGCCGCCCACACAGCCGATGACGACATCGGGATATTCCCCGGCCATGTCCATCTGCTGCTGCGCTTCCAATCCGACGACGGTCTGATGCAGCAGCACGTGATTGAGCACGCTGCCCAGGCTGTACTTGCATCGGCCGCCGGAGGTCGCCGCGACCTCGACGGCTTCGCTGATCGCAATGCCCAACGAGCCGGGCGAATCGGGGTTTTCGGCCAGCACCTGGCGGCCCGCGTTCGTGAGGTCAGTGGGACTGGCGTGAACTGTGGCGCCAAAGGTCTCCATCAAGATACGGCGATAGGGCTTTTGCTGATAGCTCACCTTCACCATAAAGACCTCGCACTCTAGCCCAAAGAAGTTGCATGCCATCGCCAGCGCAGAACCCCATTGACCTGCGCCGGTTTCGGTCGCCAGCTTTTGTACGCCTTCTTGCTTGTTGTAGAATGCTTGAGCTGTGGCCGTGTTGAGCTTGTGGCTGCCGGCTGGGCTGGCGCCTTCGTACTTGTAATAGATGTGGGCGGGCGTATCGAGCATTTTTTCCAGCCGCCGGGCGCGGATGAGAGGGGTAGGGCGATACAGTTTGTAAATCTCGCGCACCGGCTCAGGGATCTCGATGAACCGTTCGGGGCTGACTTCTTGCTTGATCAATTCCATCGGAAACAGCGGCGCGAGATCGCTGGGGCCGATGGGCTGCCGCGTGCCGGGGTGCAAGACCGGCGGAAGCGGCTTGGGCAAGTCAGCCGTGATGTTGTAATACGCCTTCGGGATGTCGGCTTCGGTGAGGTTGAATCGGGTTTGGTCAGACATTTTTCTTCTCCTTTGCATTTGAATGGCCTGGCAGATTCCCGAAACCTGCCAGGTCTTGGCTAACAAAACACTGCAGCAGGTCGCATGGGCTGCGATGCTGCGATGGCTTGGGACCATTGCCGCGCGGGAAATCCCATCGCGGACCGAACCTCATCCAATGTCGCCTGGGCGATGGGCCGCGCGCGACCTACTCCGGCGATCAGGATGTCCTCGAGTAGTTGCGGGCGAGCGGCGTAGGCCGCGCGTCGAGCGCGGATCGGATCGAGGAAGGCGTTGAGCGCGCGCACCAGCCGGCGTTTGACCTCGACATCGCCCACCCGGCCTGCGACGTACCGTGCCCTCAGCTCCTCGACCTCGGCCTTGTCGGGGTTGAAGGCGTCGTGATAGACAAAGACCGGGTTGCCTTCCACGTGACCGGGGTCGGTGGCGTGGATGCGCGTGGGATCGGTGTACATGCTCATCACTTTGGCCTCGACGATTTGCGGCTCGTCGGCCAGGTAGACCGCATTGCCCAGGCTCTTGCCCATCTTGATGCTGCCATCCGTGCCGGGCAGGGTCGGCACATCACCGATCAGGGCCTGCGGCTCTGGAAAGACCTCGCCATAGAGCGTGTTGAACCGCCGCGCGATCTCACGCGTGACTTCGACATGCGATTCCTGATCTTTGCCAACCGGCACCAGGTTGGCCTTGACGAGCAAGATGTCAGCGGCCTGCAAGACCGGGTAACCCAGCAGGCCCAACGATGGCTGCTCGATGTGTTCATCGCGCATCACGTCTTTGAGCGTCGGCACCCGCTCGAGCCTCGGCACAGTGACGAGCATCGCAAAGATGAGCGCGAGTTCGGCGATTTCGGGCACTTGGGACTGGACATAGATGGTGACTATGGCAGGATCGATCCCCACAGCCAAATAGTCCAGTAACAGCTCGTGCGTATGCGCGCGTAACCGGGTCACCTGCTCGCGGCTGGCGTCGCGCGTCAGGCCATGCAGGTCTGCGATGAGCAGAAACATTTCATATTCGTTCTGCAAACGCACACGATTGGCCAGCGTGCCGACGTAATGACCCAGGTGCAGCCGCCCGGTGGGCCGATCTCCGGTCAAGATTCTTGCTTTGGCGCTCATGTTTGCCTCCTGATTGCCCATCCTGTCTCGTTCTTGATCTTTCTGCCCTTGTACGATAGGGATTGTGATTTTTTCAAGTGGCGCCCCTGCCTCCTTTCGACCTGCGGAAAAACAAAAAACGCCCGCCCCTCAAAGGGACGAGCGCTTGAATGCCCGTGGTGCCACCCTACTTTGGCAGCCCTACCGCCTAAACAAAAATCCGCTGGTGACAGCGGATAAAACGTTGGCAAGGCCAGCCTCACTCTTGCGGGGACGCGCTGTATCGCGCCTGTGAAGGCGCTCCTACGGTTGAATCCCCTCCGCCTGGATAACGGTAGCGACTCCGGCTTGGGCTACTTGCGCTGCTCTACTTGCGTTCGCCCTCGCAACTCCCAGGCCCATTCGGCGTCCGCTCCGGTGTCAGGCTTGCACCACCTCACCCGACTCTCTGAACCATTGCCCTGACGCTTACTCTTCCTGTTCGCAGTTTTTGTCTGTTCAGGTTGGCGATGAGTTTACCACATCGCGCCAGGCATGTCAAGTTATAGATATGGCTTGAGCCGGGCCGCCAGTTTGTCTTTGGAGGTCAGGCCGGTGATGCGCGCGACTTCTTGCCCGTCCTTGAACAGGATCAGCGTGGGAATGCCCAAGATGCCGAGTCGCGCTGGAGTGTCGGGATTGGCATCCACGTCGAGCTGGCCCACCTTGAGCCTGTCTGCCAATTCGTTTGCGATCGCGTGCACGGCGGGCGCGAGAGCCTTGCATGGTGCGCACCATTCGGCCCAAAAGTCCACCAGGACAGGTGTCCCTGATTGCAGTACGTCGGTCTGGAAATTGACATCGGTGACTTGGAAGGGTTCTGCCATCCAGTGACTCCTTCGAGTAAATTATCCTTCTCGCATGAATTCTTCTGGGAATAGTGTCGCGCTTTCGATTACGATTGCCATCATGCCAATTTGTCAATCGCACGGCCAACCTGAGCATCGAAACGATAGAGCTTCATGAGCCAAGTCTACCGCGCTTGAGGGGGTGTGTCAAGAACGAGTTGGCCGGACACGCCTTTGGTTAGTATCGGCGCAGAGCAATCGGCCTATAATGACTTCCAGACTTTGGCCAGGCTTTCGCCCAAGACCGAGAGGTCCCACTCGCACACCCAGCCAAACGGGGTGAGCGTGACTTGATAGCCGGTGTTGCGCAGTCGCGCAGCCGCGCTCTGCAGGAACGCTTCCGCAAACTGCGGCGAGGCGCTGGTCTCGGCCAGATGCGTGAACGAGTGAAGGACAATGTTCCGCAGCCCGCGCTTGCCCGCGATCCACTTGACGTTCTTGACGAACTTGGTCTCCAGCCCCGAAGGGGCAGCTTCGTCTTCCGGCTCGGCGTGGACAAAGATGACGGCGGCATCGGTCACGCGCGTTTCGCCACTCGCCTCGCTGGCCTCGGGCAAGATTTTCTCGAATGGGCGAAAGGCGAATTGTCTGGCAAGGAACATGAGGAGTTTCATGATGGCATCCTGACAGGTCATGCGTCAAACGTCAAACGTCAAACGTGAAAGGATTGACGTTTGACGTTTGACGATCTAGCCTATCGCCGCGCGCACCTGTCCGGCCAGCTCGCCGAACAACATCCCGTATTGGATTGCAATGTCTCGTGGGCGGGGTAGGGGGATGTCGAACGTGGCGCGGACGCGGCCCGGCCGGGGACTCGACACGATCACCCGGTCGGCCAGGAACACGGCCTCCTGGATGTTGTGCGTCACCATCACCACCGTCTTGCGGCTGGCCTCCCAGATGCGCAGCAGTTCGAGGCTCATCCGTTCGCGCGTCATCGCGTCGAGCGAGCCGAACGGCTCGTCGAGCAGCAGGATTTCCGGGTCATGCACGAGCGCGCGGGCGATGGCGACGCGCTGTTCCATCCCGCCCGAAAGATTGCGCGGGCGCGCGCGCTCAAAGCCGGCCAGGCCGACCAGCTCGATCATCGCGTCGGCGCGATGGATCGCTTCGGTGCGCAGGAGGCCCGCCAGTTCCAACGGCAGCACGACGTTGTCGCGCACCGATCGCCAGGGCATCAGGTTGGCGCGTTGAAAGACGATCCCGATCTGGCGGCGCGGCCCGGTGAGCGGCTGACCGTCGAGGCAAACCTGGCCGCGCGTTGGGGTCAGCAGCCCGGCCATCAGTCGCAGCAGTGTGGACTTGCCGCAGCCCGATGGCCCGACCAGGCACACAAACTCTTGCGGCGCGACGTGAAACGAGACATCACTCAAGGCTTCGAGCGGACCTTGCGGCGTGGAATATACGTGGCTCAGGTGCTCCACGGCCATAACTGGAATAGTGGGTATTGCGGTAATGGGTATTGGGTATTGGCTCATTTGCCCACTTCATCCACAAAACGGTTGGTGAATAATTTGTCCGCAGGCAGGTCGGTTGTGAGGAGTTTCATTTGCTTGAGCACGTCCAGGGTCGTCTGCCAGGCGGCCGGATCGGATGCGCCGAGTCGGGGCGCTTTCCACAGCTCGATGGACGCGGCCAGCACTTGCTTTTGCGCGGCGTCCGTCTCGGCGTCTTTGCCCAGACCCTCGACGTACTTTTTGCAAATCTCAAAGGCCTGGTCGGGCTGGTCAATCGTGTCGCGCAGGCCGCGCAGGAACGCGCGGAGCATGGCCCGCACCAAATCGGGCCGCTGGGCTATCGTCTCTTCGTTGGTAACAATGCCGTTGGCGACCAGGTTGGTGTAATCGCTGATCCGAATGACGTTGACGGCTTTGCCTGCTCGCTGGAGTTGGATCGGCTCGTTGTTCACATAGACGACGGCCGCATCTACCTTGCCTTGCGCCAGCGCCGCCACTTGCGTAAAGCCGATGTCATTCACTTTCATCGTGGATTCGTCCAGCCCGGCCTTCCACACCAATCCCTTCCAGCCGATGTAACTTGCGCCGCCAAAGATCGGCACGCCGATCGTTTTGCCGTTCAAGTCAATGGGCCGGGCAATGTTCTTGTCTGCCAGAGAGGCAACCGCGACAGGAAATTTCTGCCACCATTGCAGAACGTATACGACCGGCAGCCCCTGCGCGCGGGCAAGCGGGACCTGTTCTCCGCTGGCCAGCGTAAACGGCAGTTGACCTGCGCCGACCAACTTCATTCCATCCGTCTCGAAGCTATAGTCGAATTCCAGCTCGATCCCTTCGGTGGCAAAATAGCCCTTGTCCACCGTCACATAAAACGGCGCGTACTGCACATTCGGAATATAGCCCATGGGCAGGCGGATCTTGTCAATCGCTTTGGGCGTTTGCGTGGCTGGCCCGGCGCAGCCAGCGATCAAAACGAGGACGAGAACGAGGAAGACGAGCTTTTTGATCATGAGGTTTCTCCTTGATGGATTCGTCAAACGTCAAGCGTCATGCATCAAACGCTATGACGTTTCACGTTTGACGTTTCACGATTTCCAATCGAGCACGAATCGTTCGGCGACCGCGACCAATCCATAAAGCGACATGGCAATCACGACGAGCGACAGCACGGCGACAAACATGAGCGGTGTATCATAGATGCCCTGGCCTTGCTTGACCAGAAAGCCCAATCCCCGATCGGCGCCGACAAACTCACCCACCACGGCGCCAATGACCGACAGGGTCGCGCCGACCTTGAGGCCGGAGACGATCATCGGCATCGCGGCGGGCAATTCGAGTTTGATGAACGTTTGCCAGCGCGTTGCTTCGAGCGAGCGCATCAGATCGTGCAGATCAGGTTCGGCGCTCCGCAGCCCGGCGATGCAACTGATCAAGATTGGAAAGAACACGATGAGGGCCGAGACGATGATCTTGGAGGTGATGCCGGCGCCGAACCAGATGACCAGCAGCGGCGCGATGGCGACGATGGGGATGGATTGCGAGGCCACAATGTACGGCGCGATGATGCGCTCGACCGTGCGCGAGCGCGAAAGCAAATAGCCCAACACGAACGCGACGGACATACCCAATGCAAGCCCGGCCAGTACTTCGCTCAGGGTCAAAGTGGCATGATGCCACAGCGTTCCATCGGCGATCACGGCGAGCAGGCGAGTCCACACGCGCCCCGGGCCAGGCAAGATGAACGGCGGATAACCGGTCGCCTGCACGAACAGTGCCCACAAGCCGACGAACACGGCCAACACCAGAGGCGCCAGCGCGACGTGGGTCCAGTCCTGACGCTTGCCTGTTTTTGGCTCGTGTCGGATCGTTTGTCCATTCAAGACCTTTTGCCAGACTGCCATTGCGTCACCTTCTTTCAAGTACCTGGCGACAACAAAAAAACCCCCAAGACCATAGGCCTTCGGGGCACACACACATACTCAGACGCGGCGAAGCCGGCGCGTCACGCTTGGCAACCTTCTCCCATCCGGACTGTGACCGTCGGCCCCGGAGTCGCACCGGATCATGCGCCGCAAGGCGCTCGTGGGCTGTACCACCGATCGGGAATTTCACCCTGCCCCGAAGGTCGGGTTATTCAATTGTCGTTATTATAGCATTTTTCGTCTATGTCATCAAGACAACCATTCGGCTCTCGGGTTAATGTTGAAGCTCCTGCAGCTTGCCCGTCGTCATGAACACCACGCGCTCGCAAATGTTGGTCACACGGTCGCCGATGCGCTCCAGGTTATGCGCCACCCACAGCAGGTACGTCGCGCGGCTAATGTTGCGCGGGTCTTCGAGCATGTACGTCAGCAGCTCGCGAAAGACTTGTTGGTAAAGCCCGTCAATTTCGTCGTCACGTTCAGCCACTCGCTGGGCAGCTTCGGCATCCCGCGCCAGGAAAGCATCGAGCGCGGCATGGATCATCTCACGCGCGATTTTCGCCATCGCCGGAATGTCAATCAGCGGCTTGAGCAGCGGCTCCTGGTAGATGCGCCTGGTGATCTCGGCGTTGCCCTCGGCGTGATCGGCCATGCGCTCTAGCTCGACCGCGATGTGCGTGGCGGCAATGATCATCCGCAGGTCGCTGGCGGCAGGTTGCTGAGTGGCGATCAGCTCCAGACAGTGCTCCTCGATGGCGTAGCGCAGCTTGTTGATCTCTTCGTCGTCGTTGATGACTTGCTGGGCCAGGTCGGCGTCGCGGTTCTTGAGCGACTCGACGGATCGCTCGATGGCGCTTTCGACCATGCTGCCCATGCGTAAAACATCGGAGCGGATGCGTTCCAGCTCGCGCTCCAACGTGCCGCGCGTGTGAAGTGTGGTCATGTCGTTTCTCCTCCTTCTCCCTTTGGATGATGCTGCTACCCGTATCGTCCGGTGATGTAATCTTCCGTCTGTTTTTGTTGGGGGCGCGTGAACAACTGCGACGTTGGGCCAAACTCGACCAGCTTGCCGAGCCAGAACAAGCCCGTGTAATCGCTGGCGCGTGCGGCCTGCTGCATGTTGTGCGTGACGATGACGATCGTGTAGTCTTTTTTCAGCTCTTGTATCAACTCTTCGATCTGCAGCGTCGTGAGCGGATCGAGCGCGCTGCACGGCTCGTCCATCAGGATCACTTCGGGTTGGACAGCCAGTACCCGCGCGATGCATAGGCGCTGCTGCTCGCCCAACGAAAGATCGAGCGCGCTGTCGTGCAGGTGGTCCTTGGTTTGCTCCCACACGGCGGCTTTGCGCAGGCTCTGCTCGACCACGCTGTCCGGGTCCACCTTCATACCCAGCACGCGCGGCCCAAACGCAACGTTATCGTACACACTTTGGGGGAACGGGTTGGGTCGCTGAAAAACCATGCCCACACGCTTGCGCAGCTCGACGACATTCGTGGTCGGATCGAGCACGTCCATCCCATCCAAGATGATCTTGCCCTGCGCGCGGACGCCGGGAATGGTGTCGTTCATGCGGTTGAGGCAGCGCAGGAATGTGGACTTGCCGCAGCCGGAGGGACCGATCAGCGCGGTGATCTGGTGCTCGAGAATGTCCAGTGAGACTGACCACAATACCTGGCTGGTGCCGTAGAAAAAATCAAGGTCAATGACTTGGATCTTGATCATCTTCTATCTGGGCCTGAGGTCTGTTCGCTCTCCTCTGCCGCGCGCACCTGGTTCTCCGCCCAACGGCGGATGTCTGTTACCCATGTTGCAGCGTCTTCCCGCGTGAGCAGTTCAATGTCCAAATCGTCATACCGGAAAGTGACGGCAAAGGGATTCAGCCGACTCAATAGATCGTCGTTCACCGGCGTCTCGATCCCATGTTGACGCAGCAACTGTGTCAATTCGGTCAAATCGTGAATGCGCCTGAACTCGATCCGGCGAGAAAACAGGACGGCCTTGAGCGATTTTTCTACGGCTTGTTGCGCATGAAAGCATACAATCGAAAGATGCGCTTCTGGCTCTTTGCTCAAGACATGAAAGGCCGTGATATCACGGTCGGCCAATTGCAGTGCACGCCAGGCTTCTTCAAGGTGTGGCAGCATACAAAGATCTCCCCTCTTTCCGTGCCCAATAGAGCACCGTACCGGGTACCTGGCTACGCCGCTCGTACTCGGCCTCGGAATAAACCAGCAGGTCAAGTCCCGCGCCGATGCTCCCCACAGCCTTGCGCAGGCGAATCATTTCCTCATAGCGGTTGGGCACGTGCGGTTTGATCACCATGATGTCCAGGTCGGAGCCAGGCTCAGCATCGCCGCGCCCATAGGAGCCGAACAGGATCACGCGGCTGGGCTGCGCCTCCGCGACGATGCGCGCTACGATCTGTTGCACGGTCTGTTCGTCAATCATGCTTCCAACTCACGACTCTTGGTATGTATGCGTAGAATTGTATGTCACGCGGGGGGAAATGTCAAAGGGGATGAAAACACAGTAGACGCGCGGCTGGCATATTCCTGTGGTAAAATGTAGGTATGCCGGCAACGCTTCGCCTCATTTTACTCGTCGTCCTGGCCGCCTCGATGTTGAGCGCGTGCGTTGACACTGCGCCTACGGGCCAGTCGCCCGCTGCGGTCCACTCGATCCAGAACGTCGGCTCGGACACGATGGTGAACCTGGCGCTGGCCTGGGCCGAAGCGTATCAGAGCGAGCATCCCGACGTTCGCATTGCGGTGACCGGCGGCGGGTCGGGCACGGGCATCGCGGCGCTCATCAACGGCACGGTGGACATTGCCAATGCCAGCCGCGCCATCAAGAAAGAGGAAGTGGATCGCGCCCAGGCTAATCACATTCTGCCAGTCGAGCATGTCGTTGCACGCGATGCGATCGCTGTGATCGTCCACCCCTCCAACCCCGTCGAGCGCCTCACACTTCAGCAGATTTCGGACATTTACACGGGCAAGATCATCAACTGGAAGCAAGTGGGCGGCGAGGACCGGCCCATCGTATTGCTTTCGCGCGAGAGCAATTCCGGCACGCACGTCTTTTTCCTCGAACAGGTGATCCGGCTGGGTGATTCCAAGAGCAAGGCACTGTTTGCGCCGGAGACGTTATTGCTGCCCTCGTCGGAAGGCATCACCGCCGAGGCGCGGCAGAATCCCAACGCGATTGGCTACGATGGCCTGGGTTATGTGACGCCTGAGGTCAAGGTGTTGGCGGTGGCGGGCAAACCTGAGGGGCCATTTGTGCCGCCCAGCATCGAGTCTGTCAACGAGGGCACGTATCCTATCGCGCGCGATCTGTACATGTACACCTCCGGCCAGCCTGCTGGCCCGATCCAAGACTATCTCGAATGGATTTTCAGTCCCGCCGGTCAAGCGATTGTGGGTGAGTTGGGCTTTGTCCCGCTTGATGTGGCATATCAGTAAGAACTATGGTCAATACGTCCGCCAAACGCCACTTTCCTATCGGCGAGGTCATTGCCGAGACGCTCATCCGCACGTCGGGATTCAGTGCGATTGCGTTTGTGTTGCTGATCTTGGCCTTCCTGGCGCGCGAAGGCGTGCCCGCGTTTTTCGAGGTCAAGCCGGACGTGTTACTGGGCACGCGCTGGTACCCGACGGAAGGCTACTTTGGGCTGTGGTCGTTGATCCTGGGATCGGTATTGGTGACATTAGGCGCGGCGGCGCTGGCGATGCCCACTGGCTTGATGGCGGCGGTCTTTATCGCCGAGGTTGCGCCACGCTGGTTGCGCGAGATCGTCAAGCCCCTGATCGAAGTCGTGGCCGGCATCCCCTCGGTTGTGTTGGGCTTTTTGGGGATGTTGATGCTTTCGCCGCTCGTGCGCGAGGTTTTCAACGCGCCGACCGGCCTGACGGCGTTCACGGGATCGCTGGTGCTGGCCTACATGGCGCTGCCGACGATCATCAGCGTGGCTGAAGATGCACTGGATTCGGTGCCCAGATTATATCGTGATGCCGCGCTCGCGCTGGGCGCGACGAAATGGCAGACGATCTGGCGCGTGACGGTCCCGGCGGCGCGCTCGGGCATCCTGACCGCGATGATGCTGGGCGTCGGTCGGGCGATCGGCGAAACGATGGCCGTGATGATGGTGACGGGCAATGCAGCGCGCATGCCGTTGACGCCGGATAGCTTGATGCGTCCGGTGCGGACGATGACGGCGACCATCGCCGCCGAGATGGGTGAGGTGGCGCAGGGGAGCACTCACTTTCACGTCTTGTTTTCGATTGGCATCGTGCTGTTTGTCATCACGTTGTTGGTCAATGTGATCGCGTCGCTGGCGATTTTCCAACAGACACGCCGTTCTGAGCGATTGCTGTCATAGCAGGCCTATCTCCCTCTTTAGGGGGTGTGCCTGCCCAACGCGGGCGACCGCAACCCCCATGCGGGGGCGGGTGGCCGCCCCTACGCATCCAGCAGATTTGATCACGCCTTTCCTGTAAACTGATATGTCCCGTGAACTGGTTCAACGATTAGGGTTTGGATTCCTGACGCTGGTCACAGCGGCGGTCGTGCTGCCGATCCTGTTAGTCGTCGGCTATATCGTCGCGCAGGGCGCGCCGGCCATCTCGTGGGAGTTTCTCTCGCAAATGCCGCGCAATGGGATGCGTGAAGGCGGCGTCCTGCCGGCGATCGTCGGTACGTTATGGCTGACGGCGGGCACGGCGGTGTTTGCGGTTCCGCTCGGCGTGGCAATGGGGGTCTATCTGGCCGAGTACGCTTCCGACAACACCTTTACGCGGTTGGTGCGATTGTCCATCATCAACCTGGCGGGCATCCCTTCGGTGGTCTATGGCTTGTTCGGGCTGGGGTTGTTTGTGTTGTTTCTGCGCTTTGGCAGCTCGATCCTGGCCGGCGCGCTGACGCTTTCGATCATGACGCTGCCCGTCATCATCAGCACGTCGGAGGAGGCGCTGCGTGCTGTGCCCCAGGCCTTTCGCACGGTGAGCATCAGCCTGGGCGGCACCAAATGGCAGACGATCTCGCGCATCATTTTGCCGCAGGCGCTGCCCGGCATCCTCACAGGAGTCATCCTTGGCCTGGAGCGCGCGGCGGGCGAGACGGCGCCGATCTTGTTCACTGTGGCGGCGTTCTTTTTGCCGCGTCTGCCGCGCAGCGTGTTTGACCAGACGATGGCGCTGCCGTATCACCTGTTTGTCATCAGCACGCAAGTGCCAGGTATGCCGATCAGGATTCAGTATGGCACCGCGCTCGTCTTGTTGGTGTTTGTGTTGTCCATGAACGTTCTCGCGGCCGGTCTGCGTTCGTACTATCGGCGTCGGCGGCAGTGGTAGTCAATTTTGCTCCTTCGCATGGTCGAGGGATGGCAGGATGCAAGAAGCAGGGAATGGGCGCAGCCCCAAAATCAAGATCGAGCACCTGACCTTTAGTTATCGTGACGGAACTGAAGGGCTGCACGACGTGCGCCTGGACATTTATCCCAACGAGATCATGGCGCTGTTTGGACCGGCGGGTGGGGGCAAGTCCACGCTCTTGCGGGTGCTCAACCGACTCAATGACCTGGTCAAAGGCTCGCACATGACCGGGCGCGTGTTGATGGACGGGCAAGATATTTATGCGCCGGGCGTTGACGTGACTGATCTGCGCCGCCGCGTGGGGATCGTGTTTGCCCAGCCGATCGGATTGCCCATGAGCGTTCGCCAGAACATTGAATATGGCTTGACGCTGGCTGGCGTGCGCGATCGCATCAGGCTGGAGCAAGCGGTCGAGCGCAGTCTGCGACAGGCGGCGTTGTGGGATGAGGTCCAAGACCGACTGGACGATCCGGCGATTGCGCTTTCCGGTGGGCAGATGCAGAGGCTCTGTCTGGCGCGAGTGCTCGCGTTGGAGCCTGAGGTGATTTTGCTTGACGAACCGACGTCCGGCCTGGACCCGATCTCGACGGCCAAGGTCGAGCAATCGCTCCAGAAGCTAAAGGCGCACTATACGATCATCATCGCGCCGCATAACATCCAACAGGCGGCGCGTGTGGCCGACCATGCAGCGTTTTTCCTCCAGGGGCAACTGATCGAACACGGCCCCGGCAAGACCCTCTTTACAGCTCCCCGCAACAAAAAGACCGAAGATTATGTGACCGGGCGTTTTGGTTAAAAGTCGTCTTTCTACCGCCGAGCCGCTGAGGACGCCGAGTTTTATTAGAGGTTGTTTTTAAAAGTCGTTTTCCGTAGCTCCGCATCCTTATGCGGAGCTCTTGGGTTTTCCCTGCGCTCTCTGCGCGCTCAGCGGTGAAAAAAGGTTCTGTCAGCGCTCTCAGGCGATTTTCGCCGGGCTGGGTTCAGTGTTCAGTTCTTCCAACTTGCCCGTCGTCATGAACACCACGCGCTCGCAGATGTTGGTCGCGCGGTCGCCGATGCGCTCCAGATTGTGCGCCACCCACAGCAGATAGGTCGCCCGGCCAATGTTGCGAGGGTCTTCCAGCATGTAGGTCAATAGCTCGCGAAATACCTGCTGGTATAGCGCGTCTATCTCGTCGTCGCGTGCGGCGACGTTTTGCGCGGCGTCCGCATCGTGCGCCAGATAAGCGTCGAGCGCGGCGTGGATCATCTGGCGGGCGGTCTGCGCCATATAGGGAATGTCCACCAACGGCTTGAGCAGCGGCTCGTCAAAGACACGCTTGACGATCTCGGCGATGCCTTCGGCGTGATCGGCGATGCGTTCCAGCTCGACGGCGATGTGCGTCGCCGCAATCGCGGTCCGCAGGTCGCGCGCGGCAGGCTGCTGCGTGGCGATCAACTCCAGGCATTGCTCTTCGATCTCGTAGCGCAAGCGGTTAATGTCCTCATCCTCGTTGATGACTTGCTGGGCCAGATCACAATCGCGGTTCTTGAGCGCCTGCACAGCGCGCTCGATGGCGCTTTCCACCAGGCTGCCCATGCGCAAGATTTTCAGGCGCACCTTTTCCAGATCGTGCTCCAAGACGCTGCGTGTCACACATCCTCCTTGTCCTTTGAGGGTCTGTGAATGTCGTGCAACGGGTATCTATCGGGTCTGGTTTGTGTTCCAGTCAAATTTCCACCGCCCCAGGGCTTGCATTGCGGGATAGGCCGTCAGGTCAAGTTGCAGCGGTGTGATGGATACGTATCCTTCAGCCAACGCGCCCGCATCGGTGCCATATTCGGGAATCGCTGTCGGTGCGTCGCCGCCGATCCAGTAATAAGGTCGTCCGCGCGGGTCCACACGCCGGTCAAGCCGGTCCCGGTAAACGCGCAAGCCCTGCCGCGTGACGTGAAAGCCTTTGATTTCTTCTGGAGGCAGATGGGGCACGTTCACATTCAACAGAACACCAGCGGGGATCCCGTACTGGATGACGGCGCGCACAATTTGACGTGCAGCGTTCGCCGCGGCTTGATAGTCCAGTTCGCCCTCATAGTCGCCCGGCGCGTTGAGCGAGAAAGCGATCCCGGGCACGTCCCAGATGACGGCTTCCATCGCTGCGGTGACTGTGCCCGAATAGGTCACATCGTGTCCAAGGTTGGCAACGGGGTTGATGCCAGAGACTACCAGATCAACTTTTTCCTGAAAAAAGCCCAACAGGCCCAGCGCAACGCAATCGGATGGGGCGCCATCGCTTGCCCAGCCGGAGAGGCTATCGGACAGTCGCACTTTTTTGACGCGCAGCGCACGGTCAATGGTCTTGACGTGCCCGCTGCCCGACCAGTTGCGGTCAGGCGCGAGGATGCTCACCTGGCCGAGGTCCCCCATCGCTTCGGCCAATGCCAGCAAACCGGGTGCAACAACTCCATCATCGTTGGTGACCAGAATGTGCATTGGATGATGACTCCGACCATTGGCCCCCAGGGCCAGGCGCCAGGTCGTAAGCAATGAACAGGTAAAAGGCCACCAACGGCAAATCGGCTTCGTCGGCAAGGCGCAATTCGATCTGTTGGGCCTTCCAATCAGGGAGGATGCTCAAGATGATCGCTGGCGGCCTGCGATCCAGCTCGATCAGATTCTGCGGGGTGGCCGAGTATGCTTGCCCCTGATAGTGGAGCACGGCAGAAGGCCCACCGACGTTCCATTCGGCGTCGGCGATTTGGCGCGGGCCGTCGAACAGTCGGTATCTGACGCGCTGCTTGTGAGCGTGTTGCTCCATTGCCAGCGTGCGATTGACAGCGCGCAGGCTCAATCGGCCCTGACGTTCTGGGCGTCTCAGGACGGTCAGGGTGGCCAGCAGGTTATCGCCCTGCCAAAAGCTGCCGCCGCCTGTGCTGCCTGGCTCAAAGACCAGCGTCCGGGTCGCAGGCACTGTTGTCGCGTCAAGTTGAGCATTCATCTCAGTTGTTCCAGCCACTCGCGGATGCGCCGATCAATCTGATCGCGTATCTCGCGGAATTTGGCAAGTTGGTCTTCGACTGATCCCTTGACTGCCGCCGGGTCGTCCAGGGCCCAGTGCAGCCGCTGGCTCACGCCGGGAAACGCCGTGGGACAGCGTTCTTCGGCGTTTGCGCAGACTGTGATGAGGTAGCCGAAATGCAGCTTGCCTATATACTCGCGCACGTCTTTAGAGTACTGGCCGGTCAACGGGACGCCGATTTCCTCCATCACACGCACGGTCAACGGGTGGATGCCTTTTGGCTCCAGCCCTGCGCTGTACGCCTCGAATCGGTCGCCCGCATAGTGGCGGAGGAACGCTTCTGCCATCTGGCTGCGCGCCGAGTTGCCGGTGCACAGAAACAAGACTCGCGTTTTCATCTCATCCTACATCTGGTCTCCCTCGCTTTTCGAGGGGCGACCACCGCTAACTGATTGCTGATCACCGATTACCGATCACTATCCAAACCGCCCGGTCACATAATCTTCGGTGCGCTTGTCCTTGGGCCGCGTGAAAATCTTGGTTGTCACGTCGAACTCGATCATCTCGCCTGCGCGGTCGGGGCGCATCATCATCATCGCGGTGTAATCAGACACGCGCGCAGCCTGCTGCATATTGTGCGTGACGATGACAATGGTATAGTCGCTTTGCAGTTCCTTCATCAGCTCTTCGATCTTGAGCGTGGCGACCGGATCGAGCGCGCTGGCGGGTTCGTCCATCAGGATGACTTCGGGTTCGACGGCGAGCGCGCGCGCGATGCACAAGCGCTGCTGCTGCCCGCCGGAAAGCGCCAGCCCCGATTGTTTGAGCTTGTCCTTGACCTCGTCCCACAAGGCAGCCTGCTGCAGGCTGCGCTCCACAATCTCGTCGAGTTCCGATTTGCGGCGCACCCCGTAGAGGCGTGGCCCGTAAGCCACATTGTCATAGATGCTCTTGGGAAAGGGATTGGGGCGCTGAAACACCATCCCCACGCGGCGGCGCACGTCCACCACGTCCACGCCGGGCGCATAGATATCCTGCGCGCCCTGCGGCCCATTGAGTATGATCTGGCCCTCGACGTGTGCGCCGGGCGTCAGGTCGTTCATGCGGTTGAGCGAGCGCAGAAGGGTGGACTTGCCGCAGCCTGAGGGGCCGATGATGGCCGTGATCTTGTTAGCGTAGATGGGCATGCTCACGTCGGCCACGGCGCGGAATGTGCGATAGTATACGTTCAAGGCCTGAATGTCAACCTTGAGGTGGCTGTTGGACACCGTCGCGTCTCGGGCCTGGATAATCGCCGCCAGGGTCGGCAAAGTGATCGCTTGTTCCATGAATGTACCTCAAGTGCTGGTGTGCTTTTGTCGCCAACTGACGATGAGGCGCGCCACGATGTTGAGCGAGAGCACCAGCGTGATGAGCACGAGCGCCGTCGTCCAGGCTTTGGCGTGCCAGTCTTCGTAGGGCGAGATGGCATACGTGAAAATCATGTGCGGCAGCGTGGCGATGGGCTGGTCAATCCGCGTGTTCCAGAACGGATTGCCAAAGGCCGTGAACAGCATCGGCGCGGCCTCACCCGCCACGCGCGCGATGCCCAGCATCACGCCCGTGACGATGCCGCTGATGGCGGCCGGCACGATGACGGAGAATGACGTTTTCCATTCCGGCGCGCCGAGCGCCAGGCTGCCTTCGCGCAAGCTGTCCGGCACCAGCTTGATCATCTCTTCGGTGGTGCGGATGACGGTGGGCAGCATGATCACGGACAATGCGACGCCGCCCGCCAGCGCGCTGAATCCTCCCATCGGCAGGACGACGATGGTGTAAGCAAAGATGCCCACCACGATGCTGGGCACGCCGGAAAGCACGTCGGTGCCAAAGCGCACCGCAATGCCCAGCGGCGTGTTGGGATGATAGGCGACGTAAATTGCCGCGAGCAGCCCGACCGGAATCGCCATCAGGCTTGCCAGCCCGACCGTGATGGCCGAGCCGAGCAGCGCGTTGGCGACGCCGCCACCCGGCACGCCAACGGGCGTGGGCAGGTGTGTGAAAAAGTCGAGGCTCAGGAAGCTCGCTCCCTGTTGCATCACATAGCCAATGATCCAGGCGAGCGGGATGATAGCCGAGAACGCCGCAACGCCCGTGAGAATGAGCATGATGGCGTTGGTGATCTGGCGCCGACGATAGCGGAGCACTCCCGCGCGGCCCGTCGTATAACGAGTCAGTAGCGTGCTCATGCGCGCACCTCCTGGGGAGTTCGCCGCGCCACGCGCCACACCAAAAAGCGCGCGATCAGGTTCAGGATCAGCGTCAGCCCGAACAGCGCCAGGGCGATCTCGATCAACGCTTGCAGATACAACTCGTAGGTGGCTTCGGTGAATTCGTTGGCGATGATGGACGCCATGGTGTAGCCTGGATGCAGCAGCGAGGCCGAGAGGTCGAGGTTGTTGCCGATCACCATCGTCACGGCCATCGTCTCGCCCAATGCGCGACCCAACCCCAGGATGACAGCGCCCAGGATGCCCGATAGCCCGTAGGGAATGAGCACCTGCCAGATCATTTCCCAGCGCGTCGCGCCAAGCGCGAGCGCCGCTTCGCGTTGAGCGCGTGGGATGGCGCGGAACACGTCACGGCTCACCGCGCTGATCGTCGGCGTGATCATGATGGCCAGGATGGCGGCGGCGGCCAGACGGCTGGGGCCGAACACCGGCCCTTCAAAGAGGGGCAAAGCGCCCAGGAGCTTGTTCAACACCTGCGCCGAGGGCTTGACCACATCGGGGACAAACACGAACAACCCCCACAGGCCATACACGACGCTCGGCACGGCGGCCAGCAGTTCGATCAAAAAGCCAAGCGGCGTTCGCAGCCAATCGGGCGACAGTTCGGCCAAAAAGATCGCAATCCCCAAGCTGACAGGCAGGGCGAGGATGAGCGCGACGATCGAAGTGACCAATGTGCCGTACCAGAAGGGCAGCGCGCCAAACTCGCGCGCGACCGGATCCCAATTGGACGTGAACAGGAATTGCCAGCCAAAGGCCTGGCGCGGCAGGTGACTGTTGCGCCACAACTCGTAACCGATGGCGGCGACCAGCATGAGCACCAGCCCCGCCATGCCGATCACCAGCGCGCGAAACGGCACGTCGCCGTGTTCGAGCCAACGTGCCGGTAGTCCAGTTCTTGTCTTGTATCGAGTGGCTTGCAAAGAGTTGTCCTTGGATGCGTAATACATGATGAAGCGTGAAACGTGACATTGCACGCCTCACGTTTCACGCTTCACGTTTTACTTGATGGGCTTGCCCTGGCAAGTGATCTCGCTCAACTTGGCGAGCACTTGCTGCTTGACGTTATCGGGCAGCGGCACGTAATCGAGTTCGGTGGCGTACTTGACCCCGTCGCTCAGGCCCCACTTGATAAAGCTCACGACCTTGGCGCCCTTGGCGCAATCTTGTTGATCCATATAGACCAGCAAGTAGGTATAGCCTGCGATCGGCCACGAGTCCTTGCCGGGTGCATCTACGATAGACCGCGCAAGCGTCTTGGGCATATCGCCGCCAAAATCAGCCATCGCGTTTTGCGTCGTCTTGGCGTCCGCGACGACGAAATTGTTGGCCTTGTTTTGCAGTGACGCAAAGGGCAGCTTGTTCTGCTTGGCGTAAGCCAGCTCGACGTAGCCGATCGAGCCGTCGTTCTGCTGCACGGTTCCGGCCACGCCTTCATTACCCTTGCCGCCCAGGCCCACCGGCCACTTGACCGACGAGTTCACGCCAACTTTTTCCTTCCATTCCTTGCTCACTGCGGAAAGATAGTCGGTAAAAATAAAGGTCGTGCCCGAGCCATCCGAGCGGTGCACCACGATAATGTCCTTGTTCGGCAACGGCAGGTCGGGATTCGACTTTTTGATCGCCGGATCGTCCCATTTGACGATCTTGCCCAGAAAGATATCGGCCAGCACCGTGTATTCGAGCTTGAGGCCCTGCGTGATTTCTTTGACGTTGTACACGGGCACGACGGCACCTGCGACAATGGGCAACATCTGGATACCGGGCGCGGCCTTGTATTGTTCGTCGGTGAGGATCGCATCCGACGCGCCAAAGTCAACCGTCTTGGCGGTAATTTGCTTGATGCCGCCGCCCGAGCCGATAGATTGATAGTTGAACTTGACGGCGGGGTCCACGAAAGCGTACTCGTAGAACCAGCGGCTGTACAGCGGGAAGGGGAACGTCGCGCCGGCACCGTTGATGAGCATCGAGCCAGCGGCCGGCTTGGCGGCTTTGGGGTCGGCGGTAGGCGTGACGACGACTTCTTTGACGACTTCTTTGACCTGCGGCGTGCCCGCCACGACGACAGTCTCTTTGACCACGACCTTTTCCGGCGTGGTCGTGGCGGCGGGGCTACATGCGCTGACGATCAGCGTCAGCGCCAACACACTCAGGACGAACAGATTGCGGGATTTCATGCTTTTTCTTCTCCTCTTTGAATTTTCCGGCGGTAATCGTATCACCGGATGTTTAACTGCTGTTGATCGTTTTGTTAAGATCATGTTAAGGCCGTTCGCTTTTTGCAATATCCACATTGCGGTTGGAGTGCAAGCTTCAGCTTGCCAGCAAATGCAGCCTGAAGCTGCACTCCAGCCCGGGCCATTATCGGAATAATGTAACTGCTCAGCCTGTTCGCTACGTCAGGCCTGCTGAAGCAGGCCGGTCTCAACTGGCTTCAGCCAGTTTCCAGTATCAACGGGATGATTCATCATCCCGCCGGGAGCGGGCTGAACAGTTACAGCGAATCTCTGAACGGCTTTTCTACTTGGGGCGGTTGACTGACAGGGCTTGCTCTTCGACAAAGGCGCGAACACGAGGGCCGTCTGCGACACTCACCATCGTCGTGGCCGAACCGCGCTTGATGATAAAGTGGTACATTTGCTTGCCCGCATGTTCGCTGCCCCAACGTGGACGCAGGTACACAGGCGGCTCGATTTGCCAGCCTGCATCCAACGCGGCTAACAAGGCGTAGAACGTGCCGTTTTCCGGGTCGGCTTGGGGAAGATGATTCTGCAACGCGGCCCAGCGATCTTGAGTTTCAAACAGCAAGGTGAGCATTTTGGCCCTCGGCCTTTTCCGGCAGGCCCAGCCGCAGCCGACGGTGGGTTGTCCAAAGTCGGCGCATCCGCTCCAGGCGAGCGTCCATCTGTCGGACCAGTGGAGAGTCTTCTGGTGCGCCATTGCGCACGGCGCGGGTCAATTGAGCTTGCATCTGTGTGATCTGCTTATCCAGGTCGCCCATAATCCTCCTTTCCAAAAACAATAATCCGCCTCATCATCTGAGACGGATTGTACTCGAGTGTTTTAAAGTTTCGATTAGGCTAAAATCAAGGCTTGGTTATGAGTTGATTAAGGATTCTTAATCGCAACTGTCTATACTCGGTGCGGCCAAAGTTTCATTTTCTGGTCGTTGCGAGGGCGTGCAGCGCCCGAAGCAATCTCCAGCAAGCAAATGGGATTGCTTCGCCGCCTTCGGCGGCTCGCAATGACACCACCGTGCAACGGCTAATTCGGCGTGCAATCATACAACTGATGCGGTTGAGCGGGCACGGGATCGGGCGCGCGCGGCGCGGTGGACAACACGGGCGCGCAATGACTCCTCACCCAGCGTGTGACTTCGGCTTGGCGGTTGTCTGGCGACAGCCAGAACAGGCGCACGGTGTTGTCTGCGACGAATTGCGCAAGCTCATCAGTCGTCACGATCCGATCTCCGCCAGAGAAACCGCCGAGCGCCATCACTGGTTCGCCGGTGGCAAGGATGATGGGAGCGGCGGTTTGGGCGTTGAGCGTCGCGACAAGAAACTTGGCGCCACGGCGGTTCACGCGCAAATACTCGATCAGCCAGTCGTCGGCAGGCGGTTGGGCGCCACGTTGTGGACGCGATAACAGTTCTGGCCCGGCAAAGGGCAACCCGGCATCTGCACCGAGCAGGGGGGTGATGGACCATGCGATCGGAGCAAGTAACAAAGCCAAGAGGCACAAGGAAAAAGGCGCCAGCCGAAGAGCCGGCGCGCGTCGCGCCAAGATCAATCCGATGATTCCGACGAACGTCATTCCCAAAATCAGTGGGACAAGCCAGCGTGCCTGATCGGGAAAATGCCAGAGCATCGCGGCTTGAGCCAGCGCGGTGATGAGCATCGCCAAAGGCAGCATCCATCCACGCCAACGATACTGGTTGTATGCGCGCCACATTGCCGCGACGCCCGCGCCAACGAGTGCCGCAATCGCCGGAGCCATCATTTCGAGATAGTAGCGGTGAAACAGACCGGCGAAACTGAAAAAGATGATCTGAGGGATGAGCCAGACGCTCCACAGTACGAGCGCGCCAGGGGTGGAGTGTGTTTCGTGCGGCGTGTGATGCCATCCCGACGCGATGACGATGATACCCAAGAGGGCAAGCGGCAAGAGCCAACTGATCTGCCCGGCGAGTTGCTGATTGAACAGGCGCAAGATGCCCGGGCTGCCAGTTTCGCTTGACGTGGGCGGTGCGGGTGGTTGAGGGGGAGATGGATTTTGCGGCGCGTTCGGTGGGTTGGGCGGTGGATTTTGCGGACGCGGTGGCTGATTCGGCGATGGTTGTGCGACGCGCAGCCCCGGTTGCAGCGCATGGCGCAAGCCGAGCCAATCTGCTATCGCACCGAGACGCGCGATGCCGTTATGCCCGACGACCAGTTCCAACATCGTGTTGTTCTGGCTACTGCCGGCGTATGGACGCGAATCGGCAGGCGTGAGATCGAACGCGGCGATCCATGCGAACGAAACGACCACGAGCGTGATCGTCGCGAGCGCGAGATGCGCCATCCGTTTCCACCATGCTGTGCGCGCGGCGGCGAGATACGCGAGCCAGAACGCGGGCAAAACCATATACGCTTGCAACATCTTGATGTTGACACCGATGCCAACCCAGATCGCGCAGAGGAGCAGCCGGCCAAGTTTGCCGCGTTCTATCGCTAGACTGACCGCCCATGCTGCCAAAAGCGACGTGAAGACAAGCTGGCTGTCCATGGTGTTGTTACGATTCGCCGCAACGCTGATCGGCGTGAGGGCAAGTACGAGCGCGGCGACCAGCCCCGCGCCCGCGCCGAATACGCGCGCGACAAGGTGATAGATCAGCGCGACCGAAAGGACGCCGGCAACCGCTTGCGGCAAAAGCAAGCTGAATCCGTTGAATCCGAAAATCGTCGCGCTCAATGCTTGCACCCACAAACCGAGCGGTGGCTTGTCCACCGTCACAAGTCCGCCCGGATCGAACGAGGCGTAGAAAAAGTTGTGCCAACTCGTCAGCATGCTTTTGACGGTCGCCGCGTAGTAGAGATTGGCGAACCCTTCCTGATCGAGACGGAAGAAATGCAAAACGAGCGTCAGCAGCATAATCGCGGCAAACGCGAATCGCTCAAGAAGGATTTTGGCTCTGGGTTGAATCAACATACCGGCAGCGTGAAGCGAAATGTCGCGCCGTGACCGGGTTCGCTTTCGGCCCAGATGCGCCCGCCATGTCCTTCGACAATGTGACGTGCGATCGCCAGTCCCAGCCCCGTGCCCGATTGTCCGCGCGCCCGGTCCACTTTGTAGAATCGCTCGAAAATCCGAGTCAATGCTTCGGGCGGGATGCCAGGGCCGTTGTCTGCAACTGAAACGGTCACATTGTCGCCTTCAGTCTGCGCGCCCACGCGGATCTGTCCTTCGACCGGTGTGAACTTGATCGCATTATGCAGCAGATTGGCAAACACCCGGCTGATCATCTCGCCATCGGCCAGGGCGCATGTGCCAGGCGGGATATCCATGAGGAGGGTTTGCTGTTTTTGCTGTGCCTGTGGCATGAAGCGTTCGACCTGTTCTTGCACCAGTGCGTGCAGGTCGGCTCGTTCGAGCTTGAGCGGCATCTGCCCGGATTCGATCATCGCCAGGTCGAGCAGCTCGCGCGCCAGTTGCGAGAGCGCATCCGCTTCGACGCCGATCTTGCCGAGCATCTCGGACGCGACTTGGGGATCGCCCAGCGCGCCCGATTGAAGTGTGTCTACCAGCAAGCGGATCGAAGCCAGCGGCGTGCGCAGCTCGTGGCTGATGTTGGCGACAAAGTCGCGCCGCGCGCGGCCCAGCCGCTGCACCTCGCTCACGTCCTCCAACGCCAGCACCGCACCGCCGGTTGGCAGGAGAGCCATCCGTCCGGCATACGCCAAACCATTCAAGGTCACCAACCGATCGAGCGGTTCCGCGGCGCGCCGAGTTTCTTGGAGCAGAGTCTCTAGCTCGTGCGAGCGCGTGGCTTCGATCAGAGGCTTGCCGACCGGATCGCCGAACAATCTGCCGGCTCTTTCATTGGCCCACTGGACGTGCCCTTCGGCGTCCAGCGTGAGCAGCGCGTCTTCGATCGCCTGGCCGACAGTGGCCTGCCAGGCGCGCAAGATCGCTTCGCCGCGTTCGAGCTGCTCGAGGCGCTGCTGCGCTGCGACCAACTGACGCCGAACCGCAAGCGTCTGCTGCTGCGTCGCCCACAATCTCCAGGCGAGTACCAACACCACGACCATTGCCACCCCGGCGACGACCCAGCTCGACACGTCAACCCTCGAACCGGTAGCCCACGCCGCGCACGGTGACGATCCGTTGCGGCTCGGATGGATCGGCTTCGATCTTTTCCCGCAGCCAGCGCACGTGAACGTCTACGGTGCGGTCGTCCCCGATGTGATCGTAGCCCCAGACTTGTTCGAGCAGCAGGTCGCGCGAAAGCACCGCGCCTTTGTTGCGGGCGAGCGTTGCCAACAGGTCGAACTCTTTGTGGCTCAACTTGATCTCGCGTCCGGCTAGCATCACCCGCCGCGCGACGAGATCGAGCGCCAGGTCGCCGGATTCGATCCGGTCGGAGCGCAGCGCGGTGGATGGAGCGCGGCGCAGCACGGCTCGGACGCGCGCCAGAAACTCGCCCAGGCTGAATGGCTTGACGATGTAATCGTCCGCGCCGCTTTCCAGTCCGATGATGCGATCCACTTCGCCTCCGCGCGCGGTCAGCATGATGATGGGCGTGGCTTGCTCCTTGCGCAGGATGCGGCAGAACGAAAGGCCGTCCAGGCCCGGCAGCATGATGTCGAGCACAATCAGGTCGTACTTGTCTGCGCGAGCCATCTCTAGCGCTTCGGCCCCGTCACCCGATTTGGCTACCTGATAACCCTCTTGGGTGAGGTTGTAGGCTAACGTCTCGCGCAGTGTGGCTTCGTCTTCGACAATGAGGATGTGGGTGGTCATACTTGCATGGCAAATGTCCGCCGACTCGGTGCGAATCAGCAGCCAGTTGATCTCTACTGACCTGCTATCTTGCTCAGGCCCTCTTCAAAGGCTTTAGCTTCGACGTATCCGATCCAGCGTTGGATCACGTTGCTGTTCGCGTCAATCAAAAAAAAGTCCGGCTGGACGCGGTAGCCCAGCTTGCGTTTGGCGGGCTCGCTGGCTGGATCGTCTATGTCGAGATACACAAAGTCAATCTTGGCGGCATACTTGTCTTCCAGCCCATGCACGATGGGCCGCATTGCCCGGCACGTCCCTCACCAAAAGGCAAAGAACTCGACGAACTGTGGGCGACCTGTGGCGGCAAAATACCTGGCCTCACTCTTGCGCCAGCCATTGGACTCGACCCATGTCTTGACAGGCGCGGTACTGGCTGGCTGGCCCGGGTTCATCGTTGCTTCAATGGCGGGCGATGGCCCGGCGGAAGGGCGCATTGTGGGTACAGGGGTTGGCGTAAGAGTTGGCGCGGCCGGCCCCGCGCATGCGCTCACACACAGAACCACGATCAGACTCGATAATAGAACCCTCATTTGCCTTCTCCAGTAAATCACTAAGCTAATTCAACAGGCGCAGGCGGCTCCTGGGAGACGGGCATTTCAGTGGGCAGAGTGTCTGGCTCGACGAGCGTGGGTGTTTGCGTTGGTTCGAGCGGCGGCAAGTCGTCCAGGCTCTTGAGTCCAAAGTGCTGCAAGAACGCAAAGGTCGTGCTATAGACGAAAGGATGGCCGACCGTTTCCAATCGCCCGGCTTCTTCGATCAGGCCTTTGTTGAGCAAGGTGCTGAGGACGCCATCGCAGTTGACGCCGCGCACGGCTTCGATCTGCGCGCGTGTGCAGGGCTGACGATAGGCGATGATCGCCAGGGTCTCGAGCGCGGCCTGGGAGAGCCGGCCACTTTTTTCCAGTCCCAGGAATTTTTCGACATAGGCGGCCGCTTCCGGGCGAGTGACCAATTGCACCTTGTTGCCTTTGCGCTGCAAGCGCACGCCGCGGTGCAGTCCGTCCGACGACAGTTCGGCCAGGGCGGCCTCGACGACGCTCATGTCCACCTCGAGCACCTGAGCGATCGTTGCCACCTCAACCGGCTCGTCGGCGACGAACAGCAGGCTTTCGACCAGCGCCGGAAGCGCAAGTTGTTTTTCTTGTGCGGGTTGCTCACCTGGAGTCATGCGCGTATCGGGATAGCGACACTCAGACTGTTGGCCTGTCTGAGGTGACGGGCATCTCGCTGGGCCTGGGCCGGACTGCCAGGCCTGGCGTCGGCATGGCATGGATGCTGACACGGGGCTTGCGAGCCAGCACCAGTCCCATTTTGTCTTCGACCACCTGGCGAGTGACCTCGAGCACCTGTTCGGCCTTGTCCGGTATGTTCACGTCTACACCCGTCTGGACAAAGACCTCTACATCTACACCGCCGCCGCGCGGCGAGACCTTGACTTTGACATTGATCACGTCCGCCAGTTGATCGAGATGAAATTGCAGCCGCTCGGCGATGGATTCGGCGGTCACCATCACCTCGCCGCCGCCGACTCTTTTGACACGAATATGACGCCTGGCTGGACCACGCACCTCCCAGAGCAGCAGGCCGATGAGCAAGGCGTCTACGAACATGGCGCACAGGATCAGCAGCACACGAAATGTCAGGTACACCCCGCCAGGCCTGACGCGGTTGACCGTGTCCAGCGTGCTGTCCACAGCGCTTTTGATAACCCTCAGGCTTTCTGGAAGTGCGACCAGTCCGATGGTTATGATGACAAAAAGCGACAGGAACACCAAAATCACGACGATACGGTTGAATGTATTCATGAGGCCCCCTGTTCAGTCTAGTTTCCTGTGTGGTGAGATTATACCATCCTTGAGGGTTCCGACAAAGTTGGGCTTGAATTTGACTATTTCCGAGTGCTGAATAGAATTAGCCATACGTTGCAGCCAAATCTGTTCTTGCCTTTTCGCTAACTTGGAAACGATCCAGCCCCTCGTGCAGAGCTAAACGTTGGGATGGGCAACCCAGAACACCACAAAGATCAAGTGCGTCAGGCTTTTACTGCCCAGGCCGAGACTTATGCCCGCAGCGCGGTCATCGCTGCTGAGGAGGCGCGACGCCGTTTTGTCGCTTTTGTCGGCCCTGGGGCCGGGGATCGTGTGCTCGATGTCGCGACCGGGCCCGGCTTTCTGGCTTTGCTCTTTGCCGAGCGAGTGGCGGAGGTGGTCGGCGTTGATTTGACCCCGGCGATGCTGGCCCAGGCTGAGGCGAATCGCCAGGCCAGGCAGAGCGCCAACGTTCGCTTTCAGGAAGGCGATGCCGAATCGCTGACCTTTCCAGATGCCTCCTTCGACATCGTGACGTGTGGTTCCGCCTTTCATCACCTGGTTGACCCGGGTCGAGTTTTGGCCGAGATGGTGCGCGTCGTGCGGCCTGGTGGAAAAGTGGCTTTGATTGACATTATCACCTCAGAGATTTCAGCGCAGGCGGCTCTCCACAATCAACTTGAGCGGTGGCGCGATCCCTCTCATACCCGATGTCTTGCGTTGAGCGAGTTGATCGCTCTGTTTGAACAGACCGGCCTGCGAGACCTGCGGGCCGCGACCTACATCACACCCCGAGAATTGGAGGAATGGTTTGCCATCAGCCGTACCCCACCCGAGGCCGCCGAGCAGGTACGGGCAGGGTTCGTTGCCTCGATCCCTGATGATGCGGCTGGTCTGGGCGTTCATTGGGAGGGTGACCGGGTGTGTTTCAACCACACTTTTGCGTGGGTCGTGGGGACACGGCCCGGATGATTGGATGCGCGAAAGGAGGTGAGACAGCTAGCATTTCTGCCCATTGCCAGTTTCCATTTATTCGCAAAGCTAGTTTCCAAAGGAGGAGCAAGATGTTGGTCTCTCGTCAATCATTCAGGGCAATGACTCTGATCACGCTGTTGAGCGTGTTGGTTTCCATGGTGGCAGCGTGTGGGCCGGCCGCCCCGGCCGCGCCGAGCGAGATCGTTCTCGGCGCGGCGCTGCCTCTTACGGGCGGCCAGGCGCGGGAAGGCGGCTATTTCAAAAAGGGCTATGAGATGGCCATCAAAGAGATCAATGACGCAGGTGGCGTCATGGTCAAAGAGTATGGCAAGAAAATCCCCATCAAGCTCATCATCTATGATGACAAGAGCGACAACACGACCTCGGTCCAGCTTTACGAGAAGCTGGTCAATGAGGACAAGGTGCACGCGCTCTTGGGGGGCTATGGCACGCCTCTGATCTCGGCGCACACCGTTGTGCCGGAAAAGTATCAGGTCCCCTACGTCAACGGCGGCGGCGCCACTGGCGAGATCTATGCCCGGGGCATGAAGTACGTCTTTGGCGCTCTGGCCAGCATCGAAAAGCTAGCGCACACTCTGATGGACTGGATGAAGGCTCAACAGGATGCCGGCAAGCTCAAAAAGCCGGTCAAGATCGCGGTGGTGGGGGAGAACACCTCGCACGGCAAAGAGTTTCGCAAGGGTGTCCAGGACAAGAGCGCTGCCGCCCCCGATCGCTTCCAGGTCGTGATGGACGAGCCATTTGAGCTGAACCTCAAGGACGCCGATCCCCTGCTGCAAAAACTCAAGGCGGCCAACGCGGATGTCTTTTTGGCCGATGCCCGCATCGCCGACTATACGACGATCCATCGCCGCTACACCGAGTTAGGCCTGTATCACCTGGTCGTCAGCTATGGCCCGCGCGGCACGGAAAAGGCCGCCCGCGACGCGCTGGGCGCGGCCGCCGATTACATCGTCTCGTGCAACTGGTGGCACATGGACATCCCCACACAGGCGGCCAAGACCTTTGCCGAGAAATATCAAAAAACCTATAACGAGCCGGCCGAGTGGTTCCCGGCACTGGCTTACGAGACAGCCCGCGTCATGGCCAAGGCGATTGAAAATGCCGGCTCACTGGACAAGATCAAGATCCGCGATGCCCTGGCCAAGATGGACATGAAGGACTCGTTGGTCGTCGGTGGACGGGTCTGGTTCGAGTCGAACGGCCAGATCAACAACGACTATGTCATGATGCAAAACCTGCCCGGTGGCAAGGTCGCGCTCGTCTATCCCAAGGACGTTGCGACCGCAGACCCTGTTGTGCCGATTCCGAAAAAGTAATGGCAGAGCATCGCTGAAAAACACCTGTGCGTTCCCCCGAGTTCAGGGCCATGGAACTTGGGGGAACTCGGACTTTTTTCGAGGAGGCCCCCTTGAACATTGACCTGCCTGCTTTGGTTGTGAGTGCGGTGCTGCTGGCCGGACTGTATGCCACCATGTCCTATGGCCTGGCGCTCGTCTATGGCGTGATGAAGCTCGTTAACCTGGCTCATGCTGGCGTGATGATGTGGGGAGCCTATGCAGCTTTTCTCGGCGTCGTCAGGTTGGGTCTGAGTCCCTTCCTGGCGCCGGTCGTGATCGTTCCGCTCTTTTTCGTCTTGGGGCTGTTGATGCAGCGCTACATTGTCCGTCGGGTCATGTACGCTCCCCCGATCTCTTCTTTGCTGCTTCTCTTTGGCATCTGGCTGATCATGCAGAATATTGCCTACCTTGTCTTTTCAGGCGACACGCGCACGATCACCACGCCCTACACCCTGATGACGTTCAGGCTGGCCGGCATTTCGATCTCGGTGAACCGGTTGGTCGTCTTTATCGTCGGCCTTTTGGCTCTGATCGGCTTGCAGCGCTTTTTAGGCTATACCTACATGGGCAAGGCGATCCGCGCCACGGCGCAGGATGGCGATGCCAGCCAACTGGTGGGCATCAATACCGATCGCGTGATGGAGGTCGCCTTTGGCATTAGCACGGCGCTGGCAGCCCTGGCTGGCTCGCTGATGGCGCTGATCTTTGCCTTTGACCCGGACTTTGGGCGCTCGCACTTGCTCAAGGGGTTTTGCATCGTGGTCCTGGGCGGCCTGGAGAGCGTGGTCGGCGTGGCGCTTGGCTCCCTGGTCCTGGCCCTGGCCGAAGCCCTCAGCATCCTGGTGGTCATGCCCGCCTTGCAAGACTTTATCAGCTTTGCCATCCTGGTCGTTGTGTTGATCGTCATGCCAGGTGGCATCATGGGGTTGATTGGCAAGCTCAGGCCCAAAGGAGTGTTCAAGTGAGACCGTCGCTGCGTTCCTGGAAGACGTGGGCGGGTCTGGCGGGCTTGATCTTTTTGCTGGCTATCCCGCCCCTCAGGCTGGCTGGAGGGTATCTTCAGACTCTGGGCTTTCTGACCTTTCTTTACGTGACCTTGAGCACGGCCTGGAATATCCTCGGCGGTTACACCGGTCAGACCTCGTTCGGTCACGCAACTTTTTATGGCCTGGGCGCCTACACGACGACGATCCTGGCTCTGCGCGGCGTGCCGCCGCTGTTGACGATGCCGCTGGCGGGATTGATCGCCGCCTTGTATGGGTTGTTGTGGGGGTATCCCTGCCTGCGTCTGCGTGGGCAGTATTTTGCGATTGCCACGATCGGCGTGGGCGAGGCCACTCGCCTGTTGATGCTGAACCTGGACGATCTCATCAAGGGCAGCGCGCTGCTGCAAGGTTTCTTGCAAAAGGGTGTTCTCACCGGAGGCGCGACCGGTCTGATGCTGCCCACGCCGCCAGACATTCGCGCGTATGCGACCGGCTTTTATTACGGCGGCCTGGTGTTGATGTTCCTGGCGCTCCTGGTCTCCTGGTGGGTCAAGAACAGCAAGTTCGGTCTGGGATTGTTTGCCATCAACATGGACCTGGATGCCGCCGAGACGCTCGGGGTGAACACCACGCGCTACAAGATCATGGCCTTGTTGGTCAGCGCGTTTATGGTGGGCATCGCGGGCAGCGTGTATGCTCAGTATGTGTTCTACATTGACCCGCAGACCGTGTTCGGCTTTCCTGTCAGCATCGCCATGGTGCTCATGCCCACGATTGGCGGCATTGGCACACTGGCTGGGCCGATCTTGGGCGCGGTGGTCTATGTCGTCGTGCAAGATCGCATCCTGACCGCCAACCTGGACCTGGGCTTGATCAAACTCTCCTTGAGCACCATGCACCTGCTGGTGTATGGCGGCTTGTTGGTGCTGATCGTTCTCTTTGAGCCAAAAGGCCTCTTGGGTTTGTTTCGGCGGTTCGTCCAATGGTGGGAGAGACGCCGCGCGCGGCCTGTGACAGCCAAAGGGATCGCGTGAGGAAAGAGGTGAGCAATGGCTGTGCTTCTTGAGGGTCACAACGTCGTCATGAGCTTTGGCGGCCTGACGGCGGTCAACAACGTGAGTTTCCAGGTGCAGTCCGGGGAAATTTTCGGGCTGATCGGCCCTAACGGCGCAGGCAAGACCACTCTCTTTCGATGCATCACCGGGGTCTATCGGGCGACTTTAGGCCGGATCATTTTTAAAGGCAAGGACATTACGCGCCTCATGCCGCACGATACGTGCACGATGGGCATCACGAACACCCATCAGGTCGTCAGGCCTTTTCTGGATATGACCGTGCTGGACAATGTGCGTGTGGGAGCGTTCTTTGGTCGAGGTTGGGCGCAAGGCGCCGTAAAAGACGCGACGAAGGAGGCGATGCGCGTCCTCGAATTCATCGGGCTGACGCCCAAGGCTCACTTTTTGGCGCGGAACCTGACTTTGCCGGATCGCAAGCGTTTGGAAGTGGCGCGCGCCCTGGCGACCCGCCCAGAGCTGTTGTTGCTCGACGAAGTGGTCGCCGGCCTGAATCCGACCGAAACGGACATGATGGTGCGCCTCATCCGCCAGTTGCGCGATAGCGGCATCACGATCTTTATGGTGGAGCACGTCATGCGAGCCGTGCTGAACGTGAGCGATCGGGTCATGGTGTTGAGCTATGGCGACAAGATCGCCGAAGGCACACCCCAGCAGGTCGCCAGCGATCCCAAGGTTGTCGAAGCCTACCTGGGCAAAGGCTATGTCCTGGCCGCCCCAGGCGTAGGAGGATGAGGCGCGATGCTGCAAGTCAACCAGATCAACGTCTTTTACGGTGAAGCGCAGGCCTTGTGGGATGTCTCTTTCACAGTTAACCAGGGCGAGATCGTTACACTGGTAGGTTCCAACGGAGCGGGCAAGAGCACGACGCTCAAGGCCATCTCGGGCCTGGTTCCCCCGGCCAGCGGGGAGATCCGCCTGGACAGCACGCGCCTCGATCGGATGCCGGCTTATCACATTGTCGAGATGGGCATTGCCCAGATTCCGGAGGGGCGGCGGCTGTGGCCCGGCTTGACTGTGCTCGAGAACCTGGAACTGGGCGCGTATACCAAAGCAGCGCGCGCAGTGCGCCACGAGACGATGGATTGGGTGTTCCAGCTCTTTCCGCGTTTGAAGGAACGCCGGTCGCAATCGGCCGGCACGCTTTCGGGTGGCGAGCAGCAGATGCTGGCGATTGGCCGGGGACTGCTTTCCCGGCCCAAGCTGCTGATGCTGGACGAGCCTTCACTCGGTCTGGCGCCTCTGTTGGTGCAAGAGGTCTTTGAGACGATCCAGGAGATCAATCGTCAGGGGGTCACCATCTTGCTGGTGGAGCAAAACGTGAACCACGCGCTGGCGATCTGTAGTCGCGGCTATGTGCTCGAGACCGGACGCATTGTGCTTTCGGGGACCGGGCAGGAGCTGCTTGCCAACGAGCACGTCAAAACGGCCTACCTGGGATTCTGAGATCTCGATGGAACCTCCCGCAGGCTCGCAACCTGCGGGAGGTTGATCATGGTCCCCGCCACCAGTCATAGAGCGTTTCCCACTCGATGTGACCGTAGAACCCCACCGGATCAGGCGCCGGCGTCAGCTCGTCCACGACCTGTCGGGGCCCCCCGCCGTCCGAAGTCATGATCCATACCGAGGCGCGTCCCTTGGCATCCAGCCGGGCAAAGAGAATGTGACTGCCGTCCGATGACCATAGAGGTCGCTCGTCCCGATAGGAGGCCGAGTCGGTGAGCCGTTGAAGCTGTGGCTCGCCCAGGACGTTGGTCACCCAGATGCGCCGCTGCATCAATTCTTGTCGTGCCGATTCACCACCGATCGGGTCGGGACGCTCGGGCATGGCGACAAAAGCCAGGCGCGCGCCATCCACTGACCAGGCTGGCGAGATCGCGGCTGTCATCTGGGGCGAAAGGATACGCCCTGATAGCTCGATGCGTTTGTTTTTCCACGTGCTGCGATTCGTTCCGATCACGACGGCCACGGCGTCGCGCGCTTCCGCCATTGCACTGCGCGGCGCGGGCGCGATGAAATCCGAGTAGCTCAATACCGCCTCGTCCATTCCCAGTCGCACGGGCACGTTCTCTTTGGACGGGACGGCGTTGATGGCATACAGCGGAGCACCATCCGTCAGCGAAGCCGTGGCGGTTTCACTCTGCCAAAAGAGCACCCGCTTGCCCAGCGGGGACCAGCCGGCGAGGATCGCTTCGCCTTTCCGCGGCGCTCCGCTGGCGTAAAGCTCCACGCGCTCTTTGCCGTCCATCGAGACCTTCCACAAGCCCTGGTACGTGAGAGCTTGATCGGTCTGTGCGATGCGCCACTCGTACACGATAAGCGTCCCCTCGGGGTTCCAGGCAAAGCGACCGAGTCGGCCTGGATTGCTTCCGGCGCCGGGCGGCACGAGCGTGACCAGTTCGGTGCCATCGGCGTTGATGACGCTCAGGCCACCGCTCAAAGTCAAATAAGCCAGACGATCATCTACGGGCGACCAGGCAAAGGCGTCCACTGTGTTGCCCTGGCTGAGCGGATGCGCACCATTGCCTTCCGCCGCGATCACCCAGACCTGCTTTTGCAGCACGGTAGAGCTTTCAGTGCACAACTGGGTACGCGGGCGCGAGACTTCGCACGGCACTTCGCGCTCGATAGTCGCCTGTCGTTCCTTGCGAAAGGCCAGCCATTCGCCTGTCGGCGACCAGCGCGGCTCGCGGTTCCGGCCATCGGTCGTCAATCGTTGCGGCGTTCCGGCCGGCAGCGATTTGACCCAAATGTCGCCACCCTGGACGTAGGCCAGGCGTCCCAGGTTGGGGGGGATGGAGGAGGTGGGAGTCGCCATGGCCGCCACGCGCGTGGCGAGGCGATTGTTGTCGGCGATCAAGGCTTCCAGTGTCGCGGCCGGCCCAATATCCGGCGTCGGCGTGCGCTCGATGCCCACTTCCAGGACGCCATTGCAGCCTGCGAGCAAACATACCGTGAGCAAAATCAGTAAATGCTTTCTCATCTCGGTCAGCCTAGCCTCCCGCAGGTTCTGAACCTGCAGAAGGGTCAAGTCATCCACGGATGGCCGGAAAGCGCAGCGTGACGAGCGTCCCCTGACCCAATCGGCTGCGAATCGTCATCGTCCCGCCATGCCGCTTGACGATCGCTTGAACCAGCGCCAGTCCCAATCCACTGCCTTCGACACTCCGGGCCGCGCTGCCGCGATACAGCTCCTCGGCCAGGTGCGGCAGTTCGTCTTGGGACACACCCGGCCCGGTATCGGCCACTTCGACCGCGACCCAGGGGCCATCTTCGAACGCGCGGATTTCGATCGTGTCGTCGCAGTTGCAGAACTTGCAGGCATTGTCCACCAGGTTATGCAGCGCCAAAAAGATCAGGTCGTGATCGCCTGCAACGGGCGACAGCGGCCATGGCACGTGGGGAAGATGCAGGTTGATCGGTCCTGCTGCAGGCGAGCGTCGTTCCCGCGCCAGATCGATCGCTTCGTTCAATACCTGGCTCAGGTCCACTGGCTCGCGTTCGACCGGCCGGGTTTCGAGATCGGCCAGCTTGCGCAAGTCGGCGGTCAAGCGGGCCAGCCGGTCCACCTGCGTTCGCACGCTGGTCAAGGCTGGGGTGTTGCTGTTGTCCAGGTTCGCCAATCCGGCCCGGATCGCCGTGAGCGGGTTCTTGAGCTCGTGATCCAGTCGGCGGATAAAGCGATAGTGGGCCTCGGCCTGTTCTTGCCGGAAATGCTCCAGCGCGACCTCCCCGCGCCGGCGTCCCAGGCTCCACACCAGCAGGGCCGAGCCATAAGCCAGGCTGGCGATCACCGCCAGCAGCAGGAGCAACGTGCCCGCGTCGGCGCGCAGGTACAGGATGGGCGCGGACTGTATCTGCGTTTGCCAGAAAATCGCCAGGCCAAGTCCAATGACAGGAGGCAAAAGCAGCAGCCCGTACCTTTTCATCCGCTGGCCTCAACTCGCCCGATGAAGCGATACCCCTGGCCGATCAGGGTCTCGATGAAACGCGGCGCTTCGGCGTCATCGTTCAAGACCCGGCGCAGCTCGGCAATGCGCGTGTCCACCGCGCGGGTCACGGCCGGATAGTCCCAGCCCCACACCGCATCCAGCAACCGTTCGCGGCTTAGCACTTCATCCGGGTGCAACATCAGGTATTCGAGGATCGAGACGGCCTTGGTCGTGAGAGCCACTTCGCGGCCTGCCAGAAGAACCCGCCGGGCCTGTCGGTCCAATTCCAGTGGGCCGCAGCGCAGTCGGCGTGCTCCTGCCAGGGATGGCATGCCCGGCTTGCTGCGTCGTAGCACCGCCCGGATGCGAGCGACTAGCTCGTAAGGCTCAAAGGGCTTGTTCAGGTAATCGTCGGCGCCTTCATCGAGCGCAACCGCCCGTTCGGTGGGCGAGCCGACCTGGGTGAGCAAGATCACGGGCGTCCAGTTGCCCCCCTGGCGCATCTCCCGCAGCACCTCGCGGCCGTCCATGCGCGGCATCAGCACATCTAGCACGATCAGGTCAGGCTGCGAGTCCTTGACCAGCTTCAAGGCCGTTTCGCCATCGGCCGCCGTCGCCACCAGAAACCCAGCCCGCTCCAGGAACGGGGCCAGGTTGGACGTAATGGCGGACTCGTCATCTACCAACAAGATGCGTCTGGCGCGTTTCTTGTCCTCCATGTCTGATTCACCTGTGTTTCGACCTGGACGAGTCCTGCGGCGTACCAGGCTCAGCGTGGGTCGGCCCTGTCTGTGATTGGGCCGGCCGGCAGCGACCCGAACATGGAAAGGATTTTATCATATTCTTTGAATTGTGTGGATTGGCTCGGCCTCAATAAATCGCCCGATCCGAAGAGAGCCTTCCCGGGGGCGCACATCGGATCGGGCTGCGCGACCCAAGCCGCTGACTTGAGCCGCAGGAATAGTTTAGCACATGAATCCAGAAAACGGAAGCCCCAACCGGGTATACTGCTCGGAAATCAAATGAGTGCATTGGAGTCGAGGCTTCAGCCGGTTTCGCGGCCAATATCCGGCTAAAGCCTTGACTCCGGATGCACCGAATTCATTTCCGGTCAGTATCGCAACCGGCGGGGCGGCGGCTGAGATTGGCTTGCCCACGGTCTTGAGTCGCCCACCTCCTGTTGTCCCCGTTTTCGCGGCGGTTGACAACAAGCATGACGAGACTATAATCGCTAAACAGATTCGGTTTACCTACCCTGGGGGAGTCTGTGGATGGTCTCCGGACAACGTGTGGTGGTATTTTGAACAACACCACGTCCTTACGCTAGCGTGTACTTGAGCATGGCAGAAAAATCTCTTTGCGCAACAGACCTGTGCATGGCATGTGGTTTGTGTTGCCTCGGCGTAGTGCACTCGCATGTTGCGCCTGGCAGGGACGAGTTGGATCTCGCCCGGGGACTCTGGCTGCGCGTCGTCAAGTTTGGGTTGAGGCCGGGGGCCGCGCTATGTTGTGTGGTCAAGATGAAGGAGAGAAACGATGAAGGCAATTCGTGTTCACGAGTTTGGCAGTGTGGAGGTGATGCGTTATGAGGACGTGCCCCTGCCGGAGCCGGGCGCGGGCGAGGCGCGCGTCAAGCTGGAAGCTATCGGCGTCAACTATATTGACATCTATCACCGCTCCGGTCAATACAAAGGCGCGCTGCCGCTCACGCTCGGTCAGGAAGGCGCCGGCGTGGTGGACGCCATCGGCCCGGGCGTGACCGAGGTCAAGCCGGGCGACCGCGTGGCTTTTGCAGGCGCGCAAGGTTCGTATGCCCATTACGTCATCGCTCCAGCGTGGCGGCTCGTGCCCGTGCCCGAGGCGATCGGCGCGCAGCAGGCTGCAGCCGTCATGCTGCAAGGGATGACAGCGCACTATCTCACGCACAGCACCTATCCGCTGCAACCGGGCGATGTGGCCCTGGTCCACGCGGCAGCGGGCGGGGTCGGCCTGCTGCTCGTGCAGATCGCCAGGCGGCGCGGCGCGCGCGTCATCGGCACAGTCTCCACAGAGGAAAAAGCTCAACTGGCCCGGCAGGCCGGGGCCGATGAGGTCATTCTCTATACCCAGACCGATTTCGAGCAAGAGGTCAAGCGGCTGACGAACGGCCAAGGCGTCCATGTCGTCTATGACTCGGTCGGCCGGACGACGTTTGACAAGAGCCTGAACTGCTTGAGGCCGCGCGGCTACCTGGTGCTGTTTGGTCAATCCAGCGGAGCTGTGCCGCCGCTCGATCCCCAAGTGCTCAACGCCAAAGGCTCTCTCTTTCTGACTCGCCCCACGCTAGGACATTACACGGCGGATCGACAAGAGCTGCTGGGACGCGCCAGCGCGCTGTTCGGATGGATGGCGTCCGGCCAATTGGAGGTGCGGATAGATGTGACGTTCCCGCTGGCGCAGGCGGCCGAGGCGCACCGCTACATGGAAGTTCGCCGATCCAGAGGCAAAGTGTTGTTGAACCCGTAGGGGCGACCCTTGTGGTCGCCCCTTGCCTTGCCCCGCAGGAGATACAACATGACACGCGCAAGACTGCGAGACCTGAACATCGTAATCGGCACGTTCCCGACCGGCCCCTATAACGCGATCACCGACGTGCCGGGCGTATGGGTCGGACATGGTACGCTCATCTACAACGAACCGCGCGTCGCCCGCACCGGTGTCACGGTCATCCTCCCGCGCGAAGGAGCGATCTGGGAGGACCACGCGTTTGCCGGTTGTTTTTCGTTCAACGGCTGCGGTGAGATGACCGGGTGGCCGTTCATCGAAGAGTTTGGTCTGCTCACATCGCCGATTGCCCTCACCAACACCAATCAAGTTGGAACCGTGCACGCGGCGCTGGTCGAATATGGAGCGACCCGGCATGGCGGCTTTGCGTGGAAGCTGCCCGTCGTCGCAGAAACCTACGATGGCTGGCTGAATGACATTGACGCTTTCCATTTGAAGGCGGAGCACGTTCGTCAGGCATTGGACTCGGCCCACAGTGGGCCTGTCGCAGAAGGCAACGTCGGCGGCGGCACAGGCATGATCTGTCACGACTTTAAGGGTGGGATTGGCACGTCCTCGCGGCTGGTCAAGACCGAGAGCGGTCAATTCACTGTGGGCGCGCTTGTGCAGGCCAACTATGGGGACCGCGAATTGCTGCGCGTGGACGGCGTGCCGGTCGGGCGCGAGATCGGCTCCATCCATCCGCCTCTGCCGTGGTCGGAACCGGCCACGGGCGGTTCGATCATTATCGTGATCGCCACCGACGCGCCACTGTTGCCCATTCAGTGCAAGCGACTCGCGCGGCGGGCGACGGTTGGACTGGCGCGCGTGGGCGGCACGGGGCACAACGGCAGCGGCGATCTGTTCCTGGCGTTTGCCACAGGCAACCATGTGCCGGCCCAGGGCAAGTCGCCACTTGAAATCAAGATGTTGCCGCACGGTCAGATGAACCTGCTCTTTGACGCTACCGCCGAGGCCGTCGAAGAAGCGATCCTCAACGCGCTGACGGCGGCCGAGACCATGACGGGCTTTCAAGGTCACACGGCCTACGCGCTTCCGTTGGACATGCTGCAGAGCGTGATGGCCCGGTATCGGCCCGGATGAGAAACTTTCTTCAGCCGTCATTGCGAGGAGGCCTGCGAAGCGGGCCGACGAAGCAATCTTGCTTCCATGCGGAGATTGCTTCGCGCCCTTGCCTTCGGCGGGGCGCTTGTGCAATGACAGTACTTTAACCTTCCGCAGGTTTGCAATCTGCAGGAGGTTCCGACTCAGAGGCCTGACGCAGTTGAGCCAAGGTCAACGGTTGCCAGTCAGCCGGCATCCGCAGGCGTTCGTCGCTTTCGTAGAGTGAACGGATTTGTGTGAACTGGGCATCCCCCGCCATCGTTAGCGCGGCGACGTGATCCAGGAACATGCGATCGTCTCCCGTGATCTCTTTTTCATCCTTGTGGATGAGTCCCCAGCCGTCCCACGGCAAGATTTCGATCTTGTTGAGCGCGAGGAAATCGCGCAGCAGATCACCGCGGATGAACCACATCCCGTGCATGTCGGCGATGCCAAACTGCTCCGGGTCGGCTTGACCAGCGCGGCACATCAGCCAGGCGCGGCCCCCGGTGATGAACTGATCGTTCGGCACATCGAGCGGGTCGAAACGGATCTGAAGTTGGTCGCGCTGAAACGCATCGAGCTGCGCGTCCACCATCACCCAGCGCCGCGCCGATTCATTCCAGTACTCGCATACCCAGTGATCCTCAAAGTGATTCGGGAGAAAATAGGCGCCGAACCCGCACCGCGCTCGCGCAGGCACGCCCTGGTGCCGCAAGATGGCGCACAGCAGCGTCGTGTGGTCGCGGCAGTTGCCGACCAGTTTCTTGTCCAGCGGACGCGTCTGGGTCAGTGGGCGGTCGTCCAGTTCTAGAAGGCGAGCGAGCATTCGGTTGACCCAACGAAGCTCGACCTCTTGCTTGCGCTCTTCCGAAAGCGTCAGGCCGTATCGCTCGGCCCAAAAGATGTGCACCATCAGGCCTTGCACGACCTGACACAGCGGGGCGAGATCAGTGGGCAGGTCATCGAATAATGTAGCGTATTCCTTCGGGTCGGTCATCAGGCCTGGTCGGGCATAATATTCCAGCATGTCGCGCGTGGGTTCAGACATTGTGTGATCTCCTTAACTGTTCAACCTTCCGCAGGTTTAGCTGGTCTCACAGCAAGTAACCTGCGGGAGGCTTGGCTGATTATCGCGGCCAAGCATATCACAAAGGCGCTCAAAGGCAAAAACGTGCCAGTGATCTCGGCGCAGGGCGATGGGGTGCGTCAGGGTTTTTATGCGCGGCTCCGGCTAAAGCGAGCTAGCAGCCTGTCGGAGAGAACCCTCAAGGAGCGGGAGTCGAGGCTTCAGCCGGTGAAAAGGCGGCGATTTCCAGTCAAAACCGGCTGAAGCCTTGACTCTAGGATGCCACTCCGACAGGCTGCTAGCCCCATTCATGGGGCGCGGCCTCGTAGCCCGGCGATTTATCGCCGGTCGGGTCAGGACATTTGCACCCCAGGGCAATTTCACTCTTTGCCGCGTGTTGTGATATACTTTTCCCAGCCACGATGGATGTGGCGATCGTCTCGCTAGTGTGTTCCTGCATCGGCTGGTGATGCGCCCAGTCATCGGCCGAACCGTACTGACCCAGGCGGTTCGCTGCGCCTGGTTTTGCCCGTCAATGAGATTTCAGGAGGAACCCATGAGACGCTCTCCCATGCGCGCAAGCCTCGCACTTGTCCTCGGTTTGACGTTGATTTGTGCCTTGTTGTGGCTGCTCGGCCACACGCCCCCGGTTGCCCGCGCCGCGACGATCACGGTGACCAATACGAACGACAGTGGCCCCGGCTCGCTGCGGCAGGCTCTCCTCGACGCTGCACCTGACGACACGATTGACATCACGGCGACCGGAACGATCTCGCTGACTGGCGGCGAGCTGGTCGTGACCAAGTCGCTGACCATCCTGGGCCCCGGCGCAGGCCAGCTTGCCGTTGATGGCTTGAACGCTACCCGCGTGTTCAGCATCGCCTCCGGGGATGTCTCCATTTTTGGATTGACCATCCAGAACGGAAACGCAACAGGTGACGGCGGAGGAATTTACGCTGGTGGCAGCCTGACGCTGACCCGTGTCGTCGTCGTCAATAACATCGCTAGTGGCAGCGGCGGCGGGGTGGCTTGTCTGGATGGCAACAGTCGCCTGATCAATGCCGTGTTGGCTCGCAACACGGCTGGCCTCAATGGCGCGGCCTTGTATTTCGACTCGCCCGGCGATGCGGTGGTTCTGCACACGACCATCGCCAGCCCCACGCCTGGCCTGGGCGCGGCCATCTATGTGGTCACCGGCACGGTGGGCATCACGGATACGATGATTGCCAGCTACACGGTCGGCATCAGCAATACCAACGGCGCAGTCTATGAGGATTACAATCTCTTTTATGGCACGACCACGCCGACCGACACCGTCACCAGCGGCGGCAACAGCTTCACGGGCGATCCGGCGTTCCTCGATCCAGCAAACGACGATTATCACCTCACCACGTCCAGCGCGGCGATTGATGCGGGTGTGGATGCGGGCGTGACAAGCGATCTGGACGGCGCGCCTCGCCCCTATCCATCGGGCGGGTCGTTCGATATCGGCGCCTACGAGGCCACGCCGGATGTGGTCATCGCCAAGTTCGCTTCGCCTGAACCGGCTATCGCCGGAACGTCGCTCTATTACACCATCACTATTTTCAACCGTGGTTATCCCACCACGACGACCAGCCTGACCCTCTCCGACACGCTCCCGCCCAGCACGACGCTCGGCTATGTGGATCAGACCGACGACGATGGCAGCGCGCTGGGCTTTGGAGGCGGGATCACCCAAAACGTCCAATGGAACGATCCTCGCCCCGCTGTCCTCGGCGACGAGTGGCTGGGGCTGGTGGATACATTCTTGGGCACCGGCGTGTATACCTCGCGCGTGATGGATGCTTCGAGCGCGGTCGTATGGAACAGCCTGCGCTGGACGCCCTGGCGGCCCTATGGCAAGGAATTGCCGGATGACGGCCAGGCTGAAACGGCTTATCGCCTGAGCAACGCCAACATGGCCGGGAACGATATTTTGCTGCACTTGAACGAAAGCGCCGGAGCCACTGTCTTTAGTGACACCTCTGGCCTGGGACACGACGGGACGTGTCCGGCCAGCGCGGGAGAGACCTGTCCCAATGCAGGGGCCGCCGGACGATTCAACAGCGCGCTGAGCTTTGATGGCGCGTTGAGCAACACTGTCGTCATCACCGATGCTGCGAACCCGGCGCGATATGCCATCGAGTTGTGGGTGCGCCCGTCCATTGTCACCGACACCAGCTTTATCTTGCGCACCGATTCGGTGAGCGGGACCTCTGTCTATTTTTCGCACCTGCTCGGCATCTCGGGCGATCGCTTCTTGCACCTGGTGAACGATGGCAGCGTGCGCGCGATCACCGGCACGACAGTTGTGACGCCGGGCGTCTGGTATCACGTCGTCGGCACGGCGCAGAGCGGCGGCGAGCTGGTCCTGTACGTCAACGGCGCGGAGGAAGGGCGACTGGGCAACCTCGGCGCGTTGTGGTCGGGCGGCGACCAGTATCGCCTCGGTTCGGCCTATGGAGTCTCGGGCACGACATATTTCAGCGGCGACCTGGACGAAGTGGCGGTGTACAGCCGGACGCTCTCGGCCGCCGAAGTCAACGACCACTATTTGCGCGGCGCGCTGCGCCTGAGCTTTCAGGTGCGCTCGTGCGATGATGCGCTGTGCGATACCGAGACATTTGTCGGCCCGGGCGGCTTGATCACCACCAGCTACTCGGAGTTGAACAACCCGGGCCTGGGGTTGCCCTTGGTCGCGCTGACGGGCGTCCCGGTCAATCGCTACTTTCAATACCGGGCGACGTTCGAGACCGACGCCCCGGCTTACTCGCCGCAACTACGCAGCGTGACCGTTGGCCCGAACCATTACGCGATTGACGCCAGTCAGGGCAGTTGCGGCGCGCCCAATGCCAGCGCGTTCACGTGCACGCTCGGCTCGCTGGCGGGCGGCGGAGTCGTCACCATTACGACCCAAGTCGCGCTCCACCCGTCCGCGCTGGGCATTATCACCAACACCGCCATCCTCACTGCCATTGTGGATTCTGAGCTTGTGAGCGACACGGCCATCGTCACGACGACGGTGGGGACGCAATCCGACCTTCGCATTGCCAAAGAGGATGAATGGAACGACGGCACCGACCCGGTGAACCCCGGCAGCCCGATGACCTACACCCTGCGCGTTTACAACGCCGGGCCGAGCACGGCCTGGTCGGTGACGGTCACCGATACACTGCCCATCACAGCCTCGGGCATCATCACGCCTGCCAACTGGTCGTGCCAGAGCGTCGGCAATGCGATCACTTGCACTACCCCCAGCCTGCTCCGATACGTCTGGTACGAGATCGTGATCACAGGCACGGCGCCGCTTGTTGAAGGCGTCATCACAAACACCGCCTGGATCACGACGGCGACGGAAACCGATCCGGCGAACAACAGCGACACGCAGACTACGCTCATCACGCCGCTGGCCGATCTCGTCATCGTCAAGAGCGCCGAGCCTAACCCGGTCAATCCGGGCGAGACGCTGACCTACACTCTCCTGGTCACCAATTCCGGCCCGTACACGGCGACGAACGTGATCGTGACGGACACGCTGCAATCGGGGTTGATGGGTCGTGGCTTTGGCGCGGGTTGGGCATGCAGTTCACCGGGTAATGTCGTGATTTGCTCGCTGCTCTATCCGCTCACGCCCACGTACTCGGCCAGTTTCAACATCACGGTGACCGCGCCGATGAGCGGACTGATCGCCAACACGGCGCTGGTCATATCGTCCCGGTTCGACCCGGACATGAATAACAACCTGGTGACGACCTATGCCGCCGTGAGGCCGGTGGCGGATCTCGCCATCGCCAAGAGCGACACGCCCGATCCGGTGTGGGCTGGCTCGCCGCTCACGTACACGCTGATCGTCACCAACACTGGCCCCGTGCCGGCAGGCGCGTTGACGACGACGCTCGCGTTCACCAACCCGACCTATATCGGCATCCCCTGGGCCGGGCGCGCCTGGCCGTACCCTTCTGCCATATCTTTTTCGAGTGTGCCAGGCCTGGTCCGCAACATGACGGTCACGCTTAACAGCTTTAGCCACACCTATCCTGGTGACGTGAGCGTCTTGCTCGTCGGGCCGGGCGGGCAGAGCGTGGTGCTCATGTCGAGCGCGGGCGGCGGGACAGGCGCCAGTGGGATCACGTTGAGCTTTAACGATGCGGGCGTGAGTTTGCCCGCCAACGACGCACTGACCTCTACGACGGTTTACCGTCCCACCAATTACGGCATCGGCAGCCTGCCAGCTCCGGCGCCCTCCGGGCCGCACGGCGGCAGCCTTTCGACTTTTTACAGTGACAGTCCAAATGGAACCTGGCAGTTGTATGTGTACGACAGCATGGACTCGGATGGCGGGAACATGGCCGGTGGCTGGAGCCTGCAATTGACGACAGTGACGACGGACACGGTCACGCTGACCGATACGCTGCCCGCAGGTTTGACGGGCGTCAGCGTTTCGGCGCCCTCCGATTGGATGTGTGCCAACGTGGGTGGTGAGCTGATGTGCACGGTGAACAGTCTGCCCGTGAGTGTCCCGGCTACATTGACCCTCGCGGCCACCGCGCCCATCACCGGCGGCGTCATCACGAACACGGCTTCGATCACTTCGACCACAACTGACCTGTACCCGGCCGACAACAGCGCGATCATCACCACCACCGTCCTGGCCGTGGCCGACTTGCAGATCAGCAAGAGCGATAGCCCTGACCCGGTCGGCGCAGGCCGGTTGCTCACCTACACGCTGACGTTTACGAATGTCGGCCCAAGTCCGGTCGCCAGCGCGACGATTTATGATGTGCTGCCTGTCAGCGTGACGCTGGTGAGCGCGCCTGGCTGCGACAGCGCCGGCAACGTCTTGACCTGCACCGTCAGCGCGCTGGCCATCAACGTCCCCAGCACGGTGCTGATCACGGTGCTCGCGCCGCCCGACCCGGGCGTCATCACCAACACCGCGACGATCACTTTGACGGGCCTTGACCCTGACCCGCTGGACAACACGGCCTGGGTGACGACCACGGTCACGCCGCTGGCCGATCTCTGGGTCACCAAGACCGGCACGCCCGATTCGGTCTGGCCGGGCGGGGTGATCGTCTATACCGTCGTCGTCGGCAACGATGGGCCAAGCGTCGCCGAAAGTGTCCGTTTGACCGATACGCTGCCCGTCAGCGTCACCTTTCAGTCCATCGTGTCGTCCACTGGCTGGACTTGCAGCACGCCTGCGGTCGGCAGCACCGGGGACGTGGTCTGCACGATCGCGAGCTTGCCTGCGGGTGAGACGGCAACCTTTACGATCACAGTCGTCGTTCCAGTCACCACTGCCGTCGGCACGCTGCTGACCAATGTCGCTTCCATCAACAGCGATACGCCCGATCCCGTGCTGCCCAACACGGCCACAGCCGATACGTCCGTCAGTCTCTACAAGCTTTATCTGCCGGTGGTGTTCCGCAACTATGCGTTCGCGCCCGACTTGATCGTCCAGAGCGTCATCGTCACAAGCACGGGCGTCCAGGTCGTTATCAAGAACCAGGGCGATGCTCCGATCACTCAAACCTTTGCCAACGAGTTTTGGGTGGACTTGTACGTCAATCCGAATCCGCCGCCTACAGGCGTCAATCAGATCTGGAGAGACGGGCGCTCGGCGCACGGGATCGTCTGGGGGATCACGCAATCGGCGCTGCCTCTGGCGGTCGGCGGCACGATCACGCTGACCGGCTCGACCAGTGATCCGTACTACCGGCCTGACCTGAGCGACATGGCCTGGCCTTTGACGCCCGGCACGGTCATCTATGTCCAGGTGGACTCGGCCAACACGCTGACGAACTATGGCGCAGTTCTGGAGAACCACGAGATCGCAGGCAACCCCTATAACAACATTGCCCATACTATGTCTATCACGGGCACTCTGCGCTGAAAGGTCCCTGGGCTATGGATGGTCAGATAATGTTTTTGTGGTAGGGGCAACTGCCTGCCCCTACCACAAAGGGAAAGTGCGGATATGATCAAGAACAATTGCCCATTGCATGCCCGTTGGGTCTGGGCTATTGGTGGCTTGTGCGTGATGCTGATGATGGCATGGGGGGCCTCGCTGGCTCAGGCGGCCGCGCCGGCTTTGCCGCCTCGCCCCACACCCGTGCTGCCCACTCCGACCCCGATGCTGTCTGCGCCGTCCGATTGGGCCGTGATCGAATTGCACGCCGGGCCAGCTTCTGCTGAGATGTGGACGGTCGTTCAGTGGCAGGACCGCCTGGGCGGCTGGCACGATGTCGAAGGGTGGCGCGGGACGTTCGACGAGGTGAGCAGTGGTGTGGGCCGCAAGGTCTGGTGGGTTGACCGGAGGAACTTTGACACCGGGCCGTTCCGCTGGGCAATCTACTCAGGTCGGGGAGGCAGGTGGCTCGCCACCAGCCCGGCGTTTCGGCTGCCGCGCTCTGAGGGTGAGACGGTGAAGGTCGAGGTGTCGCTTGCACCCTAGTTCAGGCTCTCGGCGGGTCTGCGACCTGCCGGACGCTGGTCATAGACTGGTTTCCGGTACAGAACCAGCCAGCCGGGCTCCCATGCCCGGCGATGGGGCGGCGTGGAAGCCGCCCTCCGCTGGGTTTCGCACCGGAAACTAGACTGGCTTGGAGCAACAAAGGAGATCGTCTCTGCGTGTACTTGTTTACCGTCTGTAGCCGTGAAATGAATTTCGCGGCTGTCACGCCCAGTCTGCTGAAGCAGACCGGGCCATCGCCAACCGGCTTCAGCCGGTTTCTCGTATCAGCCGGATGATTCATCATCCGGCCAGGGACGGGTTGGGCCATGACTGCCAAAGGCGGTAAACAAGTACCTCTGCGTAACTCGCGCATCAGGTTTGCTATCTCAGCCGTATTCCAAGCCGCTGCCTCTGGCGGCGGTAGTTGACTCTCCTGCAGGTTCCTATACTCCGAGTGGGCAAGTTTTGGACTTGGGGGACGGTGCGGTTCAGCCCGAAGCCTGGCCGCGAACTGCCCTGAACTGAAGCTCGGGGCTGAAAGGGCCAAGCCCCGCAGGGGCTTGGCTCTCTCAGCGCGGGGGTTCAGCCCCGCGCCTGCCGGGGCTAACCACCCTGTTCACAAGATCTCGGCTTCTCGAAAAGTCCATTTCTCACTCGTTTGCAGTATAACTGGAGGGGGGTGTATCGCCAAGATGCAACAAAAAAGAATCCTGGTCGTGGAAGATGATCCGGCGGTTGCACTGGGGTTGCGCCACGGTTTATCTGATGAGGGTTATGCTGTCACCGTCGTTTCTACTGGTGCCGAGGCACTTGAGGTTGTGCATCGCAACGCACCTGATCTGGTAGTACTCGATGTCCGTCTACCTGACATCAATGGCTTTGACGTGTGTCGCGCAATGCGTGCCATCGGACTGGGCGTGCCTATCTTGGTGCTGACGGTGTGCGCCGAAGAGGCAGACAAGGTGCTGGGGTTGGAAGTTGGCGCGGACGACTATGTCACCAAGCCGTATTCGATGCGTGAACTGATCGCTCGTATACGCGCCCAGTTGCGCCGGACTTTTGGCGATCCAATCTTTGCATCTTCTACAGACATTATAGTTGCTGGCGATCTGGTGATTGACCGTCGCCGCATGCGGGTGAGCAAGCGTGGGCAGACTGTCTGGTTAACCCCGGTCGAGTTTCGTTTGCTGGTTTGTCTGGCCTCTAATCCAGGTCAAGTTTTTTCGCGCGAACAGTTGATGGACTCTATCTGGGGCTATGAAGCCGACAACAAGACCGCGGAGATTATCAACACCCACATCTGTCACCTGCGCAAAAAGTTGGAAGACGATCCGGATGCCCCATGTCACATCCATACTGTGCGTGGGATGGGATACACCTTCGAATTGTGACTCTTGCCTTGCCTCGCTTTTCTACTCCAGTTGGTGCTCGTGCATTTTGGTTATTGTTGGCAAACTCGAAATCGTGGGACAGCGCCCCTACTGGACTCCCCAACTTGTTGGGGCTGTCCCCACTGGTGGGCGAAGGCAGTGCCTTTGTCCACGCCAGCACCCTCACGGGCGCGATTCTCGCGCCGGGGACGGCGCTCCTACGCCATGTGGAATTCACAAGTGCGCTCCGTATATCTCGACGGGGGCTCAGGACATTGTGAACAATGTCCTGAGC
>DAOTXX010000152.1:0-109605 GCA_034434835.1 Thermoflexales bacterium | reverse complement strand
ATTTGGTGCTTGGCTTGTTGTCACGGCGCGGCGTCCAGAATGTACCCGAGGCCCGACGACGCTTCGCGGCTCATCTGAACGAGGCTGTCCAACTCGTCTTGGGAAGCCCGGTCTGACTTTGCAACAGCCCTGGCAACCACAGAATTGACTATTGACAATCGGAAATATGGCTATATAATGATTGTGGACTCATCTACCACGTGTAGAAAGAGATCTTCCGCCGCCCTGAAGGGCGGCGAATGTATTGTAATGCCCAATCACCCTTTATTTCGTCAGGTCTTCTTCAGGCGGATGCCAACTGGCGGCAACCCATTCGCGTCGAACTAGCACGGCGATGACGTTGTTGAGCTGCAAGGCCAGACGGTTGCGCGTCCGCAATCCGTCAATCCCACAATGCGTGTGCCGTCCTCGCTCCAGGCCAAGTGTTCCGCCCAACGCTGCTGGCGAGGATTGAACAGCCTGACTTCTCGGCCTGTCGCCGGGTCAACGCCGTGCGTCTGGACACCCTTGTAGCCGTTGCACATCCGGCAAGCCTGCCACAGGTTTTGTTCGTCGTCCGTGCCACCGCGCGCCTGCGGGATGATGTGATCAAATTCCAGCGGGCCGAGTACGTACTTTTGCGGACTGTGGCAATAGCCGCATCGGTCGCCTGCCTGATGCGCGGACGCGCGTTCGGGTTTCTTTGGCGATAGAACTCACGGCTGCAACGGCTCCCGCAATCCACGCCGAACGGCCTCGTGTAACGCCTGAGCTTTGCGCAGCAGCTTTTCCTGGTAAACCTGCATCAAGACGAACAATTCGGATCGCTCGGCTTCCGTCCAAGTCCCCACGTCCAATTCGCCCGAAACCAGCCAGGGCAAGAGCAGGTCGCGCGTGTGGCAAAGGGTGCTGCAATTATATCTCGAATCGTGAGCGGAGGTAAGTCACCAGCGGAAGGCACGCATTTCCTCTCCCGCGCCGTTGTGTGGTATCATAATCGGGCTAACCTCAAACGGTGAGCGGCGGTCCGCGGTCTCCGGCTTGAGTCGGAGTCAACAGTCGAAAGGGGGACACACATGAAACGACCTTTGCGCTGGTACGATTACATCACCGTCACGATTTACCACCTGGGGCTTTCCACCAACTCACAGATCATGACGCCGCTCGTCGTGCCGCTGCTCGTTCAGCAGTTTGTGGGCGAAGCGCAAAAGGCGACGTTCTATGGCACGCAGCGATTGTGGGGCTTGATGGTCGCGCTCCTGGCGCAGGCGTTCTGGGGCATCCTCTCGGATCGCAGCAGGCTGCGCTGGGGACGCCGTCGCCCCTTCATTTTGATCGGCACGCTGATCAATCTGGCCTTTATCGTCGCGATCGGCTTTTCGGCCAACCTGCAAGGGATGACGGGCTACTGGTTCTTGTTTATCGTGATGATCCTGCTCCAGGTCTCGTCCAACATGGGGCAGGCCGCGCAGCAGGCCTTGATCCCGGACCTGGTTCCACAAGAGCAGCGCGGGCGATTCTCCGCCGTCAAAGCGTTGTTCGAGGTACCCTTGCCGGTTATCCTGGTTGCCTTTACCGCCGCCAGGCTGATCGCTGCCGGCAACATGTGGGGCGCTCTCTTGATCTCGATCGGCGTGTTCACGATCACCATGCTTCTGGCGATGTTTGTGCCCGAAGAGCCGCTGCGCGCCCAGTTGCCTCCGCTCGATTGGCAGCCCTTTTTGCGCCTCGTGCTGATGACCGCGCTGTTCACGGCCATCATCCTCGGCATGGGGCAGGCGGTCAACCTGATCGCGGGCGCCTTGAGCGAGATCGAGTCGCAGACGACGCTCTTGATCGTCGTGGGACTGGTGGGACTGGCCGCCATGGGGATTGCGGTAGGGCTGGGCGTGTGGCTCAGCGTCCGCATTGGCGTGGGGCAGGCCGCCAGGGAAAATCCTTCGTTCACCTGGTGGGTCGTCAACCGGCTGGCTTTCCTGGTCGGCCTGGTCAACTTGACCAGCTTTGCCGTGTACTTTTTGCAGGCGCGCTTGAACCTGCCGGGGGAAAAGGCCGCCGCTCCCACCGGGATGTTGATGCAGATCGTCGGCGTATTTATCCTGCTGTTTGCGCTGATCAGCGGCTGGCTGGCCGATCGCTTTTCGCGCAAGCTGCTCGTTGCGCTCTCTGGCCTCGCAGCGGCGGTCGGCATCTTGATCGTCGTCCTGGCGCCCAACCTGACCGTCATCTATGTTGGCGGTTTCTTTATCGGCGCGGGGGCAGGCATCTTTTACACGGCCAACTGGGCGCTGGGCACCGAGTTGGTGCCGCAAGCAGAAGCGGCGCGCTACCTAGGCATCTCGAACCTGGCGGGCGCGGGCGCAGGCGCGGTAGGCGCGTTCATCGGCGGGCCGATTGCTGATTTCTTTACGGCGCGCCTGCCCCAGATGCCCGGTCTGGGCTATACGCTGCTCTTTGCGATCTATGGGATATTGTTTCTGCTGTCCATCCTCGCGCTGAGCCGCGTCCACGAGCCGGCCCGGTCGGCGGCATAGCCTGAGATATTTTCACCGCAGAGGCACAGAGGGCGCCGAGTCTTTGGGGAAATTCTCTGTGCTCACTGTGCCTCTGTCGTAAGACGCTGTTTTTCCCTTGACCTCGTTCCGCAATTGGCTGATGGCCCGGCGCACGATGGGGACGCGCAGCACAAGCAGCAGTACCACCATCGCGCCATACGTCAATGGCTCGCGCAGGTCGGCTTTGACCACCCAGACAAAGTGGACAATGGCGAGAAGCGCCGCCAGGTACACCCACCGATGCAGATACTTCCACCGCTGACCCAATCGCTTCATCCAACCCCGGGTCGAAGTGATCGCCAGCGGCAACATGATCAATCCCGCCGCCAAGCCTACCAGCGCATAGCGCTTTTCAAAAATCGCCTCTTGCAGCAGAACCGGATCGAATCCGTAATCCAGCCCGACAAAAATTGAAAAGTGGAGCGCGGCGTACATGAACGCATACAATCCCAGCGCGCGCCGTACCTTGAGTGCTGACTTGAAGCCCAACAGGGTGTTGACTGGCGTGCAGGCAAGCGAGAGCATCAGCAACACGAGCGCAGTCTTGCCCGTGCGAAACGTCATCGCCTGGATCGGGTTGACAGTCAATCGGTTTTGAAAATAGTCCCAGATCAGCACGGCGAGCGGAACGAGTGATCCGACGTGCACGGCGATCCGGAGCCATTGGGATTTGAGCGTGTTCATGGTCATTCGGTAGACCCAAAGGGTTTTTGAAACCCTTTGGGTCTTGGCCTTTAGTAATACGCGCGCAAGTCCATGCCTGCATAGAGTTGCGCGACCTGTTCAGCGTAGCCGTTGAACGGCAGAGTCTTGCGGCGGCTCAGCTCGCCGATGCGCCGCTCGGTCGCCTGTGACCAGCGCGGATGCGGCACGTCCGGGTTGACATTGGCGTAAAAGCCGTACTCGTCTGGAGCGGCTTCCATCCAGAACGAGACCGGCATCTCTTCGACCAGCTCGATCTTGACCAGAGACTTGGCGCTCTTGAAGCCATACTTCCACGGCACGACCAACCGGATCGGCGCGCCATCTTGCGGCGGCAAGGGTTTGCCATACAGACCGGTTGCCAGGATCGTCAGGTCGTGCATGGCCTCGTCGAGCCGCAAGCCTTCGGCATACGGCCACTCGAACCAGCCGCTTCTTTGGCCGGGCATCTGCTGCGGATCGAGGATCGTCTCGAATCGCACGTACCTGGCTTTGGAGAGCGGCTCGACCTCATTGAGCAGCCTGGCAAGCGGAAAGCCCATCCAGGGAATGACCATGGACCAGGCCTCCACGCAGCGCAGCCGATAGATACGCTCTTCTTGCGGGAATTTGAGCAAGTCTTCGAGGCCGAACGTTTTGGGCTTGTTGACCAGCCCGCCCACCTGCACCGTCCAGGGCGAGGTCTTGAAGCCTCGCGCCAGCTTGGCGACGGCTTCCTTGTCCATCGAGAACTCGTAATAGTTGTTGTAATTGGTGATGGCTTCGTAGGACGTCAGCTTATCGCCCAGCTCATCGGTCTCTCGGCTCGCTTGGGGAGGCATAGCGGTGGTAGCATCATCCGTTTGTGAAGTGGCCGGGGCGGAGGCTGGCGCAGCCGGGGTGGTTTTGACGCCGCACGCGCTCAGCAGCGCGCTCGCGGCAACTGCACCCGCACCAGCGAGGAACTTGCGCCGGGAAAGGTAAAGGTGCTCGGGCGTGATCTCAAAAGACCGAATCTTGTCCACAGTAAATCTCCTTCCTCTTGCGATAAATCTCGGTAACGACTGCATTATACCAGGATTCTATTACGAGATCCTTAACCTTTGGTGAGAACAGGGGTCTGGGACAGAGACATTGACCTCAGCGAGTTTTTCTAGGACAATAGAAGCCGTTGGCTGATCACCCAACGAGTCGCTGCGATCCGGAGATGAGAGATGAAAGTCACAGTCTTGGGCGGCGGCGGCGTCCGCGCGCCATTGTTCGTCAATTCTGTTCTGAGACGCGCCCAAATGCTCGACATCACCGAGCTGTGCCTGATGGACATGGATGGCGACAGGCTCGGCCTCATGGGCGGATTGTGCCGCGTGATGGTGCGCCAGGCAGGCGACCCGCTGCGCCTGACGCTCACCACAAGTGCGCGGGAAGCGCTCGAGAGCGCGCGGTACGTGGTGACGACGATCCGCGTCGGCAAAGAAGACGGGCGCATCCTCGACGAACGCATCGCGCTGCGCCACGGCGTGCTGGGTCAAGAGACGACCGGCCCCGGCGGCCTGGCGATGGCGATGCGAAGCATCCCGGTCATCCTTCACTATGCCGAGATGATCGAGCAAATTTGCCCAGGCGCGTGGATGTTCAACTTTACCAATCCGGCGGGGCTGGTGACGCAAGCTTTGCGCTCGCGCGGATTTGATCGCGTCGTGGGCATCTGCGATGGAGCGAACACTGCCCAGCGCATCGTCGCGCAGTGGCTCAAGCTGCCGCATCGCGAGCTGCGTGCTGAGGTGTTTGGCCTCAATCACCTGTCGTGGACACGGCACATTCTGCACGATGGACAAGACGTCCTCGCGCCGCTCTTGGGCGATCCGCGCTTTCTGGCCGAGTCGCCGCTGCGCGCGTTCGCGCCCGAGCTGGTACAACGCATCGGCATGTGGCTCAACGAATACCTCTATTACTATTATCATGCCGAACAAGCTCTGGCCAGCATCCAGTCCGACGCCCAGACGCGCGGCGAGCAAATCAAGGCGTTGAACGAAGGCCTGCTGGGCCAACTGCGCGCGATGGACATTGAGCGCGATCCCGAAGCCGCGCTTCAGGCCTACTATTTGTACGAGCACCGCCGCCATTCGACTTATATGCCCTATGCTTACCACACCTCTGCGATAGAAGACGATGAGACCGTGTCGCCACCCAGCGATAGTGACGGCTATGCCGGGGTCGCGCTCGACATCGTCGAAGCCTTCGAGACGGGCGAACCGATCTACACCGCGCTCAACGTTCCTAACGACGGCGCGATCGCGTGCATGAGGCCCGACGATGTCGTGGAGGTGAGTTGTCGCATTGACCGGCGCGGCATCCACACATTGCCGATCGGGGAGATACCGGAAGCGCCAATGCTGTTGATGCAGACAGTCAAGCGTTACGAGCGGTTGGCCGTGCAGGCGATTGAGCAGCGCTCTCGCGCGCTGGCGGTGGATGCGCTGATGGCTCACCCGTTGGTGCTTTCGTATTCACGCGCGACTGCTCTTGTGGGTGAATATCTGCGGGCGCACGCGCCGTATGTGGGCGAGTGGCATTAAGCGGAGCATGCTGGAGGCCGCGTGGCCGAGACTGAATCTGATCGCTACGATGTCATTCTGATCGGCGACTGGTTCTGCGACCTGATCTTTACCGGTCTGCCTCGCATCCCGGAGTTGGGCGCCGAAGTGTACGGTACGGGCTTTGATGCCACGCCCGGCGGCGCGTTCTACACGGCGCTCGCGCTGCACCGGCTGGGAGTGCGGAGCGGCTGGCTGACCGATTTCGGGAACGATGTCTTTAGCCGGTTCGTCCTCGAGACGATCGAGCGGCACGGCCTGGACACCCGGCTGTTCATTCACCGCTCGGCGCCCTTGCGACGGATCAGCGTGGCCATGTCGTTTCCCATTGACCGCGCTTTTGTCACCTACGTTGACCCACCGCCTCAGCCCGACCTGGCCCAGGTGATTGAGCGCCACCAGCCGCGCTGGGTGATGTTTGCCAGCCTCGAGGTCACAGAGGAACGCCAGGCCGTGCTCGCGGCCGCGCGGCGAGCGGGCGCTCAGGTCTATCTCGATTGTCAGCACACCGAAGCCACGCTCGAAACACCTGGCTTGATCGAGATGCTGCGCAGCGTTCACATCTTTGCCCCGAATGAGATCGAGGCGCTGCAACTGACCGGGGCATCGAGCGTGGAAGCCGCGTTGGCGCAACTGGCCGCGCTGACGCCAGTGGTGGTCGTCAAGCTCGGCGCGGAGGGCGCACTGGCTCAATCGGGGAACGAGGTGGCTCGTGCCCCTGCGCTCCCGGTCAACGTCGTAGACACGACCGGCGCTGGCGATTGTTTCAACGCCGGGTTCATGTACGGTTACTTGCGCGGATACTCGCTGCAAGATTGTTTGCGCTGCGGCAACCTCTGTGGCGCGCTGGCCATCACCTCGCGCGGTTGTGATACTGTGCCGACAGCGACGCAACTGGAAGGGTATTTGCGCCAAGCCAAGTGAGGCGCGCCTCTCGTGGGGTATACTGCGCCGCCCTACGGAAGAGATGAAGGCATGTGACTGTGCAGGACCTCCACTTGCTCTGTCGTCATGTCGAACAGGATATTGACATCGGCCAATTCGCGCACCAGTCTTTCGAACAGTGGTCCGGTGATGAGCTGCTCGGGCGTCCGCCAGCCGCTGGCCTGGAGGTCGCCACGCGCGATCAGGCGAGCGACAATCGCCCCGGTAAATGCCGTCGTGCGCGCCATCGAAGTAAAACCATGAACTGTGTCATAGCGATCCACCATCTCGATCTTGTAGCGGCGCGGGCGTCCGTCTTTTTCGCCCATGACCTCGACGCGAAAGACCGTAATATCTCGTTCGCCTTCTTCCAATCGCACGTGCGGATACAGCAATGTGTCGAGCAGTCTCTTGGGCGCGACCTGTACGCCCTCTACATCAATCGGTTCCTCGCTCAATAACCTCATCTCTTTGAGCACCGTCACCTTGGCCGCGTAGCCAGGCCAGCGCACGGTCTTTTGCGTGCCGACCTTTAATCCTTTCAAAGCCTCCAGGTCCAGCAGCCAGGGCATAAAGTTTTCGTTCCAGGCTTCGCACTCGCCCACGCCAGGAAAAACGACTGGCTCTACGTCCGCATACCGAGGCGCTGATACGAGTTGGCTGTCCTTGACCGCATAACCATCCCAGGGACGTAGGGGCAGTTGGCGTCCCCCGAAAACAATCTTGTAACCCAGAGGCGGGGTAGGCTCTTCCGGGATGCCGCCACATTTGATATGCAACTCATCCACTCGATCCAGTTTTTCGGCCAGGTAGCGAGCCATGATCTCGGTCAGGCCAGGCTCCACACCGCATCCCAGGATGACGAGTGCCCTGGCGGACTCGACCTGGCGTTTGAGTTCGGCCACTTCTGGGTCTGGCGGCCAGCTCAGGTCTACGAGAGGCACCTTCGCTGCTACCGCCGCCTGGATCCCCAGCCGGATGGCTTGTTTGGGGAGGGCCGCCACGACGGCATTGCAACCAGCCATCATCCGGACCGCCGCCGCTTGATCGTTCAAGTCCAAGACAGCCGCAGTGAGCTTCTCGGCACCCTTTATACCAGCAAGTTTCTTTTGGGCAGCCTCCAACTGCTGCGCGTTCATGTCACACAGAGTGACTTGCGATACCTGGGGATCCGACATGGCGTTGAACGCCGCCGCCGGCCCCATCAGACCGCTGCCCATCACCATGATCTTCATGTCATTTCCTCCTTGTCATTCGGTCTGGTTTGGCGAGTCGTCAAAGGCGAAGAGAAAGCAAGCGACGCTCTTATACACCAGGACAAAAGCAGTGTCAAGGGAGACTGGCTCTATTTGGCAATCACCGCTATAATAAGCTGTGAGAGACCATTTATCTGTCGCCCTGTTTGACTCGAAACGTTGATGCGGCATTGCCAAGGTGGGGGGTAACCGAGCCATGTCCGGCCGGTCCTGGGCCGTTTGCCTGACCTTTGACTTTGATGCCCTCAGTGTTTGGTTGGGTGGCTTTTCTCCCGTCACCCCCGCCATGCTCTCCCGAGGCGAGTACGGGGCGCGCGTCGGAGTGCCACGTCTCCTCAAGCTGCTTTCAGCCTATGGGATCTTGGCGACGTTCTTTGTCCCCGGTCACACTGCCGAATCCTTTCCTGACTCCATCGAGGCGATCCTCGCCGCAGGCCACGAAGTTGCTCATCACGGCTACAGTCATCGAGACCCCAGCAACTTGAGTGCCGACGAGGAAAGGCGAGATTTCATCCGAGGCCTGACGACCCTTGAACGTTTTATGGGGCATGCTCCTGCTGGTTATCGGTCACCTTCCTGGGATTATAGCCCGGTGACCCTCTCGCTGTTAGTCGAGCATGGCTTGCTTTACGACTCCAGTCTCTTCGCAGAGGATTTTCACCCTTACCATCCCCGGCTGGGGGATCGGGTGGGAGCAGAAGAGCCCCTGCAGCCGGGCCAAGAGACAAATCTATGGGAATTTCCGGTTGACTTTTGCCTGGACGACTGGCCTCATTTCACTTTTAATTTCAATCCTTTGCGCGTGGGACTGGCTGCCCCCTCCAAGGTTTTCGAGATATGGGCGGGCGAGTTCGATTACATGGTCGAGCACGAAGAGAGCGGCGTCTTGACGATCACCATGCACCCTCAAGTCATTGGCCGGGGACACCGGATGGCGCTGCTGGAGCGTTTCATCCAGCACGTCATCTCCAAGGGCTGTGCCCGCTTTGCCCAGATGGGAGATGTGGCCAGAGAGTTATCGGGCCTGTAGGAGAAGAGCATGCTTCGTTATATCCTGGCGCGATTGCTGGGGCTGATCCCTGTTTTGCTGATCCTCTCGATGATCACCTTTGCGCTCATGCATGAGGTGCCCGGAGGGCCATGGAAGTACGGCCAGCGTCCGTTTTCCGATGAACAGGTCGCCGCGCTCAAAGCCCGCTATGGGCTGGACAAGCCGCTCTGGCAGCAGTATCTCACCTGGCTGGCTGGTGTGATCAGGCTGGATTTGGGCTTTTCCTTCAAGCATCCGGACGAGACGGTCATTGGTCTCATCAGCCGCACATGGCCTACGACGATCCACCTGGGAGCGATGGCTCTGGTTCTGGCGTTCAGCATCGGCCTCCCTTTGGGCACGATCGCCGCCCTTAAACAGAACACGTGGGTGGACTATTTGACGACCCTGCTTTCGATTCTTGGCTTTGTCACGCCTCACTTTGTGTTGGGGATTCTCTTTATCCTCATCTTTGCCCTGGCCCTCAAATGGGTGCCGACGGGCGGTTGGGACGAGCCTCGGCAGTGGATTCTGCCGGCGGTGGCTTATTCACTGGCCCCGATGGCCACGATTGCTCGTTACACCCGCGCCAGTGTCGTCGAAGTCATTCGCTCGGATTACATTCGCACTGCCCGCGCCAAAGGCCTGACGGAGCGCCTGGTGGTGCTGCGGCACGTGATGAAGAATGCTTTGATCCCCATGATCACGGTGTTTGGGCCGATCATCCCTGACCTCATCACAGGGTCCATTTTCATCGAAGCTATCTTTCGTGTGCCGGGCTTGGGCAAGTTCTGGGTCACCAGCACCTTTGACCGTGACTATCCCATGATCATCGGCCTGACGATGCTGTGGGCGGTTCTGATTGCCGTCACTTATCTCATTACCGACTTGCTCTACGTTGCTGTTGATCCTCGCGTCCGTTACAATTGACATGGAGTGACGGTCATGCAAATAGATGGCCGCTCGACCAGCGGACAAACAGCCTATCACGCAGGGCCTTCTGGCCTGGCCCTGGAGCTTGCCCGGCAAGGTCTGTCGTTGAAAAAGCGCAGCCTTTACCGCGATGCGGCCTATCGCTTTGCCAGGAACAAGCTGGCGATTGTCGGGCTGGTCATTGTCATCGTGCTCCTCGCTACGGCAATTTTCGCCGACGATTGGTTTATTGCTTTGCCGCTTGGGCGCGAACCTTTACCGCTCCTTGCCAAAACATCCTACAACAAGGTCTTTTATGGGCCGGTGGGCGAGTTTCCGAGCCAGAAATTTTGGATGGGGACGGACCTGAACGGACGTGACCTCTATAGCCGGATTGTCTTTGGCGCGCGCATCTCTTTGACTGTCGGTCTCTTATCTCAGGTGATCGCGCTGGGGATTGGCATCCCGCTGGGAGGCCTGGCGGGGTGGAATGGCGGGCGCGCTGACTTTTTGATCATGCGGGTGGTGGATGTCATGTCGGCCATTCCGACGCTCTTGTTCGCCTATCTCATCATGGCCCGCTTGGGCGCAGGCTTTTGGAATGTGATGCTGGCCATCGGCATCACAAGTTGGATCAGCGTCTGTCGTCTCACCCGCGCTCAATTCCTTGCTCTGCGCGAAAAGGAATTTGTCGAAGCGGCCCGCATGATCGGGGCCGACACCGGACGGATCATCCGGGTGCATCTGCTGCCCAACGCCTTTGCGCCCATCATCATCTCGCTGACGCTCGGCATTCCGACGGCGATTTTCTCTGAAGCCTCGTTGAGCTTCTTGGGGGTTGGCATCAATCCGCCGATGCCGAGTTGGGGACAGATGATCGGCCTCGATGGGGTGATCAACATGACCTATTTCTGGCATCTGGCGTTCTTTCCGGCTTTGATGATCGCGCTCACCATGCTGGGCTTTACGCTGATGGGCGATGGTCTCCGCGACGCCTTGGATCCCTACATGCTCCGAGAAAAATAAGTCGCCCAACTCTTGCACTCAACGTCGGGGCAGCCAGGAGATTCTTGAAAAGAGGAGGTGCTTTCCAAAATCCAGAGTGTAGGCTGCAGCTTGCCAACGGGTTGGATGCCCCCAGGCGAGCGGACATTCGACGCTCGACACTGTGCGAGTGCCACGATCTCTAGGAGGAGAGTGAGATGAAAACCAGGTTCTCGACATCGCTTGTGCAGTGGATAACGCTGGTTGTGATCGCCAGCCTGATCTTGGCGGCCTGCGGCCCGCAACCCGCCGCGCCCACGCCGGCGCCCCAGCCGACGCAAGCCAAACCCGCCGAAAAGCCAACGGAAAAGCCAACCGAGCCGCCCAAGCCGACGGTCAAGCCGACCGAGCCCCCTAAACCTGCGGGCGTGGTCAACCGTGCCGGCGTCAAACTCCCGGCCGATGCGGCGCCCCTCGAAAAGCAGGTCATGCGCTATGCGGAAGACGAGCTCAAGTGGCTGACCTGGGACGCCAGCGTCTATGACGAAAACGTGGGCGACATTTTTGCCTGGGCCGACTCGTGCACACGGCCCGATCGGGACTATGTGCCCCAGCCGAACGCCTGCGAAAAGTGGGAGACCTCCAAAGACGGTCTGACCTGGACGTTCTACTTGCGTAAGGACAAAAAGTGGAGCGACGGCAAGCCCATCACTGCCGACGACTGGGTGTTCACGCTGCAGCGATACGCTCGCCCTGACTATGACTTTGAGTGGTTCTACAGCATGGCGAACATTGTCAACTGGGGCGACGTGGTGAGCGGCAAAAAACCGCCAGAGGAGCTGGGCACCAAAAAGATTGACGACTATACTTTCTCTGTGACTACCGATCAGCCGACGCCCTACCTGATCAAGATCTTTTCCGACGTATGGGTGACGCCCAAGCACATTGTCAAGGACCGCCTGAACGATGGCTCCTGGGCCTTTGACAAAAAGAACTGGGTCTTTGCCGGCCCGTACAAGCTGGAAAGCTGGGAAAAGGGCAAGCAAATGGTCTTTGTCGCCAACGAGATGTACACTGGCCCCTTCCCGCCCATGATGGACAAGATCATCGTTTACTTTATGGAGCCCAAGACGCGGTGGGCTGCTTACAAGAACAACGAGGTGGATGCTATCGGCGGCGGCTATCAGCAGGACCTGCCTCCCTCGGCGATGGCCGAGATCATGGCCAATCCAGAGTTGAAGAAACAGCTCATCACCTGGCCCAACTTTATGACCTACTATCTGTTCTTCGACACCTGGAACAAGCCGTTCGACAATCTCAAAGTGCGCCAGGCCTTTAGCCACGCGGTGGACCGCGACAAGCTGGTCGAAGGCCCGCTCAAGTACCAGGCGGTGGCGGCTTACACGATGAATCCTCCCGGCTTCCCGGGCGAGAGCGTCCAAAAGCTCAAGAGCGTCCAGAACTATGATCCCAAGCTGGCGGCCAAGCTGATGGAAGAAGCGGGCTTTCCGGGCGGCAAAGGCTTCCCCAAGCTGACCATGTACCTCCGCAAGGCCGACCCGGCCCTGGTCGCGGCCGCGGAAGCGATCGTGGGCATGCTCAAGGAAAGCCTGGGCGTCACGGTCGAAGTCCAGAACCTCGACTATAGCCTGTACATGGAAAAGCTCAAGCAGCAAAAGAAGGACAAGAAGGGCGACTTTGTCTTTGCGTTGGTGCCCTACGAGTACGATTTTGTGGATGGCAGCAACATGCTCAGCCCGTGGGGCGGCTGCGAAAAGGGCGGCGTCACCGATCTGTCCCAGATGCCCGGTCGCCATACCTGGTACAACAAAGAGTTCAATCGCTTGCTGTGTGAAGCCGGCGCCATCATGGGCAACGAGGACAAGCGCAACCAGATGTACCAGCAGGCCGAAAAGCTCCTCGTCGAAGATGTGGCGCTGGTACCCATCTATCACCCCATCATGACCGCGATGGTCAAGCCGGACATCAAAGGCCCGTTCTTTGCGCCTGGTAAGGAATTGACCTGGCATCGCCATCGTTTTACCAGCCGCGAGTCGCTGATCTATCACAGCACGACGACCCGATAGTGTGCAGCTTGACCTGAAGCTGCAATGTGAACGGGGCGACCGTTGTCAGCGGTTGCCCCGTCTCGTTCGCTCAGGAGGACTGATGAAAACCCAAGACCTATCCCCAGACCTCGTTGCGCTCAACGGCCAGGTGTACACCCTCGATAGCGAGGAGGCTGTGTTCCAGGCCGTGGCGGTCAAGGATGGCCGCTTCCTGGCGCTAGGCAGCAGCGCCGAGATCGAAAGCATAGCGGGCCCGAATACCCGGCGCATTGACCTCGGCGGGCGCGCGGTCATCCCCGGCTTGTTTGACAGCCACGTTCACATGCTGGAAGTCGGCGCCAAGCTATCCATGATCCGTCTGGATGAGTGTGCCTCGCCAGAGGAGATGATGGCATTGGTGCGCGAGCGCGCCCAGGTCACGCCGCCAGGCAAGTGGATTATCGGTCAGGGTTGGAACGAGGGCAATTTCAAAGACGGGCGGCTGCCAACCCGGCATGACGTTGACCCGGCCACATCGGAGCATCCGGTCGTGTTGATGCGCTTTTTCAACACGGATGTGGCTAACAGTTATGCGTTGCGACTGGCCGGCGTTGACCGTCATACTCCAAATCCCGAGGGCGGCAGGATCGAACACGATGCCAGCGGAGAGCCGAATGGCCTCTTGCGGGCCAGCGCCAAAGCTCTCGTCCGCTGTCTCATCCCCAGACCAACGTTGGGCGAAATGAAGCAATCCTTGCGGCTGGGATGCCAGGAGATGCATCACTTTGGCATCACCAGCATCATCGAGCCGGGCCTGCAGTCGGACGAAATGCGCGCCTACCAATCGCTCTATCAGGATGGCGCACTGACCGTGCGGGCAAACCTGATGCCGAGCTGGCATGGCTTCCGCGAAGACGAAACCGAAGCGCAGTTGGACTTGCGGGCCAAAGAGCTGGGGGTTTACACGGGCCTGGGGAACGAGTGGTTGCGCGTCGGCGCTTTGAAGATGGCCATTGACGGTGGCACCACGCCACACACCGCGTACATGTACGAACCCTACGCAGGAGAGACGGAGCTGGTCGCCTTCAACCGTCTTTCGGTGGATGCGCTCTATCGCTATTTTCATACAGCCCAAAAACTGGGCTGGGACGTAGGTATTCATTGCTGTGGCGATCACGCGCAGGATTTGGCGGTGGATACGTTTGCGCAGGTCGCGCGCGAGATCCCCCGGCCGGATGCTCGCCATAGCATCATTCATGGCTATTTCCCCACAGCGCGAGCGCTCGATCAAATGGCGCAGTATCACATTGCCGCAGTGATCCAGCCTACCTTCATTTACTGGGAAGGAGAGCTGCTCTTTCGTGATGTCGGCGAGCGGCGGGCGAACAACTATAAACCTGCGCGCAAATATCTGGACCGTGGCGTCGCGGTGGCGGCCAGCTCCGACGTGCCCAGCACAGTGTCCGCCAATCCCTTTATTGCGCTCTACTCGCTGGTGACGCGCAAGAACAGGTTCGGGCAATACATTGCGCCGCATGAGGCCATCAGCCGCAGAGAAGCATTGCGAGCCTATACATTTGCTGGCGCACAGCTCACACGCGAGGAAAACCTCAAGGGCACCATCGAGGTCGGCAAGCTGGCCGATATGGTCGTACTGGATCGCGATTACTTTACGGTGCCAGATGAGGCGATCAAAGACATCCAGGTGGACATGACCATCGTGGGCGGCCAGATCGTGTGGGCACGTGAGTCCCCCGAACTCTCAAGGTAAAAGCATGAGCGACCCAGATTCAACCGGGCTGAGGTCCCCTACTTGTTGGCTGGAACTCGATCGCGCACGTTTGCTGCATAACCTTGCCAGCGTCCGAGCCTTGGTCGGCGGAACCAGGATCATGGCAGTGGTCAAAGCCAATGCGTATGGCGTGGGAGCGGTCGGCGTGGCCCAGGCCTTGTCTTCGGCGGGCATAGATGCTTTTGGAGTTGCCAATGTCGCGGAAGGCGTTGAGCTTCGTGAAAATGGAATTGCAGGAACTATTCTGTGTCTGTCCTATTTCACCAAAGATGAGATAGATGCCATCTTCAAGTATGATCTGACCCCCACTGTCTTTACCCTTGAGGCTGCCCGCCTGCTATCTCAGCATGCTCAAGTCGCCCATCGCCGCCAACCGGTATGGGTCAAAGTGGACACCGGCCTCGGTCGGCTCGGCGTGCCTTATCCAGTTGCCGGGGATTTTATTCAGCAGCTTGCTGGACAGACGGGTCTGGAAATCAAGGGGCTGCTCAGTACGTTGACCGAAAATCCTGAACGTGACCCGATTCAGGTGCAGCGGTTGCTCGACGTCCGTCGCCAGATGCCGGAGCCAACCAAGATTCAGCTCAGCCTTGCCTCAAGTCATGGCATTCTTTCGCGGCAGGCCAGTTACCTGGATGTGGTCAGGCCTGGCATCATGCTGCTTGGGCTAGAGCCTGGCGAGCGAGAGCGGATGGACATGAAGCTCGTTCAGCGGGCTAACTTGCTGCCGGTCGTCACCTGGAAGACTCGAGTGGGGTATGTCAAGACAGTGCCCAGGGGTGAGCAAGTAGGGTACGGTTACCGTGCTTCGCTCGCCAGTGACGCGCGAGTCGCTACCTTGACAGTGGGGTGGGCAGATGGCTATTCTCCGGCCATGAGCGACACAGGTCACACATTGATCCATGGCCGGCGCTGTTTGGTGTTAGGCGTCAGCGCCAATAGCACGATGGTAGACGTCTCTGATCTTGAGGTTGCCCTCGGTGATGAGGGGGTGCTGCTGGGCAAACAAGCCAGCGAGGAAATCACCGCTGCTGAAATGGCCAGGGTGACCGGCGCAAGTGTCTATCGCTTGCTGGTCGCACTCGCGCGCGAGGTGCCCAGAATTTGGCATTAGAGCAGTGCCGGACGCCTGGTGGCTTTGTGATCCTGGCAAAACAATCGGGGTATAATCACCGAAAATAAGTTTGCACACACAGCATCATCTTGGGCGAGTTGGGTCCTGATGTCATCTGCTATCCACATGCGCGATCTCTGCAAAACCTACCTGGTCACCGAGCGCGAGGCGGGCGTGCTGGCCGCGCTGCAAAGCCTGGTGCGCCGCCGCGTAGAGCAAGTCAAAGCCGTAGACGGCATCTCATTCGATGTCGCGCCCGGCGAGATCGTCGGCTTTCTCGGCCCCAATGGCGCAGGCAAGACGACGACGCTCAAGATGCTCTCGGGCCTGCTGCATCCGACGGCTGGTCAGGTGAGCGTGCTGGGTCACGTGCCCGCGAAGCGCGAGAAAGATTACCTGCGTCAGATCACGCTCGTCATGGGGCAGCGGAACCAGCTTCTATGGGATATTCCCGCGATTGACTCGTTCGAGCTTAATCGAGCGATCTATCGCATTCCGCAGGCCGACTATCGCCGCACGCTTGACGAGCTGACCGATCTCCTCGAGTTGGGGCCATTGCTCAACAAGCCCGTCCGTAATCTCTCGTTGGGCGAGCGGATGAAGTGCGAGATCGCCGCCGCGCTCTTGCATCGCCCTCAAGTCCTGTTCCTCGACGAGCCGACCATCGGCCTCGACGTGACGATGCAGCGGCGCATCCGTGCCTTCATCGGCGAATACAATCGCCGCTTTGGAGCGACGGTGCTGCTGACCAGTCACTACATGGCCGACGTCGAGGCATTGTGCCGCCGCGTCATCGTCATCCATCACGGCAAGCTGCTGTTCGATGGCGAGCTGGCCAGCCTGGTGCAGCGATTCACGGCGCACAAGACCATCGTCGTGCAACTGGGCGAGTGTGAATCCGACCTGCACCAATACGGCGAGGTGGTGACTTGCGAGGACGGCTACGTGACCTTGCGTGTTCCCAAATCGGAGACCGCTCGCATCACCGAGCGATTGCTCGCCAATTTGCCCGTGGTCGATCTGACGGTCGAAGACCCGCCGATTGAAGAGGTGATCGAGCAGGTTTTTGCGCAGGAGGGCGAGTGAGATCGTTGTGGGACGTGTACGTCCAGCAATTCAAAACGACCCTCGCGGTGCAGCTTCAGTACCGCGCCTCGCTGATCATCTGGCTGATCGGCCATGTGCTGGAACCCGTCATCTACATTGTTGTGTGGAGTACAGTGGCCCGCGCCAGCGGCGGAAACGTGGGCGACTTTACCACAGGCGAGTTTGCGGCCTACTACATTGTCCTGATGCTGGTCAACCACGCGACGTTTACGTGGATCATGTGGGAGTATGACTATCGCATCCGGCACGGCTCGCTTTCGTTCGCGCTGCTGCGGCCGGTGCATCCGATCCACTCGGATGTTGCCGACAATGTCTCGTACAAGTTGCTGACCATGATCGTCATGCTGCCTACGGCGGTGGGATTGTCGCTTGCGTTCCGGCCCACCTTCCACCTGGTCTCGTGGGCCGTGGTGACATTTGTGCCAGTGTTGGGGTTGGCGTTTATTGTGCGCTTTCTGGTCGAATGGACGTTGGCGCAGGCAGCGTTTTGGACGACGCGCACTGCGGCCATCAACCAGATGTACTTTGTGGTGATGCTGTTCCTCTCCGGCCAGATCGCACCTTTGGAGTTAATGCCGCCCCCGGTTCAAGTGGCAGCAGCGATTTTGCCATTCCGATGGGTCGTGAGCTTCCCGGTCGAGCTGCTGTTGGGGCGCCTGACGCCCACCGAAGCGTTGACGGGATTCGCGGCGCAGATCGTCTGGTTAGCTTTGAGCGTGATGATGCTCAGACTCGTCTGGCGAGCAGGCGTGCGCCAATACTCGGCCGTCGGCTCATAGCAAAATACCCAATATCTAATACCCAATACCCACCATGCCTCACCTCCGCTTACTCTGGACGTTCTTCCGCATTGGCGTTCTAGGCGAGCTGGCCTACCGCGTCAACTTTTTCGTGCAACTGTTCCAATCGCTCCTGGGATTGTTCACGGCGCTGGGCGGGCTGGCGGTGATTTTTTCGTACACCGATCGGCTGGGCGGCTGGCGGCCCGATGAGCTGGTGGCGCTGGTCGGCGTCTATTTTCTCGTCGGCGGGGCGATCCGGTTGATCATCCAGCCGAGCATGGAGCGGCTGATCGAATCGGTGCGCGAAGGGACGCTCGACTTTACGCTCACCAAGCCCGAAGACGCTCAGCTTCTCGTCAGCGTTCAGCAAGTGGAAATCTGGAAGCTGGTGGACGTGGCGCTAGGATTCGTCATCCTGACGGTGGCGCTGGTGCGGCTGGGTGCCGATCTAGGCGTGTGGCAGGCCGCCGGGTTCGCTGTGGCGCTGCTGGCCGGCGGCGCGATCGTCTACAGCTTTTGGCTGATCCTGGCGACCTGCTCCTTCTGGTTCGTCAAAGTGGAAAACATCCTGGTGATCTTTCAGAGCATGTACGAGGCCGGGCGCTGGCCGGTGAGCTTGTACCCCCCATGGCTGCGCTTTGCGCTTACCTTTATCGTGCCGGTGGCTTTTGCGACGAGCGTGCCGGCCGAAGCGCTCGCGGGCCGTCTGACCGGGCAGACGCTTGGGGGCGCGGTGACGTTGGCCGTGGTGATGCTCGTCGCTTCGCGCCTGTTCTGGCGAATCGGTGTGCGTTACTACTCGGGCGCATCAGCCTGAGGATGTTCTGTGCATGGGGCAGGAGCGCGTTCCAATTTTAGGAGCAAATGTTATGCTGAGGAAGTTGCGTTGACGAATTCCTGATTTCCATGATAGAATAAGCGCACCGACAGAGCCAGCTTGCTCAAGCTTTGCAGCGTGCCCTCGCGCTGCATGTGTCTTCTGTCGGGGAAGGAGGTGATCTGGCTAAAGACTGATTGGCACTGCCGCAAGCTCGTGAAGCATCGTTGACCGTGTGCTATAACTTTGATTCAACTGGAGGAGAATCATGTTTACACGCAAAGCTGTCTGCTCTGTGATCACCCTGTCGGTCGTCTTGATGCTCGTGTTGAGCGCCTGTGGCGGTGGCGCGACCCCGGCTCCAGCCACCCCGGCTCCCGCTCAGCCCACCAAAACCCCAGAACCTGCTGGTCCCAAAAAGGGCGGCAAGGTGACCATGGCGGTCTGGCAATCGCCCATCACGCTCAACCTGATGCTGGGCACCCAGACGGTCATGGACGAGGTGAACGTCTTTATCCTCGAAGGCTTTACCAAGGTGATGTCCGATGGCACGCGCGTCCCGAACCTTGCCAAAGAAGTGCCCACCGTGCAAAACGGAGGCGTGAGCGCAGACGGCAAGACCATCACCTACAAGCTCAAGGAGGGCCTGGTCTGGTCGGACGGCCAGCCGCTCACCTGCGACGATGTCGCCTTTACCTGGCAGGCGCGGATGACCAAAGACGTGGGCATCGTCTCGACGACGGGTTACTCGGATATCGAGACCATCGAATGTCCCAACCCCACCACAGTGGTCATCAAGTTCAAAAACTTTTTCGCGCCGTACCTGACGCTCTTTGACGATCACATCTTCCCCAAGCACTATGCGGGCGATCCCAAAGACATGAAGAACTGGGCGTTCAATCGCAAGCCGCTGGGCGCCGGCCCCTTCAAGCTGGACGAGTGGGTGGCGGATTCGTACATCACCCTCTCGCGCAATCCCAACTACCGGGAAAAGGACAAGCCTTACCTCGATCAGGTCGTGATCCGCATCGTTCCCTCGTCCGAGGTCGCCATGCAGCTATTGGCGAGCGGCGAAGTGGACATCGTTTGGAACAACACCGAAGCCGACATCCCACAGTTGGAAAAGATGGCGGGGGTCAAAATCTCCGATCCTTTGCAGATCGGCGGCGAGCGGTTGTTCCTGAACCTGGCGGAGAACAAAGACCCGTCCGACCCCAACAAACCGCATCTCATCTTGAGCGACGTCCGAGTGCGCCAGGCCATCGAGTATGGCATCAACAAGCAGCGCATCATTGACAAGTTGCTCTATGGCAAAGCCAAACCTGGGACCAACGAGATCAACGCCGGCTTTTTCCAGTGCTCCGATTTCAAGCCGCGCCCGTATGACCCGGAAAAGGCCAAACAGCTCTTGACCGAAGCGGGATGGATCCCCGGCCCGGACGGCATCCGCGTCTCCAAGGGCGCCAAGGTGGCGCCCGATGGCACGCGCCTGCGCCTCAAGTATTCGACGACTTCCGGCAACAAACTGCGCGAGGACTCGCAGGTGCTAATCGTCGAGGATATGAAGGCGATTGGCGTCGAGTTGTATATTGAAAACGCGCCGTCGTCGGTCGTCATCGGCACTTGGGACGGCGGCTCGCCGCGTCGGCACGGCAACTTTGACATTATCATGTACACGACGAACGCCGGGATAGACCCGCACAGCCAGATGACAAACCTGTTCGCCTCGTGGATGATCCCGCACGAGGGGAACAAAGGTGGACTGAATTACACGCGGTTTTCCGATCCTCAGGTGGACGACCTGCTCAAGAAGGCTGCGGTAGAGCCGGACATCAACAAGCGCCGGGATCTATACTGCCAGGTGGCCAAGATTGGTCAGGAAGCCACCAACATGATCTACCTGTACCAGCGGCTCGATCTCGACTCGTACCGTGACCGCTTGCAGGGTTGGGTCCCGAACGCTTGGGACAACAATGGTTGGAACGCCGAAAGCTGGTGGATCAAGTAGTCGGTGAGTCGTCTAGTCGGATAGTCTTGTAGTCAGTTCACGCGAGACTGCGAGACTATCCGACTCCTTGACCCTGAGACTATTTGACTGCAAGACTATATGACTCGATACATCCTCCGGCGCGTGATCCAGGCGCTTCCGCTGCTGCTGGTGATCAGCTTTACGGTGTTTCTGCTGATGAACTTGATCCCCGGTGGGCCGCTGGCCGCGTACGAAAACAATCCGAACATCAGCCCCGAAGATTTGGCGCGCCTCAAGCGTGAATTGGGCCTGGATGCGCCCATCCACATGCGGTACTGGAAATGGCTGACTTCGGTTGCCCTCGGCGATTGGGGCATTTCCGAAGTCACGCGCCGCCCGGCGCTGATCGAAATCACCGAAAAGCTGCCCAATACGCTCTATCTGTCTCTCACCGCGTTTGCGCTGGCGCTGCTCATCTCGATCCCCATCGGCATCATTTCCGCGGTCCGCCAGTATTCGTGGATCGATCATCTGGCGACGACGGTAGCTTTTGTCGGCCAATCCATGCCCGTCTTTTGGTTCGGTTTGATCCTCATCATCATTTTCAACGCGACCCTCAAAAACCCCGAAGGTGGGCCGCTCTTGCCGGGCGGTGGCATGTTTACGATTGGCGCTCCATTCTCCCTGAGCGACCGTATCCGTCATTTGATTCTGCCTGCCAGCGTGTTGGCGTTTTTCAGCCTCGGCAGTCATATTCGCTACATGCGCGCGGGCATGTTGGATGTCTTGCATCAAGATTACATTCGCACGGCGTACGCCAAAGGCCTGCGTGAGCGCGCGGTGCTCACCCGGCACGCTTTCAAGAACGCGATTTTGCCGCTCGTGACCATCATTGGCCTGGAAATTCCCGGCTTGTTCGCCGGCGCGGTGATCACCGAGACGATCTTTTCGTGGCCCGGCATGGGACGCCTGTTCTTTAACTCGATTGAGCGCGGCGACTATGCCGTGATGATGGGCATCTTGATGATGAGCGCGACGTTGATCGTGCTGTTCGGTCTCATCACCGATATTGTCTACGCCTTCATTGATCCGCGCATTCGATTTGACTAGACGAGATGACACAAGCTCAGGCAGCCTCTACGCTCAGCCAGGCGGGGTCATCCCGCCTCCGCCCCCAGGAATCCATGCGTGCGATGGTCTGGCGGCGTTTTCGCAAGCACAAGCTCGCGCTCATGGGGCTGGGGGTCATGTCCCTGTTTGTTGTATTGTGCATGGTCGTCCCTTGGGTGAACCATTATGATCCTGGCAAAACGCACCTCGACATTATGCGTGAGCCGCCCTCGGCCGCGCACGTTTTCGGCACCGACGAGCTGGGACGCGATCTGTTCGTCCGGCTCTGGGATGGCGGGCGCATTTCGATTTTGATCGGCCTGGCGACGATGCTGATGGCGATCACGATCGGCACGACGATTGGCGCGACGGCCGGCTTTTACGGCGGGAACATTGACAACTTGTTGATGCGCTTTACGGATTTCATGCTCTCGATCCCGCAGCTTTTCCTGCTGTTGATTTTCGCGCAACTCTTGCGCAGCACGAACAACCCGACGCTCAGCGGCGGGCCGATGCCCATCATCGTCATCATCGGTATTTTGGTCTGGCCTCCCATCGCGCGCCTGGTGCGCGGGCAATTCCTCTCGCTCAAGGCCAAAGAGTTTGTCGAAGCCGCGCGCATGTCCGGGGCGCAGAATTTCCGCATCATCTTTCGCCACATCCTGCCGAACGCCGCCAGTCCGATCATTGTCGCGGCGACTCTGCGCGTGGGCGCGGCGATCATCACCGAATCCACGCTGAGTTTCCTCGGCTTTGGGGTGCAGCCGCCAACGGCCACATGGGGCAATATGCTCAAGAACGCACAGGCGCAAATGACCTATGCGCCGTGGACGGCCATCTTTCCGGGCCTGGCGATTTTGCTCACGGTCCTCTCGCTCAATTACATCGGCGATGGCCTGCGTGACGCGCTCGATCCGCATCATCTCGAATGAGAGTAGACAAGTAGATAAGGAAAAGGTAGACAAGGGAGACTTGTCTGCTGCACATGGAGAAATCATGAACTGGCAACTCGTTCGTGAACAGGTGACTGCGATTACTCAGGAATTGATCCGGTTCGATACGACCAACCCACCGGGCAACGAACTGCCTTGCATCGAGCACATCGCGGCCATGTTGCAGCGCGAGGGCATCGAGCCGATCGTCCTCGAGTCCGCGCCAGGACGCGGCAACCTCGTCGCGCGGATCACAGGCGATGGGACGCTTGCGCCCTTTTTGCTGATGGGCCACGTGGACGTGGTCCCGGCGGAAGCCGACAAGTGGGAACGCCCGCCGTTTTCCGGCGAGCTGGTGGATGGCATTGTCTGGGGGCGCGGCACGACCGACATGAAGCAAATGGTCGCCATGGAGCTGATGGTCCTGCTGCTCCTCAAACGCCAGGGCGTCCGGCTCAAGCGTGATGTCATTTTCATGGCAAGCGCGGACGAAGAGGCCGGCGGACGGATGGGCGCCGGGTGGATGGCGATGACCTATCCCGATCTCATCCGCGCCGAGTATGCCATCAACGAGGGCGGCGCAACCAGCATTGTCCTGGATGACAAGGTGTTCTATGTGTGTTCGACGGCGGAAAAGGGCGCGGCTCGCTTTACGCTGCGCGGACGTGGACAACCGGGGCACGCTTCGCAGCCGCACAAGGACAATGCGCTCTTGCCGCTTTCCAAGGCTGTCGTCAATCTGATCGAAACCCCGCTGCCGCTGCGCGTGACCCGCACGGCGCGAGCGCATGTCGAGGCGATGGCGCGGGGAGTGGAGGGAGACCTTCGGGCGAATCTCTTGAACCTACTCGACCCGGCCCCGCACGATGACGCGCTGGCGGCTCTCCCTCTGGCAGAACCGCACAAGCGGCGGCTTTCGGCCTCACTCCACAACACGGCCACGCCCACCATGCTCAAGGCCGGCACGCGCATCAACGTGATCCCGGCCGAAGCCGAATGTCAGGTGGACTGCCGTATTCTGCCGGGCACGACGCTGGAATCGCTGGAGCAAGAGCTGCGCGCGGTGATCGGCCGCGATGTGGAGATCGAGTTTGCGCCCGTCTCGCCCGCGCTGGAATCCGATCCCGATTCGCCGCTGTTCGAGACGATCCGTCAGGTGATCGCTGAGCACGAACCCGGCGCCACGCTCATCCCTGGCCTGATCACAGGTGGGACAGACGCCAAACACGTGACTAAACTGGGCACCAAGGTCTATGGCTTTGTGCCCATGCGCTACGAAGGGCCGGGCATGACGGGCCTGGCTCACAATCACAACGAGCGCGTGAGCGTAGCCAACCTGGAATTTGGCACGCGGGTGCTGTACGAGGTCGTCACGCGGTTCTGTTCGAATAGAGGGGCGTAATCTGCGGCAGACCTATGACGAAGGACGAAAGATGCGTTGAACTTTCGTCCTTTGTCTTTGGCCGGTCGTCGGCGGGCAGACAAGTTTCCCGTAGGAGCGCCCTCTGGGCGCGACTGGGCGCTGCGCGCGCAGGACAGGTGACCGTTTGGGTGAGACAAAAAAGATAGGAGCAAGCCAATGTCCCAAGCATCGGATCTGAAGCAACGCGCGATCGCGGCAATTGATGCGATGCGCGATGATCTCGTACACATCAGCTCGATGCTGCACGTCAACCCCGAGATCGCCTTTCAAGAGTTCAAATCGGCGGCGCTGCTGTGCGACACGCTGGAGGCGCACGGTTTTGTCGTCGAGCGCGGCGTGGGTGGATTGGAGACGGCATTTCGCGCCCAAGCCAGCGGCGCCAGCCCCGGCCCCACAGTCGCGCTGCTGGCCGAATATGACGCTTTGCCCGAACTCGGCCATGCGTGCGGGCACAATATCATTGCCACTTCCGCGATCGGGGCAGGCATTGCGGTGCGCCAGGTGATGTACCAGTTGCCCGGTCGCGTGCTGGTGATCGGCACACCTGCGGAGGAGGGTGGGGGCGGCAAGATCACGTTGCTGGAGCGCGGCGTGTTTAGCGATGTGGATGCGGCGATGATGGTTCACCCGTCGGCCTGGACGATGGTGGCGCGCACGTCGCTCGCCTCGTCGCGCCTGACGGTCGAGTTCACCGGCAAAGCTTCGCACGCCGCTGCCGCGCCGGAAGACGGCATCAACGCGCTGGAAGCCGTCATCCTGACGTTCAACAATGTCAATGCGCTTAGACTGCACCTCAAGCCGGATGCGCGCGTACACGGCATTATCACCGACGGCGGCAAGGCTGTGAACATTATCCCCGAATATGCGTCCGCTGAATTCAGCGTGCGCTCGGCCAGGCAAAAATATACGCAAGAGATTTTGCAGCGTGTGATTCAATGCGCCCAGGCGGCGGCGACGGCCACAGGCGCTCAACTCAAGTGCACCACAAAGCCGGGCTATGCTGAAATGATCCCTAATCCGGTCATGGCGCGGTTGTTTGCGGACAACTGGCGCGCGATCGGCGTCGAAGTACACGATCCCCGTCCGAACGAGCGCATGGGTTCGACCGACATGGGCAACGTCAGCCAGGCGCTCCCCGCGCTTCATCCGTATCTGGCCATCGCGCCCGATGGCACCGCCGGTCACACAGTCGAGTTTCGTGAGGCGTCCCTCTCCCCGGCCGGCCACGAGGGGCTGATCAACGCGGCCAAAGGTATGGCGATGACGGCCATAGACTTGCTGAGTGATCCGCAGGTGATGCAAGAGGTCAGGCAAGAATTCGCCAGGAGCTTCCAGGCTCAATAGCCGATGGTTAGGCCTTGCGCGGCGCTGTTTTGCGTTCGTGGATCAAGCCTGCCCGCGCTTCCTCGGCGCCAAGCCCCTCGAGGCGGCGATGAAGGTAGATGAACAGGTCGCGCGCGATCGCCGCCAGCGGCGCAGCCATGATGATGCCGATCAGCCCGAAACGATAGCCCATCGCGATGATGATCACCGTGAGGATCGCCGGGTGAATCCTGATGCTCCCGCCGATGATGCGCGGCACGAGAAAGCTGTTTTCAAATTGCTGGATGACCAGGTAGACGATCAACGCGGCCAGCCCGGTGCCAGGCGAGATCAACAGCCCGATCAACACACCGGGGATCATACCCAGCGCCGGGCCGATCACCGGGATCAATTCGGTCAGCATCGAGATGATGCCCAGCAGCAGCGCATACGGCATGTTGAAGCCGACCAGTTGCAGGATGAGCATGCCGAGGCCGACCAGGCCGCCGATGATGAGGCTGAGCGTGAGCTGCCCGCGCACATAGTCGCCCAGATCGTGATTGGTGATGTCGCAAATGTTCCAAAAATCGGCGCGCAGGCGCGGATGCAGCATCTGGTCAATCCACGCATGGCTTTTGGCCTGATCGTGCAGCACATAGAACAGCCAGATCGGGACGATGAAAAAGCCGATCAGGAACGAGACGGTGTTGATCACCTGCAGCACTTGGATCCAGACGAATCGTCCTGCTTCCTGGATGTACGTCGTCAAGTTGGCCTGGAAGGTGCGCAGCGCATTCGTCAAGGCTTCGTCAATCGGCTGCCGGATCGAAGGCGGCACCCGGCTTTGGTACAGTTGCACCAGATCGCTGATCGCCTCTTGCATCTGGCCGACGGAAGGCAGACTGGCCAAAAGCTGCTGGACCTGATAGACGATCTGCGGCACCAGATAGGCGATGACGCCGACGACGAGCGCGAGGCCGACAATATAAACGATCAGAATCGCCAGCGCGCGGGGGATGCGCCGGGCCAGCGTATTGACGACGGGTAACAGGACGTAAGCCAGCACCAGGCCAATGATAAAGGGCGTCAGCGGCACCCGCGCGTTCCACAGCAGCCCGCCGACCGTCAGGACCGCTCCGGCCACCAGCAGCCAACGCGCCAGCGTGCGAACAGGCGGAATCGAAAAACGGTTTGTGACCGGCAAGTGCGACATGGCAGCGTCCTCTCCGCACGCAATTATAAAAGACCTTTGGGGTTTAGAAAACCCCAAAGGTCTTGGTTGTCATCCCACCGGAATCACGCACGAGTAGGCTTTGGGGAACAGTGCCTCGAGCAGCACGGTGGCCTCGTCATTCGCCCAGCAATCGGGGTAGAACGTCCGTAATTCCATGATCGAGGCCCGGCCAAACAGCAGTTGCAGGAACACGAGCGGCGGAAAGCCGGCGTGATCGTCATGCTGATCGATCACGTGCTGCCACGGCCCGGCCTCGACCAGCCGCCCCTGCTCCCACACCATCTTGAAGCCGCCGCGGTATTCGTTGACGTGGACCTCGCCCGTGTAGCCGGCCATCGTCGAGCGGGCCAGCCGCGCTTCGAGCGCAGGCGCAATGTGCATGAGAAAGCGCGGCACATCGGCCACGCGGATGTACCAGCCATACGGCAGGCGCGGCTTTTGCACCAGCTCCGGGACAGCGTCAAAGACGGGATGCTCTCGCCCGACTTTCCAGTAGAGCGGCCCCAGGGTCTTGGAGAGCGAAGCCGCCAGGGCTTGGGCGATCGGCTTGAGCGCGCGCAAGGCCGAAAACAGGATGGCTCGCAGCGGTTGGCCTTCGAGAACGACCAGCTCGTCCACCATGAACTGGTCGTGCCACATTTCGCGATCCGCCACCAGGTAGCCCACCGCTTGCCCGTTGGCTTTTTCGATGATGTAGAACGGCCGCCGCTCGAACGAGTCGGGCGAGTACCAGGAGAACAGGGCGTCCCAGACCCAATCTGGCCGCACGCACGCGACCAGCGATCGCTTGCAGTCTTGCTCGTGCAGCGCCTTGACGAATGGCACATCGTCCGGTGTCATGGGGCGCAGGCGATACGGCTCGGTCTCCCCTTCTTTCAACGCCGGAATGCTCTCCCAATATGTGATCCGCCCGCCGTCCAGGTCGAGCGCGTACTCGTATCCGAACTGGCGATAGTACCATGCGATGCCCGTGATGGCCTGAACCAGGTGCCCCATCGCCGCGCTTTTGGCGTGGATCACCTCGAATTGCGCCCGGACAAGCCCCCGTCTTCGATAATCTGGATCGGTCCCTACGGCTTCGGGCCGCCCGACCTCGAACGGAATCCCGGCATACGTCCACGTCTGCGGGATCAGGCACATCGTCGAGACGATCTTGCCTGTGCACGTGTCCTCGACCAGCGTGACGTTGGATGACCCGCACGTCGGATGTTGTTCCGAGCAGAAATCGCGCGTCCAGGCGGCCACCATCGGATCAAACTTGTCGGGTCGCTCGACGCCGTGGATGCGCCCGTTGAATTGCGCCAGCGCCTCCACATCAGCAGGCGTGGCAAAGCGGAGGACGAGTCCATCGCCCAGGTTACGCGGTGCGAGCAGGTTGCTCTCGAACATCGTCAGTTGTGGCTGCGTGGAAAGTAAATTGCACATGGGAACTCCTCATGTTTTGGCACTTGGCCGGGTGTGTGTAAGTTTTGCGCTCCGTAGCCTGGACGTGAACGTCCAGGCTGAAAGACCCAAGCCCTTCGGGCTGAACAGTAGCCCCCGAAGGGGGCTTGGTCCTTTCATCGGGCAGCTTTGTGCTAGGTCTGCAAAATCTTGACACTTTCAACATCCGGCATTACCGCCCAAACGCGAGCATATCTGTAGTTGTGCTCACTCCGGCCAAGTTCCTTCAGCGCCTGCGTCAGGTCATCAGTTGGCTTGCTCAACCCCAGGTTGAGGAATAGTCAAGAATCTCCTTGATCTCGTTGATGGTCTGTTCGGTGCTTTTGAATTGCACCCCTTTCATGCCGAGTGCCTGCGCGGCCTGCACATTGACCAACATATCGTCCACGAACACAGATTCATCGGCGTGCACATCCAGTTGCGCCAGCGCCAGTTGATAGATGCGCGGGTCAGGCTTGACCAGCTTGACCTCGGCGGAATAGACGGCCACATCCACCCATGTGTTCAGCTTGAACTTGACATTGTGGAAAAAGCGCGCCTCCGACCAGGCATTGCTGATGATGCCGATCTTGTAGCGCGGGCGCAGGCTTTGGATAAACTGCACCAGCTCAGTATCGAGTTGCTCGCCTGCCCAAAAGTCTCGCTGCAATTCAGGCAGTTGATCCTCCCGCAGGCCAAGCTGATGGCCGACCTCTTTCCACACGTCTTGCTCAGGAAGCTCGCCCGAGGCCGCACGCGCCGCAGCTTCTGAGCCGAACACAATCTGCGTCAATTGGCCCGGGGACAGGCCCAGGCGCACTTCCCACTCGTGGCGCTTGTCGTGGTTTTTATCGTGGACGATCACACCGCCAATGTCCAAGATCACCGCTCGTATTGGCATGTTCACTCCTCATTGGTGTCAACTCTAGTCCCGGAGTGCGGCCTTCAGGCCGCGTTTGATGCAGGCTGAGGCCTGCACTCCAACCTCAAGTTGATGCACATGGGGCAGGCGCAAGGCCTGCCTCCATGGCAAATCGTTTTCTGAGCCGCTATATCACCAGCGATCCGATGACCGGTTTCTCGAACGAGACGAACCGCTTGACCTGAACAAAGCCCAGCCGCTCATAGAGTCGCCGCGCACCGGTGGGATTTTCCGTGTCCACGCCGAGCATGGCATCGTCAAGCCCGTCGGCCTTGAACGCGCGCATCGAGGCGCACAGCAAGGCCGTGGCGACGCCGCGCTTGCGCCATGCGCGCCGTACGCCCAGGTCTTGCACCCAACCTTCCCGAACGTTGTACCGCTCGTTCGTCTCGCAGTTGACGACGTTGAAGCTGAACCCTACCACCTCGTCGCCTTGCAGCGCGACGAAGGTGAGGTCAGGTCTAAAGTCCGCGCGCTTGAGAAAGAACATGTCCCAGTCGCTTTCGGTCGCCGGCTCAAAGCCCCAATGATCGGCGAACGATTCGTTGAACGCCTGCAACATGCCCTGGCTCAGCTCGGGACTGTAGGCTCTCAGCGTGATGCCCTCCGGCGGCGCGCCTTCGGGGATCGGCTGGCTCAAGTCGCGGCGCATCCGATAAAAGTAACGCGTCGGGCGAAAGCCATGTCGTTCGATCAGAGCGATCTGATCGCGCAAGTCGTCCTGAATGCCGACGCGCAGGATGCGCGGAAAGTCAAAGGGCATTTCATCCAATTTGGCCCGGCCTCGCGCCTCAGCCCATTCCAAGACGACATCGTCCAGCCCGTTGCCCCGGTGTGCCGGGTGCACTTCGGTCCACAGGTGCGCGCGACATTCTTCCACCGGTTTGGGATTAGCGAACACGCGCGCCATCGCCGCGACCCGGCCTTCCGGCGTAAAGGCCAACAGTGAGTCCACCTCTGCGTTCGACCACGGATCGTCATACTGCGTTTCCATATCTTGCAACGTCATGATGAAATGCCGCTGATCGGCGCGGTCTACCGCCATCAACATCTCGTACAACGCCGGCACGTCCTCGCGGCGAAAAGGCCGCCAGGTATAGCCCTGCAAATCACGTGGAATATTGAATCGAGTTGCCATGTCAGTTTCCTTTGGTATTGGGGCATTTGCCCCTCGGTCCTATCGCACGCCGCATGCTCGCCTGCGACACACAAAAGCCATCCGGTACTTGTTTACCGCCTTTGGCAGTCATTGCCCAACCCGCCCCTGGCCGGATGATGAATCATCCGGCTGATACGAGAAACCGGCTGAAGCCGGTTGGCGATGGCCCCAGTCTGCTTCAGCAGACTGGGCGTGACAGCCGCGAAATTCATTTCGCGGCTACAGACGGTAAACAAGTACGCCATCCGCCATCGGCCATCCGCCATCGGCTATCCGCCATTTGCTATCTGCCATCAGCCACGCGGAGCGGCCATCTGCCAACCGCCAACGGGCACTCTGAACACATCGTATTCTTGCTCGCGCTCTTGTCGGAACTGCTGGGTGTACAGCCGGTAATAGCGCCCTCGCGCCCGCAGCAGCTCCGCGTGCGTGCCCATCTCCTGGATGCGCCCGTCTTCGATGACCAGGATTCGGTCGGCGCGCCTGATCGTGCTGAGTCGGTGCGCGATGATGAAACTGGTGCGGCCCTTCATCAGCGATTCCATCCCTTTTTGGATGAGCGCCTCGGTCAGCGTGTCCACCGAGCTGGTCGCCTCGTCCATGATAAAGATTTCGGGGCGCGCCAGGATCGCGCGCGCCAGGCTGATGAGCTGCTTTTGTCCGACCGAGAGCAGGTTGCCGCCCTCGCCTACGTCGGCGTCGTAACCCTGGTCCAGGGTTGTGATAAAGTCGTGCGCCCCGGCCAGTTTCGCGGCCGCTTCGATTTCCTCATCCGTCGCGTCCAGGCGGCCATAGCGAATGTTTTCGCGGATGCTGCCGGAAAACAGATGCGGCGTTTGCAGCACCACGCCGATGCGCGACTGGATGGCGTGCAGCGTCAGCCCGGTGTAATCGCGTCCGCCGATGCGGATGACGCCGCACTTTGGCTCGTAAAAGCGGCACAGCAAATTGACGATGGTCGTCTTGCCGCCGCCCGTCGGGCCGACCAGCGCGATCGTCTCGCCGCGCTTGACCTTGAGCGAAAAATCCCGCAGCACCGGCTTGTCGGCCTCGTACCAAAAGCTCACGTGGTCGAACTCGATGTCGCCCTGGAGAGTGCCCGGGTCAATCGCCCCAGGTCGGTCGGCCACCTCCGGCACAGCGTCCATGAGCGAAAACGACCGCTCGGCAGACGCGATGGCGTGTTGCAGTTCGGCATAGACGTGCGCCAGGTCTTGGACCGGCCAGAGCATGAACGAGACGTACGAGACGAACGCCTGGAGGCCGCCGAGCGTCAGGCCGCCCCACTGCACGTCCCAGCCGCCATACCAGATGACGCTGCCCATCGCCACCGCGCTGATCACCTGCACGATGGGCAGGAACAGCGCCGAAAGCCAGGCCGCCCGGAAGCTGGCACGGTACATCTTGCCCGTCAGCTCGCCAAACTCGCGCAGGTTCTCTTCTTCGCGGCATAGCGCCTTGACCACACGCACGCCAATGATGTTTTCGTTGAACGTGCCGGTGATCTTGGAATTGATCTTGCGCGCCTTGCGGTATTCGACGATGATTTTGCGCCTGAACTGAGCTGCCGCGATCACCAACACCGGAATCACGGCGAACACCAACAGCGCCAGTCGGGCGTTGATGGCAAGCATAAAGATCACCGACGAGGCGATGGTCACGACCGCCCAGGTCACATCCAGCAGTCCCCACGTCACCAGTTGAGCGATGCGTTCCGAGTCGGACGTGACGCGCGACATGATCCAGCCCACCGGCGTCCGGCTAAAGTACGAAAACGACAGGTCTTGCAGGTGGTTGAACATCTTTTGGCGCAGATCGTACTGGACGCGCTCGCCCAGGATCGCCGCCAGAAAGATAAAGGCAAAGACCAGGCCCGCCTGCGCCAGGTTCACCCCGCCATAGGCGGCGATCACCCGCGTCAGGGTCGCCATGTCCCGGTTCAGGATGCCCTGGTCCACGATCTCCTTTTTGAGGAAATTCAGGTACGAGTCCATCAGCGCCACCAGCACGATCGCCGCCAGGAAGCCGACCAGCCAGCGCCAGTGCGGCCGGGTCTGGGCCAGGATGCGCAGCACGATCTTGCCATTGAACTGTGTGTCGAATTCTTCTTCTTCAAATTCATAGTGCGACATGGGCCAACTCCTCCGTATAGACCTTTGAGGTCTCGACCTTGCCCACTTCTTTTTCCAACTCGTCCTCGATGCGCGCCTGCATCTCGTAAATCCGGCGATAGATGCCCGGCTGCGCGCTCAGCTCCTCATGCGTCCCGCGCTGGACGATCTCGCCCTGGTCGAGCACCAGGATCAGGTCGGCGTTCATCACGCTCTGGATGCGGTGCGCGATGATGAACGTCGTGCGCCCCTGCATCAGGCGCTCCAGCGCCGCGCGAATGTCGGCCTCGGTCTCGGTGTCCACCGACGAGGTCGCGTCGTCCAGGATCAGGATGCGCGGGTCTTTGAGGAGCGTGCGCGCGATGGCGACGCGCTGCTTTTGCCCGCCAGATAGCGTCACACCTTTTTCGCCCACAAGTGTGTCATAGCCCTGGGGAAACGACGTGACCACGTCGTGAATCGCAGCCGCCCGCGCGGCGGCCTCGACCTCGACCTGAGAGACCTCCCGCCCCACGCCGTAGGTGATGTTTTCGCGGATGCTGCGCGAGAACAGGAACGGCTCTTGCTCGACGATGCCGATCTGTCGGCGCAAGGTGTGGCGTGAATAGTCCTTCAACTCCACGCCGTCGAGCGTCAGGCTGCCGCTGGTGTACTCGTAAAAGCGCGGCAGCAGGTTGACCAGCGTCGTCTTGCCTGAGCCGGTCGAGCCAAGCAAAGCCACGACCTGCCCCGGCTCACAGCGAAAACTAATGTCCTTCAGCACGGGAGCCTCGTGATGATCGTACTCAAAGCTCACATGGCAAAAGACGATCTCGCCACGCACGTTGCCGCTGGGCTGATACGCGCCCTCAGTCAGCGGCTCGCGCTCTTCGCGGATGACCTCGGTCACGCGCCCATACGAGACCAGCCCGGTGGACATTTGGACGATCAACCGGCCCATGTCGCGCATCGGCCAGATCAGCATCCCGACCAGGCCGATGTAGGCCATGTAACTGCCCAGCGTGATCTCGCCGCGGATCACCATCAGCGCGCCGATCGTGTAGCCGAACAACATTTGCGCGTGGCACAAAATGTCCGAAGCCGGCCAGAACAGCGAGTGCATCAACGCCATCCGCCGCCCGCGCACAAACTTGGTCCAGTTTTCCTTCTCGAACTTGTCCCGCTCAAAAGCCTGCCGCGCAAACGCCTTGACCACGCGGATGCCGGTCAGGTTCTCTTGCAGGACGGTCGAAAGCCTGGCTTCTTGTTCCTGATACGCCTCGTAAGCTTTCGAGACGCGCCTGAAAAAGAACAGCGAGACGACCACGATCACCGGCACGACGATGATCGAAAGCAGCGCCAGCCGCGCGTTCACATTCAGCAGGGCCACCAGGTTGACGATGAACATCAGCGCGATGCGGCCGGTGCCGATGGCCTGTTCGGCAAAGAATCGGCGGATAGCGTCCACGTCCGACGTGGAACGCTGAAGCAGCTCGCCCGTCTGCGCCTGGTCGTGGTACGTGAACGACAATCGCTGGATGTGGTCGAACATATAGTTGCGCAGGCGCAGCGCGACGCCCTCGGCTGTCTGCGAAGCCAGCCGTCCGCTCAGAAAGGAAAAGACGCCCTGGAACAGCGATAGGCCCACAAAGCCCAGCGCGACCAGCGGCAGCAGGTGATACAACTTTTGCGCCAGGACATGGTCCACAAAATTGCCGATCAGCATAAACGTGGATGTTCTGAAAACGGTGGCCGCACACAGGCTGAGGATCGCGCCCAGGTAGACCAGGCGAAAGCCCGTCATCATGCGCCACAAGCCCTGCAGGCGATTGTTCGATACAGTGTTTCTGAGATCGTAACCGGATTGTGCAGGTGTCAGCATGGTTGAACCCCGTTACTCCGTGATACGTGATACGTGAAACGTGAGGGGGGCACGTTTAACGTTTCACGCATGACGTTCCCATTCCTCTCGCAGCACGCCCATAAAAACTTCGTCTGCGCGCTGCCCATCTCGGTTCACTGTCCGCCGCGCGCGGCCTTCGATCTGGAACCCGGCTTTTTCGTACGAGCGGATCGCGCGCGAGTTGTAGGCGTACACGCTGAGCGAAACCCGATGCAGATTCAGCTCGTCAAAGGCAAAGCGCAGCAGGACGCGCATCGCGTCGGTGCCGTATCCCTTGCCCCAGTACTCTGGCTCGCCGATCCCGATGCCCACCCAGCCGTCGCCGTTGTTCCAGTTGATCCCGCCCAGGCCGACAAAGCCGATCAGGCGATCGTCGGCGAGCGTGCGAATCACAAAGCCAAAGCTGTTGGGACGTTCGTGCTCCATCCATTCGGCGATGCTCTCTTTGGCTTGCTTGGCGGTCCGTGGAACGAACGCTTCGCTATCCATCAACCGATGATATTCCGAATTCCTCGACCAACGCGCCACCGACTCGGCGTCGGTTTCCGAGTTCGCGGCGACCAGGCGGACAAGCTGGCCGTGTAAGAGATCATTGTTCATGTTTGAGCCTCCCGAATGTAAAACGTGAAAACGCAACCTCATCACGTTTGACGTTTTACGCCTGACGTTCCCATTCCTCGCGCAACAGCCCGTACCTGAGCGTGTCCCAACGCCGACTGTCGCGGTGAACGGCCTGTCGTCGCCGGACTTCGAGCTGAAAGCCGGCCTTTTCCAGGGACCGCTGAGCGCGCTCGTTGTACTCGAACGTCGTCGCGCTCAGCCGATACAGGTTTAGCTCGGCAAAGGCATAGCGCAGGATCAGCGCGAGCGCCTCGCGGCCATAGCCCTTGCCGCGATCGTTCGGGTCGCCAATGCCCAGCGTCAGATGACCGGTGCCGTTGTTCCATTCGATGTTTTCGATCTTGACGAATCCCACCAGCCGGTCGTCGGCTTGGGTGCGGATGGTCAGGTGGAATCGGTTGGTGGCCTTTTCCTTTTCGGCCTCTTCATACTTTTTCTTGATCAGGACGGGTGAAAGTGGGCGCACGGGCGCATCGCTGAGCAGGCGCATGTATTCGGCGTCGTGCGTCCATTTGGATTCTATTTCCGCGTCGCGTTCGGGTTCGGGTGGCGCGAGGCGAACCAGTTTGCCTTCAAAAAGCTGTGTGTTCATGTTCATTTTCCCTTCGAGCAAAAGTTGCGGTTGAACTCTCGCGAACAAAAAAGGCCGCAGGTACACCCCCACGGCCAAAAGGCAATACACACAGGAAATAAAAAGGCCGTGGGATTCGAGCGCACCCACGGCCTTGACGCGCAATCGCGTTTTCTGTCTACCAGGCACCAGGCGCACTCCGACAAGGCAAAACACCCGAGAAACCGCTGGGAACTCGGGCGCGGATATAGCGGGCGATGCAAACCGCGCTGGTCATGAAATTGTGCGCCTCCTTTCGTAAGATTGCGGGCGCGATTCTACCACAGATATGTGCGATGTCAAGTAGTCTCACTCTGAATCTTCACCTATTATCCATCCGATCTCCATCATTTCTTGATCATCTTTTGCTAAACTGGGTGCAGAAAACAAAAACAGGCCAATGGCCTGACCTTACAGGAGATGAGACGATGAAGAAATGGCAAGTGATGACAAGCTTGGCGATCGCAGTGATCGCTGTGTTGAGCCTGGCGACATCTGCTTTTGCCCAAGTTCCCGAAGCGCTTTTGACGACAAACACGACGTTGGATGTTCAGACTCGCGAGGCGCTCGTGGCCGCGCTCGATGACGAGTACAAAGCGCGCGCCTTTTATCAGGCTGTGATTGACCAGTTCGGGCCGGTCGCGCCGTTCGCCAATATTGTGCGGTCGGAAGCTACGCACATCGCGGCGCTCAAGTCGCTGTTCGCGGCGTATGCACTGCCCGTCCCGCCTGATCCGTACGCGGGCAACGTTCAAGCTCCCGCAACGCTGAAAGAAGCCGCTCTGGCAGGCGTCCAGGCGGAAAAGGATAACGTGGCGATGTACAACCGCTTTCTGCAGTTCGTCGAGGAGCCAGACATTGTCCGGGTCTTTTCCCAGTTGAAGAACGCCTCACTGTATCAGCACCTGCCGGCCTTTCAGCGGTACGCTGGCTCGACCAGCACCAGCTCGCTGTACCTCGTCCCCCGCTGGAGCCGCTGACAACTGAATTGGATCGAGTTTGGACCTCGCAGGTCCCAAGACCTGCGAGGTCTTGGCCTGGCTTATCTTTCGCGCACCCACAGGATGATGACGACGGTCCCCAGCCCCATCACGCCCGAAGCCAGGATGAAGGGGGTGTTCAGTCCCAGGCTTGCCGCAATCCCGGCGCCCATCATCGGCCCAAGCCCATTGGCAAGCGCGGTGACGCTGGAATCCAGCCCGATGATCGTCCCCTCGCGTCCTTTGGGACTGAACTGGATCAGCAGCGCCGTCAACGTCGAAAGCGTGCCGCCGATGGCAAAGCCGACCAACAATTGCCAGGGCACGAGCCACAGGGGATCGGGGACAAAGGCTTGGGGCAAGTACAAGACGGCGGCACCCAAACCGCTGAGGATCAGCAGACGGCGATGACCCAACCGGTCGCCCCATCGTCCGATCACGGGCGAGCCAATCGCCGCGCCCACGGCGTTCGCGCCGGAGATGATCCCGGCCATGGTGGCCACGCGCGCTTGAGCTGGCAAGAGCGATTGCACAAAAAGCGGCAGGATCGTCGGGAGAGTCTGCGTGCCCGCACGGAGCAGCAGGCGCGCGATCAGTATGAGCAACAGCGCGCCGCCCGCGCCGGCGCGTGCAAACAGGAACTGCGTCAGTTGTCGCCAATCGAGTCGCCCAGATCGCGCTGCATCCTCTGTCGGGCGGAAATCTTCGCGCACATAGAACAAGACCAGCACACCGGAGAAAAACAATAACGCGCCAGTGATCCAGAAACTGGGCCGGTAGCCCAGCGTGTCGCCCATGAGGCCACCCAGGAACGGCCCCAGCGATGCGCCTAAAAAGATAGCCGTCTGCAGCGATCCGAGCGCCGCGCCCGAGTGATGCTTGGGGACCACGCCTGCCACGAGCGTCGTTGCCGCGGCCACCGTGCCGGTGAACACGCCCTGCAGCGCGCGCAGCAGCACGAGCTGCTGGACATTCGTCACGAATCCCATCAGCGCCATGAGCACGGCACCCGCCAACGTGGCGCGCAGGACCATCATCTTGCGGCCATAGCGGTCGGCCAGCACGCCCCACACCGGAGCCATCACGGCCAGGCTCAGCGACTGGCTGGATTGCGCCAGGCCCGCCCACAACGCGACCTCTTTGGGATCGGTCACGCCGAGTTGCTGGATGTAGTACGGGATGAACGGAATGACGAACGCAAAGCCGACAATGGCAATGAATTCGGTGAACCAGATGGTATAGAGAGTGCGACGCCAATGAGGCATGAGTTCTCGCGCGCAGCCGTGGCTTACGCTGAAGGTCGCCTCTTCAGGATCAAGACGACCGGGACGATCAACACGATGGCGATCAGCCCCAGGATGAGTGGCGTGATGGGGCGCTCTGTCCTGAGCGGAACCGAGAATCGCGCCAAGATCGGATCGTGATCCGACGTGCGCCACACGACGGTTGCATCGCTGCTGTAGGGATAGTAGGGATAATCGGCATCAATGCGAAGCGGTGTGACCTCGCGCAGCCACATCCGCACCGATGGCGAGACGAGAATGTGATCGAGCACCTGCGAGACGCCCTGATAGATATAGGTGTAGCGCGCGTCCTCTGGCAGCGCGTACCAGGTGTTGGTCAAATGGCCGCCGGCGTAAAGCGCCTGCAACGGCGGCGAGTCCTCCCAGTCGTTCAGGTCCCCCATCACGATCACGTTGGGCGAGCCGTGGCTCACAAAATGGTCCACCAGTCCGCCAACAAATCGTGCTTCTTCCAGCCGCCGTTGATCGTCCGCTGGCGTGCCTTTGGCCTTAAAGTGATTGGCGATGACGACCATCTGCTGATGGCTGCCTGCCAGGTTGACTGTGCCGGTGACGACGACCGGGCGGCGCGCAAAGAGCGGATACTGGCCGAGGCTCCGACAATAGCCATTCAACGGATCATACGTGGACGATGTGCTGCCATAGACCGAACAACCCTGGTGGGCGGTGGACGTGACGACGCCGCTCACCCGATCGGTGCGCCACAGCAGCGCGACGCCGTGCCCGCCCACATCCTCGTGCGAGTAAGCATAGCCATAAGGATAGCCGCGCGCTGTGAGATGAGAGATCAGAGTGGGCAGGCTGCCCGTCGGCGAGACCTCTTGGAGCGCGAGAAAGGTCGGGCCACCCAGTTGTGCGATGACCGCAGCCACTTTGCTCATCTTGGCCGCGCCGCCGTCGGGATCAAATTGATAAGCATTGAACGTTGCAACGGTGAATTCGTCTGCGCCGGCGGCCGGGCCGCCTGGCAGGGAAGAGGGCGGCGATTGGCTCGTGACCACAGACCAGGGGCGGCCGGCCTGCGTGGCGATGACATAGCAGCCATATGTATATGCCAGCGGGCCTTTGATGTTGCTCACTACGCTGCCGACGATGAGATCGGGCGCGTCTGCGCCGCCAATCCGCCCATAGAGTTCCCAATGCCGCGCGCCTATTGGCATTCCCCTGCAGGCCGAGTGGCGCATCACACGGCTCAGCCCCAATGTGCCAGGGACGACCATGATCGTCTCAAAGCTGGTCGGGCCGACGACGGTAGCAGTCGCAGGCAGCGCGACGTTCATGCCCTCGAGCGATTCCAGATAAGCCACAGCGGCGGCGGGATCGCAGGGCGGGCTGAGCGTGATAGATGTTGGGAGCTGAGCCGGGCCGCCAACCTGCACGTCGCTGGGGTCTATCACACGGATTTGCGTCTCGCACGGGGGGCAGGGATTGTCGTATTCGCTGTACTCTTGCACCCATCCTGTCACCGTGACCACATCGCCTACACGAACAGTCACATTCAACCTGCCGTGATTGACAAAGATGGCGTCTGATGTCTGGGGATCGCCATCGCCCGTTGCATCCTGAATGTAAAAGCCGTCAAACGTTCCGCCGGTCGGCCAGTTGCCCTGGAATCGCCCGGTGACGACGCCGGCCGTTTTGACCATGTAACCGGCGAATGGCGATGATGCACCGTGACCCTGGATCGCGTGGATCGGGATGTGATCGCCCACCGTCGTGCGGACCGCTGCACCGGTGGTGAAGGTGGGCCAGACGGTTGCGTGAACGCCATAACCGCTGTTGAGGATCGTCGTGAGGAGCTGGGTCGCCGTGACGGCAAAGCGGACAGTATGCGTGCCTGGCAAAGCCGAAGCCAGCGTCCACGTCACCACGCCATCACTCGACACGCCGCCGTCGAGCGCGTAAGCAAGCGTCGCGTTGGATGGGATCGCATCGGTGATCACCACATGGTCGAGCGGGCCGGAATTGGCAACGGTCAATGTATAGGTCAATAGCCCGCCCGCCCCAACTATGGCAGCGGCGGATTTGGAGATCGCCACACTCAGGCCACCGCTGCATGGGTTGAGGGGCGAGGCGGTGTTGCGCGGGTTCGGCGCGGTATGGATGAAATCCGCTGCGTTGTCATCGGTTTCAGTGCGGCCGTTCCCCTTTCGGAGGACCGCGGTGGTGTTGCTCGACGCGGGTACGGACATCCCCTCGGCGCAGTTGGCGCCGCCATAGCCGACGAGATCGACCACGTTGGCTCCGGTCGGGCAGGCGCCAGTGAGTGCGGTGGCGTTGTTGACCAGCGCGACCTTGCCCGCGGTGGCGCTCAGGGCAATATCGCCAAAGGCATCCGGTGTGGGGAGGTGGGTGGTTCCTCCTGCGCCCGGAGCCTCTTGGACGAGATAGTATTGCCCAGGGGCGATGGAACCTGACAGGCGAGTGACCTGCCATGTGCTGCCGGTCGCAGAAGCATACTGGACCGACCAACCCGTGAGGTTGACTGTGGTGTCGCCGCGATTGAACAGCTCGATCAAGTCGTGGGTGTACGTGGCGCCCGCGTTGCCTCCGCCGCCGTACACCTGACTGATGACGACCGTGTTCGAGATCGCCCTGGCCGGCCCGCCGGGTCGCGTCGTGAGCAACAGCGCGATCGCCATCACCAGCGCGGCGAGGATGCGAGGGATCGCAACGGCAAGCTTGTGGGACGAACGAGGGGACATCACTCGGCCTCTGAGACGCCGCCAGGCGGCGATTCTGATCACGGCTCGCGGCTGCCAGTCAGCGTCCACAAGTCTCTGACAAGGAATTGTTGCAAGTCGTGAATTTGCTCTTGCAACCGCTCGTTGACAAGCATCTCGGGCCGGGGGTCAACGTAGTAAACGCCGTCCAATTTATTCAACGCGACCGTGTAGCCCAAGAAGTGGTTGCTTTTAAAAGTCGAGTTGATGCCAAAGATGCTCTTGCCCCTTTGCGCGCGCTGAACATCGTGCAGGAAAATAGCAACCACCGGGATGTCTCTGCCCAGGAGCCGGGTCAACAAATGCTTGTCTAGAAAGACCTTGTCAATCCTGTCTTTGCTGGTTGTCTTGACCGAGCCGACGACTTCCGAGGGGTGTAGGAATTGTGTCTCTGAGGCAAGGATAGCTTTGTCACGCGAGAACACCAGGTCCAACTCGTATGTCATCTCATAGCCAGGATAACCTGGAATAGGGATATTGATTGTGCGTGGCTCACATTCAACGCCCACTGTCTGGATGACCAACTTGATGAGGGTCTCAAAGAGTTGTCCCACTCGCTTCCGCGACTGATTTGGATTCTCGAATGAATCGCCAATGCTGCCGATGGCCTGCTGAACGGTATAGACCACTCGGTTGATCTCTTTAGATTCAACGTATTGCTGGCGGCCTCGCAGTCCGACAGCAGCGGCCTGATGTTGTTTGAGATCATCGAGGAAGGCAGTGAACCTTTCAAACGCGCTCTGCAGATCGCGGGCCGATTCGATGAATAAAGCTGTGTTCAGCGGGCGAGTGATCCGGTGTCCATAATCGTCACCGTACTGGTAAAAGATGTAGTTGGAGTGTGAAGGGGAAACGATGCGCGTAGGACGTGCCTTTTTGATGTAGGCCAGGAAAGCGCAACCGATCTTGAGATAATCGTCCAACTTGCCCAAAGCGGATTTGTCTTGAACACTTGCCTGCAGGTCTGCCAGAGTCACAGCTTTCATCGAATAGATTTCCTCCGCGCAGCGTTCTCCAGGTCGTACTGAATCCACTTGTCCACCGGCCAGTCCTCAACCAGCTCAATTCTCTGAGCTGCCCATCGGCAGTATTCGATGGAAATGTCACATCCTTTCCATTTGCGTTTGAGTTGTTCAGCGACGACGGCCGTCGTGCCCGAGCCAAGGAATGGATCAATCACCCATTCGCCAGGGTTCGATGAAGCAAGCACAATCTTGCGTAACAACTCTTCAGGCTTTTGTGTCGGGTGCGGCGTCTTTTCGTGCATCCCATTGCAGGTGGTGGGAATCTCGATCACATCTTTGGGTTTTGCCCCTTTAGGATGAGGCTGCCAAAGCTGGTGCGCGCGACCTTTACCGTATTGGCTGGTCTTGGCTTGTGGATGTTCTGGATATTTGAGCGTATGGTTCCCATAAGGAATCCGCACATCGTCTACGTTAAGCGTGAATTGTCTGCTTTTGCGAAAATGTAAGATGCTCTCGTGCGAGCGCCCCCAATCTGCGCCCAGGTTGGCCTTGTTTTTGTAATGCCAGATCAGCCACCGGCAGCCTCGAAAGAATCGAGAGGCGGGCAACCGGAGATCGGCCAGTATCTCGGAGAACCCGCAGATGTAGAGCGTCCCAGTGGGCTTGAGCACGCGCGCGGCCTGCTCGATCCACTCGAGCGACCATGCCACATATCTTTCTCGAGACTCAAAGGTGTCCCATTCGGCTTTTTTGATATTGTAGGGCGGATCGGCGAACACGAGATCAACCGATTCGTCTGGCAGGGAGCACAACCAAGCGATGGCATCACCTACCCAGATTTCGCCGTTAGGATGCGAATAGAACAACGTAGGGCGCTGTGGGTCCAGTGAGCCTGGCTCAAGCGGCGCATATGTTCCTTTGAGCATGGGCTGGCCGAAGAAACTGGGAACCTCGGCGCGACGAGCATATGCAGCCGAAGGCTCACGCACCGTGGCTTGCTTTTTTCGTTCCTTCTTCTGGCTCATCTTGCTCTTCCAACACCGGGATTATTTTATTGTACCGCCGCTTTGCAAATAGCGCACGGCAGCCTCGGCCAAAATTGCCGCGCCGATGGGCAACGCGCGCTCGTCAAGGTCGAAGGTGGGCGAGTGCCCCCGGCGCTTTTCGCCTTCCCCGCTCCACACGCCCAGGCCAAACATCGCGCCACCCTGGCGCGCTCGTTCAGTGAACACGCCGAAATCTTCTGCGCCCAGTCCGATCTGGGGCGGCTGGATGTGATCGGCTCCCAGCAAATCGGTTGCCACCTGGCGCACCAGCGCGGTGGCGGCGGGTGCGTTGTGCGCCGAGGCCTGCCCCGGCATGATCTGAAGCGCGTAATCGCCGCCGAGCGCGCGCACTACCCCGAGCGCCTTGTCCAGTTCTGTCAGCAAAAACTTGCGCGTCTCTTCGTCTGCGCTGCGGCACGTGCCGGTCAGCTCGATCGAATCGGGGATCACGTTGGTGGCCTCGCCGCCATGAATGCTGCACACCGAAACGACCGCAGGCTTGGTGGGATCGGCGCGGCGCGCAACGATGCCCTGGATCGCGTTGAGCACCTGAGCGAGCATAAAGATCGGGTCAACCGTGCGGTGCGGATAGGCGGCGTGGCCGCCCTGGCCGATCAGCTTGACGCGGAACGAATCTTCTGCCGCGGTGATCAGCCCTTCGCCGATGATCACCTCGCCCACGGCGTGCTCGGTGCTGACATGCAACGCCAGCACCATGTCCACACCTTCCAGCGCGCCCTCTTCGGCCATGCGCATCGCGCCGCTTTGGCCGTCTTCATCCACTTTTTCCTCGCACGGCTGAAAGAGAAAACGCACCTCGCCCGGCAGCGGCGACTCGCGATGAACCTGTGCCAGCAGCGTCGCCACGCCCAGCAAGATGGCCGTGTGAGCATCGTGGCCGCAGGCGTGCATGACGCCCGGCACACTCGAGGCATAAGGCACCGCGTTTTCTTCCTGGATGGGCAGCGCGTCCATGTCGGCGCGGAGCGCGAGGCAAGGACTGCCGCTGCCCAGGTGACCGACGACCCCCGTCTTGCCCACGCCGGTTTCGACGCGCAGGCCAAGCCGACGCAGCTCATCGGTCACGAGCGCCGCTGTGCGCGTCTCGGCAAATCCGATTTCGGGGTACTGGTGAATGGCGCGACGCCAGTTGAGGATTGGGTTCTGTAGAGACTGAGCGCGATCCAACATGATTTTCTCCTGTGTTGCGTACGGCGTATTGCGTGCCAAGTGCGTGTAATCCATGGGTGCGAAACGCACGCCAAGCGCACAACAGTCGGTGTTTCACTTGCCGGCTGGGAGCAATCCTTGCTGAGAAGCAACCGCAATTGCCGCCGCGCGCGAATCCACGCCGAGCTTGTTATAGATGCCCGCCAGATGGGCTTTGACGGTGCGCTCGGTGATGCCCAGTTGGGCCGCGATCTCTTTGCTGCGCTCGCCGCGCGCGACTGCTTTGAGCACCTCCAGCTCACGGTCGGTCAATTCGATTTCGCCGCGCGATTTTGGCTGCGAGGACAACAAGCGAGCCAGAATCTCCGGCTTGAGCAAAGTCTCGCCGCGCGCGGCAGCGCGGATCGTATTGAGCAGCGTCTCGCGGTCGGTGTCCTTGAGCAGGTAGCCGCGCGCGCCCGCTCGCAGTCCGCGCACCATCAGATCGTCTTCATTGTACGTGGTGAGGATGACCATGGCGATCTGTGGCTGGTCGGCGCGCAATTGCTCGATGGCCGCCAGCCCGTCCAGGTGGGGCATCCGCAGGTCCATCAGGATCACGTCCGGCTGCAATTGCTGCGCCAATTGCACGGCTTGTGCGCCGTCGGTTGCTTCGCCCACAACCTCGATGCCGTCGGCGGTTTCCAGGATCAGCCGCAATCCTTCGCGGACGATCAGGTGGTCGTCGGCAATCAACACGCGAATCGAATCGTTCATATTCGAGTCTCTTGGCGAATGTCATTGCGAGGCCCAGAGGGCCGAAGCAATCTCCTGTGACAAAGGAGAGATTGCTTCGCCGCTACGCGGCTCGCAATGACAAAATCATAAATCCAGGCGGTAACGGCATTTTTGTCGTTCGCCTGCCTGGTACATGTCGCTGTCTTCTGGCAAATCCACGATCTCGACGAATCGAGCGCCGGCCAGCTCGCAGGTTCGACGCGAGGCGATGTTGTCTGGATTGCACGTGATCCACAATGTCGTCATGCCGTGACGGCGGGCCAGCGGCATCAGCAGCTTGACGGCTCGCGCGGCATAATGATGGCCCCGATATTCCGGCTCGACCCGGTAGCCGATGTGGCCGCCGTACATGACGAGATGGTTCGTGTTGCCAATCCGTAAATCAATCCGGCCGATCTCGTCATCTTGGCCGACCAGGGTCATTTTGAATTTATAAGCAGGAACCCAATTCTTGGCGGGATCGGCGGGGTGTTTTTCCGCCAGGACCAATTCCAGCTCGCCATCAATCAATTTGCCCGGATCGTGAAATTCAAACCCTTCTGACACTTGTCCTTCCTTGCTAAGACCGCCAGGGTGATCCTGGGAACACAGACCAGCTTGTCCTGTTCGTCGGTGATGCGAATTTCCCACACGCGAGTCGAGTGGCCGGCTACGGCGACGGGTTAGGCCATGGCCATTCCTATTCTAGCCACTCGAACTCTGCCATCAAACGACGAATCACTTGCACTTTGCGCGCCGGATAGACCGCACCTGTCTTTCGGCAATACGCCGGGCAAATGTACTCGTATTCATTCAATAAAAGCTTGGCGCACTCGATGACTTGTTCCGCCTGAAGATGCGGGTATGTTTGAGCGATCCGCCGAGCACACTCGGGATCCACTCGGCCCAAATAGTCTTGAATCCCCAATGTCCAGAGACGCATTTCTACCAACCGTGTACGAACTTCAGCTAGAGAGTCTACAGCATTCGCCAGCTTGTTGAAGGCTCGATATCCACCTTGCGCCCCACGTTTAGCCCAACATACAATTTGACGAAACATCCAAAAGAACCAATCAATCATGGCCGGATCACCCGGCTCGAACCACTTGGGATGTTCAGCGGCTCTCGGCACATTCGACATCGGAAGTGAGCTGGCCAACACGCCGTCAGGATCGTACTTGATCACGGTGTCTATATACACATACGAAGCATTCGAAATATCCAAGGGGCGATAGAAATCCAAGTCTAGCCGAACACCATTCTCAAACAGATACAAAGCGTGCAAATCGTAGACCCAAAGCCGGCATAGCAGTGGAGCTATTCCGCCAACTCGGTCATAGAGCTGTTGTCGCCCAGTTCGTTCTTCGTCGCGCAGGTAGCATCCCACATCCAAATCAGAAAAGGCATCCTGCTCCCCGCGCGCACAAGACCCGGCAATTACTATTCCGAGAACCCGGCTATCGCTCTCAAGAATAGTCAGTACCTGTTCCAAGATGTTTGCTTGTTGTCTTTGATGCTCGGTGTGATCCATATTCCATTCGATGATTCAGCTTGTGTATCGTCAACCCAGGGCGCTCAAAGCTGCGCCCGTCACCGCACACCTTTGTACGACACACCTGAAGTGATTGAGCGCTAATACATTCCTCGGATCAAGCCGCCGGGTTGGCACGTGCGGCAAAAGTTGGTGATGCGCTGGTTCGCGCCGACGAGCGAGATGGGCGTGCCACAGCGTGGGCACGGCTGGCCCGATTTCATGTGCACTGCCATAAAATTGCGTGGCTCGAGGTGAATCGCCTCGCCCATCTCCGCGCGCACCTGCTCTATGGCATTGTGCAGGGTGGATTGCATCGCGTCATACAATCTTTCGACCTCTTCTCCTGTGAGTTGGGTGCGCTTGCGGTACGGGTGCAGTTGCGCTGCCCATAGGATTTCGTCAGCGTAAGCGTTGCCGATCCCGGCGACAAACTCGCCGCGTGTGAGAATACCCTTGATCTCGCCGCGATAGCGTCCCAGCCGCGCGCGAAACTCATCGAGGGAGATCTCGAACGGCTCAGGCCCCAGGCCCGCGAAATCGGGAACCTGCGCCGGGTCGCGCGTGAGGTACACCTGCCCCATCACGCGTTGATCCACGTAGCGCAGCTCATCGCCGCTGGCAAGTTCCAAGACGATGTGCGTCTTGGGCAGGCGTTTTTCGCCGCCCGAGGCCAGTTGCAATCGCCCGGCCAATTTCAGATTGAGGATAAGATACAACGGCGCATCGTCTCGCGCAATCGAAAAGACGAGAAACTTGCCCCGCCGCACGACTGCGGTGAGGGTTGCGCCAGTGAGCGTTTCAGCAAAGCCGCCATGCGTCAGATCGCGCACGACGATGGCGCTGCCAGGGAAAACGTGAACGGCCTGAATCGTCGTCCCCGCCACGCGGCGCGCGAGCACCTCCTGCACCACCTGCAATTCGGGCAACTCGGGCATAACATGAATTCTCTTGGCGCTGTTGTCCTGCTATGATTTTTCCGCTCAAAAAGTCATTGACATTCGTGTTGTTCGGGTATACAATAAGCTCAAATGCAGCCAAATACTGCCAGTATTGGTGGGTGCCTGAAAAGGCTAGGCTGTTCCCCCTAATCATGGGGGTTTTTTGTTGTCTCTACACTTCTTTGAGCCAGCCATTCTGCTTGCCCTGCTCAAACAGTTCTTTCATTTCCGCTTGACCCTCCAGTGCTGCTCGCGCGAATCCACAGACGGCATCGGCCAGTCGAATCAAAGCATCATTCTCGTCTTTGCGCACACCACGCACTTTTTTGACCTGGATGCGTAGATGCCGCAGTTCGCTCCCCACCCAACGTTCGTGTGAGCGCGGCAATCCGTCAATCAACACAGTGGCCTTGTACGTTCTGTGCCCACAAGCGACAATGGTTCGTGCGATGGTCAGCACAGTCAACGGCAGGTAATCCACACTGTTTCGATAAACTGCCAGATTCAGCTTGCCCCTGAAAGCCGGTTCACGCCAGACACGGCGAATGTAATCCATCCGTTTGGTGTGATCTGCTCGAATCCACTTGACCCGTCCTTTGCCACTCTCGCGCTCAATCGCCTCACATAGCTCAATAAGGCGGTCTCGCTCTTGGTCAGCCACTACAACGGAGACGATGTACAAATCTCCTTGTGTGTCCTGGCCGGTTTCGTCAACGTAGCAATAGATCTTTGCCATCTACCATGCATTCGCAATCACTTGATCGAGCGGCATGCTCAATCGCACGGTCGTGCCTTGCCCTATTGCGCTTTCAACGGCTAACGTCCCGCCCGCCAGTCGAGCGCGCTCGCGCATCCCCAACAAGCCATAGTGCCCTGACTCGGGTTCGTCCGCCGTCAGGTCAAAGCCGCGCCCGTCATCGCGCACCTCAATCTCAAGGCGATCGTTCTCGCAGGCCAGCCGGACCCATGCATGATTGGCCTGCGCGTGACGCGCGATGTTTGTCAGCGCCTCGGACACGATCCGCCAGGCGTGCTCGCGGAGCGACTCGGGCAGCGGCGGAAGGTCGCCGGGCTCGAGTTCACACGGAATGCCTGTGGCCGTGGTGAAACGGTTGACCTCGACGCGCACGGCCTCGGTCAAATCTTTGGAGACAGCAGCGCTCTCGCGGAGATCGCCAATCGCACGGCGCGCATCGGCGAGTGTCGTGCGGGCACGAGCCATCGCCTGCTGAAGGATTGCCTGCGCGCGCTCGGTGCGGCCACTGCCCAGGTGTGAGCTGGCCGCTTCGAGTTGCAGGATCAATCCGGCCAGTCCCTGCGCGAGTGTGTCGTGCAGCTCGCGCGCCATGCGTTGGCGCTCCGCTGCAATCGTCAGGTCCTCGACTTGCGTGGCATACTCGGCCAGCTCCCGGTGGGCGGTTTCCAGTTCGGCCAGCAGTGCTTGCGCGCGGGCGCGAGCCTCCATCTGCCGGGTGAACATGACCACGTATGTGACGATGAAAAGCGTCATCACGGCGGCAAGCAGCGCCCAGTTGAAAAGATCGGTTTGGCCCCCCAGCAGAATGATGTTGATGGCAGCCAACCCCAGATAAATCACGATGGCGACAGCGACCAGACGTGTGCGCCGCAAGATGCCGACGGCCTGGCCGATCAAAGCTCCATACAATCCAAAGACGAGGCCGACATGCCCTGTCAACATGGCGAGCACAAACGCCAATGCGCCCTGCACGGCCAGGTATAGAATCCCCCAGCGTCCCAATGCCAGGCGTGGGCTGAGCCAGTGCAGAGCAGCGTGGATCAGCATCAGGGCCGTAAACGGGATCAGGCGGGCGGGCTGCCGCAGCTCGGGCGAAGCATACAAAGCTTGCCCGTACAAGAAAGCCAGCACTGCCATCACAATGAGAAAAAAGGGGCGCACCTCGCGTTCTTCATCACCCGGCGCGGAGAAAGACCGGGATAACCATTGCCGGATACGCTGAAAAGCGCGCGCGAAAAAGTCGGATGATTTCATCGTGGCTTGATTATACTCCGCTCAGCAACTTTTGCCATTGATCGCAGGGACAGTGTACGGACGGACAGGAGCGAAAATGTCCACGCGGACGATGGCGGGCAGGCCAAAGCCTGATAGATTTCAAATATCAAAATCGAAATGGGAGGTCACGATGAAATCCGTCTTGATGTTTGTGGTGAGAATCGTCGCGTTGACGATTGCGGTGTTCATCAGTTTGTCGGTGGCGTCAGCGGTGTCTGGATTGGAAGAAAGCACCAGCACGACGCCTGAGCAGGCCAGCAGCACGTTTCAGGCTTTTGTGGCAGTCTGCCTGATGTACGCGCTTGTCATGGCTTATCCGATCATACGGTCGCGCTGGTCGGGCTTGAAGCTGATAGCGGTGATGGCGCTGGTTTACTATGGGGCCAACACCTTCATGCCGCAGATCGAGTCGGCGGTTTTTTTGTCGCACATCTTGCCGCCAGGAATGTTGCCCAAATTGTTTCTGAATGGCGCGGTGGCTTCCGTGTGGATTGCGCCACTCGCTGTGATCACCCTGGGCAAGCTCAGGTCGTCCGAGCCGCAGAGTGAGAACTCGCGCCTGGTGATGCCGCCGCGCGAGTGGGTCTGGAAGCTGGCGGCGAGCACGGCGCTCTATATCGCGCTGTACTTTGGCTTTGGCTATTTTGTCGCGTGGCAGAATCCAGCGATCCGCGAGTTTTACCAGGGCGGCCTGGTGATCCCGGCCTGGATGCCGCTCTTTCAAATTCCACGCGGGTTGATGTGGACAGTGCTGGCTCTGCCGGTGATCCGCATGGTGAAGGGCCGATGGTGGGAAGCGGGCGTCGCCGTCGGGCTGCTGTTCGCGGTGCTGATGAACGCGATGCTCCTCATCCCGTACAACCCGATCATGCCCGATGCCGTGCGGCTGACTCACTTGGTGGAGACGGCGACATCCAATTTTATCTTTGGCTTCCTATGCGCAGGGCTGATGGTGTGGAGGTTGGCTCCGCGTCGTCAATATCAGACCTTCGAGGTCCCCGAGACCTCGCAGGGCTAGCAGCCTGTCGGAGAGAAAGCTGGCTGGGCTCCCACGCCTGGCATTTTGCCCTAAAACGGCGGCATGCCCACTCCGCTTCGCTACAGGGTGCTTCGCAAGGAGCCGCCTCGGCTAGGTTCTCCGACAAGCTGCTATAGACCTTCAGATAATGTTTTGGGGTAGGGGCGACCCTTGCGGTCGCCCAGGGCAGGCGCAAGGCCTGCCCCTACCACAAATCTTTTTCTGAACATCTATAGATGCAAAACGTGAAACGTAATCACGTTCTACGTTTCACGTTTTGCGAACGACAAAATCTCTCGACGCCTGGCCTGAATCGCGTCGGGTTCCTAGTGCGTATCGAGCGTGAGCTGGCCCGCTCCGATGTCCACGTTGACGGTTAGTTTGTCGGTCGCATCCTCTTTGCCGGTCGTATACGTGGCGCCGGAGGTCGTCCAGGAGCCGACGGTCTTGATGTTGCTGACCTTGCTCTTGACGTTGATGCGCGCGCTGGTGCCGACCGGCACGACAATGGTCATGGTGCTGGCGGCCGTCTTGACCTCCACATTAGCGCTTCGCTTGAGCTTGCCGCCAAAGTCGAGCGTATAGGTACCGGCGTCGCCCTGAAAGTCCATCTGGGCAAAATTGAGGTTCCCCAGGCCGGTCAACTTGAGGGTCGAAGCGCCTGTCTTGAAGGTGAACGTTTCCAACTTCTCCGGGTTGGGCAAGCCGAACGCGATCGTCGAGCTAGAGGCGCCCTCTTCCCACTTGAGCGATTGCAGGCGCAGGCCGCCCAGATTCCAGGTGCCATTGTAGGCGCCGGCTTGCACGACCAGGTTGACCGCCGCCGCGTTGCTGAACCGGAGATTCCACTTGTTGACCAGGTCTTTGGGCACCGTGCCCTTGAGCGAGGGTTGGATGATCTCCGCTTTGCTGCCGCTCGTGCTGACAGACGGCTGGAGTTCCGACACGTTGAACTGGACAGTGCCATCCACCAGCCGGGCTGCTCCCATGCCCACCGTCACTTCGGCTGCCCCCAATTGCAGGGTGAGGTCGGTAGGCTTGTTAGGATCAGGCGGCAGAGGCACATTGATTGCCTGTGTCTGGGTTGGCCCTGTCTTGAGTTGCGCTTCGCCGCCGCCGGACGTACACGCCGTGATCAGCAAAGCCACCATCATAACCAATCCGACTAGCCGGGACACTTGGGTTTTCATGTTGATCTCCTCCTGAGAGTGGAATCGAATAAGCTTTGGGTTGATTATACACCCGGTTGTAGGTCGAGTGTATAGGAAATCAGGGTCATGGCCGTTAGAGCAACTGGTCCAGCGGCGTATAGGGCAGGCCAAAGGCATCGGCTACAGCTTTGTAGGTGAGGTGCCCCTTGTAGGTGTTGACGCCCAAGGCCAGAGCCGGATTAGCTTTGCACGCCGGGATAGGCCCCAGGCGGGCCAGCTTTTCAGCATAGGGCAAGGTGGCATTGGACAGCGCATAGGTCGAAGTGCGCGGTACTGCGCCTGGCATGTTGGCCACGCAATAGTGGAGCACGCCGTCCACGAAATACACCGGATCGCTGTGCGTGGTGGGATGCACCGTCTCCACGCAGCCACCCTGGTCAACTGCCACATCCACGATCACGCTGCCCGGCTTCATGCGGCTGACCATCTCGCGCGTGACCAGACGAGGCGCCTTGGCGCCCGCGACGAGCACTGCGCCGACGAGCAGATCGGCGTACTCGACCGCCGAGGCGATGTTGAGCGGGTTGGACATTAACGTGACGAGATTGCCGTGCAGCACTTCGGACAGATAGCGCAAGCGGTTCAGGTCAATGTCAACAATCGTCACCCGAGCGCCCATGCCGAGCGCCATCTGGGCCGCGTTAGTGCCCACTGTGCCACCGCCGATGATCACCACATCACACGGCGTGACGCCCGGCACGCCCCCCAGCAGTTTGCCGCGTCCGCCATGGATCTTTTCCAGATAATGCGCGCCCACCTGCACAGCCATGCGCCCGGCTACCTCGCTCATGGGCGTGAGCAGCGGCAGCGAGCCATCGGGCAGTTGCACCGTCTCATAGGCGATGCTGAGAGTCTTTTTCTCCATCAGCACATGCGTGAGCTTTTCGACGGCGGCCAGGTGCAAGTAAGTGAACAGACACAAATCGGGCCGCAGGAAATCGTACTCGGCCGGCAGGGGTTCTTTGACTTTCATCACCATTTCCGCCGACCAAGCCTGAGCCGCAGTTTGAACAATGGTCGCGCCGGATTCGGCGTACTCGGCATCGGAAAAGCCACTGCCTTCGCCCGCCGTGGATTGTACCAGGACGCGATGGCCTTGCTGGGTGAGCAGGCGCGCTCCACCGGGAGTCAAGGAGACCCGGTACTCGTTGTCTTTGATCTCTTTGGGGATGCCGATGATCATTTTGACCTCCTGTTTGTTTTATCGGCGTGATGTGCGACAATTGCTGTTTTTGGCGATACTGGTTGATCATGATCCTTATGAAGGTGTAACTGTTCAGCCCAGTCTACCCCCTACTGTCATTGCGAGCGCCCGCCGAAGGCGAGGGCGCGAAGCAATCTCCACAGAGGCGCGAGATTGCTTCGTCGGCCCGCTTCGCAGGCCTCCTCGCAATGACATCTGAATAGTTACATGAAGGTTATCGTAGTTACATCGATTTGTCAGGTGACATCGCACACCACAATCGCGTTACGTTATTCATATCGCACGATTCTCTGGCGTTTCGAAAGAGTTACGGAAAGACCTTAATGGTTGTCGTCGGCGCGTTGGAGCGCAAGGAGCAGACGTTCTTCTTCGTCTTGTGGTTCACAGCTCAGCAGTTCCTGGTGGCGGCGGATGAGCGATACCGTCAGCGCGCTGCATCCCGCCTGAGCGGCCCACTGCGCGCCCAGGTCGGGGTGCTGGCGATGAATGACGAACGGCCTGCGCCACGCTTCGCGGCGCGGTTCACCCTGGCTCAGCCAGGCCAACAAAGTGGGGGCAAAGCGTCGGCTCAACACAATGATCGTGCGATGCGCAGGGGTGATCCACGCCGCCGATTTGCCCACATCGTGCAAAAGCGCCGCAGCGAGCAAGTCCTGTTCGGTATGCCCCTGATGGCGCAGCGCGCGCATGACCCTCAGGCTGTGGGATTGATCGGAGACGCTCATCCGGCGAAAGAGCGGCTGCGCGCCTGGTGGCAAGAGTTCATCCACCTCGCGCAAGTCGTCGGGTGTGACGCGCGCCAACAGCGCGCTGACAAACTGGCGCACGCGGTAAGCAGCAGGCACAGCAACTCGTGAGACCTTCAAGGCCTTTAGTAGCCCAGGATCAAGCGGCTCAAGAAAAACAGGGGCGGCCCCATCAGCAGGCTGATGACGCCGACGAAGTACAAGGCGATGACAATGATAATGCCGTAAGGCTCCAGCCGCAAGATGTATTCTCCCCAGGCAGGCGGCAAAACTGCCACCGCGATACGTGAGCCGTCCAGTGGCGGGATGGGAATCAGGTTAAACACAGCCAAGGCGATGTTGATCCCAATAAAGTAGCCAACCAGACTCGACACAAAAGGGATCGGGATAAGGTGAAGCCGCAGAGGGACGGCAAACAACGCAGCCAGGAACAGATTGGAGGCCGGCCCAGCCAGCGCCACGAGCGCAAAGCCGGTGGTCGAATTGCGGCTGCGGTACAGCCCATAAGGATTCACCGGCACCGGCTTGGCCCACCCAAAGCCCCCTAGCATAATCATCGCTGCGCCGATGGGATCCAGGTGGTCAAGCGGGTTAAAGCTTAGTCGCCCGTAATCGCGCGCGGTCACGTCGCCCAGTTTATAAGCGATGAAGGAGTGAGCCAGCTCATGGACGGGCAGCGCGATGAGCAAGATCAGCAGGCGAGACAAAAGCTCGATAGGAGTAGGTAAGCTCAGACCCAACACATTCACCATCCTTTGAGAGGAAATCGTCAGACAGACGAGTATTATAACACGAAACCACATCCCATCTAATCACTACACACTTTTCAGCCGCGATCCCCCCAAATTGTGGAGGGCAATTCTTGTGCCGCTTAAGCCAATTTCAAACAAGATTTACTTGACCGATTTCATCCTCAGGCGTTATAATCGGCGCTGGAGGTGAAGCATGGGCGAGATAACCGCAGTGGAAAACGTGACTCAACTTGCACTGCGCTTGCCGCCAGTTGACCGTCTCCGGTTGGTCGAGCGGATCATGGCGGCGACGGCCAGGGACCTGGCGCAGGATGAGCTTGAGCGCGATGGTCGCTTGCTGGCCGAAGCCAAAGCGCAAGCGACCGAGTTTGTTGACCTGGAAGAAGCGATAGAAGATTACGAGCGAGAGACCGGCCACGATCTGTGGAAGGAAATTGAGCTTGCAAGTCAAACTCGAAAGGTCGGCCTCTAAACGATTGAACCGGATTCACCCCAAACACGCCGCGCAGATCGCGCGCCGCCTGCTCGATCTGAGAGAGAACCCGCGGCCGCACGACAGCATCAAGCTCAAAGGAACAGAGGGCGGCTATCGCCCGGACATCAGCGAGTATCGAATCCTGTATACGATTGACTATGACGCGGGATTGGTGAAGGTGTATCGCATCATGCAGCAAGGAGAAGGTTATTAGACCTTGTGCCCCAGTGCGATCGTGTTGAAACACAAAAAAGGCCCGAAGGGTAAATCCCTTCGGGTTTTTGTCTCAAAATCCGAGCCGCGCTCAATCAGGCAAGCGTGAGGGAGCGTGGTATAATCCGAGCAAGACCTGAAGGTAGAAATCTAGCCACGCAGAAGGAGGCTGCAATGAATCTGGGCGAAATGTTGGGACTGATCGGCTGGGGTCTGATCGGCCTGTTGATTCTTTACTTGTTCTTTGTGGTCAGCCAGCGGGCGCAGCGGCGCGACGCCAAGGTATCCCTTATCGTTGTGCTGGTGCTGCTCGTCGGCGGGCTTGCGCTCAATACGTTGGGCGCGGGGCTAGTGTTCATCCTGCCACAAGAGCGCGGCGTGGTTATCAGCGCGCTGACCAACACGGGTTACCGGTCTGCCGCACTGGAGCCGGGGCTGCGCTGGATCGCGCCTTACTTTGAAAGCGTGGTGCGCTACTCGATCTCGAACCAGACCTACACGATGTCGGCCACGCCCCAAGAGGGACAGGTCCAGGGCGACGACTCGGTGAGCGCGCGCACGGCGGACGGCCAGTTGGTGTACCTGGACGCCTCGGTGATTTACGCGGCTGATCCGAACAAGGTCGTGCAGTTGCACATCCAATGGCAAGGCCGTTACCGGGACGAATTTGTGCGCCCCCGCGTCCGTTCGCTGATTTACAACCGCACGGCGCAGTACACGGTCGAGCAGATTTACGGCTCCAAGCGCACAGAACTACAACAAATGATCCAGGACGAGATCCGCGGTGACTTTGAAGCGCAGGGGTTGCGGCTGGTTCAGTTCTTGCTGCGCAACATCAGCTTTTCGCCCGAATACGCTGCGGCGGTTGAGCAAAAGCAGATCGCGCAGCAGAACGCCGAGCGCGCCAAGTTCCTCGTCCAGCAGCAGCAGCAGGAAGCTGAGCGGCTGCGTGTGGAAGCTCAAGGGGTGCGCGATGCGGCGATCACCCGCGCAGAGGGCGAGGCCAAAGCGCTGCAACTGATCGCGGACGCACTCCGGAACAACCCGGATTTAATCCAGTATACCTACGTCCAAAAGCTCGCGCCCAACGTCGGTGTGATCGTCCTGCCGGGCAGTGGAGGCGGCGCAGGCACAGCGCCCTACATCCTGGACTTGCGTCAGCTTCTGGAAGGCTTGCCCAGGCCAGCCACGTCTATCACCTCGACGATGGTCATCACTAGATAGGTCGCAGGTTAAAGGTCGCCGACCCGAGACGGCGTGTGGCCTGCGCCTGGGCTTTTGGAACCCCTTGACACTGGTTGCCAAGTAGCCTACAATCTTGAGTGGAAACTGATATACTGGTCGGAAATGATTTCAGTGCAATCGGAGTCAAGGCTTTAGCCGGAATTAGCCGCAAGAACCGGCTGAAGCCTCGATTCCAATGCACCCGTTTGATTTCTGCTCAGTATAGTGATTTGTAGAGAATGGAATACCAAGATTATTACAAGGTTCTAGGGGTAGATAAAAACGCATCTGAAGATCAGATCAAGAAAGCCTATCGCAAGCTCGCTCGACAGTATCACCCCGACATGAACCCTGGCGATAAGAAAGCCGAGGAGCGTTTCAAGCGGATCAACGAAGCCTACGAGGTGCTCTCCGACCCCGAGCGCCGAAGAAAGTACGATCAGCTTGGCGCGAGCTATCAACAGTACCAGCGCATGGGCGGCGATCCGCGCAACTTTGATTGGAGTCAGTGGTTTGGCGGCGGCTTTGGCGGCCAGCCCGGGGTGCGAGTCGAATACAGCGGCGATCTCGATGAACTGTTCGGCGAGGGCAGTTTCTCTGATTTCTTTAATGCGATCTTCGGCCGCTCCGGCGGCGTGCAAGACGTATTTCGCAGCGCCGAGAGGCGAGGGGCGCGCGCCTCTCGCGCTGCGCCAGGCGTGCGCGGCCAGGATTTCGAGCAGGAGGTCGAGATCACGCTGGAAGAGGCGTTCACTGGGACGACTCGTATCTTGCAAAAGGACGGCCAGCGCCTGGAGGTCAAGATCCCGGCGGGCGCGCACACCGGAACCAAAGTGCGGCTGACCGGGCAAGGCGCGACGGGCATCGGCGGCGGTCGGGCCGGCGACTTGTATCTCGTTGTCAAAGTGCTGCCACATGAGACCCTCGAGCGCGACGGCGACGATTTACGCTGTGAGCTGCCGATTGACCTGTACACGGCCGTCCTGGGCGGCGAGGCGGTCGTTCGCACATTGAGCGGCGATGTCAAGCTCAAGATCCCGCCCGAGACGCAATCAGGCCGCGTCATCCGGTTGGCCGGCCAGGGGATGCCCAGACTGCGCGATCCCCAGACGCGCGGCGATCTGAAGGTCAAAGTGCGCGTGATGATCCCGCAGCATCTCACCGCGCGCGAGAGAGAGCTGTTCCAGGAGTTAGCCAGGCTCAGGCCCGGTAACCGGGGGACACGGTGACAGGGAGATCCCAGATCGCCTTGTCATCCTTTGGGAGTGATTGTAATGAAGCGCATCACGTTACTGGTGGTATTGGTGTTTGTTGTCTTGACGTTGGCCTGCAGTACCGAGTCGTTCCTTGTGCCTGCCACGCCTGCCTCCACTCCCTCCCGGCCGAATCCGACCCCGACGACTTGGGTTGTGCCAACCCCCTTGCCGCCCTCGGCAGGCGGCCCGTTGACCGCCGAAGAGACGCTGCTGGAAAACCTCTATCTGCGCGTGAACCCGGCGGTCGTCAATATCACCATCGTCAGCGGAAGCGAGGCTCAGCCGATCGAGGCCGGCACCGGCTCGGGTTTTGTGATTGACCAGAAAGGGCACATCGTCACCAACCATCACGTCGTGGCGGATGCGACGGAGGTGGAGGTGACCTTTTCCGATGGCCGCGTGGCGACCGCCAAGATCGTGGGGACCGATGCTTATAGCGACCTGGCCGTGATCAAGGTGGATGTACCGGCAAGCCTTTTGATGCCGGTTGAGCTAGGCGACAGCGACGCGGTCCGCGTGGGCCAGCGCGTCGTCGCCATTGGCAATCCGTTCGGCTTGCAAGGCAGTATGTCGTTTGGCATCGTCAGTGCGCTGGGCCGCAGCCTCCCGGCGGATCGGCAGCCCACCCTGGATAGCCCCGGCATCTTTCAGAATCCGCAGATCATCCAGACCGATGCGGCGATCAATCCTGGTAACAGCGGCGGCCCGCTGCTGAACCTGCGCGGGCAGGTGATCGGCGTAAACTCGGCGATCCGCACCAGCAATGGCATCCTCGCCAATTCTGGTGTGGGCTTTGCCATCCCGGTCAACACGGTCAAGCGCGTCGTGCCACAACTGGTCGAAAAAGGTAGCGTGTCCTATGCTTACCTGGGGGTGTCGGTGGATCGGACTTTTTCAATGCCGGAGCTGGCCGCTCCGCTCAAGCTGCCGGTGGATCACGGCGTGCTGGTCGCTTCGGTCGCGCCGGATGGCCCGGCGGATCAGGCTGGGATTCGTGGCGGCAATAAGCAGGTGCGCGTGCGCGGCATCGCCGTTCAGGCAGGCGGCGATATTATTTTGGCGATTGATGGCAACCTGGTGAATGATTTCGACGCGATGATCACCTATCTGGCAAACAAAACCCAGGTCGGGCAAGTGGTCACGTTGACTATCTTGCGCGACGGAAAGGAGATGCAGATTCAAGTCAAGCTCGGCGAACGGCCCAAGTAGCAGGACGCGCCTGGCGCGTCGGGCGAAGCAAGCCTGGGAACATCCTAAACCTTTCAAAGGAGGCTCAATGTTTAGTCGTAAGGACCTGCAAGAGTTGGCCGAGTACAAGGGCACAGGCGCGCCTGTGCTCAGTTTGTATCTGAACGTTGATCCTTCTCAACACACGACGGACGAGTACAAACTGGCCTTACGCCAGTTGCTCCGCGATGCCGGCGGACAGGCTGCGGATCAAGACGTTGCCGCCATTGAGCGTTTTTTTGATCTGGAATATGACTGGAGCGGGCGAGGGGTGGCTGTGTTTTCCTGCAACGCCCAGAATTTTTGGCGCACATTTTCTCTGGCTGTGCCAGTTGCCGATCAGGTCTTTGTCGGCCCCAGGCCCTACGTGACGCCGCTCGTCCGCCTGTGGGATACGTTTGGCCGCTTTGTCGTGGCAATTGTGGACAAGCAAGGCGTGAGGTTGTTGCTGTTTCAGGTCGGCGAGTTGGTTCGCACGGAAGGGATGATGGGCGAGCCGGTGCGTCGCCTCAAGGGCGGCGGGTCAACCGGCGGTCGGCGCGGCGGGACGGATACCACAGCGCACAAGCACGAGGACGAGGTTGCCTCACGCAACTTGAAAGAAGCCGCCGAGCTGACGGTGGCCTTTTGTGAAGCGCATCAGCCGCGCAATTTGCTGGTAGGCGGCAAGACCGAGACGCTCAAGCAATGGAAGTCCAGGCTGCCACGCGTGTGGGCGGATCGCGTCATCGGCACGTTCGCGGCAGATATGACGATTAACGAGAACGAGGTGCGTGACAAGGCGCTCAAGATTTTGAGCGAGGTCGAGCACGAGCACGAAATCGCATTGGCCGACGCCGTGATCACCGCGGCCGCAAAGGGTAAGGGAGGAGTCGTTCGGCTGGACGATACGCTCAGCGCCGCGCACGAGGGCCGCATCCAGACCTTGCTGGTCTCCGAAGGATACAAGGCGGAAGGCTTTCAATGCCAGCAGTGCGCGTATATCACCAGTCAGCGCCTCGACCAGTGTCCGTTCTGTGGGGGAACGATGGCGCGCATCCCGGATGCCGTCGAAACGATCATTCAGCAAGTGCTCGAGCAGGGCGGGCACGTCGAGATGGTCGCCGGCCACAAGGCATTGACGCAGGCAGGTCTAGGGGCGTTATTGAGGTATTGACACAAATCCTCCCGCAGGCTCCAAAGCCTGCGGGAGGATTGTTTTATCGCGTGAATCTCAAACTGACCCCGAGCAGTTGAAAGAGGGCATTGAGCGGCTCGGGATTACTCCAAAAATAGATGGCCGCGGCTAACGTGACCACGATACAGAGCAACACCAGACAGCCGCAGGCCCACAGCCACGCACGCGAGCCTTTCTTCTGAGCTGGCAGAGGCGGTGGAGGCGGCGGCGCGCCAAAGCCTGCCGTGGGCGGTGGAGGGGGCGGCACATAAGACGGCATCGCGGGCTGAGGTTGCGGATGCGCGACTACAGTCTCGCCAGCACCGGCCACTCCCATCACCTTGAGCACGACTGTATCGCCCAGGCCGAGGGTATCCCCGCTGTTGAGCGGCCTGGTGCCCATGACGCGGTGACCGTTGATGAACGTGCCGTTCGTACTGCCCAGGTCTTCGACGGCGTAACCGGCGCCCTGCTGCGTCAATCGGGCGTGATGCCGGCTGACTTGGGGATCCTCAATGACAATGTCGTTGTTGGCCTCGCGCCCCAGTGTGATGATGGGCTTGTTCAGTTCAAACGTCAGCCCAGGGCGTGGGCCTTGTTCCATCAAAAGTTGCCATCCACTAGTGGCCATCCGTCCTCCTATTGGGTATGAATGCTTGCCTTGACCAATGCAAAAAGTATACGACGCTTGATCGGGCTTGTCAAATTCAGTGGCGGTGCGGTCCAGGCTGATCGGATTGACGAGCATGCGTGTCAACTTAAGGTTGGAGTGCAGGCTTCAGCCTGCATAAAACGCGGCCTGAAGGCCGCACTCCGGGGCTAAAGTTTACACCAATGGATTGACGAGGCAGACAAAGCGCGGTAGACTTGGGACTGGACCGTCGTGTGGAGGTGATCGCAGCACATGGCGGTTCAACCTGAGCCAGCCCTCAGGAAAAGAGAGCCTACCGTGGGCCGGTGGGCTGGCACTCCCACGCCCACGATTTCCACAAGGAGGAAGAGATGAAAGCGACCCGCCTGTTGTTTTCCCTGCTCGTCGTCGTCGTGCTTGGCCTGAGCCTGGTCGGGTGCGGCGCCCCGGCGACGCCTGCGCCGCCGACACAGCCTCCGGCGCCTACAGCAGCCCCGGCACAACCGACCGCCACACAACCCAAGCCTACGCCTGTGCCGCCGACGGCGACGACCGCTCCGCCATCCGCGCTTGTCATGGTGATGAACCTCGACGATGTGGTCACGCTCGATCCGCATCAGGCCTACGAGACGACTAACCTGATGATCCACAACTCGACCTATGACACGCTCGTCGAGTTCAAGGCCAGCGATCTGACCAAGGTCTCTCCGCGCCTGGCCGACAAGTGGGAAGTGTCGCCCGATGGATTGAATTATACGTTTTACCTGCATCCGGGCGTCAAGTTCACCTCGGGCAATCCTGTGACGGCCGAGGACGTGCGCTTTTCGTGGACGCGCCTCAAGAACCTCAAGGGCAATCCGTCGTTCTATGCCGACGTGATCACGAACGTGCAGGTCTTGAACGACACGACCGTCAAGGTCACGCTGACCGATCCTTCGCCCGCGTTCCTGAGCATCGTCGCCGCGCCCGCAATGAGCATCGTAGATAGCAAAGTGGTCAAGAGCAAGAACGGCACGGACGCCGCCGATGCCGACAAGACAGACAAGGCCAAAGACTGGCTCGATCAAAACTCGGCAGGCAGCGGCCCGTTCATCCAGACGAGTTGGAAGCCCAAATCCGAGATCGTGCTGGAAGCCAACCCAAATTACTGGCGTGGCAAGCCCAAGCTTGGCAAGGTCATCATCAAGCACGTGGCCGACCCGACGACGGTGCTGCAAATGCTCCAGCGCGGCGACGCGGACCTGGCTTCCAGCATTGACCCAGACCTGGTCGAGCAGGCCAAGGCCGATCCCAAGCTCAACGTCGTCATCGGCCAGACGCTCGATCAAAACTATCTGGCGATGACCTCCAGCGCGGCGCTGTCCAAACCGCTTTCCGACAAGCGCGTGCGGCAGGCGATTGCGCTCAGCGTTGACTATGACGGGCTGATCAAGGCGATCCTGCGCGGTTACGGCAGTCGCGCCCCGAGTATTATCCCACTGGGCATTTTGGGTGTTGACCCCAAGATGACGCAAGGACGTGACCTGAACAAGGCCAAGGCGCTGCTCAAAGAGGCCGGGTACGAGCAAGGCTTTACGATCGAGCTGGCCTATGGCGCGAACCCCACCCGCGAGACGATTGCGGCCAAGATCAAGAATGACCTCAAAGAAGTCGGCATCACAGTCAACCTCAAGCCGATGGAGCAGAGTGTGTACCTGAGCGACATGCGCGCGCAAAAGCTGGCCTTTGCCTTCGGCGGGTGGACGCCCGACTATCTCGATCCGACGATGTGGACGGATTATTTCTCGTACAGCGATCGGGGCATCGCCAAACGGATGCTCTACAAGAATCCCGAAGCAGAAAAGTATGCCAAGATCGTCGGCACCGAGCTTGACCCAGCCAAGCGCGAGCAAGCCATCAAGGACTTGCAAAAGGTGCTGATGGACGACATGCCCTTTACGATGCTCTACCAGAACCAGTCCATTGCCGGGATGAGCAAGGCCGTCAAGGGCTTTGCCTATCATCCGGTGCATTTCGTCAGCTTCTTTGACCTGAGCAAGTAAGCCGCTGTTGGACCTGACAGGTCTGCTTTGCAAGACCTGTCAGGTCTATTCTCACGTCGGAGATCGCGATGGGCCTGTCCGTCCACATCATCCGTCGCCTGCTGCTCGTCTTCCCCATGCTCATCGGGGTCACCCTGCTCACATTCGTCGTCTCTCACCTGGTCCCGGCCAATCCACTGGTCGTCATCGTCGGCGAAAAATCGCTGGACAAGCCCGACATCGTCAACGCCGCCATCGAAAAATGGGGCTTGAACAAATCGCTCCCTGAACAATACCTGATCTATCTCTCGAATCTGGCGCGTGGCGATCTGGGCCTCTCGTTCAAGACCAAGCGCCCGGTCGCTCAAGACCTGGCCGATTTTCTGCCGGCGACTGTCGAGCTGTCCATCGCCTCGATGCTGTTTGCGCTCATCTTTGGGCTGCCGCTGGGGATCGTCGCCGCGCTCAAATCCGGAAGCTGGCTCGACCATCTGTCGCGACTGGTCTCGTTGCTGGGAGCTTCGATGCCGCCCTTCTGGTCAGGCTTGATGGTGATGTTTCTGTTCTACTACAAGCTGCAAATCCTGCCCGGCCCTGGACGAATTGACGCTCGCCTGGTCGCCCCACCCACCGTCACCGGCATGTACCTGACGGACGCCTTACTGGCGGGCGACTGGCAGGCGCTCGGCAACTCGCTGCAGCACTTGATCTTGCCCTCCGTGGTGCTCGGCTGGTTCACGCTGGCGCTGATCTGCCGTATCACGCGCGCGTCACTGCTCGAGGTGCTGCGCATGGATTACATCCGCACGGCGCGCGCCAAAGGTTTGCGCGAGCGGACCGTGATCTTGATCCACGCGCTGCGTAACGCCTTTATCCCGACGCTCACGGTGCTGGGGCTGGCCTTTGCCGGGTTGATGACCGGCGCGATCATGACCGAGACGATTTTCGCCTGGCCGGGCATCGGTCGCTACGCGGTCGAATCGGCGGCGAACCTGGACTATCCCGCGGTGCTTGGCACGACACTCCTTATCGCGGCGATCTACATTCTGGTCAACCTGGTTGTGGACGTTCTGTATGGCGTGCTCGATCCGCGCATCCGGGAGTAGGGACATCTCTTGCAGGTGTCCCCGATGGGCGACCGCAACCCCCGTGCGGGGGCAGCTTGTGGCCCGCATGGGCTAGTGGTCGCCCTCCCCAAAAACGATGAATCAGGTAGCACTCAACGCGAAAGCAATATCATCCGAATCACCGTGGCGGCGCAGCCTGCGCATCCTGACCAGCAATCGCATGGCAATGGCTGGTGCGGCGATCATTTTGATCTGGGGCGTGGTCGCTATCGCCGCGCCTCTCATCGCGCCATACGACGCGCAGGCGCAAACCATCGAGGCCCGCCTCAGCCCGCCTTCGATTCAGCATCTGTTTGGCACAGATGAGCTGGGACGCGATGTGTTCAGCCGCGTCGTCTACGGCGCGCAGATTTCATTGCCGGTGGGCTTGCTGGTCATCTTGTTCGCCGGTTTGCTGGGCGGACTGGTCGGCGCGCTGGCGGGCTACATCGGCGGTGTGTTCGACCTGCTCATCATGCGGCTGGCGGACATTACGCTGGCTTTTCCGTCCATCGTGCTGGCTCTGGCGATCGCTTCGGTGCTGGGGCCAAGCCTCAAGAACGCCGTCATCGCCATGATTTTGGTCTGGTGGCCCGAGTACGCGCGGCTGATGCGCGGTCAAGTGCTCAGCGTGCGGCACAACGAGTACGTGGTGGCAGCGCGTGTCCTGGGCGCGCCGGATGGGCGCATCTTGCTGCGGCACATTGTCCCCAACACGATCGCGCCGCTCATCATCAAGGCGTCGCTCGACGCTGGCAGCGTCATCCTGACGATCGCCGCTTTGAGCTTTATTGGTCTGGGCGCGGTGCCGCCCACCCCGGAATGGGGGGCGATGATCTCGACGGGCCGCTTTCGATTCTACCAGTGGTGGCTGACAACCTTTCCGGGCCTGGCCGTCCTGAGCGTCGTCTTGGGATTCAACTTTTTGGGTGATGGGGTGCGCGATGCGTTCGACCCGCGTATGGGTGGAGCTTGATCGCCAGTCTCAGGAATTGCAGCAGTGTGTGCCAAATGGCGCGACCGATCCAGGCCTCTGGACAGGCAAGGGTTCTTGTGCTAAACTAAACCCCAGAGCTCTGTGCTTGCCAAGGCTGGCGAAGCGAGGCGGCTGGGACGATCAAGCCAACGTGCGCCAGGATTCAAAAGGGCATAGGAGAACACCATGTCTGCAGCGAAGAGAACTGTCGTCTGCATCGAGGACGAATCCGAGATGATTGACCTGATCCGGCTCATTCTGGGCCGCAGGGGATTCGAGCTGACCGGTGCGACGGGAGGAGCGGAAGGACTGGAGGCCGTCCGGCGTATCAAGCCCGACCTGGTGTTGCTTGACCTGATGATGCCGGGCATGGATGGCTGGGAAGTCTATCAGCAGATGAAGGCTGACGAGGATCTCAAGCACATCCCCGTCATCATTGTCACCGCCAAGGCTCAGAGCATTGACAAAGTCCTGGGCCTGCACATTGCCAAGGTGGACGACTATATCACCAAACCCTTTGGCCCGCAGGAACTCATCCAGAGCATTGAAAAAGTCCTGGGGAAAATGGACTGAGCCTCACGGGCTATCCTGCGAGTGTGAGGTAGTATGACCCGATCAACCAACACTGTGGTGTGCATCGAAGATGAGCCGGGCGTGATCGAGTTGATCCGGCTGATCCTCGAGCGGACAGATTTGGAGATTGTCGGCGCCGAAAATGGTGCCGATGGTTTGGACGCCATCCGCCGACATCGTCCCGTTTTGGTTCTGCTCGATTTGATGTTGCCCGGGATGGACGGCTGGGAGATTTACCGGCGGATGAAGGCCGACGATGTGATGAAAAACATCCCCGTCATCGTCGTCACGGCCAAAGCAGAAGGCATTGACGAGGTCCTGGCCAAGCACATTGCCGGGGTGGATGATTACATCAAAAAGCCTTTCTCGCTTCAAGAGTTGCTGCAAAGTGTCGAACGGGTCATGGCCCGTGCTTCGGCGCAGCAGCTGACCTGATGTGCGACTTGCCCAGATGAATCTAGCCCCCGGCTTCTCGGAGACCTGGGGCTTTTTTTGTTTGTGTTGTTGGATGTGCTCCTTTTTGCAGTATAATAGTTGCCGGACTTGAGCCGGGAGCCAGGCCGGTCAGCACCTCGTCAGTCGCCCGTCAAGCGGCTCAGCCGCTTGTATGATACGATGACCACCGAAAATTCTACAAAGGAGAAAGTCTCATGGCATCGCTACTTGAGAAAGTCAGTACCCTGATCTCGGCCAACTTGCACGCGATGGTGGATGCAGCGCTCAAGGCAAATTCCCTGGCTGTGTTCGATGAATACATCCGCCAGGCCGAAAACAACCTGGACGCGCTCGAAGACGCCGCCGCGACGGTCGGCGGCAACGTCAAAACCCTGGCGCGCAAGGTGGAGCAATATCAGGCCGAGGCCGCCAAGTATGATACCAACATTGACGAGCTGCTCCGCCAAGGCAAGGACGACCTGGCCGCTGCCGTACAGGCCAAGCTCAATACCACCAGCAAGCTGCTCACCGAGTATCAAGAGAGCCACCAAAAAACCCAGGTCGAATATCAAAAGCTGATGGACGCCAAGCTCAAGCTGGAAGCCAAGCTGACGACCATCAAGCAAGAGCGCGAGGAGATGCAAGCCCTGCTGGACCTCGCCAAGTCGAAGGAGCGCACCGTCGGCGCGATCCGTTCGCTCAAGGACCTGGAAGGCGTGGGCGACGCGGACATTGCGCGCATCACCGAGGGCATCCGCGCCCGGCTCGATCAGGCCGAAGCGCGCGCCGAGATGGAAGCCGCTCGCCTGGAAGATCAGGTGGATGCGGCGCTGGGCAAGGCCGAACTCGACAGCCAGTTGGCCGAGCGCAAGAAGCGACTGGGTCTCAGCGGTTGATTTCCTCAACTCCCACTCCCCCTTTTCCTGTATCGGAGAAGGGGATGGGAGATGAGGGCCCTTAATCGTACTCCTCACTAGTGAGGGGCGCTTTGACGCGCCCCGCGAGGTCTTTATGAACCGAACACGCTTGATCTTTTTCCTCGTGATCGCCCTCGCCCTGGTCATTGTCGGCATAGGGCTGGTCATCCAGTTCATGCCCAGATCGGGCACCCCGGTCGCCGTGACGAACAAGCCGATCGAGGTGCGCATCGTCACGGCGCTGGCGGTCGAGCCGTGGGTGAGCGAAGCGGCCAAAAAGTTCAATGCCGAGGACCACAAACTGGAAGGCCGTCCGATCCACGTGACGATCATTCCGATGGACGGCCTTTCGGCGCTGGCCCGCTACGATAGCGCCTCGTTCGATCAACTGCCGACGGCGTGGATCCCCGATAGCCGTTACCTGGTCGAGCTGGCAAACGCGGTGCAAAAAGAAAAGCAAGGCCGCGACGTGTTCCTCACCGATGGCGAATACCGCGCCAGGCCCATCGCGCTTTCGCTGTTTGCCTGGGGTATCTACCAAAGCCGCGCCACGGTGCTGGTACAAAAATTCGGCGAGATCAACTGGAAGACGCTGCACGACGCGGCGACGGCCAAGGGCGGCTGGCCCGATCTGGGCGGTGACCGCTCGTGGGGCTATTTCAAGCTCGTGGTGCCGAACCCGCGCAAGAACGTCGGGGGACTCGCGGCGATGATCGCCGCTGCGGGTGAATACTATGACAGGCCCGACATCAGCGTGGCCGACGTGACCGACCCCAAGTTCCAGGCCTGGCTCAAAGAGCTGATGAGTTCGGTGACGGACATCAGTGGAGCCAGCGCCTACACCGCCGAAGATTTTGCGCTGCTGGGTTATTCGGTCGGCGATGGGGGCCAACTGCTGGAAAGCGACCTGCTGGCGAACATGGGTGGCATCAAGACGCGCTGGGGCGACCCGCTGGCCGTGAGATACCCCAAGTACGTCACGTGGTTCGATTTCCCGTTCAGCGTATGGATGGGGCCGGAGACGACCGCGCTGGACAAGAACGCCGCGCTCGAATTTGAAAAGTACTTGCTGAGCAAGGACGTGCAGAGCAAGGCGGTGGCGTATGGCCTGCGCCCGGTTCACGCCGACGTGAACGTGATGGCCGATCCCAACAGCCCGTTCGCCAAATGGCAATCGCAAGGCGTGGTAGCCATTGTGCCGGGCACCTCGAGGATGCGCTCGCCGGGCCGCGATGTGCTGCAGGCGCTCTTGCGCTGGTTCGATCTCAACGTCGCCAAGCGTTAGGGAGGTGATGACATGTTGATAGGAGCAAAGCACAATGGACAAGAAATTCGCCTGTGAAAGCTGCCCGATCCGAAAGCGCGCCGAGCAAAAACCGAACTCGCTCCTTGCCAGGCTCTGGCGCTGGCACACCACCTGGTGTCCGGGCTGGAAGGCCTATCAAAAGGCATTGGCGGAAGGCAAGGCTCAGTGACTCGATTTGTCACACTGAGAACAAGTCCGTAACCGACGCATCCCCATGCGTCGGTAAGCGGCATAGGGATGCCGCCTGTACGAATGAAACGGCGCTTACAGAGCACAGGTCACGACATCACTGCCGTCATTCAAGATTGAGTTGCTGACCGTGAGCAAGATACCATCGGAAGGCAAGTTTACGGTCGTGGAACGCAGCTACGTGCGCCAACGTCCACTGCCATAGGATGATGGGAATGACCTATTCAAGAAAATCCACTCGCAAAAAATCTCCGGCGACGACGCAAACGGTCGCGTGGCTGGCAGCAGGTGCGCTGGTGTTGCTGGGGCTGTGCTGCGGTACCTGGGTCATCCTGGCCGCTTTGCTTCCTTCAGCGACCCAGCCCACCAGCCAACAGGTCGCGCCGCCCCAGTCCGCCGAGCTGACGATCGCCTATTCGCCGGAGAAAGCCGAACTGTTCAAGTCGCTCGTGGATAGCTTTAATGCGCAGGGCCTCAAATCACCCGAAGGCACCCGGCTGATCGTCAAAACGGTCGAGCTGGAGCCGGACGCCATGATCGCAGGCGCCATCGCCGGGAGCTTTCAGGCCATGTCGCCCGACTCGTCCATTTGGCTCGGCCAGGTGGACCGGGCCTGGGCCGACGCGCACGGTGGCGAAGGGACGCTCGTGGGCCAGACGACGCGCTATGCCGTCTCGCCGGTCGTGATCGCGATGTGGCGCAACGTGGCGCAGTCTATGGGTTATCCCGGCAAAGAATTGGGGTGGAGCGATCTGCTCGCCAAGGCGCAGGCCGATCCAAACTTTAAATGGAGTCACCCTTCGACGGCGTCGGCTTCGGGGCTGTTGGCGACGCTGGCCGAATTTTACGCGGGTTCTGGCAAGACTCGCGGCCTGACGGTCGAAGATGTGCAGGCGCAGCGCACGCTCGATTACGTGAACGCGATCGAAAAGACGGTGCGTTACTATGGCGAAGGCGAATGGCCTATCGCGCAGCGCGTTGTCCAACAGGGGCGCAGTTACCTCGATGCGTTTGTCTGCTCCGAGCAGATCGTCCTCTGGGCGCGCAGCAAGGGCGCTGACTTGGTTGCCATCTATCCGGCGGAAGGCGCGCTGTGGCAGGACCATCCGCTCGCGTTGCTCGAGCAGCCAGGCCTGGCCGATGCGCAGCGATTGACCTTTGCGCGCTTTTCCGATTTTGTCCGCTCGTCGGAAGCGCAAAAGAAGGTGCTGGCGTTGGGCTATCGTCCTGCCGACCTAAATGTCCCGATCAATTCGCCCGGCTCACCCATCAACCCCAACAACGGAGTGGATCCTTCGCAGCCCAAGACCTCGCTGCAGGTTCCCGCGCCGGCGGTCTTGCAGACGATCCAGCAGGCGTGGTGGCAGGCCAAGCGGCGCGCGAACGTGATGCTTGTCGTGGACACGTCCGGCAGCATGCAAGGCGACAAGATCGCCAACGTCAAGCAGGCGCTCAAGATTTTCGTCGAGCAGTTCCAGAGCGATCAGGAGCGCGTGGGGATGGTGCTGTTTTCCAGCAGCGTCTATCAGACGATCCCGGCCAAGGAGCTACGGACGAACCGCGCCGTGCTCAACTCGACGATTGATTCGATCAAGGCCGGCGGCAATACGGCGCTGCTCGACGGGGTCAAGGCAGCCTACGATGAATTGCAAAAGCTGAATGACAAGGGCCGCATCAACGCCATCGTCGTGATGACGGACGGGTTGGAGAACAATTCGAGCATTCGGCTCGACCGCCTGACCAAGTACCTGCGTGACACGAACCAGTCCGGTGTGCCGGTCGTCGTGTTCAGCATCGGCTATGGCAAAGATGCGGACTGGATGACGCTCCGGGCGATTTCCGAAGCGACCGGCGGCCAGGCGCGTGAGGGCACGGTCGAGACGATCAAGCAGCTTTACAAGATTCTTTCGACATACTTTTGATGCGCGAGACCTGACGCGCGAGGGAGACTGTGACGAGCGATTCGGCAGAACTGCTTCAACAGGGCATCGCCGCGGCCAGGTCCGGCCAGAAGGAAACCGCGCGCCTTTTGCTGATGCGGGCGCTCGATCGAGATGAGCGGAACGTCGCAGCCTGGCTGTGGCTTTCGGGTGTGATGGACAGTTTGGACGATAGGCAACTCTGCCTGGAAAATGTCCTGACGCTTGACCCGGACAATCAGGCGGCGCGCCGGGGCCTGGATTGGATTCGAGAGCAGAGGGAGCAATCGGTCTACGTCCCGCCGCTGATCTCGGAAAGCCAGTCGCGCCGCACGGCGACTCCGCTGACTCCGGCGGCGGCCATGTTGTATGGCCCGCCGAAGGAGCCGGAGCCTGAGCCACTCCAGCCCGAGCCGCCCGTCGAATCGGTCACCCAGCTCGGTGACGAATGGGGAACGCCACAATCACCGGCCGTGCTGGAAGCGATTGACGAGCTAAGCGACGAGACCCTGTGCCCGTACTGCGCGGCGCCGACTCAGCCCAAGGACAAACGGTGCAAGGCCTGCAAAGGCGCACTTTGGACCCACAAGCGGCGGCGGCCGGAAGGCTCGTACTGGTTCTGGATCTTGATGGGCAACATGATCACGAACATCACGACCGGGAATTACTTGTTTGTTGTGTTCCTGACGCTGCAGTTCGGGCGACTGGTGATGGAAGGGCGAATCCAGACGGCGGAGCAGTTCTTGGGCGTGTATCTGGGACTCAACACACTTCCGTCTGATGTCACGTCCATTATCCTTAGCAAGCTGCCCCCGGCCGCCTTTTGGGCGTTTGTGATCGGGATGACGATCCAACTCGTTCAAGCCGTGCTGATCTATTTGCGCTGGCGGCCCATTTACTGGTTTATGGTGGGATTGGCGGTTCTGGCCGCGGTGGTGCCTCTGGCGCTGCTGGCGGTGCGCCCTGGTTGGGAAGCGGTTGTCCTTTTGGTTCTTTCCGCGGCGCCAGTTTTCCTTTTGCTGCGCATCGAGGAAGACTTTATGGTGGATCACGAGCGATACTGGTGCGCGCCGGACAAAGGCATCCACACCCATTCTGCGTTTTACCAGCGCGGGCGCGCGTACGCACGGAAAAAGATGTGGGCGCTGGCGGCGGTTCACTTTCGCCGCGCCACGGCGGGCGCGCCCACCATCCTGACGTATCACCTGGCCTTGGCATCAGCCTATGTAGGCCTCAAGCGTTACGATCGAGCCGAGTCGGCGCTGCGCGAAGCGCAAAGGCTTGAGCCGGACAATCCGAAAGTGCGAGAGTTATTCGAATTGATTGCTGCCAAGAAAGCATCCGCCATCACAGCCTGAACGGAGCATCCCATGACCTACGAGCGCCCTCAAGAGATTTTGCGCAAGCGCGCGACGCGCGCGATCATCGAGAACGCGATTTTTGATTGGAAGAGCGGGGTGGTCATCGCATTGACGATTTTGTTCACGGCCTTTTCGCCCATTAACGAGGGATGGCGGTGGTTTTACCTGGCAGGCGGGATTGTGCTGTGGCTGGCGCTGTTCGTCAGCATCCTGACCGACCCGGCGGCCAACGCCAAGGCAGTCGCCGAGTTGCTGCGCCACGAGTTCAATCCGCAGCAACTGCGGGGCGAAGCGGTGCGCGACCGGATCGAAAAGGCGCTGGAATATCGCCAGCGCATCGCCGAAACGGTTGCGCGGACGCGGGAGGGCGTGCTGCGCGATCACTTGCGCGACACGGCGACTCAAATTGACGAATGGCTCAACAACCTGTATCAGTTGGCGCAGCGACTTGACTCGTTTGAAACCGATGAGGTGATCCATCAGGATATGCGCTCGGTGCCGCAGGCGATCCAAAACCTGGCGGCCAAGCTCAAGATCGAAGACGATCCGGCAGTGCGCAAGCAGATGATGCACACCATTGAGTCCAAGAAGGCGCAACTGGCGAATTTGCAGCAGCTCGAAAATATGATGCAGCGGGCCGAGCTTCAGATGGATAGCACGCTCACGGCCATGGGGACGATCTATTCGCAACTGTTGATCGTCGGCGTCAAAGACATTGACAGCGGACGCGCGCAGCGATTGCGCGAGGACATCTCGGAGCAGGTCAAGCAACTGCACGACGTCGTGTCCTCAATGGACGAGGTATATCGCGCAAGGGCGTGATACCCAATACCTAATATCCAATACCTGACGACATTGGGGAGTGGGGATTGGGTATTAGGTATTGGAGGTGTGACATGCAAACCGTAGACATCGTCTACCTCACCTGCTTGGGCATCGGCGTGTTTTACGCGCTCGTAGCGTTTCTGTTAGGCCACCTTCACCTGCCGCAGGTGCATCTCGGCGGCGATGGGGGTGCGGGCCATCTTGACCTGGGCGATATAGGCCACGTGGGCGACATCGGTCACGTAGGCGACATGGGTCATGTGACCGATATAGGCCATGTGGGTGCTCTGGGTCATATTGGCGATGTGGGACATGTTGGCGACATAGGTCATGTGGGCGATGTGGGACACGTGGGACATGTCGGCGATGTCGGCCATGCCGCACACGTGGGCGACGTGAGCCACGCGGGTCACGTGGGAGACACCGGGCACGCGGCCGGTCACGGGCCGGGCGACGGCCATGCGCACACGCACGCTGACGAGTTTGAGCCTGTTTCGATCCTTTCGCCGATCACCGTGTCCACGTTCCTGACTGGCTTTGGCGCGGCCGGCGTCGTGACGAGCATGGGGCTGGGCCTGCCCGCCGTGGTCAATGTGCCGGTCTCGTTTGCCACAGCGACCGGGCTGGCCTATGCTGGCTTTCGGTTGTTCGTCAGGTACTTTGTGTTGGCCCAATCCAGCTCCGAATCCCGTGTGGCCGAGCTGGCAGGCACCCCGGCCGAAGTGAGTGTGGCGATTGCGCCAGGTCGCGTTGGCGCGATCACCTACACCGATGTCGGCCGCCGCTATTCGATGCCTGCGATCGGCGCGGAGGGCCAATCGTTTGCAAAGGGCGCACCAGTCTTTATCTTGCGCGTGGAAGGCGGGGTCGCTCAAGTCTGGCAAGGGCAAAGCGAGTCCAATAGTCCATAGTCGAGCAGTCGGCAGACGACTATTCGACGATTGGTGTCCTGTACCCTAACATCTTGAACAGTTTGCAGAATCCCGCTCTTTATGTCATTGCGAGCGCCCGAAGGGCGCGAAGCAATCTCAATACCAGGGGATTGCTTCGTCGCCGCTGCGCGGCTCCTCGCAATGACACCAGTGTTCAAGATGTTAGGATACACCACAATTGGACTATTCGACCCAAAAACTAACAAGGAGGCAAAATGTCTTTTAATTTCCCTGCGATCATTCTCGGTATCTTGGGGCTGGTGATCTTTTTCTTTCTGATGTTGGCTGTCCTGGGCAGCCTGTACCAAAAAGCCGGCCCCAACGAAGTGTTGATCGTCTCCGGCCGCCGGCACAGCTTCGTGGACGCGACGGGCAAACGCTCCTCGCGCGGCTTCAAGATCGTCGCGGGCGGCGGGACGATCGTCGTGCCGATCTTTGAAAAAGTCAACCGGATGTCGCTGGAAAACATCACGCTCGACATTGTGACGCCCGAGTTCTACACCCGGCTCGGCGTGCCGATCATGGTCGAAGGCGTGGCGCAGATCAAGGTCAAGTCTGACGACGTGTCCATCGCCACAGCCGCCGAACAGTTCCTCACCAAGACGCTCGAAGAGATCAAATCTATCGCCTACCAGACCGTGTCCGGTCACCTGCGCGCGATCCTGGGCACCATGACAGTCGAAGAAGTGATGGCGGAGCACGAGGCGTTTGCGCAGCGCGTGCAAGAGGTCTCGGCGCACGATCTGGCGAACATGGGCCTGACGGTCGTCAGCTTTACCATCCGCAACATTACCGATCAGCACGGCTACCTGGAGGCGCTGGGCAAGCCACAGATCGCGCAGGTGCGCAAGAACGCGACGATCGGCGAGGCTGAGGCGAACCGTGATGCGACGATCAAGAGCGCCGAGGCCAATCGCCAGGGGCAGATCGCCAAGCTGGCCGCCGATACGGTCGTGGCCGAAGCTGACCGCGACTATAAGATGAAGTTGGCGGAATACAATGCCTCCGTCCAGCAAAAGAAAGCCGAGTCCGACCTGTCTTATGATCTGCAAAGGTTCAAGACGCAGCAGTCCGTGACGGCGGAAGAGGTGCAGGTCGAAGTCGTCCGCAAGCAGCGCGAGATCTTGGTGGCGGAGCAAGAGGCGCTGCGCAAGGAAAAGGAGCTTGTTGCCACCGTCACCCGCCCGGCGGAAGCCGAACGCAACCGACAGGCCGTGCTGGCCGATGGCGAAAGTGTCAAGCTCAAGACGGTGGCGCAGGGTCAGGCCGAAGCCGTCCGCGAGGTCGGCGTGGGCGAAGCGGATGCCGCGCGCGCCAAAGGTCTGGCGCAGGCCGAAGTCCTCAAAGCGCAAGGTCTGGCCCAGGCGGAGGTCATCAAAGCGCAGGCGATGGCCGAAGCAGAAGGTATGCGGGCGCGCGCGGAAGCGTGGAAGCAATACAACGAGGCGGCCATCGCGCAGATGTTTATTGACAAGCTGCCCGAGATCGTTGCTGCCCTCACTGCGCCGCTGTCCAAAGTGGAGCGCATTGTGTTGGTCAACACGGGCGGTGGCGATGGCACCGGGCTGACCAAGCTCACGGGCGACATGACGCAGATCATTGCCCAGGTGCCGCCAGTGCTGGAAGCGCTCACCGGCTTAAAGTTTGACGAGCTGGTCAAGCGCGTGCCAGGCATGAGCGGCGTGACGCAGGCTCAGCCGGCTGCGGAGCAGGTGGTGGATGTGGACAAGTGACCCCCTCCCCCGCATGCTCTCCCCCTGCGAAGCGGAGGAGGGCCGGGGGTGGGGGAAAGAAGGTGTGGTATGGACATTGCAACGACGCTTCGGGAACTGTTGATCGATCCGAATGTGGCGTATCTGCTGCTCATCATCGGGATTTGGTCGGCGATCACCGCGTTCATCATGCCCGGCACGGGCTTGCCAGAAGCGATCGCGGTGATCAGCGTGGCGTTGGGCGTGATGGGCCTGGCTCAACTGCCGGTCAATGCCATCGGCGTGGTGCTGATCGTGCTGGCGTTTGTCCTGTTCATCCTCGAGCTCAAGATCGCCAGTCACGGCGCGCTGACGGTCGGCGGCGTCCTGGCGTTCGCGTTCGGCTCGATCTTTCTCGTCCGGCCGACTGAGACTCAGCCGGGCATCAGTCTGATTGTGATCGGTTTGACGACGCTGGCGACGGTGGGCTTTTTCGGCATCGCTGTTTCGGCAGCGGTGCGCGCGCACAAGCTCCCGGCGGTCTCGAATCTGCAGACGCGCTTGATCGGCGCGCACGGCGTCGTCAAGCAGCCGCTGTCGCCTGTCGGCACGGTGCAGGTCAAGAGCGAGCTGTGGACGGCGGTGTCCGATGAGCCGCTGGCCGCCGGCGAGCATGTCGTCGTCACCAAGATCGAAGGGCTGAGGCTGCGCGTGGCGCGGCTCAAGTAATCTTGCGTAAGCAAGAAGAACACACATAAGGAGGCAAGAATGGACTTTGGAACTATTTCCGCCAGCTTTTGCATTTTCGCGCTGTTTGTCGTCCTGGGGATCGTGATCCTGGCCTCGGCGATCCGCATCGTGCCGGAATTCAAGCGCCTGGTCGTTCTGAGGCTGGGCAAGTACATTGGCACGCGCGGGCCGGGCCTGGTGCTCATCATCCCGATCATTGACACGCCCATCGAGGTTGACCTGCGCGAGACGGTGCAGGAAATTCCACACCAGACCTCGATCACCAAAGACAACGCCAGCATCAGCATTGACTTTCTCATCTATTGGAAGATCGTCGAGCCGGCGCAAAGCGTGATCCAGGTGAGCAATTTCCGCATGGCCTCGCAAGGGATCGCCACCACCACGCTGCGCGCAGTCATTGGCGACATCCCGTTGGACAATGTGCTGGCCGAGCGCGAGCACATCAACAACATGCTGCGCCAAAAGCTCGACGAGGTGACCGAGCGCTGGGGCGTCAAGGTGACGGCGGTCGAAATCCGCGAGATCATCCCGCCCAAGGACATCCAGGACGCGATGACGCGCCAGATGTCGGCGGAGCGCACGCGCCGCGCCGTGGTGACCGAAGCGGAAGGCAAGCGCCAGGCGACGGTGACCGTGGCGACGGGCGACAAGGACGCAGCCATCTTGCGCGCGGAAGGCGCCAAACAAGCCGCCATACTGGAAGCCGAAGGCCAGCGCGCGGCCCAGGCGCTACGTGCGGAAGGCTTTGCCGTCGCGCTCAAGACGATCTTTGACGTGGCCGAGCACATTGACGCCAAGACGATGACGCTGCAATACTTTGAGGCGCTCAAGGCGTTGGGGGCGGGCGCTTCGACCAAGTTCATCTTCCCGATGGAGTTTACGAATCTGATCAAGCCGTTCGTCGGTCAGGCGGAAGAGTCGGTCAAGTGAAACGTGATGCGTGAAGCGTGAAACGTCAAACGTCATCACGTTTCACGGGCCTGGATGTCTTTGTCCATACAAAAGGTCACCGTCGCGCGCGCCTCGTGGCGTGATGTCATGGCGCTGTGGCGGTTGGAGCGAGCCTGCTTCCCCAGGGAGGCGTATGACCCGTTGACGCTGCTCCTGCTCGTCGTCTGGCCAGGCAACGTGACGCTCAAGGCGACGACGGGGCATGAGCTGATCGGCTTTGTCGCGGGCGATGAGCCGTGGGGCGAGCAGGCTGCGTGGATCGTCACCTTGGGAGTCGCGCCGCAGCATCGGCGACGCGGCATCGGCGCCAGGTTGTTGGCAGAATGTGAGGCGCGCTTGCGGCGGCCCATCGTGCGGCTGATGGTACGCGAAAGCAACACTCCGGCCATTGCGCTGTATCGCAAGCTGGGCTATGAGCAAGTCCGACGCCAGACCCATTACTACGGCGACGGCGAAGCCGGGCTGTTGATGGAAAAGCGCAGATAGAGATAGAGATGGAGATGGAGATAGAGATAGAGATGGAGATAGAGATAGAGATTGATAAGCAACCTTCCCTATCTCTATCTCAAATCTCTATCTCAAATCTCTATCTCAAATCTCTATCGAGCAGGAAGGCAGATATGTCGAAAGAAGAACACGGTACGTCGTGGATACTCTGGCCGTTTGTGGCGCTCTGGAAGTTGGTCGCCGGGATCATCGAGGTGACTGGCCGGTTGGTTGCCGCCCTCCTGGGCCTGGTGCTGATGATCGTGGGGGTGATTCTCACCGCGACGATTATCGGCGCCGTGGTCGGCATCCCGCTGATCATCTTTGGCTTTTTGCTCGTGATACGCGGGTTCTTTTAGAATCGTCGAGCGTGGAGAGTTGAGCGCAGAGCGACAGAGGCTCAAGGCTTTGCTCTTCCCTCTTGACTCTCGACACTCCACCATAAAGGAAGTGAAATGCAAATGAACAAGCTGTTGATGCTTTTGATGATTGCGGTGCTAATGCTCTCCGCCTGCGGCGGACCTGGCCCGACCAAAGGCGAAGTGATCGTCTACGTGGCCGCGCCACTTTCGGGCTTTCAGGCCAACGGCGGGCAGACGGTGCTGGGCGGCGCGCGCCTGGCCGCCGACGAGGTGAACAAGTCCGGTGGGCTGTTGGGCTACCAGGTCGTCGTCGTTGCCAAAGATGACGAAAGCGATGACGATGTGGCGGTCGCTGTCGCTCAGGACATTGTGGCTGATCTCAAGGCAGGTAAGCGCGTGCTCGGCGTCATCGGCCACTATAACAGCGGGCAGACGCTCGCGGCGATGGAGGTCTACAAAGACCTGCCCATCGTCATCATCACGCCCACGGCCAGCGAAGCGACGCTGACGCAAAAGGGCTACAAAAACTTTTTCCGCGTCAACGCGAACGACGCGACGCAGGCGCGCGTGGACGCCGAGTTCCTGGTCAGCAAGCTCGGCGCGAAAAAGATCGCCATCATCCACAACGACGACCCGTATGGCATCGGCCTGGGCAAAGCGATGGGCGAGCAGCTTGGCCGGCTCGGCGCGCAGGCGGTGCTCAGCCTCCAGGTGCAAGTGGAGCAGAGCAAGTACGTCACCGAAGTGCAACGGGTCAAGTCCGCCGCGCCGGATGCCGTGTTTTACGCGGGCTATGAAGTCGAGACGCCCTATCTGCGCAAGCAGTTGGTGGATGCCGGCGTCAAGGTCCCGTTCATGGCCTCCGACGGCGCGTTCCTGTCGGCGACAATTGACGAATCTGACGGGAGCGCCGAGGGCATCTACCTGAGCAACTTTGCTCCAGAGCCGAAGGCCGTTGTGCAGGCGCAGTGGATCAAGGCGTACCAGGACGTCGAGTTCCGCAACCCCGATACCTACAGCATCAACGGCTACAGCGCGATGAAGGTGCTGCTCGAAGGCACGAAAAAGGCCGGGACGCTCGACGGCCCGCGCGTGGCCGAGGCGATCCGAACGCTGGACCTCACCACGCCGATGGGTAAGATCGCATACGACGCCAACGGCGACGTGAAAGAGCAGCGCGTCTTTATCTTCCAAGTCAAGGAGGGCGCGTTTGCACAGGTGAGCCAGTAGTGAAGCCAAGTTCGCCAGGCAGCCCTGCGCAGCTCTATCTCGAGTTGAGCCACCTATCGCAATCGCGTGAAATCTAGACACTGATTCAAGAGCCGCGATCTTGCTGGGGCAAACACAAGGAACCAAAATGAATGTTGTCTTGTGGGCTTTGCAAATAGTGCTCGCCATTAAATTCGTCTCAGTTGCTTACACGCACGGTTTGCGCCCGGATGAGACGAAAATGCAAAAAGGAATACAGCGGCTCGGCGCGGCAACACGGCCCCTGTTAACTTTGATCGCCTTCTGTGCGTTTCTCGGTGGGGTCACTCTGATCCTGCCTGCCGTGACCGGGATTTTGACCTGGCTGACGCCCTGGTCAGCGGCGCTGCTGGCCCTGATGATGCTGGTGGCGGTTGGGTTCCACATCGCCTGCCGCGAAAGCCCTAACAGCTTGGTCGGCCTTGTTCTTTTCGCTTTGGCCGCCTTCGTCGCCTATGGGCGCTGGGTGATTGCTCCGTTTTGAGCCGGATTCGGATGCATCTGCACATGTTTCGGATCGGCCTAGTTATGGTCAGTGGGGCGGTCGCCTGCCCATCTCCCACAAGCGGGGTCGCAGAGTTGCCATGTGGCTTTGCGCGGCTCAGCCGTTACCGGTTGGAAGACGCACGACCCCAAAGCCAGCCTTGACGCGGGCGACCACAAGGGTCGCCACTACGCATCAACCGGATTTGGTCACACCTCATTGACAAATGCCTTGGTATCGTATATGATACCGATATGAACACGCCTCAGATTGTCATTGATACCAGTGTCTTGGTAGCCGCCCTCCGTTCACGCCGCGGCGCTTCCTACAAGCTGCTCGCACTGATTGATAGCGGCAAGTTTGTGGCGAACGTCTCCGTGCCGCTTGTTCTCGAATATGAAGAGGCAGCCAAAAGGCTTATAGGCCAAATAGCCCTAACTGCTCGTGATATTGACCATATTCTCGATTATATCTGTGTGGTTGCCAGTCACCATGCGGTCTTTTATCTATGGCGTCCGTTCCTCAAAGACCCCAAAGATGATATGGTCTTGGAATTGGCAGTCAGTGCAAGATGCGATTTTATCGTCACGCACAACCAACGTGATTTTGAAGGAGTCGAACAGTTCGGTATCAGCATAATAACTCCGAGAGAGTTTCTGCAAAAGATTGGAGAGTTGCCATGAGTACGATTAGCCTTCGTTTGCCCCATTCCCTGCACGATAGCGCACGGCAGTTAGCCGCGAAAGAAAGCATCTCGATCAACCAGTTGATTACTCTTGCGCTGGCAGAAAAAGTATCGGCATTGATGACCGAAGAATACATTGGAAAGCGAGCTAAGCGCGGAGATAAGCAGAAATTCCGAAAAGCAATGGCAAAGGTAGCCAATGTAGAGCCAGAGGAATACGACGAATTGTAATGTGCCAGTTCCGGTCGGCGGCGCGAAGCGGTCGCCCGCTCCGCTGCTGCGAGTGGATTTGCAGAGTTCGCCATGTGGCTTTGCGCGGCTCAATTCCGAGTTAGGCGCAACCGCAGTCGCGACAATTACAAGCCAGCACACGAGAAATGGCAGATGCTCTCAGAGTATTCGACATGCATATTGGTTTGTCTAACTCCACCCCTACTTCTTGGAGTGATACTCGGGGCATTATGGACGTTAAGATATCACCGTCGTCCCGTGCTAGTTGCGGCAGCAACAGTATCATTTCTTAGTCTTCTCAGTTCAATTGTGATGTCGTATATAGCTGTATGGGGTTGGAATGGAACCTGGCGTTACGTAGCATCGTTAAATGCGCCGCCCGTTGGGCTAGAATATCAGATGGGCTCTGGCCTATTTGCAGAAACAGACAAGAGAACAACTAAAATCACGGACATCGTGCCGATTTGTGTGCCAGATGGCATGACTGTTATTCAAGGGAAACCGGTTGCTGGTGTTACAGTAATTGAGAATTCGCGATTCTACCTAATACCACCTGCACAACCTGTCCTTCAGGTGACCCTGAACATTTCTTTCTCCATTCCATCTAATGAGTCATCATACAACAATTTGGTGAGCTACATCGCTTATACTAACGGCGAAATATGGTGTGCAGAAAGAATGGAATACGAGGCGGGACTTGGAAGCTGGGGTGAAGGAATGGTAATGGCTTGGATGGCTCTGCGGAAAGCGGCAATTGCCTTCATTGTAAGTGCGGCCATTGGGACAGTGATTACCAACGTAGTGCTTGAAGTATACACCAGAAGGCAGTTGAAAGACTGTGCAGAATAGGCCAGAAAGTGCCCAAGTTCCGCTCGGCGGGGTGGGCGCCCGCCCTGCTGCCACGAGTGAATTTGCAGAGTCCGCCATGTGGCTCGATGTGTCCCAATCTCGAGTTTGGCACCTTCCGTATCCCGCGAAGGAGTGTCTGAAAAACGTGACTAGGACGGAATCAATCGCGGTCAGCCTTGCTGTAGGAATTCTGTGTCCTCTGTTGCTGTTCGTCTTCTGTTGGTGGGTCACTGCAGTACTTGCCACCTATTTGCCTATCCCAGAGAGTAGTGCAATACTGGTGCGCCAGGACTGGGGCCTGGATGATGCTTAGAGTTGGAGGGGCAGGCGGTGCCCAAGTCATGGTCAGGGCGGCAGTCGCCCACCGCCCTGCCACTCCCGAATCGGACATGCGACCATTGGTGTAAACTTTAGCCCCGGAGTGCGGCCTTCAGGCCGCGTTTTATGCAGGCTGAAGCCTGCACTCCAACCTTAAGTTGACACGCATGGACGTGCGACTTGCGCCCTGCGACTTGTAGGAGGTCAACATGGTAAACCTGGCTATGCGTTCCATCATTGTGCTGGCCCTGTTGTTCGGGCTGGTGTTTGCGGTCGGCATCATGGCTCTGCTGGCGACGGGGCTGCCGGCGTGGCTGGCTGTGCCGTTCGCCGTGATCGTCGTGGCCCTGCAATACCTGTTGGGGCCGTTCATCTTGCAGTGGATCTACAAGATTCAGTGGGTGGACCCGGCGCAGTTCAGCCCGGAACTGGCCGCGTTCATCGCGCGCGCGTGCCAGCAGCGGGACATCCCCATCCCGCGCTTTGGCGTGATTGACGACGGCAACCCGAACGCCTTTACCTTCGGGCACTATCCGGGCAACGCGAGACTCGTCGTCACGCGCGGGCTGCTGCAAATGCTCAATCCGCAAGAGGCGCAGGCCGTCGTCGGTCACGAGCTGGGCCACATCGCGCACTGGGATTTTGTCGTGATGACGGTCGCCGCCGTCGTGCCGCTCGTGCTCTACACGCTCTACATCGCTACGCGCGGTCGCGGCCGCTCGCGCAGCAAAGGCGGCGGGTACATCGCGCTGATTGGCCTCATCTCCTACATCGCTTACGTGGTGAGCCAGTACATCGTCTTGCTCCTCAGCCGCGTGCGCGAGTATTATGCCGACCGCTTCTCCGGCGAACTCACCGGCAATCCCGATGCCCTGGCGACCGGCCTGGTCAAGATCGCCTATGGACTGGCTCGCGCGCCGCAATCCGGCCAGGCCAAGAATGACGTGCGGATGCAAGCCGCGCGTGCGTTCGGCGTGTTCGACCCCAAGGTCGCCAGGGCGCTCGCGCTCGTCGGAGCCGGGACTGGCAGCCTCACCACCTCAGCGATGGAAGATGCAATGAAGTGGGACTTGTGGAACCCGTGGGCCGGGTGGTACGAGCTGTCGTCGAGTCATCCGCTGCCGGCCAAGCGCATCAAGGCGCTGGAAAAGCAGAGCGAAGCGATGGGACGCACGCCTGCGTTTTCCTTCCGCGCCGAGCAGCCGGAAAGCTATTGGGACGAGTTCCTGGTGGATCTGGTGATCAGCCAGCTTGCGACGCTCGGCTTTTTGTTTGGACTGGGGGTAGCGGCTCTGAGCCTTCTGTTCGAGCTACCACTGGCGGGTATCGGCGTCGGGCTGCTGGCCTGGGGCGTGGCCTGGTGGCTGCAGCGGCGCTTTGCTTATCCGCCTGATCTCGCCGCCGGGCGAAATGTCCGCGAGCTGGTCGGCCAGGTCAAGGTGAGCAAGGTGCGCGCGGTGCCGGGCACGCTGCGCGGGCGCATCATTGGGCGAGGCGTGCCGGGCCTGTTCTACAGCGAAGACCTGGTGCTGCAAGACTCGACCGGCTTTGTCGTGCTGGACTATCGTCAGCCATGGAGCCTGTTCGAGTTTCTGTTCGGCTTGCTGCGCGCGGAAAAATTCATCGGGCAAAGCGGCACAGCGCGCGGCTGGTTCCGCCGCGTCCCGCAGCCAGTCTTTGAACTGCGCGAGCTGGTGCTCGACGACGGTCGAAAGGCCGTTTCGTGGGTCTATCCGCTGGCCCAGTTCTTGGTGTACGCGCTCATCGTGCTGGGCGTGCTGATGTTGATTGGGCAGGCTGCATTGATGCTCGTGCGCTGAACCTGCTCAATCTCCAATACCCAATATCCAATGCCGCGCGGCTGGTCATTTGGTTGACGAGCCGCGCTGATGCTATAATCTCACCCGGCTGATCTCCAATACCTGATACCCAATCCCCTCCTTCCGGCGCGTGATCTTGCGAAAGAGGAGAAACGTATGGACTACTTGCTTGCCCACGACGTCGGCACCAGTGGAACCAAGGCGGCGCTCTGTACCGTAGATGGATGCATCGTGACGACGGCCTTTGAGCCGTACCCCACCTGCTACCCGCGCCCGTTGTGGGCCGAGCAAGACCCGCACGACTGGTGGCGCGCGGTGGCGATCACCACGCGGCGCGTGCTCGAATCCGGCGGCGCGAAACCGAACCAGATCCTCGGCCTGGCCTTTTCCACGCAAATGGTCAACGCGCTCCCGGTGGACGTGCAGTGCCAGCCGCTCATGCCCTGCATCAGTTGGCTGGATGGACGCGCTGGCGAAGAGGCGCAGATTGTCATGCGCAAGGTGGGTGGCCCGGCCATTTTTGCCCTGATCGTCGGCGTGGCGATGACGGGCAAAGACCTTTTGCCCAAGTACCTCTGGCTCAAGCGCAAAACGCCGGAGGTCTATGCCCGCGCCGCTGCCATTGTAGACACGAGCAGCTATCTCCTCTATCAGGCGACCGGCAAGCTGGTGTACGAGTGGAGCGTCGCCAGCGTGACCGGCCTGTTCAACCTCAAGACCAAAATTTGGGACACAACCCTGATGCGCTTTTTCGGTCTTGACCCGGCCAAATTTCCAGTCCTGGTTCAATCGCACGAGCGTGTCGGTGGCCTGACGCGTGAAGCGGCCTCGACGCTCGGCTTGCTGGAAGGGACGCCCGTGTTCGGCGGCGCGGGCGATGCGATGACGGCAGCGGTTGGCTCAGGGGCGGTCGGAGAGGGAGAAGCGCATCTCTGCCTGGGTACTTCGGGCTTTGTCGGCATCGTCACCGGCAAGCGCATCACGGGCAAACGCGGCATCGCCACGATCCAATCTGCGGACTCGGGCAAACTCTTGCTTATCGCCGAAACAGAAACGGCTGGCGCGTGTCTCAAATGGGCGGCCAAAGAGTTGTATGGTGCCGACGCGGACGCCGAAACCTTCAAGCGCATGGACGACGAGGTCGCCAGCACCGCGCCTGGCGCGGGCAGCCTGATCTTTACGCCGTGGATGTACGGCGAGCGCTGCCCCATCGCCGACGAAAGTGTACGCGCGGGGTTCATCAACCTGGGCGCGAATCACACACGCGCGCAGATGGCCCGCGCGATCTATGAAGGCGTGGCCTACAATGTGCGCTGGATCGTGGAATCCATCGCCGGGCTATACGGTTTCCGTGCCGACCTGCTGCGCGTCGTCGGTGGAGGCGCCAAGGGGTTGCCCTGGCTGCAGATCGTGGCCGACGTGACCGGCCGCACACTCGAAACCGCGCCCAATCCGCAGACCGCTTCGGCCATCGGCGCGGCGCTCATCGCCGCCGTCGGCCTGGGCCTCTATCCATCGGTCGAATCGCTCAAGTCGCTCGTGCCCCCCGGTCGCGTGGTCATGCCCAATCCCGAACCGCGCGCCACCTACGACGAGTTATACGCAGCGTATCGCCAGGTCTATCGTTCGCTGCGTAAGCTCTACCGAACGCTCAACAAGTGAATCACAAAGTGCGTTTGATGTGGAATTGTCATTGCGAGCACCCCGCCGAAGGCGAGGGCGCGAAGCAATCTCCTTTTGCGGCAAGGGGATGGCTTCGTCGCTTGCGGCGGCTCGCAATGACAAGGTGAAAAACATTTCACATCAAACGCCAAGTGCGATCTGTAGATTTCTCGGAGGATACATGGAAACCGACATGTTCGCTGGAATGATGGACGAGGTCACCCGATGGCTCAAGCCCTATCGTGAGGGCTTTACCAGCTTTTCTTGTTTGCCGGAAGCCGGCCTGGATCGGGAAGCGATCCTGGCCGAGATGGAAAAATACCAATCCATCGAGCGGGCCAGGTGGGAGCAGGGCTATGTGTCCGGCGCGGTGTATCATGGCGACCCATCGCATGTTGATTTTCTCAACCGCGTGTACGCCATCCACTCGCAAAGCAACCCGCTCCATCCCGACGTGTGGCCCAGCGCGACCAAGTTCGAAGCCGAGATCGTTTCGATGACGGCTCACATGCTGGGCGCGGACAAGACCTCAGATGGAATCGTGGGGACGATCTCTTCGGGCGGGACGGAAAGCATCTTGCTGGCGATGAAGACGTATCGAGATTGGGCGCGCGCGACCAAAGGCATCACCCAACCCGAGATCATCGCGCCGACCACCGCCCACGCCGCGTTCGACAAAGCCGGCGAGTATTTCGGGATCAAGGTCATCCGCATCCCGGTCGGGGCGGATTTTCGCGCCGATGTGGCCGCGACCGAAAAGGCCATTACGCCGAACACAATCGCCCTGGTTGGGTCGGCGCCGCCGTTTCCGCATGGCCTGGTGGATCCCATCACCGAACTCTCCGAGTTGGCGCGGCCGCGCGGGCTGGGCTTTCACACCGACGCCTGTCTGGGCGGGTTCATCTTGCCCTGGGCGGAAAAGTTGGGCTATGAGGTCCCGCCATTCGACTTTCGCCTGCCGGGCGTCACTTCGATCTCGGCAGACACGCACAAATACGGCTACGCGGCCAAAGGGACTTCGGTGATCTTGTATCGTGGTCAAGAGCTGCGACACTATCAATATTTCTCAGTCGCCGATTGGCCGGGCGGATTGTATTTCTCGCCCACCTTCGCAGGCAGTCGCCCCGGCGCGTTGAGCGCGGTGTGCTGGGCGGCGATGGTCTCGATCGGCGAACGAGGGTACTTGGAGGCCGCCCGGCGCATCTTGGAGACGACGGCCTGGCTCAAACAGGAGATGCGACGAATCTCAGAGATTCAGGTGATCGGCGATCCGCTCTTTCTGATCGCTTTCCGATCCGAGACGCTCAACGTGTACCAGATCATGGAGTACATGACCCGGCGGAAGTGGGGATTGAACGGGCTTTACCTGCCGCCGAGCGTCCACCTTTGCGTGACGCTCCGGCATACGCAGCCCGGCGTCAAGGAAAAGTTTATCGAGGATCTCGAGGCGGCTGTCGAGTACGTCAAACAGAACCCGCAGGCCTCTGAAGGGTTGGGGCCGCTGTATGGCCTGGCGTCGGCGGTCGAGATGCGTGGGATGGTCAAGGAGGTGCTGAACTGGTGCATGGACCTGCTGTACCAGGTCTGAGTGTCCGTAGCAACGGCTTCAGCCGTTCGGGAGTGTGACGACTCAAGTCGTCACGGCAAATCCATGCGCGGCTCGTTTGGTTGACGAGCCGCGCTGGTATTATAATGTCTAACGAGGTGCGCGATGACATTCAACCTGGATAAGCACAAAACAGCCTTGCAAGCCTATTTCGACTCGCTGGACGATGTTGTGCTAGCCTAGTTTCCGGTGCGCAACCCAGCGGAGGGCGGCTCCCACGCCGCTCCCCCCTCCAACTCCCCCCGCTTCGCCTAATCGTACTTGTTTACCGTCTGTAGCCGCGAAATGAATTTCGCGGCTGTCACGTCAAGTCTGCTGAAGCAGACTGGGGCCATCGCCAACCGGCTTCAGCCGGTTTCTCGTATCAGCCGGATGATTCATCATCCGGCCAGGGGCAGGTTGGGCAATGACTGCCAAAGGCGGTAAACAAGTACGCCTAATCATTACCCACATCTCGAGGGCCTCCCGCCCTTCTCCCCCGGTGCTGAAGCACCGGGCTGAAAGGGCCAAGCCCCCTGCGGGGGCGGGTGGTTCAGCCCAAAGGGCTTGGGGCTTTGAGCGCGGCGGCTTTAGCCCCGCGCTCAGGGCGATTTCAATCGCTTGCCCAGCACGATTTCGGGCTACTGGTGAATTGTGGGTAAAGATCAGCCCCGCTTCGCAGGGGGAGAAGCCGGGCATGGGAGCCCGCTCTGCCTGTTATTTGGATAGGCTCTTGGCCTCTCGCAGGTTGGGTTGATTTCGCCACTCGGAGACAGGATTGCTTGACGAGTTTTTTTCATTCTGTTACAATCCGCATCATCATTCTTGATCTGGGAGTATCCAGTGGAACAACTTGGAAGTATCGCGCCCCATGGGGGGGAGCTGGTTGACCGGCGATTGCCAGAGGAACAGCGGGAGGAGGCTAGGAGGAAAGCGCAGCACCTCCCGCAAATTACGCTTGGCCCCATGTCGCTGGCCGATCTGGAAATGATCGCCGTCGGCGCCATGTCGCCGCTGACCGGCTTTATGACCCGCGCCGATTACGAGGGCGTCGTCTCCGAGATGCGACTGGCCAGCGGGACGGTATGGAGCATTCCGGTCACGCTGCCGGTTTCGACCGAGTTGGCGGCCCGCCTCCGCGAGGGTCAGGAGGTCGCGCTGGTCGAGGGCGAGGGTCACGTCCTGGCCCTGATGACGGTGCAGGACAAGTTCACCTACGACAAGCGGCGCGAAGCCCGCGAGGTCTATCGCACGGAAGATGACAAACATCCCGGCGTGGCGCGGCTTTACCGACAGGGCGACGTATTGCTCGGCGGCCCGGTGTGGTTGGTGGACATGCCCGCCCATCGCGAGTTTATCGAGTTTCGCCACACGCCGCTCGAGACGCGCCGCATGTTTGACCGGCGTGGGTGGAAGACCATCGTCGCCTTCCAGACGCGCAACCCGATCCATCGCTCGCACGAGTACATCCAAAAGACTGCGCTCGAGATCGTGGATGGCCTGTTGCTTCATCCGCTCGTGGGCGAGACGCAGCCCAGCGACATCCCCGCCGATGTGCGCATGGCTTCGTATCAGGCGATTCTGCGCGACTATTACCCGCCCGACCGCGTGCTGCTTGGCGTGTTTCCGGCGGCGATGCGTTACGCCGGGCCGCGCGAAGCGATCTTTCACGCGCTGTGCCGTAAGAACTATGGCTGTACACATTTTATCGTCGGACGCGATCATGCCGGCGTCGGCAAGTATTACGGCACGTACGACGCGCAAAAAATCTTTGACGAGTTCGAGCCGGACGAGATCGGCATCACACCACTGCTGTTCGAGAACACGTTCTACTGCAAAAAGTGCGGCGGCATCGTCTCGGCCAAGACCTGCCCGCACGGCGAGCAAGACCACGTGATTTTCTCCGGCACCGAAGTGCGCCGCCGACTAGAGACTGGCGAATCCATCCCGCCCGAATTCACTCGACCGGAAGTGTATCGCGTGTTGGTCGAAGGAATGAGGGCCAGGCGGACAGAGGAAACGAGTAGACCAGTGGAGAGTAGACACGCGCAAGCGGACAGGGCGGCCAAGCCTGTGTGGGGCGGACGCAAGGTATTGGTCATTGGATTGGACTGCGCGGAGCCGTCGCTCGTGTTTGATCGCTGGCGTGGGGAACTGCCGAACCTCAACCGCTTGATGTCCGGCGGCGTGTATGGGGATCTCGAATCCTGCATCCCGGCGATCACCGTCCCGGCGTGGAGCGTGATGATGTCGAGCCGCGACCCGGGCCAGTTGGGCATCTATGGCTTTCGCAACCGCGCCGATTATTCGTACGACAAGATGACAATCGCTACCGGCTCGGCGGTCAAGGCCGATCGCGTGTGGGACATTCTCTCGCGCGCAGGCAAACAGGTGGTCGTCGTCGGCGTGCCGGGCACGTATCCGCCCAGGCCCGTCAATGGTGCGATGGTCGGCTGCTTTCTCACGCCCAACACAACCAAGACACAGTACACCTACCCGCCTGAGCTGAAGGATCAGATCGCCGCGTGGGTAGGCGAGTATCAAGTGGACGTGCCGCAATTCCGCACCGAGGACAAGGATTTCCTGCTCAAGCAGATTTACGACATGACCGACCAGCATTTCGTCGTCGTCAAAAAGCTGCTGCAGGAAAAGCCGTGGGACTTTTTCATGTTCGTCGAGATGGGCGTGGACCGCATCCATCACGGCATGTGGAAGTATACCGACCCGGCCCACCCCAAATATGAGCCAGGCAACAAGTGGCAAGATTCGATCCGCGATTATTACAAGCAGCTCGATCGCTACATCGGCGAGGTACTGTCGCTGGTCCCCCAGGAGACAGTGGTGCTGGTCGTTTCTGATCATGGGGCCAAGACCATGCACGGCGGCATCGCGGTCAACGAGTGGCTCATCCGCAACGGCTGGCTCGTGCTCAAGAGCGAGTCGCCCAAGACGCTTACGCCGTTCGAGAAGGTCGAAGTGGATTGGAGCCGGACGCGCGCGTGGGGCAGCGGCGGCTATTATGGCCGCGTGTTCCTCAACGTGCAGGGCCGCGAGCCGCAAGGCATCATCCCACAGGCCGATTACGGGCGGGTGCGCGATGAACTGGCCCGCGCGCTCGAATCCATCCCCGCGCCGAACGGGCGGAGCATCGGCACGGTGGCGTTCAAGCCAGAAGAGATTTACCGGGAGGTCAAAGGCATCCCGCCCGATCTGGTGGTGTACTTTGGTAATCTCGATTGGCGCGCGGTGGGCAGCCTGGGCCTGGGCGATGTGTACACGTTCGAAAACGACACCGGCCCGGACGACGCCAATCACGCGCAGCAGGGCATGTACATCCTGTACGACCCGGCTCATGCAGCCGGCGGCAAGCGGCTCGCGGCGCACATCATGGACATGGCGCCGACGGTGTTGGATGTGATGGGTCTGCCCGTGCCGCGTGACATGAACGGGAATGTCATCAGGGTAAGCTGATTCTTCCGTGAAACGTGACAAGTGAACCTTGACGCTTCACGTATCACGTTTTACGTGTCATTCAAACACTCGGAGAGAACACAAACAAACCATGTGCTGCCAAACCGGATTCACGATTTGGTTTACCGGACTTTCGGGCGCGGGGAAATCCACCATCAGCCAACTGGTGGCTGACGAATTGCGCCGACGAGGTCTGCGCGTCGAAGTGCTCGACGGCGATGTGGTGCGGACGCACCTGAGCAAGGGCTTGGGTTTTTCGAAAGAGGATCGCGACACCAACATCCGCCGCATCGGCTGGGTGTGCGAAGTGCTCAGCCGCAACGGTGTGGTCGCTATCGGCGCGGCGATCTCGCCTTATCGCGAAATCCGCGACGAGATTCGGAACAAGATCGGGCGGTTTGTGGAAGTATACGTCGAATGTTCGATTGAAAAGCTGGCCGAGCGCGACGTCAAGGGGCTATACCAAAAGGCGCTCAACGGCGAGATCAAAAATTTCACGGGCGTCTCGGACCCCTACGAGCCGCCGCCAAACCCCGAGGTCGTCTGCCATACCGACGGACGTGAGACGCCGCAGCAAAGTGCGGCCAAGGTGCTGGCCAGGCTGGAAGAGCTGGGATACGTCCCGGCCGCGTGATGGACCGTGCTCGGAGGCCCAATCACTCCAAAACGACCGGGATCACCATCGGCCTGCGCTTGGTCTCGCGATAGAGATAATCCGTCAGCACGCTTTTGACTTTGTCGCGCAGGTCCTGCGCGTTGACCCCATTGCTGAGCACCGTCGCCAGCACGGCTTCTTCCGCGCCGATGATCAGATCTTCGGCCTCGTGCTCGACGACGAATCCGCGCGTGATGATCTCGGGGCGCCCCTGCACCTGGCCCGTCTCGCTATCCCGCTGGACGATAGCAACGACAAAGCCATCGCGGCTGAGGACTTCGCGCTCGCGCAAGACATCCGGTGAAATGTCGCCCACCGTCGAGCCGTCCACATAGACATAGCCGCCCGGCACACGCTCGCTGATACGCCCCTCGCCTTCGTCGAACTCGATCACATAGCCGTTTTCGACGACAAAGGTGTTTTGCGGCGGAATGCCCAACTGCTGGGCCAGTCTGGCGTGCGCCTTGAGCTGGCGCAGCTCGCCGTGGATCGGGATGAAATACTGTGGGCGCACCAGATTGAGCATCAGCTTGTGCTCTTCCTGGCTGGCATGGCCGGAGACGTGCACCGGCGCGATGGGATCGTAAAGCACCTCGGCGCCGCGCTTGAGCAGCCGGTTGATCGTGCGGTGGACCATCTCTTCGTTACCGGGGATGGCGTGCGCCGAGACGATGACGGTATCGCCTTTCTGCACGCCGACCTGGCGGTGCTGCCCGGTAGACATGCGCGCCAGCACCGAGCTCGGCTCCCCCTGCGCGCCCGTCACCATCAGCACCGTCTCGTTCGGCATCAATCGCCCGGCCTCCTCGACCTTGACCAGCAGATCATTAGGCAGGTCAATGTAGCCGAGCTTTTGCGCGATGCGAACATTTTCGCTCATGCTGTGACCGGTGATGACCAGCTTGCGATGATAGCGTTGGGCGACGTGGGCCACCTGCTGGATGCGGCTGATGAGCGAAGCAAACGTCGCGACGATGATGCGCCCCTTGGCGTCGCGGAAAACCTGATCGAACGCAGCTTCGACGACGCGCTCTGAAGGCGTCGTGCCGGGCTGCTCGGCGTTGGTGCTATCGGACAGCAGCGCCAGTACGCCTCGACCGCCCAACTCGGCCAGCTTGGCAAAGTCGGTTGGCTTCCCGTCTACCGGGGTGTGGTCGAACTTGAAATCGCCCGTGTGGACGATCAGCCCGGCTGGTGTGGTGATGCCCAGGCCGACGGCATCGGGGATACTGTGGCAGACGCGAAAGAATTCCAACTGGAACGGGCCGATCTGAACCGTGTCGCCCGCTTTGATCGTGTGGAGCGTGGTCTGATCGAGCAGTTTGTGGGTTTTGAGCTTGAGTTCGATCAGGCCGCGCGTCAGACGGGTCGTATAGACCGGCGCGTTGATCTCGCGCAACAGATAGGGCAGCGCGCCGGTGTGGTCCTCGTGGCCGTGCGTGATGATGATCCCGCGCACGTGCGCCGCCCGCTGCGCGTCGCGGAGATACTGCCAGTCGGGGATGATAAAGTCAATCCCCAGCATGTCGTTTTCAGGGAACATGATGCCGGCGTCAATGATGAGAATGTCTGGGCCATACTCGACTGCCAGCATGTTCTTGCCGACTTCGCCATTGCCGCCGAGCGGGATGATGCGTAAGCGTTCTGCCATGTGTGCCTCGTTGAGAGCGTGTTTTCGAGCATTTCCCACTTGACGTGAGTCGCGCTGTCATTGCGAGGGCGCGCAGCTTAAGCCACGAGCAAAGCGTGGCGGGCTTCCGAAGCAATCTCCGGGTAGGGAAAATGAGATGGCTTCGCCGCACCTGCCCCCACCAGGGGGTTCGGCGGCTCGCAACCCTGGCACCGCCCGCCAGGGCAGGTGTGACAGATTGTGGGGTCTACCACACTATGTGGGAAATACCCGTGTCTTCAATACTCCTGAAGCTGGTCTGTCAACCAACAAAAAACCGCCATAGCCAAACACGCGCCTGGCGGTGATCGATCTCTGGATAAAGCGCTACATAGGATGATTCTGCCATGCAGCGAGATGATAGCATGGGAGACGGATTCCGTCAAACGTCAAGAGTCAAACGTCAAAAACTAGGCGGCCCCCGGACATCCCCCGACGTTTGACGTTTCACGTTTTACGTGTTCTGGATTACAATGTCTGCCGGGGAAAGCATGGACGACGAAACTCGCCAATGGCTTGCGGAAGGGATCGCCAGAGCCAGAGCTGGTCAGAACCATGAAGCGCGCAATTTGCTCTTGCGCGTGGTCGAGCGCGACGAGCGCAACGTGCAGGCCTGGCTGTGGCTGGCCGGTGTCGTGAGCAGCCTCGACGACAAGCGGGTCGCGCTGGAAAACGTCCTGACCCTTGAGCCGGACAACCCGGCAGCCAAGGCGGGCCTGGAATGGTTGGACAGACAAGCCTCTGGCCCGTCAGCGGGCACACCGGAATCGTCCAGCGTCCCGCCTGAGCATCCCTACACATCTTTCCAGCACGTGACCGAGCCGTCCGCGCGTGATGAGTTTGCGCCAGGACCTGACGGCTGCCCTCGCTGCGGTCAACCGGTGAAAGAATCTGACGCGCGTTGTCCACTTTGCGCGCAACCTTTGACGATTCATGTTCCGAAGGTGACCGACCCGGCGCGGGTAGGGCTACTCGCAACGACGTGGCTCGTTCAGGCCACGGCTGACTTGATCCACGGGCTGCTGATGATCGCGGCCCTGCAGATGATGGTCGGCGGGACTGTCGTGATAGGGAGCATTAACGCTGTGCTTGCAGGCGCCGCGTTCCAATCTGGCTGGCCGACGCCGGAATTGCTGCGGGCAGTGCGTTTCTTCATCACAGCCGATGCGATCGCCCTGGCCTGGTCGCTGGTGGCCGCGGCGATCTTGCTCCTGCGCCGTCCAGCGACGCTGCTCGTCGCCTTGTTTGTCGCGGCATTTCACCTTGCGCTGGCTGGTAGTGGTCTGGTGTTGGGGCTGTCTTCGTTGATCGTCGCAGCAGCACGGGCGATCGTTGCGTTGTTCATCGGTTTTTGGCTGTTGGAATCTCACAGCGATTTTGAATGGATAACCATTCGTCAGCGACTGGAGTTGGATACTTTTGCCAGGTCGTCTATGGATTATTATACACAGGGGCGCTACTATCGCCGCATCGGCCAGACGGCCAAAGCGATTTTACATCTGCAACGCGCAGTTGAGCTTGATCCGAGGCGGTACGATTACCGGGTGGCGCTGGGCAACGCATATTACACGCTGGGGCGCTACGATCGCGCGACGGAGCAGCTCCGCGCCGCGCTTGAGCTAAACCCCGATGCGCCTGACGTGCGCGAGTTTCTCAAGATAGTCAAGACTCGCCAAGCGGGGAACGAACCGCGTGGGTAACTATTCAGCCAATGCCTTTTCTAAAGGCTTGCGGGTCCCTGTCAACGAATGTCAAACGAATGATGGTCACGCCTTTCTGTCAGCGATTCGCCTGCCTGGCGGCAGACAGGTTGACGGATTCCCGCTGAACAGTTACCCGTGTGGTATAATGCGTAAGTGATACGTCAAAGGAGAATGAAGGTGGACCCTCGCATTGAAAAGCTGGCCCGCGTGATGGTCGAGTATTCTGCCCCCACGCGCGAAGGCGATCAGGTGGTCATTCAAGGAGCGCCGGTGGCCCAACCTTTGCTGCTGGCGATTTATCGTGAGGTGTTGCAGCACGGTGGTCATCCGCTCTTGCTGCTCAGCCTGCCCGGCGCGGAAGAGCTCTTTTTCGCGTTCGCCAACGAAGCGCAGCTCGACTTTGTCTCGCCGGTCCAAAAGATGGTGATGGAGACGTTCGATGTCTCGTACCGCATCTTGAGCGACACGAACACCAAAGCCATGTCCAACGTCGAAGGCGCGCGGATGGCGCGTTTTGCCCAGGCGCACTCCGAGCTTCGAGAGATTTTTATGCGTCGTCAGGCCGCGGGCGAGCTGCGGTGGTCTATTACGCTGTTTCCCACCGAAGCCTACGCTCAGGATGCCGAAATGAGCCTGCGCGAGTACGAAGACTTTGTCTATGGCGCGTGTTTGCTGGACGATCCCGATCCGGTGGCGCGCTGGCGCGAGATCGCTGCTCGACAGCAAAAACTCGTGGACTGGCTGAGAGGCAAGAGGACGGCGCGCGTCACCGGGCCGCATTGCGATCTGACGGTAGGCATCGAAGGGCGCGTGTTCATCAACGCCGACGGCACCAAGAATTTCCCCGATGGCGAAATCTTTACCGGGCCGCAAGAAAACGTGACGGAGGGCTGGATCGAATTCACCTACCCGGCCATCTTCCAGGGCCGAGAGGTTGAAGGCATCCGGTTAACGTTTGAACAAGGCCGCGTGATCCAGGCCTCGGCCAAGAAGGGCGAGGATTTCCTGCTCCAGATGCTCGACACCGACGAGGGCGCGCGGAGGCTGGGCGAGTTTGCCATTGGCACGAACAATGGCATTCGGAAATTCACGCGCAATCTTTTGTTCGACGAAAAATTGGGCGGGACGATCCACTGCGCGGTGGGCGCGGCCTATCCCGATACGGGCGGCCAGAACAAGTCCGCCATCCACTGGGACATGATCTGCGACATGCGCGACGGCGGCGCGATCATCGTGGATGGTGTGCCATTTTACAAGAATGGCGAGTTTCTGGTCTGAGGCGTCAAATGCAATATGACGTTTGACGTTTCACGTTCTTATCTGCGCGGCTGGGGCAGGCTAGCTAGCAGGCCGAGCAGCGCGCCGCCGACGGCCCAAAAGATCAGATCGAGTGGCTTGACCGGCCCGCGTCCGAGCGCGCCGAACAGATAAGCGACGAGCATCCCCAGCACCATGCCTCCGATGACCAACGTCAGCCGGTGCTTTTCAGGTGAGTTTTGTTGTGGATTCTCTGACGACATGCTGCTCTCCGCTGATCCTCGATCACTATTCACCGATCCCTGTTTACTGATCACTGGTCACTGCTCACTGATCCCTATTCTCCCAACGCCCGCTCGAGTTCCTCAAACGTGGTCATGGAAGCAATCGTATCTAGGAATGCCTTGAGCGACGGGCTGCGATCGCGTAGGCGCTTGACCGCCGGGCCGACCGGGTCTTCGCCGGCCGCGCCGACTTGATCCGCATAAGCGCCGTGAAAGGCAAAGTACGCCTGATTCAGCTTGCGGATCGAATAGCCATGCTCGGCAAAGAACCTGCGCCGCTGACGCATGTACTCTTCGGCTTCGTTGATCCGCGCAGCCGCCGTGGTTGGGTCTCCCGCTTCTTTGGCCTGGCGCGCTTCGGCCAGCAGACGATCTACCTCCACGCGTGTGGTGCGCATCTCGGCCCGAAAGTCAAAGCGGTTCGGATCGCGCGTGGGCGTCGGGGCCGGGGTTGGAGTGGGGCCGGGGGGTGGGGTGGGGGGCGGCGGTGGCGCCAGCTCAGGGAAAAACTTGTGCAGGGTCATTTCGCCGATCTCTTGGCCCACAATGTTGGCCGTCGTCTCGTTCATCGTGCGCGTCTGGGGCGATTTGGAATAGTTCATGCCCAGCGGGCGAAATTCCAGCCAGTTATGCGTCCACTCGTGCGCGGCCACCTCAAGCGTCCAGGGTAATGACGTGCTTTCCAATAGCATCGTCGGATAGAATCCCAATCCACCGATGAACACGACGAGCGACGAAACATCAAAACGCCGATCTATCTCAGCCTCGAGCTCTTCGGCGCGGTCGGTCGTGAGGCTTGCTTCGAGCGGAAAGGCTTCCTTCTGATAAATCTGGTCGCGCGGCGAGACGATGAGCATTTGCGGCAGCGGCGTGAGCCGAAACTTGAGCGGCGGGATCACCTGCCCGCCGACGGCAAAGCCTTGCTCGCTGAGGATGATTGAAACTTTTTCTTCGATGATTGTTTCGACGGTGGTCTGTTGAGCGACTTGCTGCGCGCGCAGTCGCGCCAGCTCTTGGCGTGGATGGGCGGAGGCGGCCGCCGGATCGGTGATCTGGGGATCAGCGTAGATGCCGTCAATCTCATTCTGGAGGAATTCAATGCGCTGCACTAGGTCCATGTAATCAAGGACGAGGGACTTGCGGCGCGCCTCGTCGAGATAGTTGGATGCCGGCACGAGCATCTGCGCGCCCTTGGCCGTGAGCGTTTGAACTTCCCAACCGACAAAGTCAAAAATCTCGCTGCCGATCAGGCGATGGACCGCCGGGACAAACTCGCCCGGCAACGGGTATTCCCGCACGATCAGCGCGCTCACGCTGAGCAGCATAACGGCGAGCTTGGCAAACATCCATAGACGCTTCAAGAATGTCCGCATGACCCTCATTCCAACCCTCCCCTGTCCCAACGGACAGGGGAGGGAGAGTTTACAGATACTTGTGCCACACAGGCGGCATATCTACGACGACCAACGCAAGGTAGCGCGGGCGGAACGGCTGGCGGAGCAGGCGCATATGCGCCTCGCCGGGCGTGCGGTTGCCCTTGCGATGGTTGCAGGGCTTGCACGCAGCCACGACGTTTTCCCAGACGTTCTTGCCGCCCCGACTGCGCGGTACGACATGGTCGAGTGTGAGCTCGGCCGAGGCCTGCGTCCGTCCGCAGTACTGGCAGGTATAGTTGTCACGCTTGAGCACGCCGCGTCGCGTGACGGCCAGCGGCAACATACGCGGGATGCGCACGTAGGTGACCAGCCGGATGACCAGCGGCATCGGCAGGGTGAGATACTGACTGCGCAGTTGAGCCTCGGCCGCCTCGACGATCTCGGCTTTGTCGGCCAGGAGCAAGGCTACTGCGCGCGGCATACTCACTGTGTTGAGCGGCTCATAGGTCGCGTTGAGGACAAGCACTCGATGCATGTTGGCAGTACCTCTTACTCCGTCGCGTGCCGCAGGCCAGGCTGACCTGCGGCACGCAACATACAGAACGATCGTGGGACATCGAGCGGGGCCGGCCCCCGTCACCACTGAACACTCAGAGTTCCCTCGCCGCAAGTGTATCCCGGTTCAGCGCCGGGCGCAAGCGACGATTCGGGCGATGACCCTCGAAGGTCACCCGTGTCCCAGATGGAGATGAGAGGAATCGAACCTCTCACGCGCGCCAGCATCTCCACATGGCGGGCGACGGTGTGCCTGGTGGCCTGTTCGCCGCCCGCCCCGGCTCAATCGCCTCCTCCCTCTCCATCCCCCCGCTCCCAGCAGGTGGAAAGGCGAGGGAGGGGGCCGTCTTGAGCCAACACCTCAAACATAGAACAAAACATATACGGCTGGTTTGTAACGTACAAATAAAAAGGCGCAAGACCCGAGGGGGCCTTGCGCCAAAAGGAACATGGGCAGCAGGTAGATTTAGCCCTGCCCACCTCCTTTGGCGCCAAGGTCCGCATTGCCCAGGCTGAGCACGATGACGCCTGCCCAGCGCGTGGCAAACGACGCATCGGGCTGCTGCATCGGGCAGCCTGAACATCCGGTTATAGATTGATAGACATGCAGCCTGGCTTTCATGCCCGGCTCTCCATCTCGCTTGGTCAAGTATCTTGAGGCATAATCCTCAAAGTTGACCAGATTTTATCACACTCGCTGTGAGGCGTCAAGATGTCAAGGCAGGTATATTGCTATACTGAGCACGGTCATGTTTTGCGCTTTTGTGTTCGTTCTCATCCCTGTCAACGAATCGCCTTCGGCGCAACGAATCAACGAATGAGCGCGGCCAGCGGGCCTATTCGTTTATTCGTTCAATATTCGTTGACGTGAGAAAAGCGCAATTTGTGCCCGCGTTGGGTATATTGCATATTCCACAGAGACTGTGCCTGTGCTATAATCTCATTCCGCACCTCATCAATCCATGGTCTTTTGAGACTCGACATTTAGTACAGGACATCCCATGAGATTTCTCGTCACAGGCGGCGCGGGCTTTTTGGGCGCGGCGCTGGCGAACCGCCTGGCGCGTGCCGGTCACACCGTTCGCGTGCTCGACGATCTGTCCGCAGGCGATCCGGCGCGGCTCGATTCGCAAGTCATGTTCACACGCGGCGATGTCACAGACGTGCCCAAGCTGTGGACGTTGCTGCAGGGAGTGGACTGTGTGTATCATCTCGCCGCGCGGGTGTCCGTGCCCGAATCCATTCTCTATCCGCGCGACTATAACGCGGTCAACGTCGGTGGGACGGTCGCCGTGATGGAAGCGATGCGTGACGCGGGCGTCAAGCGTGTCGTGTTCACGTCGTCCGGCGCTGTGTACGGCGAGCAGGATCGGCAGCCCGTGCGTGAAGATTTCAGCCCCGACCCCGGCTCGCCCTATGCCGCCAGCAAAGTATCTTCCGAGCACTATGTCCGTACGATCGGCAAGTTGTGGGGCATCGAGACGGTGATCTTGCGCGTATTCAATGCGTATGGGCCAGGGCAAGCTGTGCCGCCGGCGCATGCGCCAGTCATCCCGCAGTTCCTCAAGCAGTCGCTCGGCGGGGGAAGCCTGGTGGTTTTTGGCGATGGGCGACAGAGCCGCGATTTCGTGTATGTGGACGATGTGGTGGACGGCTTGGTCGCCGCGGCGACGGCCAGGAACGTAGATCGGCAGATCATCAACATTGGGTCGGGCACCGACATCAGCATCAATGCGCTAGTCGAGAAAATCAGCCGGGTTACCGGTCGCAAGGTGAACGTGCTGCACAGCGGCGCCCAGACCGGCGGCGTTTCACGGCTGTGTGCTGACATCTCCAAAGCGCAGCAATTGCTCAACTTTACACCCAAGGTGGACCTGGACACCGGACTCGGCTTGACGCTCGAGCGCGATCCACAGTTCAGGTCGTCAAGAGCATGATACGATTCTCTCGTTCTGGGCCACTCGGCGGCCAAGACTTGCAAGCCAAGGCCTCCTGGCTCAGAGTGGCACCAGGAGACCGCTGAACAAGTCATCTTTCTACCGCCGAGGCCGCTGAGGACGCCGAGTTTTGTCAGGTTTTCTCTGCGCTCTCTGCGCGCTCAGCGGTGAAAGAAGGGGTTTTTCAGCACTCTCCTAGGATGGAGTGGCGCCGATGGCACTATTGACTCCCGAGTGGCACAAGAAATTCCAGAGCTTTTTAGCTCAACGCATTTCCATGTCGGTCGCAACGACCAGCCCCACCGGGGCGCCGCGCGTGGCGGATGTGTACTTTGTCTCCGATGAGGACCTGAACCTGTATTTCTATTCCGATCCCGCTGCGCGTCACAGCCGCAACATCCAACGCGATCCCCGGGTTTCGGTGGCGGTCCGGATCGAGTCTATGGACTGGCACAAGATTCGGGGGCTCCAGATGGATGGCACGGCCGCAACGGTGGACGATCCCGACGAGCACCATCGGGCCTGGCGGCTGATGTGCGACAAATTCCCCTTTTATGAGACGTTCACGGATGTCATCGCCAACCTCAAGATGTACCGCATCGCACCCAAGTGGATTCGCTGGATTGACAACAGCGTGAGCTTTGGCTACAAAGAGGATTTCGAGCTTGGCTGACAAGTCCATCACGCTGGGACATCCCAGCTATGTCTGGCGCTTTGGGCAGGAACGTCGCCTGGCGATGATTGAGCGGTATGTCCCACTCGATGGCCAACGCATCCTGGATGCCGGCTGTGGGTTGGGGCTGTATGTGCGCGCGTTGCGGCGGTTCTCCGACGAGGTGTATGGGGTTGACATTGATCCAGAGCGGATCGCTCAAGCCAGCCGTGAACTCCCCAACCTTCAAGTGGCTCCGGCCGAAGCGCTGCCCTTTGAGGACAACTTTTTCGACGTGGTGCTCAGCCACGAGGTTTTAGAACACGTGAATGACGACCGTGCAGCGGCGCGCGAGGCCGTGCGCGTCCTGCGACCCGGCGGGCGGTTGATCGTCTTTGTCCCCAATCGTTGGTGGTTCTTTGAGACGCATGGGATCTATTGGCGAGGCGTGTATCACTTTGGGAACTTTGCGCTCGTCAACTGGCTGCCGGATGCGTTGAGGAATAAGCTGGCTCCGCACGTCCGCGCGTACACGGGGAAGCAACTGCGCGCGCTGTTCGAGGGATTGCCCGTGTGCGTGATCGTCCACACGCAAATCTACCCCGGCTACGATAACCTTGTCAGGTGGCGGCCGACCCTGGGGCGAATGGTCCGCGCGATCACGTATGCCGCAGAAGGAACGCCGCTGCGGGCCTTGGGCCTCTCGCACTTTCTGGTGGTTGAAAAGGTCTAGCCTTTCCGCAGCACGATGATCTTGTCCTCGCCGGCTGGCTCTACCTGCACTTCCAATCCGCCCGAGAGTGCGGCCATGCTGTTATAGGCATACGCCTGCCAGCCGCTGGTGAGGGCGTTGAACAACCCGGCGGCCAGCACGATCAAGATAAAGATCGCGGCGACGACAAGCACCGGCAGTTCGTCCAATTTGCGCAGCGTGGCCAGAGTATCACTCAACTTGAGCAAAGGGATCAGGTCAATCTGAAATTTGCCCAGCATCCCCAGATCAATCGTGACGCGCTGCCAGCTTTCGAGGAGATGGCGCATGTTGCTGACGACGACGCGGACGATCCAGGCGAGGAGGACGCCGACGGGCGTAGCGGTCACCGCCCCGGTGACGAACCCCAACCGGGCCGCCGAACCCAACCCGATCCGACGCACGCGCAGATTCATCAATCCAACGCCTCGACTTGCACGAGGATGACGCTGATGTTGTCCTCGCCGCCAGCGTGATTGGCCGCCTCGACGAGACGCTGGCACGCTTCCTGAGGCGAGCAGGCCGACATGACGAGCTGCCGGATGCGCTCGTCGCTCATCATGGTGTTCAGCCCATCGGAGCATAGCAAGAGCCGGTCGCCCGGCGCAACTTTGATCGTTTGGATATCCGGCTCCACCGTAGCCTTGTCGCCCAGGTTCTTGTAGATCACGTTGCGGCGAGGGTGGACGCGGGCCTCCTCAGGCGTGAGCTGACCCAACTGGATCAGCCGCTGCACCAGCGAGTGATCCTGGGTCAATAGCTGAATGCTTTGCTCGTTGACCAGATAAGCCCGACTGTCGCCCGCGTGCGCGATGGTGGCCGTGTCGCCGTGAACGATCGCGGCCACACAGGTCGTGCCCATGTCATTGCCGGAAGTGCGGCGGCGCCCAAACACCGCCTGATTCACCTCTTGCAACGCGCCTTTCAGCCAGCTTTCCCAGTTGGGCGGTGCGCCGTCGGCGATGCCATCGCTCATCACTTCGGCCAGCGCCTTGCGCGCGAGCGTCTGCACGGCCAGCCCCGAGGCCACGTCGCCTGCCGCGTGTCCTCCCATGCCATCGCACACCGCGTACAACCCGAGCGGCTCGCTGATCGAGCGGCGCACGCGGCCAATCTCGATCGTGAGGAGGCTGTCCTCGTTGAGCTGACGCAGTTGGCCCACGTCGGTCAGGCGTCCCACGCGCACATCCAGCGATGTGGGGCGGCGGACTTCGACCAACCCGGCTTGAAGCGCCTCGGCAAACTCAGCGGCGCTTGGCACGCTCAGCCCGCCCAGGATGCGGTCGAATAACATTCCGACCCCCGGCGGCGAAATCTCCACCGACTCGTCGTAGCGGCGCTTGCCGGTGATCAGATGATAGGCGATCTCGGCCAGCGCGCGGACTTCGGCGGCAAAGCGCGTCGGCTGTTGTGCTTCGTCCACAAATTCGCACGCGGAAAAATCCACCCAGTGTGCCTGTGTGCCTTCGATGGCGATGCGCCACAGGTCAATCGGCCCCAGCGAGACACCATGGCTGTGCAGGTACGCCATGCCTTGCGCGAGATGATGGGTCCACTCCAACACCGTCGGCATCTCTTGCGGGCCGCGCAGCGAGGCGGCCAGTTGCGGCGCTTCCGGTTCGACGATATAGTAACGTGGTGTGCCGCCAACAGGCGCTTCCGTAAAGGCCTGGCGTGGGAGCAGTGCGTTCGGATGGCTAAGCCCCACGAGCTGCCGTTCCGCGTCGAGTGCACCTTCTTCTGCGCTCTCTTTGATGCGATAGTGCGGATAGAAAGGCACGCTGTCGGCTAGCGACGCGCCACAATTGCGACAGGTCTTTTGCCGCGCGTCATTCGCGTCGAACCCACATTGGCCGCAGGCCAACACGGGCGTCAGGCTCTCGGCCACGTAGGTGTTGTGTGTGGGCGATTCGCTGTGAGACTCGAGGACGATGTAATTGTTGGTCAGCACGGCGCCATCTGGCAGAAGCCCAAAGCCCTCCGAGACCGAGGGACGAGGCGCGGGCCAAGTCGCTGCCTCGCCTTCGAAATCGGCCAGCGGCGCAGTGCCGATGCCCGCGGTGCGAAAGATGAGATCGCAGTCACCCAGCGTCAACCGCCAACCATTCCGCAGAATGTTGCGCCCGGTCTGCTGTCCATTGACAAAGATCGGGGCGTTGGGCCCGGCCGGTTCGACAATGACCCAGGCCTCTCGAATTTCGACGCGCGCGTGGTGATTGGCGACCGAAGTCGCGCCCGGAAATTCGTCACCGATCACAATGTCGTTGTCGAGCGCGCGCCCGATCGTCAGCCGGGCACGATCCAGCGGGAAACGGCGCAGCTTGCCCTCGATGGTGGTCACTTCCAGGAATTGGGGAACGGTCGGCATCGAAACCGGGCGCAGGGTCGGCGCGACCGCCGCGGCGACAGGAGGCACTTCGGGCAGTGGAGGGGCCTCCACCTCCCGCAGGGTTTCGATCATGGGCGGTGTTTCTACAGATTCGGGCGCTACTTCGACCTGAGGCGGCGCCAGCACTTGCGGCTCAGCGACAGCCGTTTCTCCTGCTAGAGTCTCGATGGAGGCCATCACCGGTTGCGTTTCGACGGGGGCCTCTGCGAGAGGTGTTTCGGCCACAGCGGGCGGCGAAGGTGTCTCTGCCGATGGGGGCGGCGGCGCGCCTGGTTTGCCTCGGCGCGCCCGGATCGAGCGAAGCCCCAGCCAGGCGATCACGATGACGACGGCGAGGATGATCACAAATACGATCCCGCCGATCCCGGGGCCATCGGCGAGAGGCGCAGAGAGGCCAGTGGCGCCGCACGTCGCAAGTGCTGCTCCGAGTAAAAGTATTCTCCACCACATCTTGAGCCAAATCATTGTGCCCTCCATGCGCCGGTTGACGAACCGCCGAATCGGTGTTACATTCGGCCTCGCCGGTCAGGGCTAATTCTAGGTGATTCTGCCCGCGCCGTCAAACGGCTCTTTTCCCCAACTTTTCATCCCAAGGCAGGAAGGAACAGTCCCGGTGACACGTCTTGCTCGCGATTTCTTTGCCCAGGACACATTGACCGTTGCGCGTTTGCTGCTCGGCAAGCGATTGGTGCGTCGCCTGAACGGCCAGCGGCTGGCCGGTCGCATCGTCGAAGTCGAAGCTTACATGGGCGAAGAAGACAGAGGCTCCCACGCTTCGGTCGGGCGAACAGCGCGCAATGAGGTGATGTTTGGCCCGCCCGGCCACGCCTACGTTTACTTTACCTACGGGATGCACTGGATGTTCAACATCGTCACGGAGGTCGAAGGCTTTCCGGCCGCTGTGCTCATTCGCGCGCTGGAACCGCTGGAAGGCATCTCGATCATGAAGCGTAACCGAAAGGGGCGCACGGGGTTTGATTTATGCAGCGGCCCGGCCAGGCTGGCGCAGGCGCTATGCATCACACGCGCACTCAACGGTGCGGACCTGTGCGCCCGGCGCGGTGCGGAACTCTGGCTCGAAGAGGCGCCGCCCGTGGCCGACGAGGACGTTGTAGCCAGCGAGCGCATCGGCTTGAACTCGGTGCCCGAGCCGTGGAAGTCTATGCCATGGCGATTCTATGTGCGCGGCAGCCTGTTTGTTTCCAAGTGATCGCCGACCGCAGACGATTGACCTGAACGAAATACGCAACACGCAATAGCCAGGAGGAGGACATGGGTTTACTGGACGGCAAGAAGGGATTGATTTTCGGGGTCGCCAACGATCATTCTATCGCTTGGGGAATTGCTCAGGCCCTGCATGCCGAAGGCGCGGAGCTGGGCTTGAGCTATGCTGGCCCGTCGCTCGAGCGGCGCGTGCGAGGGTTGGCAGAAAGCCTCGAGGCTGACTTTGTCGAGCCGTGCGATGTGGGACATGATTACGAGATCAAGTCGCTGTTTGAAAAAGCGCGGCAGCATTTCCGCACACTCGACATCCTGGTTCACAGCATTGGCTTTGCCAACCGCGAGGAGCTGGACGGGCCGTACCTCAAGACGACGCGCGAGGGCTTTCACCTGGCGCTCGACATCAGCGTCTATTCGCTCACCGCGCTGGTCAAAGAGGCCGAGCCGATCATGAACGATGGCGGCAGCATCCTGACGATGACGTATTATGGCAGCCAGAAGGTGATGCCCAACTATAACGTGATGGGCGTCGCCAAAGCGGCGCTGGAAGCGAGCGTGCGTTATCTGGCCTACGATCTCGGCCCGCGCAACATTCGCGTCAACGCGATCAGCGCCGGGCCGATCCGGACGCTGGCCGCGGCGGGCGTGGCCGGGTTCAAGGATTACTATCGCGCGTTCAAGAGCGTCGCGCCGTTGCGCCGCCACGTGACGATTGACGACATCGGCAAGGCTGCGCTGTGGCTGTGCAGCGACCTCGCCGAGGCCGTGACCGGCGAGGTGATATACGTGGACGCCGGGTTCAATATTCTCGGCGTTGGTCAGTTGGAATGATGATGGTGCGTTAGGGAATCTCTACAGGAGGCTGCATGACATCTTCTCGGACGTACAACATGATCGTGCCCGTCAAACAGGTGCCTGACACGCGCAACGTCACGGGCGAGGTGATGAAAGAGGACGGCACGATCAACCGCTCGGCGCTGCCGGCCGTGTTCAATCCCGAGGACCTGAACGCGCTGGAGATGGCGCTGCAGGTCAAAGAGCAATACGGCGGCGCGATCACTGTGATCACGATGGGCCCGCCGGCGGCCGCCGAGGTCTTGCGCGAGTCGCTCTATCGCGGCGCAGACAAGGTGCTGTTGCTCACCGATCGGCGTTTTGCCGGCGCGGACACGCTGGCGACCTCGTACACGCTCAAGTGCGCGATTGAAAAGCTGGGCGCCTTTGACTTGATCTTGTGTGGCCGCCAGGCCATTGACGGCGACACCGCTCAGGTCGGCCCACAGATCGCCGAAAAGCTCGGCATCCCGCAGATCACCTATGCGGAAGCCATCACACAACTCGAAGGCGACGAGATCGTGGTGGAGCGAGCGTTTCCACTCGGACGCGAGTGGGTCAAGTGTAAACTACCGTGTCTGTTGACGGTGATCGGATCGGCGAACCGTCCGCGCCCGCCTTCGGCTCGCAAGCGGATCGAATACAAGCTGGCGGCGACCCCGCTGGAGTATCGGTCGTTGCTCGAGGCATGGCCCGAGTTCGAGAACGAGGAAAAGCTGGAGGCCTACCTGGCAGCGCGCAACTTGCGCATCCCGGTCTGGACGGCCGATGACCTGGGGGTTGACCCGGACAAGATCGGCCTGGCCGGATCGCCTACCCAAGTTTACAAAGTCAACTTTGTCGTGCTGGAATCTGCCGAAAGCAAACACATCCCGGCCAACCAGGAAAGCATCAACGCGCTCATTCAGGAATTGGTCAAAGAGTACATTGTAGGATGATTGGCCCAAGACGAATGACCGCTTCACGCGACGAACGTCCTTTGTCCTTCATCCTTCTACCGCGAGGCAATCCATGACAGACCGAGACGTTTGGGTTTTCATCGAACAAGAAGAAGGCAAAATCGCCGAAGTCAGCCTGGAGCTGTTGGGCAAGGCGCAGGAACTGGCGCATCAACTGAACAGCCAGGTGTGCGGACTCGTGTGCGGCTACCAGGTGAGCGAGCTGGCCGACCGGGTCATTCATTACGGCGCGGACCGCGTGTTCCTGGCTGACCATCCCGAACTGGAGCACTATCGCACGCTGCCTTACGCGCGCGTTGCTTCGGACCTGGTGTGCCAACGCCAGCCATATATCTTTCTACTCGGCGCGACGCCGATCGGGCGCGACCTGGCGCCGCGCATCGCCAGCTCGGTCCGCTGCGGGCTGACCGCCGATTGCACCGATTTGCAAATCGGCGACTACGAGTCCAAGAAAGAGAAAAAGGTCTACCAGGATTTGCTTTACCAGATTCGCCCGGCGTTCGGGGGCAACATCATCGCGACCATCGTCAATCCGAACACGCGGCCCCAGATGGCGACGGTGCGCGAGGGCGTGATGCGCCGCCGGGAACCCGACCCGACGCGACAGGGCGTCGTCGAACGGATCGAACCGACGTTTGACGAGCGCGATCGGGTGCTGCAAGTTTTGAGCCGCGAGACGCGCGAGTCCACCGTCAATCTCAAGAACGCGCCGGTCATTGTCGCTGGGGGCGCGGGCGTGGGCAGCCCGGAAAATTTCGAGTTGGTGCGCGAGCTGGCGAATTTGCTGGGCGGCGAGGTGGGCGCGTCGCGCGCGGCGGTGGACGCAGGTTACGTTTCGCGTGAGCATCAAGTCGGGCAGACCGGCACGACGGTTCGACCGCGCCTGTACATCGCGGCCGGTATCTCGGGCGCGGTGCAGCATCGGGCCGGGATGCAAGAATCGTCCAAGATCGTCGCCATCAACACCGATCCCAACGCGCCGATTTTCCAGATCGCCCACTACAAGATCGTCGGCGACGTGACCGAGGTGCTGCCGATGTTGATCAAGGCGCTGCGGGACAAGACCAAATAGCTGCCCTCATCCACCCCCAACCCCCACCCGCGCCCCAGTTTGGGAGAGGGAGGGGGCAGGGGGTAGGCGAGGGAGGAGACCCTGACATGGCCGAAAACTTTTTCCTGGATAATCTCGATCTCCAGTTCCATCTCAAACACACCGACCTCCGCAAGGTCGTCGAGTTGAAGGAAAAGGGGTATACCTATTGCGAGAAATACCCGACCGCGCCGCGCCATTACCAGGACGCGCTCGATAACTATCGAGGGCTGCTGGAGGTGTTGGGCGAGATCGCTGCCAACGTGATCGCTCCGCGCGCGGCCGAGGCTGATGAACAAGGCGCGCAGTATCGCGATGGGCAGGTGTCTTATCCCGCCGCCACGCAAGAGGCGCTCCAGGCGCTCAAGCAAGCCGAGCTGTACGGGGTGATGCTGCCCTGGGAGTACGGCGGGATGAATCTGCCGGAGACGATCTATCAGATGATGGTCGAGATCGTCTCGCGCGCCGAAGCGGGCTTGATGACGATCTTTGGCCTGCAAGAGATCGCTTCGTCCATCGCCGAGTTTGGCACGGACGAGATGAAGGCGCGGCTGTTGCCGCGCTTTGCGCGCGGCCAAGTGGCCGGCGCGATGGTGCTGACCGAGCCGGACGCCGGGTCCGATCTCGGCTCGGTGCAGACGCGTGCGACCTGGGACGAGGCGGCGGGCGTGTGGCGCATCAACGGCGTCAAGCGATTTATCACTAACGGCAATGCCGACGTCATGGTCGTGCTGGCGCGCAGCGAGCCAGATAGCAGCGACGCGCGCGGGCTGTCCTTGTTCCTCGTCGAACGAGACGAGACGGTGCAGATCCGCCGGATCGAAAACAAGGTCGGGTTGCACGCCTCGCCCACGTGCGAGATTCAATACACCAACACGCCTGCGCAGCTCATCGGCAAGCGGCGCTTTGGGCTGATCCGGTACGCGATGGCGCTGATGAACGGCGCGCGGCTGGCTGTGTCCGCGCAGGCCATCGGCATCGCCGAAGCCGCGTACCGCGAGGCGCGCCAGTACGCGCACGAGCGCGTCCAGTTCAATCAGCCGATCCGGGACCTCCCGGCCGTGACCCGGATGCTCCTGGCGATGCGCAGCGAGATCGAGGCGGGGCGCGCTTTGATGGTCGAGGCTGCGCGCTGGGTGGACCTCGAAAAGGCGCTCGACCAGCACATTGCGTCCAGCGCCAAGCCCGATCCGGCCGATCGGCAGTTGCTCAAAAAGGCGTCGCGGCTGGCCGAGAGCCTGACGCCGCTGACCAAGTATTACTGTACCGAGATGGGCAACCGCGTGTGTTACCAGGCGATGCAGGTGCATGGCGGCGTGGGGTACATGCGCGAGTTCAACGTCGAGCGGCACTATCGCGACATCCGCGTGACCAACATCTACGAAGGCACCAGCCAGTTGCAGGTCGTCGCCGCCATCGGCAAGCTGTTGGGTCATGCGCTGGACGATCTGCTCGACGAGTGGGCCGCGCTGGACTATGGCCCGGAACTGGAGCCGCTCAAGCGCCAGGTGGCGGAAGCGACGGCGCTGGTCAATCGCTGCGCCGATCACCTCAAAGAGTGCGAAACGCCCGTCATTGATTATTACGCCTCGGACGTGGTGGACATGGCCGTGTGTGTGATCAACGGTTGGTTGATGCTGCAGCACGCGCGGCTCGACGAACGCAAGCGCGCTGTGGCGCAGGTGTACATTGCCGAGCATCTGCCCCACGTTCGCAAGGCGGTAGCCGCCGTGCAGGCCGCCGACCCGACTCCGCTGCAGGTCCGAGACATGGTGTTGGCGAGTCCGTTTTGATTTTGCCCCTTTCAGGCCTTGGCCGATGAAGCTCTCACGCGCTCAATGGAACATCTTGATCGCGGTGATCCTCGTCGCGGGGTTTGCCTGGACGGCAGCTTCGCGGGTGTCCTCTTCGGCGCAGGCGACGCGCGATAGCGGCCGGCGCGCGACGCCGGATTTCACACTCGATACGCTCGACGGCGGCCGGTTCACGCTTTCGGCTCAGGCCGGCAAGCCCGTCATTGTCAATTTTTGGGCGACGTGGTGTCCGCCCTGCCGCGCCGAGCTGCCCGCGTTCGAGGAGGTCTATCGCGGCTATCACGACAAGGGCTTGATCGTCGTCGGCGTGGACGTGGCCGAATCGCCCGAGGTCGTTGCGCAGTACGTGCAACAAGTCGGCTTGACGTTTCCGATCGCGCTCGACGCGAGCGGCGAGGTGACCGAGCTGTATCACATCCAGGGGATGCCGACGACGCTTTTCGTCGGGCGCGATGGCAAGATCAAAGATATGGTCATCGGCGGGCCGCTGACCCGCGCAGCGATCGAGAGCAAGATTTCTGAATTGATGAAATGAACCAGGGCAAGGGGTGAAAGATGAAGAATGAAAGGAGAGGCAAGCATCATTGGTTTTCCATCCTGTGTCCTTCGTCTGATGCAAAGGCAGCACCATGATTTTCCCGATCCCGGTCCTTCACATCGGTCGAGTCGCCGTTCAATTGCCGGGCCTGACGCTGCTGCTGGGCTTTTGGGGGGCGACGTGGCTGGCCGCGCGCGAGGCCAGGCGTGGCGGGCTGAAAGAGGACGACGTTTACACCCCGGCGCTCCTTGCTGCGGTGGCTGGCCTCGTCGGCGCGCGGCTGGGGTACGTTGCAGCGCATGGGGCGGCGTTTGCCGCCGACCCGTTGGGGATCGTCGCGCTCGACCTGAGCACGCTCGATGGCACAGCGGGTGTGTTGGTCGGCCTGTTGGCCGGCGGAGTTGATGCGTGGCGCAAAAAGTTGATCGGCGCGCGGTGGCTGGATGCGCTGGCGCCCGGCGCAGCGATGATGATCGCCGCCGTGTCGCTGGCGAATCTGTTTTCGGGCGAGGCGTATGGCACGCCTTCGACGCTGCCGTGGGCGATCATGCTGTGGGACACGGAACGTCACCCGGTCCAAATCTATGAGATGCTGGCGGCGCTGGCGACGACGATCGTGCTGCTCGTCGCGCTGCGACGCCGGACCCGGCCCGGCACGGTCACGCTGCTGTGCGTGGCGTTGTATTCCGGTCAGCGCGTGTTCCTAGAGGCTTTTCGCGCGGAAAGCTGGGTGCTGCCCGGCGGCTGGCGCGTTGTGCAAGTCGTTGGGTTGATGGCGTTGGGTCTGGCTTTGGTTAGGCTCTCGTACCCCCCTCCAACTCCCCCCGCTTCGCCTAATCATTACCCACATCTCGGGTAGGCGACCGAGGTTGCCCCGGTCGGCCAGCCGCAGGGCCTCGGCCGGGGGACGTACAAAACTTGCCAGGGCCCTCGCC
>DAOTXX010000151.1:0-3328 GCA_034434835.1 Thermoflexales bacterium | reverse complement strand
CTCGACCAATGGTATCATGCTGCACCTCCTTGAACGTGAATGTGGCACTCTCTACGTCCAAGGAGTGTAGACCCGTTTGACGATATTTGCCAACCTGGGGGATCCAGTTGTTAAAGTGCTGCAAAAGTCGAGTCAGGTAATCGAAAAAAGGTAGGCTGGGGTCGCCGATGCCTGTCTCGCCGCGCAGCACCGGCTTGCCGACACGCGAAGCGTAAAAGGCCAGGCTATCCTCGCTTTGGAACCCCGCCATATCATACGCGGCAAGTGTTCCATCTTTCAATCGCTCGTCATCAGTGTACTTGTGAATGTCAGCATAGTCAATATCCGGGTACGTGGCATGGTCACCCCAGAACTCGGGGCGCCAGCAACACCAGAACGAGGTGGTAACCAGGTGCGGATGAGCATCGTGCGCGTGCATGAACCGGGCCAGGTCTTGAGCGTGCCGATAGTGCTCCGGGTCATCCGGCGGTCCCTCATTATTCAGCTCCCACGAATGGACCGCAGTCGAATAGCCCCATCGCGCGATCAAGTATCGCCACCATTGCTGCTGCAGCCACTTGGCTTTGGTGCCATCGCGCTGATAGTAACCGTCCCCTCGCTCGGCAAAGATGCCAACATCCACCAAATGATTCGGCACCCAATCTCGCTTGTCCTGAATCACATATTTGAAAAACACGCCGTTCTGCTCGCCCTGCTCGATCTGCCAATCGAAAAAGGCCGCCGGACGCTGCTGGACCATCAGGTGCAAGTCCGCACGGTGATCTCGGATCTGTTCTCCACCCAAACTTCCATCCGAGAAAATTTCCCTCACCGAAAATTCGTCCACATATACCCGGCCGCTCGACACATTGTCCAAAAACAGACTGATGTCGGCATTGGCATCTCGAGCCTGCGTGCGGTACCTCGTCACAATCGTGTGCCAGTCCTTGTTACCTGCGACGGGTGGGATGAGCGAAGGATAAGGTCGCAAGTCCTGTTCCAGGTTATCCGTCGGCCAACCGTGTGTCTTGATCATCAGGCCATAGGGATAACCAGGATCAACCGGCCCGGTGACATGGACCACCTTCAGCCTGATCTTGATCAGGTAATCGGTGTTGGCTTTGAGCCGGTGACACATGTCTTCGTTGAGCCAACAGGAAATCCAGATTCTCTTGCCCTCCGGGTAAAAGATCTCTTGAGACAGCTCATGCGATGGATAGTGCTCCTTGAAGCTCAATTGCGAGTCATGGCCTTCGTTGCCGAGCTGCTTGGCAGTGGACATCCAACGAGCAAAGTTGGTGCTATAGGCCCCAATGCCCGCCATCCACGGACGCTCCAAATTCTGACCGGTGTCCTTGTATTGAGCATAATCAGGTCCCCACGCCGGGCCAATCGGCCAATACAAATCGCCGTTGCTGAACTCAAAGTAACGCGGATCGGCCTGGCTCACCTTGATAAAGCCCGGTCGCACGGGCGATAAAGCGGTAAACCGGCCGACCGGGACGGAGGCTGTCCCCGAAGCATCCGTCACCCTGAGCGAAACCTGATACTCGCCAGGTTCCTGGGGACTGAAGCGCACCGCCCAGTAATCATTCGGGGTCTCTTGAAAGCGCATGGCGCCGCCTGATTCGATCCGCTGAACCTGGCGCGCCCAAAAACCGGGCTGAATGCGGGTCGCCCCCGATGGGGTCTTGAAGACGCCTTCTACCGTCACCCCGCTGCCGGGGGGCACGCCGGGAGGAGGCCGGTCATCGTACTGAAAGAACAAGTTGTCGGCGACTGTATCTACCGTGAACCTCACCTCATACTTTTCATAGACGCGAATGGTCTGGCTCAAGACGGTCACGTTGGAAATCTGCGGACCGGAAACCGTCCGCACCACCACGATTCGGGCCGTGGCGATCTTGTCCCGCGAGTCGGTGGCCGTGATCAGGATTTCGTTTTTGCCCGGCTTGAGACGGATCGGCCCGGTCGTCCAGCTCACATTCGCCGCCGGGCTGATATTCAGAATCCCTGCTTCTCCCGTGCTGACGTTATCCCACACCAGGCGGTTGATGACGCCGTTTGGAGTATTGGCCGTCCCGGCCAACGTGATGGTGGATTGACTCGTGGTGACATCGCCCTGTTGCGCAGGCGATGTGATCGCAAGCAGCGGCGCCGCCGGATCGCTGACCTGGACAATCAGGCTCTTGGAAACGAGCGCCCTGTCATTATCCCAGGCGCGCAATTGCACCTGGTATGTGCCGCGCGCGAGAAAGGTGTGCGTTGGGTTCTCCACCGTCTCGACCGACCCATCTCCGAAATCCCACTCCAGGTATTGAATGGCCCCATCCGGATCATCCCAGTTGGCACGAAAGTTTACCGTGAGCGGCGCGTTCCCAGCCATGCTACTTGCCGTAGGATTGATCGTCGGCGGAAGGTTATTCGCCTTTTCAAATAAAGCGAGGTCATCGAAGTAAATTTCGACCACATCTTGGGGGCCATAGGTACCAAACTCGACACCTACCTCATCGGTGGTCGCGGTAAAGGCCAGGGCGATCTTGTTCCATTGATTCTGTTCGTATCGCTCGTGCAGAAAATTGACAGACGCCAATTCCTTCCAGTTCGAGTCAAAAACCGTGAACCGATCATAGCCCCACTCATCGCCCGAAAACTTGACCCACTTGAACCACCCGCTGAAAACATAGGTCTTGCCCGGGGTGACCTCGATCCAGGACTGCACCACCTGCTGCCCGGTCGTCTTGACGGCATACTGGCCGGAATGTTTGTCTGCCGTCACGACCTGGTTGTTGGTGACGCCTTGCCAGGGCGACGCGCCTCCCGTCTCAAAGCCTCCATTGGCAAGCAGGTTTGTGATCGGCATTGAGCCTGCGCGCGTGACGCAGGGAAGATAAACACGAGTCGAGGTGGTGATCACCCCGGCCGCCCTCTCCACGGCGGGGTTGGCTTGCATCGGCGCCAGCGCCGCCGACGACGCCGGTACTGCACGCGCCACAGCCCATAACACGCCGACCCACATCCATGTCAGGGCCAAAAGATACCTGACCCTCAAATTGCTCTCGAATGATCGGCTGATCTCGGCAACCATAGCTGACCTCCTGCCCAGGCCATATGCCCGGAGAGTTGATTGCGCTGCTCAGAAACTTGCGTCTATGTCGGCGTGTGCCCGCCCGCCGATAAACTGTTACTGTTGGCAAACTGAGCATCGTGAGAGATGTTACTGTTGGCAAACTCGAGCCAACCGACACCGCCTTTACCCCTTGGGAGGGCTTGGCGCTTCGGATTGCTCCGCAGAGCTGGGGTCAAGTCGCTGCGGGCGCCAGACTCTGCAAGCCTCGCGGGCGTGGCT
>DAOTXX010000150.1:0-23562 GCA_034434835.1 Thermoflexales bacterium | reverse complement strand
CTCGACCAATGGTATCATGCTGCACCTCCTTGAACGTGAATGTGGCACTCTCTACGTCCAAGGAGTGTAGACCCGTTTGACGATATTTGCCAACCTGGGGGATCCAGTTGTTAAAGTGCTGCAAAAGTCGAGTGTCAATTTTGTTTTTCACGCTCCTCAGCCAGCCGGGCCAGGAACGCGCGATCGGCTTCGGAAAGTTGCGCCTTTGCCAGCAAATCGGGCCGGCGCTCCCACGTGCGCCGCAGGCTCTGCTCGCGCCGCCAACGCTCCACTTGAGCATGGTGTCCGGACAACAGCACTTCAGGGACAGTGTAACCATGAAAGTTTGCCGGACGCGTATAATGCGGATATTCGAGCAAGCCTCCGGCATGGGAATCGTCCAGCGTCGCGCCTGGATCGCTCAGCACGCCGGGCAAGAGCCGCGTCACCGCGTCCATCAACACCAGCGCGGCCAGCTCCCCGCCGGTCAACACATAGTCGCCGATCGAGATTTCATCCGTCGCCAGGTATTGGCGGACTCGCTCATCCACGCCCTCGTAGCGCCCACAGATCAAGACAAGGCGAGCGTGCTGCGCCAGCTCACGCGCCACCGCTTGAGTGAACAGGCGACCTTGCGGAGTCAACAGGATGATAGGAGGCGGGGGAACATCGGGAGCAAGAGGAGGATTGTTCAGCACGGCTTCAACCGCGGTAAAGATCGGCTCCGGCTTCATCACCATCCCGCCGCCACCGCCATACGGCACATCGTCCGTGACATGGTGCTTGTCCGTCGCATAATCGCGGATGTTGTGAAGGGCAACCACGAGGCGACCCGCTTCAACCGCGCGCTTGAGGATGCTTTCCTGCAAGGGGCCTTGGAACATGGCGGGAAAGAGCGTGAGCACATCACAACGCATAGGTCGCCGTCACGGCTCTTGGGATCATCTCGCCGAAGACGCACACGTCCTCGGCGGCGCGCCCATTATAGCACGGCGCACCAACGACGGCAAACCGCGTTCTGACGATTACAATACTCTCGGACGAAGAACATTGTCATCTGACCCTCACGGGTGTAGAATTGAGAACAACCCTGCGCCCTTGCAACATCATTGAAGGAGAAGCAACATGGAGGTCTTGAAGGCCCGCATCCTGGCTGACGGCCGCGACCTGGGCAGCGGCATCCTCAAAGTGGACTCGTTCATCAATCATCAGGTAGACGTCGCGTTGATGAAGCAGTGCGGCGAGGAACTGGCGCGCCGCTTTGCCAACGCCCACGTCACCAAAGTGCTCACCGTCGAAATCTCTGGCATCGCCCCGGCGATCATGACGGCGTTGGTGCTCGGCGTGCCGGTTGTTTATGCGCGCAAGACCAAGCCCATCACCATGCCCGACTTGCTCTATCTGGCGACCGCGCCCAGTCACACCAAAGGCCAGACCGTGGACTTGATGATCTCGCCGGAATATCTCCGCAAGGGCGACCGGGTGCTCATCATTGACGACTTTCTTGCCACCGGGCAGACGATCCTGGCGCTGGTGCGACTGCTGCGCGCGGCGGGCGCGATCGTCGTGGGCATCGGGACGGTGATCGAAAAGACCTTTGAGGGCGGACGCGAAGCGCTCAAGGAACTCGGCGTGCCAGTCGAGTCGTTGGCAATCATCCGGGACATGAAGGACGGGGTGATTACGTTCGCGGAATAGCCGCGGAGCGTTGAGCGTGGAGGGTGGAGAGCTGGGCCTATGCTATAGGATGCAATTCCTGGCTCACGCGCTCGGCGGCCAGGTCGCGCCTTCGCAATCCCGCGAATATGGCCCGGCCATGGTCAAAACCAGATAGACCTGGCAGGTCTGTTCGGAGCCGCTTGGGACCTATGAACTGATTGGAAGGTAATTCAACTGGTCAACGTACTCTTCAGCTTCCGACACGCTCCAGATGAGTGTCAACTCATCAACGGTTTCGCCCATGCTCATGTTGGGATTGAGGATAAAGATACCTGGAACGTGCTGGCCCAGATCCAGGTGCTTGTGTAGATGAACCGGCATAGAAGCGCGGTTATTCGTGACCAGAGAAAAGCCGTGCGCTTCGCACCAGATCAGAATTTCTGGATCAAGACTGTGGAGCGAGGGCGCGCCAGGGTCGCCGATGCACCACACAACCATTTCCGGCGAGTGCCGCCGCAAGGCTTTTTGCAGGCGCGGATTGACGTGCTCATCGAGCAGGTATTTGATCGCGCTCATGGCGTGCGGTATTCAGATTTGCGTTCAGCCGCAACGCGCTCGGCCCTGAACTGGCGCAGCTTGAGCATGGCAGGGGTAGGGTGACGGGCCTGTTCAGCGCGCATCCGTTCGCCGTGCTCAAGCCAGGCGGTCAGGTAGGCCTGAATTTTTTCCTTGTTGCAAAGATAGTATAAAATCGTAGCGTAAATCTGATCCAGGCTCAATGTGGGCAACAGGCTGGCAATTTCTTCCGGGGTTTGCGCGCGATAGACGTACTCGTACAACACCGACTCGATGCCGACGCGGTGTCCTTTGATGCGAATATCGTCAGGAGCCAGAAAGTCAAAATAGTCTTCCAGCTGCACGGCGTTTGCCTCCTGCATGGATTATACTACGAACAATGACTGGCGCAAAGGAACTGTCGTGACGGACGCAATTGCCATTCTCGATTACGGCTCCCAATACACCCAACTCATCGCGCGGCGTGTGCGCGAGGCGCACGTCTATTGCGAGCTGTTTCCCTGGGATGCGCCCCCCGCCCAAGTCATGGCGCTGAACCCCAAGGGCTTTATCCTCTCCGGTGGGCCGAACAGCGTCTATGACCCCGGCGCGCCCACGCTCCCGCGCTATGTGCTCGATTCCGGCCTGCCCGTGCTAGGCCTGTGCTATGGGATGCAACTCCTGGCTCACGCGCTCGGCGGCCAGGTCGCGCCTTCGCAATCCCGCGAATATGGCCCGGCCATGGTTGAGCTAACGGCGCATAGCCGGCTATGGACAAACCTCCCATCTCCAACGTCCACCGACGATCCAAAATCCAAAATCCGAAATCCGAAATTAAATGTATGGATGAGCCACGCCGACCGTGTCGAATCCCTCCCCCCCGGATTCGTGGCATTGGCCCAAAGCGACTATTCGCCCTACGCAGCCATGGGAGATGATCGCCGCAAGCTCTATGGCCTGCAATTCCATCCCGAAGTCAAGCACACGCCGCGCGGCACAGACATCTTGCGCGCGTTCGTGGTGGACATTTGCGGCTGCCAGCCGACCTGGACGCCGGCTTCGTTCATTGACCAATCCATCGCAGCAATTCGCGCACAGGTCGGGGCGGGAAGCGTGGTGTGCGGGTTGAGCGGCGGCGTAGACAGCGCGGTGGCGGCCACGCTGGTGCATCGCGCCATCGGCGATCAACTGACGTGCATCTTGGTAGATACCGGCATGATGCGCAAGGGCGAAGCCGAGCAAGTCATCGAGACGTTTGAGCGCGCGATGGGCATCAAGCTGGTCGCCATCAACGCCATTGAAGACTTTCTCACCGCGCTGGAAGGGGTGACCGATCCGGAAGCCAAGCGCAAAATCATCGGGGAAAAGTTTATCCGCATCTTTGAGCGCGAGGCGCGCGCGCTGGGCGCCAGCGAATTCCTGGTTCAAGGCACACTCTACCCGGACGTGATCGAATCGCGCGGGCCGGAGCGCCAGGCTGCGGCCAAGATCAAGACGCATCACAACGTGGGTGGCCTGCCCGCCGACATGCGCCTCAAGCTGGTCGAGCCGCTGCGTTACCTGTTCAAGGACGAAGTCCGCGCAGTGGGCAGCGCGCTGGGGTTGCCAGATGAGATTGTCTGGCGTCAACCGTTCCCAGGGCCAGGGCTGGCGGTGCGCGTGTTGGGCGAGGTGACGTGGGACCGCTTGCAGACGCTGCGCGAAGCCGACGCTATCGTGCGCGAGGAACTGGCCGCTGCGGGACTCGCACGCGAGATCGCGCAGGCGTTTGCGGTGCTGCTGCCGGTCAAGACCGTCGGAGTGATGGGCGATGGGCGGACATACCAAAGCGTCATCGCCGTCCGCGCTGTGACGACGGACGATTTCATGACGGCGGATTGGGCGCGCATCCCGCCGGAGGTGCTGGCGCGCATCAGCAACCGCATCGTCAACCAGGTGCACGGCGTCAACCGCGTCGTGTACGACATCACCAGCAAACCACCCGGAACGATAGAGTGGGAATAAAATCGGAACCGTTTGCATTTTGCTGGTGACGAAAGACCAACGACGAAGGACGGAATTCGCCATTCGTCCCGCGAAGCGGCCTTTGGTCGTGATATGAGGCACATGACTCCAAGACCAGTCCAGGGTACACAACAAATTAAAACCTTAGCGTCCTTCGCGTCGCTTGCCCCCGCCGTAGGCAGGGGATGGCGGTTCATATCCTTGGCGTGCTTGGCGTTCCTCTTGGCCGCGTGTCAGGCCGAGCCAACCCCGTATGCTGTGCCCACGCTGCCGCGCCCACCGCAGACCCGCGTCCCAACCGCTGCGCCGATCACGCTCGTCCCGCTGCGCACCCCCACACCGCTGCCGTCCCTGGCCGCCACGCCAACGGCGATCCCGGTGACGCTGGACAAGTGGCAGCTCTATGAGAGCGCGGACAAGACCTTTTCGTTTCGCTTTCCGCCGGATTGGGGCGGGCGCGAATCCACGCAAGCTATCTCGAGCACACTTCAACCGATCACGGTGGACATGGCCTGGCTGCGCGGGCCAGGCGGCGCGGCGGGGCCTGAATTCGTCTTGATGCACCATTGGCCCGCGCTCGATCCAACGCAGCCGCCCGCTAACGCCACCGCCTGGTCGTCTGTAGCCGGGCTGTCCAAGATTTTCTTGTACCCTGGCTGCACCATGACGCTCGATGCGCCCGCGCCGGTCACGCTGGCCGGTCAACAGACCATAGGGGCCAAGTTCGTCGTCCAATGTGACCGTCTATATGCCGGGTATCTGGTCGGCCTCGTTCACCGGGGTGTCAACTACGGCCTGCTCGTGGATGTGCCCGCCGAAGATTGGGATGCCTGGCGGCCTACCCTCGAGACGATGCTGGCCAGCTTTGCGCTCAGTCAGTAAAACCGTCTACAACCAAGATCACTCTTTGTCTTCATGTTTTAGCTGTGCTACAATTTGGACCATGTCGTCATACGTTATCTGTTATCGGTTATCAGTTATCAGTGATCAGTTATCGGCCATCAGCCATCGGCCATTGGCCATCAGCCATTTGCCATCGGCCATCAGCCATCAGCTATCGGCCATCAGCTATCGGCCATAAGCCATAAGCCATGTCCATTCCATTGGAAGCTGTCGTCGGCGAATTGCACATCATCGGCGGCGCGCGGCAAGGCGTGACGCGCCCGACGGCGGCGCTCGTTGCGCCGCGCCACGCCGCGCGAGGCCGCGCGGGCGACACCCTGTTCATCCTGGTGGACCTGCGTGGGCCTGAACCGCTGCCCTACGAAGCCGTGATCGATCGTATCGAGGCAACGTATTGGCGCACGCCCGGCTCGGTCACCTCTGCGCTGCGCGCCGCACTCACGGTCACGAACGACTGGTTGATGGATCGCAACGTGCAGGCCGAAGTGGGCGACCGCATCCGCGCGGGCATCAGTTGCGCAGTGCTGCGCGAGTCGGAAGTGTTCATTGCGCAGGCCGGGCCGGCCGCCATGTACATCACGCATCATGGACAGGTCGAACGGTTCCCGGCGCGCGAGGTGGCGCTGCAAGCGTTAGGCGCATCGCGCGCCGTGGAGATACGCTTTTCGCACGCGGCGCTCAGCCCCGGCGACGTTGTGTGCTTGTGCGACTCGGCTGCCGCCGAGCGACTGACCGACGATCAAGTCGCCAGCGCAACCGTCTATACCGGCATCGAGGCTGCGCTGCAGAACCTCGAAAAGCTGGCCGGGACCAACGACCTGATCGCCCTGGCCTTTGAGGCAGCCCCAGAAGCCAAAGCCAAAGCCGCTATTCAGGCCGCTATCGAAAAGGTCGCTCCCCAGGCTCCCAGGGTTGAACCGACCCAGCCGCCTCAACCGATTCAACCCGCGGAAAGAATTCTGCCTGCGTTGGAGGTCAGGCCCATCAAGCGACCTACAGCAGAGGAAATGGTCGAGGCCGACAGAGCCAGGTGGGCGCAGCGTATGGCCGAGCGCGCCGCTTCGCTGCCCTGGCTCCGGCGCGGCGAGCAGCGGCCAAGACCAGAGGCGCAGGCGTTACCAGGTGCCACCGAGCAGACCGAAGCCGTAGCGCAACCTCAAGCACAGGTCGAGCCAAGTGTCTCCTGGACTCGGCGCATCGGCGCGCTGGCAGGGCAGATCAACTTGCGCCAACGCGCCAGGTCTATCGCCGGATCGGTGGCGGCGGGGTTGGCTGTCGTTCTGCGAGGTCTGGCCACGGTTCTGCAAAGGACACTGCCCGAAGATGTCGCCGTCGGGCCGCGCAGTCGAGTCGCCAATACCGCGTTGGCGACCGTTGCAGTGTTGATCCCCTTTGCGGTCGCGGTGCTGGTCGGCGCGAGCTATATGCAGTACAGCGCGCTGGAGGAATACCAGACACGGCTGGAGGCCGCGCGTCAAGAAGCGTCCCAGGCCTCCACGCTCCGAGACCCGGTCGAGCGGCGCAAGTCTTGGGTCTCGGCGATGAATCAGGCCGAGGGGGCGCTGGCACTTTTCCCAGACTCGGCAGAGGCGCGCCGCGTCCGCGAGGAAGCTCAACGAGCGATTGACCAGATTGACAACGTCGTGCGCCTCACTCCCTCGCTGTTGTGGGATTTCCGCTCGCCTGGCCCACACCGACTGGCTGTGCAGACGATGAACCTGTTCGTCCTCGACCGCGCCAGTCAACAAGTTTTTCAGTTGACGCTCAACGAGGCGGGCGACGGCCTGGCCAACAAAGGCAAACCCGAGGTCCGCGCCTACAAGAGTCAGAATGTAAAAACGAACGAGAACGAACGCCAGGTCGGCGATCTGGTTGACCTGGTGTGGATGCCGTTGGGAGGAACGCGCACACGCGCCAGCCTGGTGATTTTGGACAAGGGCGGCCTGCTTGATTACGACCTGAGCTGGACTTTGGAATCTATTCCTCTAGGTCAAGGGCCAACGCCCCTCGGCGCGAGCGCGATCGCCGGCTTTGGCGGCAACCTGTACCTGCTCGACATCATCGAAGGCCAGGTCTGGCGTTACAAACCGCAAGGCAAGGGGTACGGCAGCGCGCGCGAAAGCTACTTTGACAAGCCGCTCGACCTGAGCAAAGCCATTGACATGGCGATTGACGGGAACGTGTATTTGCTGCAAAGCGACGGCAATATCCTCAAGTTCTTTGGCGGCCAGGAAATCAGGTTTGTCATCACCGGACTGAACGAGCCGCTCAAACGGCCGGTTGCGCTGACAGTGGACGCCGAGGCCCGGCGAGGCGCGGTGTATATCGCCGACGCGGGCATGGCGCGCATTGTGCAACTCTCCCCGGATGGCGCGTTCATCCGACAGTTCAGCGCCACGGGCGACGCGCTCAACGCGCTGGAGGATTTGATGGTGGACGAGCGCAGCGGACAGCTGTTTGTCATCAGCGGCGGAAGGCTGTATACTGCGCGCATCCCGGCGAGTCCGTAGAACGTTGTGCGTCAAATGTCATAAACCATCTCCTGACGTTTGACGTTTCACGTTCACAGATCGGCAACTTTGCCCAAACCTGGAGGAGATCCCTTGAAGAACATTCTCGTCACTGGCGGGGCCGGCTTTATCGGCTCCAATTTCGTGCGCTACGCGCTGGACAAATATCCGGACTGGCGCATCGTCGTCTTTGACAAGCTGAACTATCGCGGCAACCTGGACAACTTGAAGGACATTGCCCACCATCCGCGCTATACATTCATCCGCGCCGACATTTGCGATGCGGAAGCGGTGAGCGCGGCCATTGAACAGCACAACATTGATACCGTTATAAATTTTGCGGCCGAATCGCACGTTGACCGCTCCATTATGGATCCAGATGCATTTGTCCGCACGGATGTCTATGGCACGTATGTCTTGCTCGAGGCCACCAACCGATACAAGTTGCAGCGACTGCATCACGTCTCGACCGACGAAGTCTACGGTCAGGTGCTCAGCGGCTCGTCGAAAGAGAGTGACCCGATGGAGCCGCGCAGCCCCTACGCCGCCAGCAAGGCGAGCAGCGAGCTGCTGGCGTTCGCTTACTTTACGACCTACGGCACGCCGGTCACGATCACGCGCGGCGGGAACAACATTGGCCCATATCAATATCCCGAAAACGTCGTGCCGCTGTTCATCACCAACGCGATTGACGATCAGCCCCTGCCGCTATATGGCGATGGCTTGCAGGAACGACCGTATCAGTACGTGATGGATCACATCGAAGGGATTGACCTGGTCGTGCACAAAGGCGAGCCGGGCCAGGCCTACAACATCGGCCCGGACAGCGAAATGCCCAACATCGTCATGGCCAAGAAAATGCTCGACCTGCTGGGCAAGCCGCACTCGCTCATCAAGCACGTCGCCGACCGGCCCGGCCACGACCGCCGCTATAGCCTGGATTGCTCCAAGATCAAAGCGCTGGGCTGGCAGCCTCGCCACACGTTTGATGAGGCGCTCGAAAAGACTGTCCGCTGGTACGTCGAAAACGAATGGTGGTGGCGCAAACTCAAGAGCGGTGAGTATCTGGAATACTATCGCAAGTGGTACGGGCAGCGGCTGGCCCAAGCCCGGTAGAAAACGGCCAGGTCGAACTATAGGGCGCAGGGAAATCTCTAACAAAACTCTGCGTCCTCTGCGCCCCTGCGATGCAAAACAAGACCTGTTCAGGAGTCTCCTGGCAGCTTGTCGGAGAACCCAGCCGAGGCGGCTCCCACGCCGCCGTTTCGCGGGCATGGGAGCCCGCTCTGCTCTGAAAATTGGATCTACTGAGAATCTACAGACCTAGCAAGGGAAACACACATGAATCCAGTCAAAAAGCTTCTGGCGGTCAAGGGTCAACAAGTTTGGACAGTCTCCCCCGATGCCACGATCCTGGATGGTCTGAAACTGATGGCAGAGAAAAACATTGGCGCCTTGCTGGTGCTCGATGGCGAACAAGTGGTGGGGATTTTTACCGAGCGGGACTATGCCCGGCGGGTCGAGTTGGCTGGCAAAAAGACCGCCGAGACCCGCATCGCAGAAGTCATGACCCAGAACGTGATCACCGTCGAACCGACTCAGAGCGTCAACGAATGTATGGTGCTGATGACGGAAAAACGCATCCGTCACTTGCCCGTGATGGAGCAAGGTCGTTTGGTCGGTCTCATCTCCATCGGGGATGTGGTCAAAGACATCATCGAGGAACTACAGTTTCACGTCAAGCAACTCGAAAGCTACATCATGGGCCTCCGATAACATCGGTGTCAACTTTGGCCCCGGGGTGCGACCTTCAGATCGCAGGCTGAAGCCTGCACTCCAACCTCAAGTTGACACGCATGCTGCGATAATGCGCCAGAGCCTGCCAATGTGGCTTTCTGCAAAGACGAGTCCGAACATCGAGGAACCCGGTGGAGCGTCTGAATGAGCACGCGGATCCACAGGTATCTCCAGGGCGTCTTTTGGATACTGGTTTACTTGATCGTCACCCTGGCGCCATTGTTTGTGCTCCTCCTCGGACCGGTCCCCGCTGGCCGCGGATTCTGGCGCGAGTTTTCAGTGGCGCTGGGGTTTGCCGGTCTGGCAATGATGGGCTGGCAATTCGCCCTGACGGCTCGCTTCAAACGGATCAAAGCGCCGTATGGCAGCGACATTGTCTACTTTTTTCATCGTCAGATCTCGCTGGTGGCTTTTGTGTTGATCCTGGCGCATCCGTTGATCTTATTCGTGACCTCGCCCGACACGTTACAGTTGTTGAACGTGTTCACATCTCCCTGGCGGGCCAAAGCCGGTGTGACGGCGTTCCTGGCCCTGGCCGGCCTGATTGCCATTTCGGTGTGGAGAAAGCAACTCAAGATTCACTATGACGAATGGCGACAATTGCATGGCCTGTTGGCGATCGCGGCCGTGGCATTGGCGATGGCGCACATCGTCGGCGTGGGTCATCACGTGGGGACGCCCTGGAAGCGCGCGCTGTGGATCACCTATGGGGTTTTTTGGATCGGGCTGCTGGCTTATGTGCGGCTGATCAAGCCCTGGCAGGAATTGCGGCGGCCCTATCGAGTCGAGCAGGTCATTCCCGAGCGAGGGAACGCCTGGACCCTGGTGCTTCGGCCCGATGGACACCCCGGCCTGAGGTTCATGCCAGGGCAGTTTGCCTGGCTGACGATCTGGGACTCGCCGTTTGCCGACCGGGAGCATCCATTTTCCTTTTCGTCGAGCGCGCAGCATCCAGAGCAGCTCGGCTTTACGATCAAGGCGCTGGGAGATTTCACATCGCGCATCCCAGACATCCAACCGGGGCAACCGGTCTATCTGGATGGCCCGCACGGCGCGTTCAGCATTGACCGTCACGAGCACGCCCCGGGCTTTGTGTTCATTGCGGGCGGCGTGGGCATCACACCCATCATGAGCATGCTCAGGACACTGGCCGATCGGGGCGACCCGCGCCCGCTGTTGCTGATTTACGCGAACAGGAATTGGGAAGGGGTGACCTTTCGAGAAGAGATCGAGGCGTTGAAAGCTCGCCTGAATCTGCGAGTGGTCCATGTGCTTGAGCAGCCGCCGGAAGACTGGACCGGCGAAAAAGGCTTTGTGAACATGGACATCCTCAAGCGCCATCTTCCCTTGCCCCAGGAGCGATATGAGCATTTCATCTGCGGGCCAGAGCCGATGATGAACGCGGTCGAAAGGTCCCTGAAACAGTTGGGGGTCTCGGCTGGCGATTTTCATTCCGAGCGCTTCAACCTGGTTTAGCTTCATAGGGGGAACGGTCTATGCGCCAAAAGTATTCGACCTGGTTAGCGGTGGTGATCGGCGCTCTCATCGTTCTTTTGTCCGCGCTGTTTGCCCTGCTGGAAAACATGCTAGGCCGATAGGCCACAGGGGGAAAGCCAGACATGTTGAGCAGCCTCGACAGGTTCGAGAGATTGATTGTAGCGGTGTTGATTGTGATGATGGTCGTGGTTGTGTTCTTGTCCACAGTGGAACTGGGCTGGATCATCTTGCGGGACATCATCACGGCGCCGCTGATTCTGCTGGAGATTGACGAGCTGTTGGATATCTTTGGGTTCTTTTTGCTGGTGCTGATCGGCGTCGAGTTATTGGAAACCATCCGGGCCTATTTTGTAGAGCACATCGTTCACGCCGAGGTCGTGCTCGAAGTCGCCATGATCGCGATCGCCCGCAAAGTCATCATCCTGGATGTCAAAGAGCTTTCGAGCCTGACCCTGATTGGAATTGCGACGATCATCGCCGCGTTGGCCGCAGCTTACTATCTGGTCAAACGCGGTATCCCGGGTCCGAAAACCGGGCACTGAAACGGGCAAGGCAACGATCAGAATTCTCCACTCCTGTAGCCAGTCAGCGATCTCCCGCTGCTGAAGGAAAGTGAGGCAAGCCGTGAAGCGTCAGTTGGCGTTTGCTGTGTCCCTGGGTGTGCTGTGGTTGTGTGGTCTATTGATCCTCCTGCAGCGCGCTTCGCCTGCGATCAGTTCCTCCGCTCACCCGACGTCGGCCTCGCCCGGCGATGTCGTCATCAACGAGGTGGCGTGGGCAGGGACCATTGCCAATACCAACCACGAGTGGATTGAGCTAAAGAGCAACAAAGCACTGACGGTCAATCTCACGAACTGGCAGATCAGATCTTCGGATGGTGCCCCATCTATCACGCTCTCGGGCGAAATTCCTCCTTGGGGATATTTCTTGTTAGCTCGCACCAATTACACCAACGTTGTAGATGTGCCGGCAGACATGATCTATACAGGCGCACTGGTTGATAGCGGTGAGATACTGACTTTGACCGACAACCTGGATAATGTGATTGACACTGTCAATACCAATGGCGGTCCCTGGCCGGCCGGAACGGGTGGCTCGGGCACACCGCCGCGCGCGACGATGGAACGTGTCAATCCACTGGCTCCCGATACAGACAGCAACTGGGCCAGCAACGATGGTATCATCCGCAACGGATATGATGTAGGCGGCAATCCGATCAACGGCACACCCAAGCAGCCGAATTCGGCTACACCATCTGAATTAAGCATCGTCAAATCCGCACCCAGCCAGGTGCTGCTCAATCGCGAAATCACCTATACACTCTCATTTGGCAATGCAGGCGGCAAAAATGCTACCAACGTTACGATTACTGACACGCTGCCTATCAGTATAGCGTTTATCACTCAAACCTCGCCCTTCACCTTTACCCAGAACGGCCAATGGCTGGTGTGGCAGATTGATGTGTTGTCCTCGTATAGCGGCACGCTCAGCTTCTCTGTTGTAGTCACACCAGAGATAGGCCTGCTCGGATGGATCACCAACACGGCTGTGATCACATCTCAGGTCCCCGACTATCGTCTGGATAACAACATAGTCACCGCGACCACGCTGATCCGGCCGCCGCTGGCCGACCTGGACATCCGCAAGAGCGGGCCAGCGAGCGTGACGGGTGGTGACGGGTTCACCTATACGATCGCGCTGAGCAACACGGGCGAGGTGGGGGCCATCAACGTGATCGTGACGGACACACTGCCGCCCGGGGCGACCTATGTGCGAGGCACAGAAGCCTATTCGCTCTCTCGTCCCCTCAGCGATACGCTGGTCTGGCAGTTGGATAGCGTGACCGTCGGCGGCCCATCGCTGGGCCTGACGGTCGTCGTGACGACGGCCCTGGACGCCTCCGGCTGGCTGACCAACCAGGTGACGGTCACAACGGCCACCAGCGAAACTGTCCTTGCCAACAACATCTCGAGCGCCGTCACGTTTGTCACGCCGCAATCCGCCGACTTGAGCGTGGGCAAGTCTGCGCCGGTCTCTGTGACGGCCGGGAATGAGATCACCTACACCATCGCAGTAAGCAACGTCGGGCAGTTGGATGCCCCAGATGTGCGCGTCACCGACACGCTGCCGGTGAGCATCACCTTCCTACGACACTCTGCGCCCTACACGCTCACGCAGCAAGGTCAAGTGCTGGTGTGGGACGTTGGCGACGTGCTCACGTCCGCACCGCCGGTCAGTTGGACAGTGACCGGGCGGGTGGATTTGAACCTGGCGGGAGTGGTGACAAATGTCGTCCAGGCCAGCACCGATGCCATCGAGATGCTCACAGCCGACAACGCTGCTCAAGCGACAACGCTCGTGATTCCGCCGTCGCCAGTCATCTTGATTAACGGCGTGATGTACGATGGCTATCAATCGAACGATGCAGACGAGGCGATTCAAATCATCAACGTCGGCTTGCTGCCGGTCAACGTGCAAGGCTACACGGTGACCGAAGGTAGTTCGGCGGGCGTTCGCCTCCCGACCTACACCCTCCAGGTCAATCAGCAGGTGTGGCTGGCCAAGGACGCGCAGGCCTTTTTCGACTCGTTCGGCTTTTGGCCCGATTTCGCCATTACCGCTCCCGTGACTGCCCCGGTGCAACTGCTGAGCGGTTCCTGGGCGCAGCTTGGCAATTCAGGCGGCGATGTGCAAATCAAGAGCAAAGCCGGCGATGTGCTCGACCGCCTGGTGTACGGCAACCAGTCACTGCCTTCGAGTGGTTGGGCTGGGCCGACGGTATCACCTTACAGCGTGGGCGGAGCGACTGGCCAGATTTTGGCTCGCGCACCCGACGAGCGCACGGGCCTGCCCATCCCCGATACCGATACCGCCGCCGATTGGATCCAGTATACGGGCAACTATACAACCGGGCGACGGGTGCTTTACCCCGGCTGGGACATGACCTATCCCGCATCCGACATGGCCGGTCTCTTTTGGCCGTTCACGACGACGACGCCGGCCACGGTCACGTTCGGCGTCGCGCCGGACCATGCGTTCGAGGTCGCGCGCGATGCAATCCGCTCGGCTCAACGCAGCATCGAGATCGAAGCCTACGAGCTGCTCAGCTTTGGGGTGATCACCGAAGTCGTGCAAAGGGCGCGCGCAGGCGTGAGCGTGACGGCTCTGCTGGAGGGCGAGCCGATCCCCAACGTGGACAATCAAGAGTTGTGGGCCTGCCAGGAGATCGAAGCTGCTGGCGGGCAGTGCTGGTTCATGCACGACTATCATCCGACCGGCTACTATATCTACGATCGCTACGATCTGGTCCATGCCAAGCTCATCCTCCTGGATCGCCAGCGCGTGCTCATCTCCACGCAAAACCTGTCGCCCGGCGGGATGCCCGACGACGACAAAGCTGATGGGACGTGGGGTTCGCGCGGCTATGTGCTGCGGATAGATTCGCCGGAACTGGCCGCGCGCGCCGGGTTGATTTTCGACCGCGACCGCGACCCGGTTCACGCCGACATTGCTCGCTGGCCGAACGCCACATACGGTTTTGGGACGCCGCCCATGGGCTATGTACCCATCACGGTCAGCGGCGGCACGACGACGACCGTGCGGTTCCCGGCGCCGCAGGTGTTTACCGATGCCACGCATTTCGAGTTGTTCACCGCGCCCGAAGCCGCGCTGCGTCAATCGGATGCGCTGCTCGGGTTGCTTGCACGTGCGGGCGCAGGCGACGAGGTGTACGTCGAGCAGATGTACGAGTATCCCGATTGGGGCGACCCGGTCACAGCACCCAATCTGCGCTTGAAGGCTTATCTTGATGCCGCGCGGCGCGGGGCCAGGGTGCGCGTCTTGCTCAACAGTGGGCAATTTGGCGAAGAGTACATTGACCTTGCCAAGAACATCACCACGACCAATGACCTCAACACCACGGCCCGGCAAGAAGGCCTCGATCTGCAGGCGCGCATGGGCGATCCGACGCGGTACGGGATTCACAGCAAGCTCGTGCTGGTCAGGCTCAACAGCGCCGGGCAGGCCTACTCGCACGTCGGCAGCATCAATGGCAGCGAAGCCTCGAGCAAGGTCAACCGCGAGATCGCGGTGCAGGTCGAGTCGCAGCAGTTGTACGCGGCGCTGTCCCGCGTCTTTGAGACGGACTGGCATCTATCCGCGCCGATTTTCCTGCCGCTGATCATGCGGGATTATACGCCGCCTCCACCGCCGGCCGATCACGTCGTCGTCAGCGAGGTGTTGTACGATCCATCCGGCGGCACCGACACCGGACGAGAATGGATCGAGCTGCATAACCCCACCGGCGGCGCGATGGACATTTCGGGATGGAGCCTGGGCGATGCGATCAACGACGGCGAATATGGCGCAGGGCGCTACTGGTTCCCCTCCAACACTATCCTGCCGCCCGGCGGTGTGATCGTGATCGCGCAACAAGCCGCCGACGTCACCTTCAAACCCAATTTCGAGTTCCTGATTGACCCAAACCGAAACGACCCAACCGTGCCCGATATGCTGCCGGCGGGCAACTGGTCCGGCTTTGGGTTGGCGTTGGGCAACGCCGGCGACCATGTCATCTTGCGTAACGCCGCCGGCCAAGTGGTGGACGTGGTGGTGTGGGGCAACAGCAGTTATCCGGGCACCCTGCCACACCCTGGCGTGATCGCCAGCGATCATTCGCTGGAGCGTCGTCCAGCCTCCAGGGACACGGACGATTGCGCTGCGGATTTCTTTGATCGCACCCCGCCCACACCGGGCAGTGTGCCTCAGTAAGGAGTCGTAAAACAATAAGAAGCAGGCCGGGTTCAACTGGCTTCAGCCAGTTTCCAGTATCAGCGGGATGATTCATCATCCCGCCGGGAGCAGGCTGAACAGTGACCGCTTCGCTCAGAATGACAAAATCGAAGGTATAACGGTTCAGCGGAAATCCGTCAACGAATCGCCGAAAGAGAAGCGCGCCCCTTGGAAAAGTTCATCACCTTCGCAAGGGTCAGTGACATGCAATGAAACGATATGCCCTCATCCCATTTGGCGATCCGGTCCCCGATTTGAGGCTAGAGGTCGCCGTCGCGCGTCATTCCAACAGGCTTGCGCTCAACTATGCGCTCACGGGAGATCTGTCCAGTGTGATGGTCCCTGCGACCTCGCCCATTCCCTCGCGCCGGGATGAATTGTGGCAAGAGACTTGCTTCGAGTTCTTTGTCGCCCCGAAGGGTTCGCTTCAATACTGGGAATTCAACCTCGCGCCTTCGGGCGACTGGAACGTCTATCACTTGAGCGATTATCGTCAGGGCATGCAAGCGGAAGCGCGGCTTGTCGCGCTTCCCTTTACTGTCCGCGGGCGGCCAGATTCACTGTCACTCGATCTGGAAACTGACCTGGACAGCATCATCCCAAAGGATGCGCCAATCCAGATGGCAATCACGGCTGTGATCAAGCGCATAGATGGCACGTTCGGCTATTGGGCGTTGGCTCATTGCGGCCCGCAGCCCGACTTTCATCGGCGCGAGAGTTTCGCCATCGTCGTGTGATTCAACTTCCTGCAGGATGCAAACCTGCGGGAGATTCCCAAGTGAGCATTGCACGTTATGGCTGATTACCCGCTCATTGTCGAGAACCTCTCTTTCCGTTATCACAGCCGCCCCGAGCTGGCTATCCGCGATGTGTCGTTCCAGCTCGAACCTGGCGAGTTGCTGTTGGTGGCCGGTTCGAGCGGCTGCGGCAAAACTACCCTGGCTCGCTGCATCAATGGACTCGCCCCGCGCAGTTACAAAGGCGACCTCACCGGTTCGGTGTTGGTACATGGGAAACCAGTTTCCCAAATGTCGCTGGTCGAGATCTCGCAGATGATCGGCACACTACTTCAAGACCCTGAGCGCCAGATCGTCGCCTCGAATGTGCTCGCCGAGATCGCCTTTGGTCCAGAAAACCTGGGGCTGCCGCGCGAGGAAATCTATGAGCGTATCGAAGCGGTGATGCGACGCCTGAACATCGAGCACTTGCGCCACCGTGATACGTTCACACTCTCTGGCGGTGAAAAACAAAAGGTCGCGCTGGCCGGGTTGCTGGCCATGCGCCCCTCGATCTTGCTGCTGGATGAGCCGCTGGCCTCGCTCGATCCGGCTTCGGCCCACGAGGCGCTCGCGGCCTTCCGTCGGCTGGCCGACGAGGGCACGACGATTGTGTTGATCGAACATCGAGTGGAGGACGCGCTGCAAGCCCGCCCCAACCGGCTGTTGTACATGTCGGAGGGAGAGATGCGCTACCTGGGGCCAATCACGACCCTGCCTAAACCGATCAACCATCACGAAGTCAAACTCCCTGCCCAATGGGTGGTAGAGCGTGTTCGGCAATTGGGTGAGACCCCCCAGGCGGTCCATCGCCCGGCTTCTGTGTCATCCCGCGAGCCGCCGCTGGTGGTGATGGAAAACGTCTCTTTCGCTTATGGCGATGGACCAACGGTCCTGCATGACATCAGCCTGGAAATCCGGCGTGGCGATCTGATCGCAGTCTTGGGGCCGAATGGAGCCGGCAAGTCCACCTTGGTCAAGCACATCATTGGGCTGCTCAAGCCTACCCGGGGACGTGTCCTGATCGAGGGGCAGGACACCCGCCAGATGACTGTAGCCCAAACGGCCCGCTCGGTCGGTTACGTCTTTCAAAGTCCAACACACATGCTGTTCGCGCCGACGGTGCGTGAAGAACTGGCTTTTGGGCCAAGTAATCTCAGGTACTCGCCCCAAGCCATTCAGCAGAATGTGGCAGAAAGCATCCTCGCCCTCAACCTCACCGGGCTGGAGGATTACCCGCCGCTCGGCCTGTCCTTCGGGCAGCAGAAACGTACAACGATTGCTGCGGTGCTGGCTATGCGCTCGAAAATCCTGATTATGGACGAGCCAACCGCCGGACAAGACTATGCCAACTACACCCGTTTTATGGAGGCACTGTGTGGTGTGGCCGGGGAAAGCGGCCAGTCGCTACTCACTGCCAATTTTGATTCCACCTTGTTCATTACCCACGATCTGGACCTGGCGGTTATGTATGCCAACCGGGTCATTCTGATTGGCGAGGGGCGCATCGTTGCCGATGGCCCTCCAGAGAAGGTGTTACAAGATTTCGATCTGCTGTCACGCTGCCGCATCCGACCGACGTCGTTACTCGATTTGAACTGCGCGCTCTACTCCAAGACGCGGCGTTTCATGCCGGCCGATGCACTGACGGCCTATGTGACAGGCCCTTGAGGTCATGGAGGAATCGGCCAAAACAGCGCGATCTGGGAGGGGGAAAGAGTAACTTGGCGCCCGCAATTGGGTTAGATATATGGGTCAAGCCCAAGTTAAACGAAAGGAAAAAGTGCTATGAACGGCAAACTGTGGGAATTCAAAACTCGTCAAGTCGTCTATGGCGCCATCGGCGCAGCGCTGTATGGCGTGCTTTCGTGGCTTACCAATGCTTTTCCCCTGCCCGCCGCCGGGAACATTACATTTCGCCCGGCGGTGGCCGTCCTGATCTTTTTCGGCGTCGCGTTTGGCCCTTGGGTCGGGCTAATCGCCGGGCTGGTCGGCAACATCTTGGGTGACGCCATCAGCGGCTTTGGGTTCTGGTGGCACTGGAGCCTGGGCAACGGCATCATGGGCCTGATCGCAGGTCTGGCGCTGCCGCTGGTCCAGGACTATCGCAAGCCCAAGGACATTGGCGTTGCCGTCGGCTTTGGCATTGTCGGCATCCTCGTCGGCATGTTGTTTGCCTCGGTGATGGAAAAGCTAACCGGCGGGATTGACTGGGCCACAGCCATCGTCGGCTACTGGGTGCCGGCCAGCGTCGGCAACACGATCGTGACCGTGATCCTGTTGCCGATCCTGATGGTGGCCTATCATGCGGTGGTATCGAGGCGAGGTAGATAAATGCTGGTCGCCTGGAAGTATCGGCCGCGCAATACCATTATTCAGAGGCTTGACCCACGTGCCAGGCTGATCTTTCTGGCGTGCCTGTTCGCATCGTTTGCCATCGCCCAGATTTGGGACATTCGTCTTTTGTTGCCCCTGTTTGTCTTGTCCATGCTTCTATACTTCCTGGCACGCATCGAATGGCAGGACATCAAACGAGTCTGGACGTTCTTCCTGGTGTTCATTGTCCTCATCGTCGGGGTCAATGCCATGCTCTCCGGTCGAGGCGGACCGATGTCGGTGCTCCAGGACACCTCGCCCGTGCTGATCCAGACCCCGGTTTTGGTCATTCCCGGCGTTCATTGGAACATCCAAATTACCATCACCAGCCTGCGGGTGTTTTTTGCCATCACACAAATGATGCGCATGTTTACGATGGCGATCCTCGCTGTGCCCATCCCTTACACGATAGACCCGTCCGTCTATGGCGTCAGCTTCCGGCGAATGGGGTTGCCCGACAAGGCCGCGTTCACGATGGATCTGGCCTTCCGGTTCATCCCAACGCTGGGGCGGGATTTTGCCATCACGATGGACGCTCAGCGCGCTCGCGGCTATGAGATGGAAAGCCTGCGCGGCGGCATCATCAGCCGCTTGCGCCGCCTGGCGCCGCTGCTTGTGCCAGTGACCATGCAGGCCATTCTCACCGGCGAAGAAGTGATTGATGCCATGGACTTGCGCGCTTTTGGGGTGCGTCCGCGCACCTGGCTGCGGGAGCTGCACTATGAGCGGCGCGACTATGTGTTCATGGGCCTGGGGGTAACGATTCTGGTGGCTTCCATCATCTTGCGGCTGATGGGATATGGCGCGTTTTGGGCGCCGGACTGGATATATCACCTGACAGGTAAGTAGATCATCTGTGTCAACTCAAGGCCGGAGTGCACGCTTCAGCGTGTGAAATTACGGCCTGAAGGCCGCACTCCGGGGCTAAAGTTGACACCAATGGTAAGTAGATATACTTTCACGGTAGCTGTTCAGCGGGAATCCGTCAACGAATCGCTGACAGAGAGGCGTGACCATCATTCGTTGATTCGTTTGGTATTCGTTGACCGGGACTCGCCAGCCTTTAGAAAAGGCATGGGCGGAACAGTTACCTTTCACGAATGAACAAGGCCCGCCTGGAGCGGGCCTTGCTGGTTCAAAAGGCTGGCACAACCAAAATCAGTGGGGCGCGGGAACCCGGCGACCGTATGGGATCAACCAGATTGGGCCACGCCCCAAGGACTAGACCTGCCCGGTCACCAGCGCGTTCTTGACCTCGGCAATTGCCTTGGTGATGTTGATCTCGCGCGGACAGGCCTCCACGCAGTTGAACGCCGTGCGGCAGCGCCACACGCCCATCTCTTCGTTCAACACCTCCAACCGTTCCTCCGTCAGTTGATCGCGGCTATCAAAGATAAAGCGATGCGCCTGGACAATGGCCGCCGGGCCAATGTACTCGCCGTTGGCCCAGAACGACGGGCACGACGTGGTGCAGGCCGCGCACAGAATGCACTTGGTCGTGTCGTCGAACCGCTCGCGGTCGGCGATGCTTTGCAATCGCTCGCGTCCATCGGCCGGGAGCGGATCGTGGTTGACCAGGTACGGCTTGACCTTGCGATACTTTCCAAAGAATCCTTCCATATCCACGATGAGGTCTTTGATGACGGGCAGGCCCAAAAGCGGTTGAATGGTGATGACCGGGGCCACGTCCTGGATGAGCACCTTGCACGCCAGCCGGTTGCGGCCATTGATGCGCATCGCATCGCTGCCGCAAATGCCGTGCGCGCACGAGCGCCGATAGGCCAGCGTTCCATCCTGGTACCACTTGACCGCGTTCAGCGCATCGAGCACACGATCGGTCGGCTCCAACTCAACCTCATACTCGCCCATATACGGTTGCTTGTCTTTTTCCGGGTTGAACCGCTGAATCTTCAAGTGGACTCGCATCAAATCCTCCTTCGCCAATGCCAAATACCCAATACCTAATACTTGCGCTCCTTCGGCTGCCACTGCGTGATGACGACCGGCTTGTAGCTCAGTTGGAGATGACCCTTCTCATCGCGCGTGACCAGCGTGTGCTTGAGCCAGTGGTCGTCGTCGCGCTTGGGGAAATCTTCCCGATAATGCGCCCCCCGGCTTTCCTGGCGGGCCAGCGCCGAGACTGCCGTCGCTTCGGCCAGGTCGAGCAGCGAGCCGAGTTCCCATGCCTCGTACAGGTCGGTGTTAAAACGCTGACCGTGATCCTCGATGGCGACATGCTGATAGTGCTCTTGCAGCTCATGGATCTTGTCCAGCGCTGCCTGGATCATCGGGCCGGTGCGAAACACGCCGACGTTGTCCATCATCACCTTTTGCATCTCGTCGCGGAGGCGAGCCGCTTTTTCCTTGCCGGTGCTGGCGCGCAGGCGGCCCAGTTCCTCGCGCACGTAAGCAGCGGGCGAGCGCGGCAGCGGCAACCAATCAGCCCGCTGAGCGAATTCGGCCATCGCGCGGCCCCCCCGCCGACCGAACACGATCAGGTCCACCAGGCTGTTGGTGCCCAAGCGATTGGCGCCGTGGACCGACACACACGCCACCTCGCCTGCTGCGTACAGGCCGGGCAGCACCTTGTTCTTTTCATTGATCACGACTTCGGCATGGACATTCGTCGGAATGCCGCCCATCGCGTAATGCGCCGTCGGCTGAACCGGCACACCTTCCTTCATCGGCTCAACGCCCATGTAGACGCGCATCATCTCGATAATATCGGGCAGCGCCTTTTCGAGATACTCGGCGGTCACCGGGCGTCCGCCGGGCGCGCTCTTGTATTTGTTGATCGTCTCCGGGCGAATGTCCAGATACACGTAATCCTTGCCGCCAATGCCGCGCCCTTCGCGCACTTCGAGGTAAATGCACCGGCTGCACACATCGCGCGAGGCCAGGTCTTTCATCGTCGGCGCATAGCGCTCCATGAACCGCTCGCCGCGGTCATTGATGAACACGCCGCCCTCGCCGCGCGCTGCTTCCGAAAGCAGAATGCCCATCTTGTAGATGCCGGTCGGGTGGAACTGGAAAAATTCCAAATCTTCGAGCGGCACGCCGCGCCGAAAGACAATGCTCATGCCATCGCCGGTGAGCGAGTGTGCGTTCGATGTGATGCGAAACATGCGCCCGCTGCCGCCCGTCGCAAACAGCACGGCCTTGCTGTGGAACACATGAATTTCACCGTCATTGATGTTGACGGCCACAATACCGCGCACCGTGCCGTCCACGATGAGGACATCCAGCACCTGGTACTCGTCAAAGAACGTGACGTTCTGGCGAATGCACTGCTGATACAGCGTCTGCAAAATCATGTGACCGGTGCGGTCGGCGGCTTTGCACGAGCGCATCACCGGCCCTTCGCCAAAGTTGCGCGTGTGCCCGCCAAAGCGCCGCTGCTCGATGCGGCCATCGGGCGTGCGATCGAACGGCAAGCCCATGTGCTCCAACTCGATCACCGCATCGGTCGCTTCGCGGCACAGCACCTCGGCGGCGTCCTGATCCACCAGATAATCGCCGCCCTTGATCGTATCGTAAGCGTACCACTCCCAGTGATCCTCTTCCATGTTGCCGAGCGGCGCCGCCACGCCGCCCTGCGCGGTGCCCGTGTGCGAGCGTGTGGGATACAGCTTGGAGAGCACCGCCGTTTTGACGTGGCGGCTGGCTTGCAGCGCAGCCATCAATCCCGCGCCGCCTGCACCGACGACAACCGCATCAAAGGTGTGAATGGTTTCGGTCATGTGTGTTCCTCGCAGACCCGAAGGGTTTCAGAAACCCTTCGGGTCTCGGCTCCTATTTCATCGGCGTCAAGAGGATGGCGACCGCGCCCATCAGGAGGATCACCACGCCGCCCGCGACGATCAACAGGCGGATGACCTTGAGCGCCGTTTGGTTGTGGACATAGTCCACGATCACGGTATGCAAGCCGTTCAGTCCGTGCACAAACGCCAGCCCCAGCAGGAGAAAATCCCACACGCGAATCCACGTCCAGGCCCAGCGGCTGGCGATCACCCACTCGGTCGTGACGTTCTGCACGCCCTGGATAAAGTGAATCATCACCCAGTGGCCGAGCGCCAACAAGAGCAACCCGGCGCCGGAAAGCCGCATGAACAGCCAGGCGTAGCTTTCGAGCGAGCGCGGCCGCCGTCTGAGCTTGCGGACCGTGACCTGGTTGGGTAAAGTCGTCGTGGTCATGTCCGCCTCCTACATCCATCCTGCGGCGTGCAACAGTTCCGGCACCATGATGGAGAGCGTCACAGCGTAACCGATGACGAACAGCGCCCACACCGCGATCCACATTTGCCGCTGATAGCGGGTCAGGGTCGGCTCGAAATCCACGAGCGCTACGCGGATGCCGTTCAGACCGTGATAGAGCAGCGCGGCGGCCAGGACCAACTCGCCCAGGCCGAAAGGGACCGACTTGTAAAGCTTGAGGGCTTCTTCGTAGAGCGGGGGATAAAAATAGACCATCGAGGTATCGGCGATGTGGACCGTCAAGAACAACAACACGCCCAGGCCACTGAGGCGGTGGAAAATCCACGCCCACTGGCCGGTGCGGCCTCGATACCTGACGCTCTGTTCGAGCGTCACACGCAGGTTGTTGGTTGACATGCGGTGCTCCTCCTTTTGCCACTATACGTTTGATGTGAAATGTTTTTCACCTTGTCATTGCGAGCCGCCGCAGGCTGGTGTGGGCGAAGGCACTGCCTTCGCCC
>DAOTXX010000149.1:0-2148 GCA_034434835.1 Thermoflexales bacterium | reverse complement strand
TGGAGGGGCCTGGTAAGACCATTGTGGCCGGGGTCAATTGGCGAACGGCAGTCAATTCGGGCGATTGGGGCGGGATAGTTGGCGGCGGTGTCACCCTGGCACTGCTCGGCGGCATGGGCCCCATGGGCGGCCCCATGCCCACGGATCTTGGCCCGATGGGTGATGGAATTCCGGCCAGCAGCCTCGCTAAAGATCGGCTGGGCGATCCGGATTGTCCGGGATGTGGGTATTCTCTACCAGATAATGATGTAGTTTACCAATATCAAGCCAACCCCTCCAACCCAAAGAATCCCAGGTTTAACGATGTGCCTCGCCCAGGGGAATCCGCTCTTTCTTGCCAGTATGGGCCTGCATGCAGGAACAATCCGAAGCAAGGACTTGCTCAGGCTTTCAATGGCCGTTCACCCAAAGTAGGTGAACGCTATCGTTGGACCACAATCGGGCAAATCAGATCAGTTGGTCGGACACCCATCTATGATGGTGGTATGGGAGGTAATCCAGTTGGGCATCTCTCCATTTATGGGACCAATGATCCAGAAGCATTCCACTCGATTTGGAACGGTCCAGTACCATTTGAATGAGGTGATATATGTCTATGCTTCATAGCGCATTTTTGTTTGATTACAAGGCATTCCGGTATCAGATTGCCCCGACTGTACAAGCGGTAGATCAAGGCGACTATGCATCACTTTATACTCAAGCAACAAGAGTGGTTCATAGTATGCAACAAGAAGCTTGGGTGTTGCACAACCAGGGGACGATGCTCGAAGATATTGAACCTGCTCAAGAAATCACCTCTAGTGATATTGGCTACTGGTTACTAATTCTACTTTCAACTTATCTTCAACGTGCCCCATCGCTCGGTGTGAATTGGGGCGTGCTGCATAAAGCCCTCCCTGTTGTAGGATGGAGTGACGATGAGGCTTGGTTGCTTGTCCGCGGTTTGTCTACAGCTAATCTCCTGAAACCGGAAATTGGTACTGTTCAGGCCAAATCTTCACTACGGGAATCGGACCCATACTGGTATTGGATGTTTCCGATTTCGTCCTATCAACATGGATGGTTGTCTTTAGAACAGATTAGCCAACTCAGGTCGCAGTTGCTAGCTGTGCGTTCTTCAATAATGGCCCTTGATAAGACTGTTATTGATGCATCCTATGGAATTGGCCCTGATGGGCCGCTTGACAATGTTGCCCGTTTGCGCGTGGCCTACAGTGATGCTTTATCTATGTTACAGAGTGCGGAAGAAGCAGGGCTGGGATTGTTTATGGTTATATCTTGAGCGTTGTTCTCTCTGATTTGTTGGGGGCAAGTGGAAATAGCATCACTCTTGCTCATTCGCTTATCTGTTTCCTATCCTCGTCGCCGGTCACGTGACCTGCCCGCTCGCCCGTGACCGACGACTGCTTTTTGCATCTCATCATATCTCGCCACCTTCGCCCTGACCCTTCGATTTCGCTCAGGACAAGCTCTGGAGCGCGAACGCGGCCATCGCTGGCCTCAAGCGCTACGACGTAGACGTGCGGACCGACGGTGGGGCCTGGCAAGCCTTCCAGAGCAACACGCCCAACACCAGCGCCAGCTTTACGATGCCGCCGGGGCATCGCTACGAGTTTCGCGTTACGGCGACCGCAAGCGCAACGCCAACAACACCGCCTCGGCGCAGACGACGGGACTGCTGGCGCTCAAGAGCGTGAAAAAGTATTACGCGCTGGGCGGCAAGCGGGTGGCAATGCGGGCCGACGGTGTGGTATACTATTTGCACAGCGACCACCTGGGCAGCACGTCACTGGTGACGAACCAGGGGCAGGGGGTAGTGGCGCAGCAGGGGTACTATCCGTATGGTGCGTCGAGGTGGAACGTCGGAACGTTACCAACCGATTTCACGTTCACCGGGCAGCGCGAGGACGATAGCACCGGGTTGATGTTCTATCGGGCGAGGTATTACCACGCCGTGCTTGGCAGGCTTATCAGCGCGGATACGATTGTGCCCAGTCCGGGGAATCCGCAGAGCTTGAATCGGTATGCGTACGCGCTCAACAACCCGCTCAAATACACTGACCCAACCGGGCATATGGTACGCTCCGATGTGGATGAGAGCGGTTGCAACACGCCGGGCAGCCCGGCGTGCATCATCCACCAATACTA
>DAOTXX010000148.1:0-2701 GCA_034434835.1 Thermoflexales bacterium | reverse complement strand
GACCGCTGGGATGTGAGCTTGCTCAATGCGATGTTGCTTTTGCTCAAGCAGGACAAGAGTTTGTTCGCGTTTTTGTCGGCGCATACGCCCCTCGACTTGGAAGCACGTTTGGTAAATGTGTCCTGACATCAGCACTGAAACCTAACTTTCGCCCGAAAATCAGGCATCTCCAACCACAAGAACGGCTTGAAACCGTTCAGATTTCGCACGAAATTCCTGGAGTTCCAAAATGGCCCCGGATACCTTTTGTGCTTACAACATACGCGATTTATCTACGGCAATGGTACACGCGATATCAATGGTAGCATTTGTTTCTGTCTGACCTTTGCGACACTAAGCGGTGCATTTTTGAGCTGTTTAAGCCAGAATTTTTGGAAACCCGCGATTTTCGGGCGAAATCACCGCGAAGGACAAACGTTATCCAATGACTGCGCCAACGCCACTCACCAGCATGAACCTCGCCCAGCACTACCCGCACCGCAGGTAAAGCCGCGCCTCAGTTCTGCGTAAATCCTCTCACTGGCCCTGTCGTCTTCTCACTCGCCGCCAGAATCTCAGCAGTGATTTCTGCCGGCATTGCTGCAACCATCCGGCGCAGTTGAGAACGGCAGATTGCCAGGGCCTGCCGTAGCACCACGCGCTCAATCAGCAGCGGATTCCGCGTCAGGATGACCTCTGCCGCTTCGACAACGCGCACATAGGCGCGGCCAAGTGTGATCGCGTTGCTGATGATTTGCTCTGCCGCTTGTGCTGTGCTTATTCGTACGCACCTTCCCACGAGAATTTGGGGCGAAGCTCTTTGTACTTGGCGACAAGGTTGGGGACGATTTGCCTGCGCTCGCAGTAAGCAACCACCTCCCGCGCTTTGTCGGGCTTCGCCTCGCCTTTCAAGCTCTCATAATCTACACCCATGTCAAAGCACAGGTCGCGCAATTCGCTATCATCGAACCATTCGACAAGATTCCTGCGTAGGTGGCGTGGTCGGCGTGCATGTGTTTGGCGGCATCCTCTTCATCGGCTATCTGAGCAAGTTCAGTGTCCAAATGATTACCCATGCGAAAATGAAGGGTTACCCATTCCAGTCATGTTCAAGCCGTAGCTCGGTCAAAAAGTGTCCGGTCGTGAACCACCGCATCGGTATGTCGCGCATGTCAACCTCGTCACCGCATTGCTGAATTCAAAGATTTTCCCGTGGCACTCGGACGAGATGCCGATCAAGTCGGCCCGATGGCGACGGGCGAGGATCCAGGCCATGTCTTGATGGCGCAGCCTGGGCCAACCCGCATCATATTGTAACGTTCTTGTAATGCTCCGCAAATATCCTGCTTTCTCAACTGTGTTATTATCCAAGTGTTCTGGCAGCCTTGCGTAAACAACTCGATTTTTCGAGACACGTCTCGTGTTGGATTTGGGATGCAAAGCCTGGCTCACTGTGCTATGGTCGGTGGAGTAAGGTCGGCATGGCCTGTTGATCGGTGAAGGAAGGGAAAATGCTGTACGGGCAATGTGCGCCGGACATCCTGCTTGCGCTTGCGACCGTGGTGATCTCGGTGGCACTGACATTGATCTGGAGCCGGCTGCGCTTTAGGCGGCCAGGTCTCACGCCAGTAGCGCGTGATGCGATCATTGAGCACATGCACGCCGGTATGCTCGCGCTGGATGCGCAGAACCGGATTGCGGACCTCAACCCGGCTGCCGAACAGATCATAGGCGTTCCGGCTTCTCAGGCGGTTGGCCGACCAGCGGCGCAGGTGCTGAGTGCCTGGCCCGATTTGATGGACCACTGTCGCAGCGTCACCGAGACGCAGGCCGAGATTGCCATGGGGCAGGGCGAGGCGCGACGGGACTATGACCTGCGATGTTCGCCCCTGACTGACCCGCGCGGGCGTCCCGCTGGCTGGCTGGTGATCTTGCATGACATTACGGCGCGCAAACAAGTCGAAGCGGCGCTGGCGCAAGAACGCAACCTCCTGCGCGTACTGATCGACAACATCCCCGATCACATCTATGCCAAAGATACCCAAAGCCGGTTTATTATCGCCAACCTGGCGTCAGCCCGCCGGATGGGCCGCGGCAGTCCAGATGAACTGATCGGCAAGTCGGATTTTGACTTTGTACCGCGCGAGCTGGCGGAGCGGTTTTACGCTGACGAACAAGCCATCATTCAAACCGGCGAACCGCTGATCAACCGCGAGGAGCCTCTGGAAAAAGACGCGGACGGCCGGGTCACCCGATGGAACCTGGCGACCCAAGTGCCCTTGCGCGATAGCCAGGGCAACATCATCGGGATCGTGGGCTTGGGGCGAGAGATCACCGACCTCAAGCGGGCGGAGGAAGCAATCCGTCAGGCGGAATTGCGATATCGCAGCCTGTTTGAAGAAGCGCCTGTGATGTACGTGACTACTCGCGATCAGGAAGGCGCCCCGATCATTGCAGACTGCAACCAGACATTCCTGAACACTTTGGGATATACCCGCGCCGAGGTGATGGGCCAACCGTTAGCCAATTACTACACACCGGAATCGCGGGTAATGTACCTTGACAATTGAGATAAATCACGGCAATCTATTAGCCCATTGGTCACAAGTTAAGGTTTTCGCTCAGATGTCAAGGGGCGTTTGGCTTCTTTCGCCTCATGCGGTAAGATAGGCAGTATGAGCAAAAAGACCCAAAACACTCGGAAAAAGAGCACGGTGCGGCA
>DAOTXX010000147.1:0-44236 GCA_034434835.1 Thermoflexales bacterium | reverse complement strand
GGGATGCACAGTGCGGGAGACGATCGCCGCGCTGGGCATCCCGCCGGAGATCGTTGCGCTGGTGCTGGTCAACGACGTGCAGCAAGCCAAGGACTATATCTTGCAGGAGGGAGACGTGGTCAAGCTCCTCGCCGTGATCGGCGGAGGGTAAGAACACCAAAGTTCGCTGCTTCAGGAGGAAGGCTACCGCAAGTGTTATTCGTGTGGGCACAGCGAGTGCTGACACGTTGATCCGATCACAAAGCTGTTGAAAATCCAGAGCCACCGATCTGGCAGTCGGTGGCTCTGTTGACACCCGTGCGCGAATCCCCAGACACGCCGCCTAGCAGCCTGTCGGAGTGGCCGACGCATCCCGATGCGTCGGCGGGTTTTCAAGGGGCTGGCATAGGGATGCCAGCCTGCTCTCCGCCAGGCGGCTAGGGGCCAATTGGGCCGATGTAGGTCTCGCGGCGCGACTCGAACGCGTCAAAGAGTTCTATGCCCTCTGTGCCCGAGTCTATGCCGGACGATGGACCAAGCCGCACCTCATCTACACGGCAGGTATCATTATCCACACCTGACCAGGTCTGTTTGAGCGATCCATCAATCCACAAGCTGATATATCCATCGTTCGCGCCGTTGCTCGTGGCGGCTCTCCAGTCAATCTCGATGAAATGCAGCGTATCCGGCGAGATAGTATACCAGGCCGTGCTGCTATAGGTCGCTGCATCGGTGCGTATCTGAGCGTTGATCTGGTAGTCGCCATTGTAGTATCGGAACTGGACGCGGAACACGTCCACGTTCCCCGTGCGCCCAGCCAAGATGACGTGCGTGTTCCCCGATTGCATCGAGATCGAGGTAGGGTGGAAATAGAAGCGGGCGCGGTAACGCGGTTCGCTGGCAGGTGTATCATCGCGCACATACATCGCGGTCGTGTCGTTGATAAAGGCTTTCAAGCCCTGTGTGCCCACCAGCGCCCAATCCGCCGTGGTCCCCAGATCGCCGCCACCATTCACAACAGCCGACCAGGCAGACAGGTCGCCCGTCTCGAATCCATCGGCAAAGATCAAGTCGGTCGGGGTCACCACCGGAGTGGGCGGCGGCATCGTCACCCAACTGCCGCCATGATAACAAAAGGTCAGCTTGGGGCGGTAGGTCGCATTGTAATGCTCGCTACTGCGATAGACCTCAAAACCGCTCTCGGCGGGCTGGTCGAGTACAACCCCATAGTTCGGCCAGGTTCCGTTCACCCAGGCTTGCATCAAGTTGGTGACATCCTGTTCGTACCAGCCGTTGTCGCCCGGTTGCCAGGTGCCCACTATGCTACCCTCGTAAGCATTGCCGTTGCCAAAGTTGTTCCAGGTCACATCGTCCTCTGCCCAAGGGGCGGTGATGCGATGACTTTCCACGGTGGTCCCCTCACTATTGCCGAATTGATACAGGCTGAGTCTGGCCCAATCAATCACAATGCCGGTGGGCGGAGGGCTATCCCACTCAAAGCGCAGCAGAGCACGTTTGCGACCCGAGTCCAGCTTCCCTACCCATAGTTGCTCCCAATTACCGGTATCGTCAGGCAAGGCACTCCAGATGTAAGCATCGGACACTGTGCCATAGAGCCCCCGCTGGATCGTCACTTGGGTGCAGCCGCCTGGAGTAGCAGTCGGCGTTGCCGTACCGGTCGGCGTCGGCGTGTTGCTCGGAGTTGGCGAAGAGGTAGATGTCGCAGTCGGTGTGTTGCTTGGCGTTGCGGTGGCAGTCGGCGTTGGCGTCGCGGTAGCGGTTGGCGTTGGCGTCGGCGTTGGGCCTTGCGACGGCAGCACGACGATATAGTCCGCACGTGTTCGAGTGCCCACCTGGCTACTGATGACCGTGGTCAGCGTCACCGAGTAATGGCCCGGCGCCTCGTACACATGGACTGGATTGGTCTCGGTGACGATGGGACTGCCATCTCCGAAATCCCAACTCCAACTATCCACCAATCCCCACGGACTCGACAGGTCGGTAAAGGTCACGGACAACGGAGCGGTTCCCATGAGCGGTGTTGCCATGAACTCGGTCGCGTGGGGGATAAAAAACTGGGCAGTCTTTTGGACCGTCCCCATCTCCCCGGTTGCTTTGGCGACCAAAGCATAGTGTCCGCCGCGTGTTTGTGTATCTTGCCATGTGTATTGGCGCTCGACCAGCGTACCGGCTGGGATCGTGAGCGGCTCGATGGTTTGGAAAGGCCGCCAGCCCAACAGATCAGCCGTCGTGGTCAAAACGATGTAAAGGTCGCCGCTGGCTTGCAGGTTGGCGGCCCGGACCGTGATGCTGACGGCTTCACCCCGCTCATACGTCTCTTTGTTTGTAAACGCCACCAGGCCCAGGCGAGGCACCTGAACTTGCGCTTGCGCTATATTGTTATCTTTGTTGATTTCCTGCACAGCATTGAGTGCATCGGCCACCACGTACAGGTCATGTGCGCCCGCGCGCCCGAGCACATCCCAGGTCACCTGGTATTCTTCAGTGTGCTGATACGCTGAATCTTTGGCCGGCAGCGGAGGCACAGTCCGTTCGCCGATCAAGACGCCGCTGGCAGCCGGATTACCATCATAGAGACGCAGGGTGGTCGTCGGCGCCGCTTCGCCGCCCCGGTTGTAGACATAGACCTGCACGGTCGTCGTGAAACCGGCCGGCTCGTACAAGTAGGGCCTGCCGGCAACCACATCGGGGCCGGCCGTGCCGTAATCAAACCTGGTTTCAGCCGCACTGGATAGGCCATCAGCCGTCAGCCTGGCTTGCAGGGTGTGCTGGCCCGGCGCGAGCGGACCCGGCACTGGCAGCGTCAGCGCTCGAGTACCGGTGATCAAACTCACCGCCTGAGACGTGACAAACACATTGTCGAGCCGCCATTCAACCTGAGCTGGCGCTTCGCTGAAAGCCAGGAGCGTCGCCACGGCCGTCACAGGCTCAGTCGTATGGAGATATTCGGTGCGGTCCGTGCGCAGGCTCAACAGGATGGCCGAACCTATATCCAGGTTCTCCAGGCCGGAGGCATAGACCCGATCAGGGTCGGTGGGATCGGTCAGCCAGTAAGCCAGGCTGTGCGGGCCGGCCTGGGTGGTTGACAAGGGCAAAGTGATCGTGACGTGGTTGTTCAGGACGTTTTGCAGTGAGGCGACATGCACGGTCGGCTCACTTCGCGTTCCATTGGGATACAGGAGCCAGGCTCGCACGGCCACCGGGAGAGGAGCGGTGGAAGCGACCGTCAGGTCGGCCAGCACAGTGTCGCCCGGCTTGTAGGGCATGTCGAGCAAACGCGCTCCCAAGATGCGCACCCACGTTGCATCCACATCGAAAGGAGTGCTGCGAGGCAAGCCGCCGTTCAGCGCATAATCCACGGTGCGGGTGCCGCGCAGCAGATTGGCGGGCAGAGTGAATTGGAAGCTCGTGTTCCCGCCGTCCAGTGTCAGAGTCGTAGAAAGGCCGGGCGCGACGATCGAGAGCGTGCCGGTCACGTTGGCCAACACGGTCGCATAGACTGTCTGGCCGGGAGAGTAAACCTGGCGGTCGAGCACCAGGGTCACATCCGGGTAGCCTTTGCGCAGATAAGTTGTGTTGAGATAAACGCCGCGCTGCTCGCCGGCTTCATAAACGCCATAGGAGGCCAGCTCATCTGTGCCTGCCCCCGCGACAACGGACAGGTCCAGGACGCTGGTCTCTCCGCCGGCGAGCGTCAGCGGTTGCGTGATCGTCTGGCGAGAGCAGGCCAACTGCGCATAGAGAGGCGGCGTAGGCTCGGCGGCCTGGTTGGTGACCGTGATGCGCAAAGTGGCTGATTCGCCCGGGACATACACGAGCTTGTCCCAGCTCGCGGTAGCCGTGAGGCTGATGCCCTGGACAGGGATAAGCAAGTCGCCGCGCTCAACGCCGGATGTGGCGCTGAGAACATAGGTCGCCAGGTAATTCTTGGTCTCCAGGCTGGGCGGCAGGTAGAAGCGAAAGTCCAGGTCGGCCGTGTTGCCGGGTTCCAGCCAGGCGGTCTGCCACTCGTCTTTGATGTCGCCAAAATCAAAGCGCAAAGCAGCCTGCCCGGCCCCGTCACCTTGATTGTTCACACGGAAGGTGAGCGTATACACCTGACCCACCGACAGAGCCGTCGTCGTAGGCACATGAGAGACGTGCAGACTAGGGCCGGCAACGGTGATCGGCACGTTGGCGGTGAGCCACTCGGCGCCGGAACCGGAAAGCAACGTCAGGACGGCCGTGTAGACGCCCGGCGCGGCGGCAGCAGTGTTGATAGGCAGAGCATACGAGACCGGGAGACAGAGGGGCAAGGTGACAAGGGGACAAGGGGACAAGGTGACGGGGGCATCGGTGGAGAAGAAGGGAACTGCCAGGTGTAGGGTGCCGCTGAATGGCTGGAGGCCGGTGTTGGTGACAGACGCCATGACGGTGATGACGCTGCCCGCTATGGAACCGACCGCGGCAGACAATCTGGCGTCAACGAGCGGTGCGACTCGGAACAAGGCGATCCCCGTCATGAATGGAGTCGCATAGGTGAGCGTATAGGCCCCGGCGGGCAGATCAAAGAGCACGCTGCCCGAAGTTGTTGCACTCACGGGCAAGTAGGAATCAAACTTCAAATTCCAAATTTCAAAGGTCACATTGGTGACGGTCACGGTGGTAGTGAACTGGACCGGGAGTTGGCCGGTGTTGGTGAGAGTATAGGGAATGGCGACCAGGCCCACCGGGTAGATGGTCTGTGGCGCAAAGGTCGCTGCGGCCTTTTCGCCAAAGGCAACCGGCACCGTGATGACACGAGAGACATCGCCCGCCACCGTCACGGTAAAGACCGTGTCGCGGCCGATCTGGAACGTGTACGGAAGCAGCCTCATCTGGCCGGGCGGAATGGAAAGAGATTGCTGATTGCAGATTGCTGATTGCGGATCGCAACCCGGGGGAGGCGGCGTCGAGGCGGCGGTCTCGACATTGACAGAGGCGTCGAGGAGGCCGGTGTTGTTGAGCGCGATAGTGAGTGAGAAGGGCTGGCTGCCGGCCAGCAAGGGCGCTTGTACACTGGCCAATAGGGACGGCCTGGCAACCTGGACGACCTCCTTGACCTGGACGCCGCCCACATTCGCGCTGAATATCGTGTTACCGGTCTTGGTGGGGGCAAACGAAGCGACGATGAAGGGATAGGCTGCTCCGGGCGCCAGGTCAAACGGAGTAGGGTTGTAGATAACAGAACCATCCTGAGTCACAGTCAGTGTTTGATTCGTTAGGGTAACGGCGCCTCGATTCTGCACCTGACCGGTGAGCATAATGGCTTGTCCTGGTTGGGCCAACTGTTGATCGGCGTTCATCGTCAGGGCCGTATTGCCGGGGAAGATGTAAAAGGGATATTCGTCGGAGGCGACAGCCTGGCTGGTCGAAGAGTTGAGAATGGCCCTCAGGTATAACTTGCCCGTTGTGCTCAGAACGCCTGGCGAGGTGATGACGATTGTAACTTGAGAAGAAGGCAAACTGAGTGGAATCTGGCGCTCCCACCAGGTGTATACGCTATCGCGGCTCAGCACATTCACGCCTTCGTTAGTCCCAAACCACTTGTTGCCGGCTGCATCAATGGCAATGTCGGTGACAAAATTGCTGAGCAACCCATTCGCCACGGTATAAGTTATCCAGGTGTCGTCTCCTTGATAAAAAGGTGTGCCTCCGTCATTGAGGACGGCTACGCCGGGATAGCCTCCGAACCATTTTCGCCCGGCGGCGTCAATGGCAACGTCGCCAACCGACAAATAGGGACCACCGCTTGGCATGATGAATACGGCCGAAGTGTGCTGTAGCGGGTTAAAGGGATTGCCATTGTCGTTGAGCGCCCACGCGTTTCGGTCCATGGCACTCCACTTGATGCCGTCCGCATCTATGACGATGTCATGAACACCGTCATCCCACGAAGGCCGAGGATTCAGGTTCTGCCATTCGTCGCCTTGCGGGTCAAAAGGTGTATGCTTGTCATTCAGTATGCTCAAGCCGCCAAAATCGTAGCCATAACCAGAATTGTACTGGTCCATCCCGAACCACTTGAGACCCGCAGCGTCAATGGCGATGGCCGCGACATCCTTGTACCTCAGCCCATCACGAAAAGTCTGCCATCGGAAGGGGACACTGCTATCGTCGAGCACGCTCACGCCGTTGGAGGTCCCAAACCACTTGCGTCCCGCCGAATCAATGGCGATGGCCCGGACGTAAGAGCTGGCCAATCCGTCTGCAGTGGTAAAGGCAGTCCAACTATCATCCCCTTTGTCGAAGGGAGTGCCGTTATCATTGAGCACGCTCACGCCGCTGCCGCCCGCGATCCATTTGCGCCCTGTCGCGTCAATGGCAATCGCTCTGATGCCGTTGGTGTTGGTAAAAGTCTGCCATTGGTCGTCCGATTTATCGAAAGGAGTGCCGCCATCATCGAGCATGAGCAACCCGTAAACGGTCCCGAACCACTTGCGCCCTGCTGCGTCAATGGCGATGGCAGACGCATTGTTGCCTCCCAAGCCGGCGGTATTGGTGATTGTGGCCCACTGTGACATAGAGGCCCGCTGCTCGATCTTGACAAGCAGCGTTCCAGCCGCGAGATCCGTCCCGGTGTTTGTCAATGTAAACGAGACCGTGATGGGTTCGCCGTTGCCATAGATCTCACGCTCCGTTCGCGCAGCAAGGGAGGCGCTCACACCTGCGATCTGCAACGGCAGATTAAAGGCCTGGGCCTCGCCTGTCTGGGAATTCATCGTCCCAACAATAACCTGGTATGCGCCCGAGATCGCGCCGGATGGCACTGCAAACGTGATCGGCGCACTCGCGCCAGGGCCAAGATCAGCGCGGAAGCCGGATGCGGCGAGAATCGCTTTGCTTGTATAGTCGTTCAGCGCCAGCGTGTAGGTGACAGAGGTCGCCACACTGCCTGCATTGGCAAGCGTCAGAGTGACACTGTCACCGGCATACGCCGAGGGTTGTGTTAATGCAGCGCGCAACTCGGACAGCGGCACATGAAACTCGATGCGCCGCGTCAGGGACTCCCCGCCAGGTTGAGCCACCGTCACTGTGACAGGATAACTCCCGGACCTGATAGAGACCGGCACTGCCCACGTGCGAGTCAACTCGACTCGCTGGCCGGGCAGCAGCCACGTGACCTGCTCATCGGAATAGCCGGTATCAGGGGCATGCATGGCAACCTGGAAAGTTTCTGAAAAACTGCCGATGTTAGCCAGCGGCACAGTCAAATGGATCAGATCGCCAGCACCATAGCGAGGGAGATCGAGACGAGGCGCCAGCGCTAGTTGGCTGGTTATTTGCTCTTCCCAAAAACGAGCGCCGAATTCATCGCCAGCTTCGAAAGCAAAGGCATAGTCGCCAAACTGAGGTTGCGGGCTGGTGAATGGGAAGGTAAACGTGATCGCTCCACCACCAGCCACGCTGAATGTACGGCTGCCGAGCGTTGTGGTCATTCCCTGAGGATCTCGAAGTGTCAACTTGAGGCTGCCATTGGCAATGGGGATGACCGGGCTGGCATTGACCACGGCTGTGGTGATCGTCTGATTCGCGCCCGGCACGAGTGGCTTGGGCAGAGTGACCGTGTACAACAAGGGGCTGGTGGGGACATCAAAAGCGGTATGCCCTGCGCCAATGACTGTCCCACGCGCGTCTCGCACATAGGCTGCTGCCAGCGCAGTGCCACTGCTGATGGACACCGGCACACTAAACGTATCAGAGAGTGTGACCAGGCCGCCCACCGGCAGGCTCAACGGCCAGGTGACGGTGTACCACGCTGCGCCCCGGCTGTCGGTGACTAGCAGATCCACCGTGCCCGTCATGGCCGGGCGGCCCAGGTTCGTCACGTTCAATCTGACGACTGCCGATTGGCCTCGGAAATATATCGGCTGGTCGGTCGTGACACGCACTTGAGCCAAAGCCGGCGCGGGGAAAACGGCAAAGGTGGCTTTGGCGACCTCGCTGCCGCTTTCATAAAGGCTCGCCCACACCCGGTCCGTGGTGAACACCGGCGACTGCCAGATAAAGGTCGCCTCGCCGCGCGCGGGAACCGTCAGTGTGTAGCTCAAGTCACCGATATTGCCATAGGTTGCTGCGTCTCCGCTTTCCCACGTATGGTGCGGCATGCCGTAGCGAACGGTCACAGCGCGTTCGACGTCGCTGCGGTTATAAACGTGGAAGGTGAACGGCGCGATACTGCCCGGCACAAAGTATTCGGCCGGCGCAGTGATGCCCAGCGAAAGCGCCCGGTCGGGAGCGACAGATGCGGCGGGGCTGGCGACGACAAAGCGAGCCACCTGCTCGTCAATCGTCAGGGGATAGAGGTTGTCAATCAACAGGCTGGCGTCTAAACGCCAGATGCCCAGTGGAGTCGCAGCCGTCGTAGTGAAGGATACCGCAGCAGCCGCACCGGCGGGAACAGTGACGGGCAGAGTTGGCGTGAGGATGATCTGGCGAGCCGGGTCTACCAGGCGCAGCGAAATTTGAGTGGCGGTAAAGAGAGTGGTGTTGGTGATAGGGATAGAGATAGAGAGGGCGTTGCCGGGCGCGTATTGTAGCAATTCGGCTGGCGTGATGGCCCAGGTGAGCAAGTTGCGCAAGAGCGTACGAGCATCGTGGGTGGATTGGCCCTGGCCAGCGCCCCAATCGTCGTACATTGTCGTGGCAAAGACCCACCCCCCGCCAAACGGATAGAGCACTGCGCCGGGCTGTCCATTGGCGTTGCGGGAAAGGAGCACCTGTGCATCTTGGGGCAGCGTGCTCAAGTATCCATCCACCGGCGCATCGAGCGTAGCCCGGTCAAAGCCAGACAGGATGGGATGCCACTGCGAGATATAGAGCGAAGCGGCAAAGCACGAATTGTCCTCACTCCAGCCGTACCCGCCGAGCTGACCGCCGGGCAGCGCGCTGAATTCATATCCGTGTTGTTGGGCAAAGGCGATGACGACGCCGCCCCGACGAGTGTACTCTTCCAGCCGGGCGCGGAACATGGCGCTGTTGTCCAATCCGTACAGGCCGCCGGTCGGAATGATGAGCACCGGGTACTGTTGAGCGGTGACGATGGGATCGAAATCTTGGGCGACCATCACCGGCGGCTCACCCAAGTCGAACAATACCTTGAGCAGGTTGCCCGCAAACCCTCCATTGAGCACAGCCACGCGGGGCAGCCGTCGCGCTCCTGGCGAGAGCGTCAGCAATTCTCCGGATGGCGCAGGCGCGCTGCTGGCGGCCGAGTGGTTGTCATCGGGGCGGTCGCAGCCGGGGATGGGAACCGCGCCGGGGTTGTACAGCGTTGTCTGCGCCGCATTGCCGGCCCGATCGGTGACGGTGATGACGCAAGTGCCGCCCTCGGGCGGGACCGAGTTCACGATGCCGGCGTAAGAAAAGCCGGGGATGGTCCACGAAAGATCGTACGTGGTGGGAGGGCTGCACTGAACGACGGCTTTATCCAGGCCGGATTCGTCGTCGCGGCCATAGACAAACGTGCGGTCGGCGCGCGCAATGCAGTTGCTCGTGCTCCAGAGGAGGCTGCCGTTGATGCTGGCTGCCGTTTTATCGCCGACGCAGTTCTCGTCCGCTGGCGCCGATACACCGTTTGCGTTTTGAAAGTCCAGCTTGGCGCAGGGAAGCCTGCGAGCATTATTGAACAGTGCAAAGTACTTCCAGTTATCGTTGTAGTTGGGTCCTACGAACCATAGCATCCCTCTCACTCTAGAGTCGCTCTTGGCCTGAGCGACGGCCTTTTGGATCCATCCAAGTGGGTAATTGTTGGCCGGTGCGTATGGGCAAAAACTTTTCCAGTAATAATTCTCTTGCACAATGTCCGAGTCACTTGAGCCACCATCCCCTGCTCCCCAGGCATTTGGGTTGAATTCAGTGATAAAGACTGGCGTTGTGTTCCAGGTGGGCTCTGGGACATAGTTCTTAATTGCATTGAGTTGGCTTATAAAAGTACGGAATCCATCGTCCCCCGGCCATGTTTCTCCTATGCCATCGCAGGCTCTAGTTGGATCCCACGGCACAGGACAACTGACTCTTGCTCCTGGCCTCTTGTCCCACAACTTACCAGCAATGTATGGAACATCAGGCAGGTCTTTTCTTTTAGGGTGATTGGGATCACTGATGGGAGGAGCTTGTATCAAGCCTTCATCATACTCTAGTCCAAAGCCATTCGCGTGGATCGTATAGCCATCCACCCTCTTGGCTCCTCGATCATTGGCAGCTTTTGTGACTTGTCCTAGCCAACTCACCGTGTTTGCTTGGTGGGGTCCTTGACCGGCGACTAGTAAATAAACGTTGGTGCGTTGCACTCCATCTGTCCCATGTACTTCCTTCCAAAGCTCTGCATAAGCGGTCGCATAATCCTCAACACTGATTGGGACGTCCCCGCCGTCGTTTCCGGGTTCGTTTCCCACAATGAAGAATGACACCTTGGGCGGACATTTGTCAATGAATGTCCTGAAATTTGTCTTCCACCGGTTGAATTCGTTTTCGCCATTATATTTCGTTCTCGGCACAGCCAACCTGCCCTTACTATAGTCATACCGAATAATGGGAGTCAAGTTGGCGCCAATCACGGCATTGACATCACCGATATCGGAATCGTCCGTATCTTTCCAAAGCAACACATACCCGCCTTGGGAACCAAACAGTTGTGGAACCTGCTCACTCCAGAAATCCACCCCAAGTTTGAATCCACTCACAGGCGGCAGGGGTGGGGGAGTGGAAGTGGAAGTTGGAGCGGCGGTTGGCGTAGGCGTTGTCGGGCTAGGTGTAGGCGTCCCAGTCGGCGTCGGGGTCGGGCCTGGTGTGGGCGTCCCGGTTGGCGTCGGGGTTGGGCCAGGTGTGAACGTCCTGGTCGGCGTCTGGGTTGGGCCAGGCGGCATATCAGTCGGTGTAGGAATCGGTACAGTCGGCGCTGGCGTCGTGCCAGCAGGAGGTGGGGTTGGTGTTGGGGTGGGTTGACAACCAGCACACCAGATCAGGATAAGAGACAAGAGGCCAAGCTGCGTCAGGGTTGTTATCTTGTGTCGAGACATTGGAATTCCTCCCTGCGATCAGAAACGAAGAGCAATATCAGTCAGTACAGAACATTGTGGGAAGGCCAGTGTGGGTTCGGCTACCTACAGATCTCTTGTTGGAATGAATAGTGTAAGGGATCACTAGTCATGCGGCCATACTCCGGCTGGTGCAAGTTCTATGTGCTCCCAGTTGCTTGGTGGCAGATATCGGTAGAACCCCCATCCTCCAATCCATATATGATCTGGACCCGCGACACCAACGGATTGCAAGTCTGCAAAATCTCTGCGGGGAGCCGGTATATTCTCCCAATGACCATTAGTGTAGTGCAGAATTACATATCCGTTCTTACACTCTGTATAGCACTGGCCAATGGCCCACCCCTCATTGGGACTGACCATCTTGATAGAGTTGATTCTGGCCTGTCCAATCTGCGGCACAGTTTCGCTCCATTTATTGTTGGCATAGTGCCAAATGCGTGGAACGCTACTACTGTCACCACTCCCGCGAGTACCAACAGCCCAGGCTTCACCAGGGCGCACAGTATGAATGTCCATCACTGTGGCTGATTCGAAAAGTGAGTCTTGCCAGCGTGTCCATGTCCCACGCTCATAATGGAAAAGAAGCCCATCACGTCCTCCCGCCCATCCCTCGTTTACATCGGCCATGCTAACTGCATAGAAGGGATTCTCCTGACGTTGATCATTGATGTGCTCAATGGGCAAATCCACTTCGATTGACCATTGGCCCTTTTTGTACCGAAAGATGAGGCCATAGCCGACTGCCCAGCCGTTCTCTGCGTCTACCATGTCAATATCAAGCAGCCCAGTAGCATGGTCAGTGAAGAGTTTGTTCTCAAGGTTAACGTTCTCCCAATGACCATTCGAGTAGTGCAATACCCAGGTTCCAAACTGGCAACCATAAAGACCTCCTTGCAGCCCTACAGCCCACACTTCTTCTGGTCCTATGGCAGAGATGGCCTTGTAGCAGGAGTAGGGTGGGCCAAGAACTGGCGCATCTTCTACGCGCTGCCAGTTGCCATCGACCAAATGGTAGATGATACCTTTGCTAAATTGACGTGGTGGCCATGAGGCGATGCAATTGACTACTGCCCATCCGGTTTTCTCGTCAACGAGCGAAATGTCGGCCACAGACCCACATCTCCAAGTGCTAGTCATTTCATAAGTTGCTTGGATTGTGTCGGTTGGTATTGGCGTATGCGTCGGCACTGGTATCGTGACGGTCAGCATCGGAGTCGGGCCAGGTGTAGACGTCCCGGTTGGCGTCGGGGTTGGGCCAGGTGTAGATATCTGAGTCGGCGTTGGCGTGGAGAGAGGCGGCACCTCGGTCGGCGTAGGAACGGGTGCAGTTGGCGCAGGGGTTGTAGCGGGAGGCGTTGGAGTGGGGGTTCCATCGCAACCCACACACCCAATCAGGACAAACAAGAGAAGGCCAGCTTGCACCAAAAATGTGAGCTTGTGTTGAGACATCGGAGATTCTCCTTGCATTTGGGATCAGGCAACATTGTGTCTTTCACAGAATAACGACCGGGCGACATCGGGCTAAGTGGGTGGCACACCCCACAGCCGCACGGTCCCATCCCACAAACCTATAATCAACATTTGCCCATTGGGCATGAAGGCTACGTGGCCTGCTGAAGTCACATTAAGCGTGTGCAGTAAGTGACCTGTTCGCGCATCCCACAGACGTACTGTTCTATCACGAGCCACGGAGGCTAGCAATGCCCCATCGGGCGAAAAGGCCACACTGGTCACACTGTGGGTATGTCCCTCCAAGCGGTGGAGAATTTTCCCTGTGGCTATACTCCACAGCGATATTGTGCCGTCAGAACCCCCAGTAGCCAGCATCATACCAGTGGGTGCGAAGGCGAGGCTCTCTCCGTAGCGCCCGGGTACCTCAAGTGTATACAACAATTCTCCAGTTCTCACAGTCCACAGTTTAACCGTCCCATCTCGTGCTCCCGAAGCCAGTTTCGCACCATCAGGAGAAAAGGCCAGACTCGCTACTGCATCACCATGTCTTACCAGCAGTCGAGTCTGTTCTCCAGTCTGGATGTTGTATACCCCCGCCCAGTGGGCACCAGAGACTGATGAGGTCATCATCCTTCCGTCAGGCGACAGCGCCACGCTGCTCACAGAAGGGACGTATTCTCCGAAAACCCGCAGCAGTCGCCCTGTCGCCACGTCCCATATCCGGACCGAGGCGTCCTCACTATAACTTGAGGCAAGTGTCGCGCCATCGGTGGAGAGCGCCTCCAGGTAACCCACCTGTCTTTCAAAAGTGCGCACAACCTGACCTGTGTTCACATTCCATAGTTCTATCTTATCGTCAAAAGTGTGCGAGGCGAAAACCGTGCTGTCGGGCGAGATCGCCAGTCTTGAGACGCCACCCTGGTATTCCCCCAGCGTACCCAAGAGCCCGCCAGTCTTTGTGTTCCACAGGCGCACAACTTTATCTAGCCCCCCCCCGACCAGCACCGTCCCGTCGGGAGAAAAGGTTACGTCATGGGAAGAACCTCCTTCCAGAGTACGCAATAGGGCTCCTGTCCTCACATCCCGCAGCCGGATGGCATCTAGCGCCCCCGAGGCCAGCAGCAGACCATCGGGGGAAAAAGCCAGGACGCTATGGCTACCCCGGCTGCCTTCCTCCCAGGTGTGCAGGGAGGTTCCTGCCTTGACCTCCCATAGTCGGATGGTAGTATCTAGCGCCCCTGAAGCCAGCTGCAAGCCGTCAGGTGAAAAAGCCAGGCTATACACACTATCGGCGTGCCCCTCCAGGGTGCGCAGAGGCGTGCCGGTCCTCACCTCCCACAGCCAGATGGTGCGATCGTGTGACCCTGAGGCTAATAACGTGCCATCTGGTGAAAATGCCAGGCTAACCACACCTTCGGTATGTCCTACCAGTGTGCGCAAGTGCTTGCCGCTGTCAATGTCCCATATCCCGATCTGCTCATCCTCGGCCACCACCGCCAGTCTTGGACCCTTGAGGAAGAAAACGGTTGCTCCGCTTTTGCCCACGTCCAGGTTGCCTAGGCGTTCTCCAGTTGCTGTGTTCCACCAGGTAATAGCAGTCTCACCTGCTTTGGCAAAAATCGTCGTATTGTCTGGCGAGAAGGCCAGGCTATTCACAACGTTGCCAATGTTGATAAAGCGGAGCTCCTTGAGAGCTTGAGCATCATACAGCCAGATGCCAATGCTTGTCCCCACAGCCAATCGTTTGCCATCGGGGCTGTAAGCCACCCGGAAGGCTTGGCCTTTGCCCCATATGGCCAGTTCAGCCATCTGGGTGACGTTGTCTGGGGTGATAGGTGTCTTGGGCTGCGGCACAGGTGTGCCCGCCAGGACAGGGAGTTTGAGGGTAGAGATTGGCGTCGCAGGTGATTTGGTCGTGGGCGCAGGTGTTGAGGTGGCAGTCGGCTGGGGAATGCCGGGAGAGGCTAAAGTTGATGTAGCGCCAGGAGCAAGCGTGCCCGTTGGGGCCAACGGCAGAACTGGCGTAGATGAGGCGATTGGCCCGGTGGGTTTGCTATTGCAACCAACAGCCAGGGTAACGGTCAGCGCCAGCAGGATGGCGAGAATGGGAAGCCAACGTTGGTAACCGACTGCTATATGCTGTTGCAGTTTCCTATCAGACATTCCACTATCTCCCATCGTGCGAGAAGCGCACACCGCGCTGCAAGGCCTCTGCGCGGGACACCGGGGGCCAGACAACCCAAGAACTGAAGATAAGAGGATTAGCCAGTTGCATCAACCACGATATGTACGAGGGACACCAGCACTGCACTAGAACCTGACGGCGATAAAAGGGATTTGAATCCTTAGCAAAACAACTGTTTACATTGTAGAGCATCCGGGCAACGTGTCAAGCGACGAAAAGGGAACGATTCGCCGTCGCAGGTGTAGGCACTTGGGCGCGGGGTCGTCGTCCACGCAGACTGAAATACACCTGAGCGCCACAAATTGTGGCAATCGCCCAGACTCTGTGGTATCATATCCGCCAGGAGGCGATCACATGGAGACCATGACTCCTTCCAGGGCGCTGGTGCTTTCCGGCGGCGGCGGGCGCGGCGCCTATCACGTCGGCGTGCTGCGCTTTCTCGAAGAGCACGAATGGTATCCCGACATCATCGTCGGCACGTCCATCGGCGCGGTGAACGGCGCGGCGATCGCATCGGGGCATACGGCCCATTCGCTGTGGGCGCTGTGGAGGCGGCTCAAGACCGACGATGTCCAACGTCAGGCGTGGAACCTGTTCTCGCTCGACCAGTGGGATCATCTGCTGGACACCAGCCCGCTGCGCGCCACCTTGATCCGCGAAGGCTGGATTGACCTGGATCGGATCAATGCGCAGTTCCCCGCCAAGCACTTGCGCATCACGGTCGTCGAGATGGAGACGGGCCGGCTACGCGTCTTTGGCAACAGCGCCGACCCGACGACCGGCAGCCACTGCGAGCACGTGCCGATCACGCTCGATCACATCCTGGCCAGTTGCAGCATCCCGGTGGTGTACCCGCCGACCAAGATCGGCGACACGGCGTATTGGGATGGCGGGACGGTCGCCAACACCCCGCTTGGCCCGGCGATTGACGCCGGCGCCAGCGACATTGTCGTCGTGCTGATGACGCCCTGGGAGGACGAGCATCAACAGCCGCGCTACACGCCGTCCGGCGGCATTCAGGGCTTGCTCGTCGCCGCGCAGGCTGCCTTCGAATGGGCCTTGCTCGCTTCGTTCCAGGCCGACCTCAAGCTGTTTCGCCGCACGAACGAGGTCGTCCAATTGAAGGCCGAACTCGCCCGACTGCAAACCGAAAACGCCGCGCTCAAAGCTCAACTGGCAGGCCAGGCCGCCACATCGCCCGTGTCCTCAGAGACGCGCCACCGGGATGTCCAGTGGCCTGTCATCATCTCGCCCACGGATCCGATCCCCCTGGCCGATATTATCCGCTACGATCCCGACAACCACGAAAAGCTGCACGAAATGGGCTATCAGGACGCTCGAGCAGCGTGGCGCAGGGCCGGCAGAAAAGTCGAGGGAGAATAGCCCACTAGAACAGCCCCACATTTTCGGTGACGGGCCTCCGCGTCGTCACCGCCTCGCTCAAACGCGCCGCCGCGTTCTCGTACAGCGCGCAGCCACTCGACGCGATGCGCACTCGCGCCAATTGCGCATGCTCCTGAGCCAGCGCCACCTCGCCGCGCGCCAGCGCCAACCAGCCACTGATGAGCTGCCGTTCGATGTGCACTTTGGGCGCATCGGGTTCAGGCAGGCTCGCCAGCGTACACTGCGCGGCTTGGATCTCGCCGCTCGCCAGCAAGATCAGTATCCGGTGATGTTCCAAATCATTGCGCAGGGAGACGTCTGTTTGCGCCGCAGGCAACGCTAAAGCGCGCTCGAGCGACGCGCGCGCGGCGCTGGTCTCTCCCTGGGCAAGTTGAATTTGCGCCAGCGTGTCGAGATAACCACCGAGCAATCGCTCGTTCCCCGCACTTGCGGCTTCGCGTACTATAGCTTCAGCAATCGCTCGCGCTTCGTCCAGGCGGTGTTGAGCCAGCAGGACGCTCGCGCGCGTATTGTCAATGTTCGTCACGCCCAAACGGTCGCCTATCTGCTCTCTCAGCGTGCGCGCTTGCGCCGCAGCGTCGAGAGCGGTGTCCAACTCGCCGTGCAGATGGTACAAAATCGCCATGTTGCTCAACACCCGCGCGGCCAGGTTGCTATCGGCCAGCGCGCGCGCTCCCAGCAGCGCGGCCTGATAGTGCTCCAGCGCGCGGGTCAAATCTCCTTCTTGATAGAACGTAATGCCGAGGTTGGTATGCGCGCGATATTCGAGGCTCTTGAGATTCACGGCGCGCGCGGCGACGATCGCGCTCTGCCAGCACGCTCGTGCGGCAGACAATTCTCCACGAAGGCTGTGGAGCGTGCCAAGCACGAGATTGACCTGCGCCTGAATCTGCGTGACCTGGCGTGGCGCGATCCACTCGACTTGTTTGGCCAGCCGCAAGGCGCGTTCCGCCGCCCGCGTCGCCTGGTCAAACTGCGAAAGCGCAAGGTGTCCTTGACTTTCGATCATCGCCCACTGGGCGTGCAGGAGTGGGTATGCTCGCGCCGACAGCCCACGCACGACCGACGAGCGCAGCTCAAGCGCTTCGAGCGCGCGGTTGCGAAGAATCAAATTTTGTGCCAGGCGGATCGCAATGTGAGCGCGCACCGGGCGTTCGGTCGTCAGCGCGAGTGCCTCACGATAGTTGGCCTCGGCCTCTGGCGCGCGTGTAGTCTGGGCCAGCAGGTCCCCGCGCAAGGTCAGGAGCGCGCGTTGCCACTCGGGATGCTGCGCATATCGCCGCACCTGCGTCAGCAATTCGTCCACGACCTGGACCCCGGCTTCCCGCTGCGCGAGGCCGATCATCTCCTCTGCCCGATCGGTCAGCACGGCCACAGCCTGCGCCAACCGATGCGCCCGGCCATAGTGATAGGCTGCCTGCAACACCATCGCCGGGTCTTGCGCCAGCCAATCCGCCGCCAGACGGTGAAACATGCGGCGTCGCGCCGGGTCGGTGCCGAGCATCGTATAAATGTGATCGCGCACGAGCGGATGGAGCGTGGCGTTCGCCGGCTGCGCGACCAGTTGCCGTCGTTGCAGCCCGGCGACCGCCTCACCCCACCGCGCGACGCTACGACCGACGAGCGAGTGGAAACGCTCGATCAGGTGTTCGTCGTTCAAGTCAATTGGATGGTGAAAGATAGACAGCCACTCTGCCATCCGCCGCGCCGGCGTGGAGAGTGAACGTATGACGGTTTCGAGCAAGTAGGCCGCGACGTGCGGCGCTGTTTCGAGATGAGCGATAAAGGTGGAGGTCTCCATGCGCGTCCCGCGCAGTTGCGCGCTGGCAAGTCGCAACAGCATCGGGCTGCCGGCCGTTTTGCAAACGAGCTGCTCGATGTGCGCGGGCGACAAGGTCACACCCAACCGGGCGACCAACTGGGCTGCCTCGTTCTGTTCCAGACCTTCGATCCGTAGCGGGACAAACTCGGGCAGCGGGATTTCCTCGCGGCTGATCAACAAGAATTGGGCGCGCGTTGTCGCACTCAGATGCTGGAGCGTTTGCAGGATCGGGGTGTTTCCAATCACAAGCTGTACGCGGTCGAAGCAGAGCAAACAATCGTGCGGCGCCAGCGCCTGGTTGAGCTGCGCAAGTTGTTCAACGAGCGGCAACGGACGCGCATGCGGGTCACGCGGCGTGAGCAGAGGCGCCACGGTCTCACCGCCCAGTGTCAGAGCAAACAGCGCCAGTTGGCGGATGACGCTTTCGACCGACGTGGTGACGCCTTCGGTGAAGGTGAGCCAAAAGACAGGCTGCGTCTGCGCGGCTTGGGCGGCCAGTGCAGCCGCCAGCGTCGTCTTGCCCATGCCCGGCAAACCACAAAGCACAATGCGCCGCTCGCGGGCCAGTTGATCGCGCGCAAACGCAAGGCTGTGCGGGGGCACCCAGTCGGCCGGCAGCGGCGGAATAGATTCAATCGCGCCGACCACGTCCACGGTTTCCTCGGTCGGCGTGACTGGCACAGGTTGGGGCGCGGATTCGCCTCGCGCGAGGGTTGCCAGTTCGAGCAGGCGCGCGGCCAGTTCGGGTTCGTCGTTGAGATCAAGCGCAGGCACGAACAATGCGGCCAGCGCGGCCAGGTCCGGCAGGCGCTGGTTGTTTTCCAGGCGCGAGATGTGCGCTTCGGTGTAACCGACGGCAATGCCCAGTTCCATTTGGGTCAGGCGAGCGCGGCGACGGAGGAACTTGAGGAGACTGCCAAAATCGGCAAAGGCAGTGGGTAACTGGGTGACCATTTGACAAGAAAAGTCAAGTTTGGCGAGTCGCCTTTTGCTATACTGTGGGCAATGGTAAAAAGGATCATGGCACGGATTCGCCGAGTTGTCAACAGCACAATAGTCACAACAGCGTTAGATGTCTCTGTGACAGAAGGCTCTAGTGCCGCGCCAACGTTGACGCCTGCTTCCCCACTATCAGCCGCCGAGAGTGAATCCGCAGGGAAAGGAGAACCTGAGGCGATCAAAGAAACAATTCCCACTCAACCTCGCGGCCGCCGCGCCAAGGGCAGCCGCAAGCGCGCCAAACGCCAACGTCCAGCGCGCTAAACTGCAGCCAAGTCATTCCCAGAATATCAGGCAAAAGCAACTGCTCAACCAGCCGTTACAAATAATCGAATAGGGGAGGAAACGATGAAACGCAAGCTCATGCTTGTAGTCATTGCCGTGTTGGTGTCGGTTTCTATCGCCTGCGGCGCGATCAATACGGCGACCAGCAAACTGATTGATGGTAACAGCAACCTGACGGTTGCCTCGCAGCTCTGGTCCGATGTGCCCAAGATGGACGGCCTGACGCCTTCGCAGATGGAAATGCCGCTGGGCGTCAAGCTGGTGATGCGGACGGTGCTGGGCAACCTGGGGCACCTCAACAAGGAAGGCGAAGATAAAACGACCGGGAACATTGACTGGATTGTCTTTACCACCACCAAGACCCCGGATGACGTCAGGAATTTTTACTCCAACGCGCGGATGGCGGCGCAAGGTTGGGAGACTGGCAAGCAAGAGCAATGCCTGAGCGGCAGCGAGCAAGGCATGGCTCAGATCGGCGTATTGTGCGTGTATCAAAAACGTGCCGGCACCAAAGAAACTGGCCTGGCGATCATTGCCGTATCTGACGAACAGACCAAGCAGACCGATGTCTTTTTCCTCCGACTCGAGGCCGCGGGCACGCCGACGTCCCCAGAGTGATCTCGACCCATCAGCGGAGAGAGGAGCCATCCTACCTTTACCACCCGGCGCGCAGGCAAGATGACCACCCATTCGAGCCGCAGCGCCCAGCGTATCGTCTGCGTCACCAACACGGCTATTCATCTCGCTGACCCGGATGACCTCGAATCCATCATCACCGTTCTCGACCGCCGTGGCTACCCAGTGGATTTTTTGCAGGGCGGCGTCTCGATCAAGGACAGTTTGGGTGGCGAGATGGGAGACATTTCCAACCAACTCATCTTCCCGGAACATCCCGTCAACATCGGCGACACGTGGGACGCCGACGACGGAACCGTGCACGTGACCTACAAGCTCGTCGGCGTGGGCGCGTTGCGCGGGCGCGAGGCCGCCGAGATTCACGCGACCTCGCCGGGCTATTCGGGGCCGATCAGGTTCTGGGTCGAGCTGGCGACCGGCATGTTGATACGGCAGGAATATGTCGTCGGTGCAGCCGGTAGCGCCACGACCACCGTGACGGAGCGGGTTTGATTGTTTGATTTCCAGACAGATACCAGCAGCCAAGAATTTGGAGGAGGTTTGCCGTGAACAAATCGCACGTGTTCTTGACCATCATCCTCGTCATCGCTCTCCTGGTCTCGTCCTTGCCGTTGAATCTCAAACCAGCCAATGTTCGTAGTGACGGCTTTAGCCGTTCAAACGCGGCTCAAGCCCCTACCAGGAACAACTTGCCCGTCTCGCTGGCCAGTTCGGCGCACCCCATCGTCAATCGCAACACGCCCGCCTCGCCCGCGCCCGCGCGCACTGCGCCGACCGAAGCCGGACTCGATTCGGCGTTCACGCGCAACCTGCGCGGCCAAGATGACCAGCGGCAACTGCTCATCTCAGACGTGCCGCTCAACTATCTCGACGAGGACGGCACATGGCAGCCGATTGACCCGCGCTTTGAACCGCAGGGCAACCGCTTTGTCAGCGCGCGCAACGCCTTGCAAGTTTATGCCAACGCCACGCGCGGCGCATTTCGCGCCCAGCAGGGCCGCGCCCAGGTCGGCTGGGATCCACAAGCCATCGTGTTGAGCGAGGCAAACGGCGAAACCGTCCTCGCGCAGGCGCTGGCTGCCACCCAGACGACGACCGGCACGCTCTCACCGGATGGGCGCGCCATCCACTATACGGGTGGCTGGACGCTCGACACGCTGACCGATGAGGTCGCGTCCGGCCCCGGTAGTGTTGAGCACTCGATCATCTTCCAGGCGCGTCCATTGGCGTTGGGATCCGGACTCCCGAACTTGTTCGGGGATGCTGCGCTGCATCCCCAACAAATTGGGGACTCGGTCCCTGCCTCGGCGGCGCACACGCCCACCTCGACCCTCAGCCTGCGCGCTTCGCTGCAACTCTTGCCCGATTACGGCTTGCGCGCCAACGGACGCGTGTACACCGAAGCGTTCAGCACCGACGGCGAACTGGAGATCGTCAACATTGCCGAGCAGGTCGTGTTGACCTTGCCGCCCGCGCGCGTCTTTGAGCAGGCGCATCCTTCCGTCGGCATCGCGGCGCGCTATCATGCCTGGCCGCAGGCCGACGGCGAGTGGACGATCGCGGTCGAGACGCCCGCCGCGTGGTGGGCCGATCCTTCGCGCCGTTATCCGGTCGTGCTCGATCCTATCATCCAGGTGCTTCGGCCTATGGACTATGTGACCATTCGCCCCGGCCTTTTGGGAAGAGACCCTGATCGAGTCGAGGCTGGCAATGATATCGTCGGCGGCATCCGCGGGCTGATTCGCTTTCGGAACTTCCCTACACTGCCGCCCGGCTATGTGATCCAAAAGGCCGAGCTTTACGCCGTCGCCAACTATGGCTTTCACCCCACCGTCAACGGCACAGAGCAATTCGCCTGGGCCACGATCAACCTCTATCGCCTGACGGAGGGCTGGGATCCCAATCTGGTCACGTGGGACACTCAGCCCGCCATTGACCCCAATCCGATTGACGGCTTGCGCTACGTGAGTGTGCCGCCATATTCATACCTGGTGCAGAACAAGGACCCTTATCAGTTGACCGGCCCGTATTCGGCGGTCAAGTGGACGCTGCCCAACAACATGGTGAACGATTGGCTGGCTGGAGGAGCAAACGCAGGACTGGAACTGCGTTCGACCTACGAATATCCCTGCTCGGTGAACGATCTGAGCGCCTGCCACAGCGTCGGCTTTATCTCGCCCAGCGGCGGATGGACTTGGCGTGACCTGGATGACATCCTGACCTTTGGCAAGACGAGCGGCGGCGGATTGATGCTTGTCCTCACCTATCAAGCGCCCCAGTTGCAAGATGGCACACCTTACGATTACGACCTCTTGCCCAGGCCGCCCTCGCCCGAAGGCGTCAGCTATTATCGCTCGTTTCATGCTTACAGCCTGCCGCCGAACAATGGCAACACATGGACGGCCGTTGCCGTCAAGGGCCTGATGGACGAGGTGCAAGCTCAAACGTCGCAAGGCCCGAAAACCTTCAAGGGCTTTTTTAGCTACGGCAATGACGGCATGACGCCATACAAGTCCAACGAGGCGCTGTTGCCGCAGCATCCCAAGGCCGCGCCCATGCCCATCGGCGGCTGTCGAAGCGATAGCAGCCTGGCGAGCCTGCACTGCCTGAATCCCGACGACGCTCTATCGAGCGGCGAAGGCACCAACACCGGCTCGAACTATGTGCTGTTGAGCGCGGCGGCCGTGCCCAATCACGAGGCGCGCGTGTATCCGACGACGAACGACCCGCGCCTGAAATACTATGCCGTCGAGGCGGTGCGCGCCATGCCGCTGCCCGCGCTCGACCTGACGCAGGTGTTTTCCAACGGCTACCTGTTCACACACACGTTTTCCATCTCGACAACGCACATCATCACCGCGTACAGCCTCGACCTGCCCGCCAACACGCGCGTGGGGATCAAGCTTTCGGCGGGCGTCCCAAGCCTCAACCCGCGAGTCGAAGCGCGGCTATTCGGCCCCACCTCAGGCGCGTATGGCAAGACGCAATCGCTCGTCACCATTCCGAACGGCACGCGCCAGCGATATACGATCAATCAGGGGCAGCAAGGCAACTATGCGCTCGTGCTGGAATATGCCAGCGACGTGACCGTGTTCAATCCTGACTATGGCCCGACGGTCACACCCTCGATCTCGACGCTGGCCGGACAGTTTACGGTGCTCGTGTGCCCCATCGAAGCGATCCCGACCGAGGACGGCTGCCAGTTCATGCTCAAGCCGCACGACATCGGCTCCGGCGGCACGGCCTTTCGAGATGTCGGGCTGTATCGCATCTATTCCGAAGGCGGCTTTGTCTCTTGCGATTCAACTTACGAGTGTTCCAACAAGAGCCTGGGCGGACGGCTCTATACGCCGTTTATCGGCTGGGGCAGCGACATGAGCCGGTTGGTCGTCGTCGCAGGCCAGCCGATTCAATTGAGCACAGCGCCGCAAGCACTGAGAGCAGTGTATCCCTCCGGCGACGAAGGGCCGATCGTCCTGCTCGGCATTGACCCGCCCGGGTACATCACTCGCACGTTCGAAGCCTGGGTGGGCACGGCCACCGCGCAATTTGGTGGGGTCAATTCAGGTTTTCTGATCAGAGACGACTTGTGCACGATCAACTCGTGCCAGAACCTGCTTGCGCCACTCTTGCCTCAAGATGTCCGGTCATCGCACGCAAAAATCAACGTCCAAAACTCGGTCAGCAGCCCGCAGTACGTCCAGGCCGACTCGACACTTTATCGCCCGATTCAAGTGGCGATGAACGTCGTGCAGACGGCCACGTTTACGCTCGACTGGAAAGTACACGCCGAAGGCTACAGCGGACGGCCAGATTATTCTGCGGATGGGCCGTTCGACATCACACTCACCCCCACCAGCGTCCCGCCGACGATGGACGTAGCCAGCATGACGTATTACATGGGCACAGGGTGGAGCATGGATTACGATCCCACGTCCGGCGTGGGCATGTTCACCAATATCCGCAATCAGGGCAAGATCGCCCAGGACGAAAAGCTGGGCGGCGCGTGGAAGTACGTCCAGTTCGTCATCCCCAAATATCAAGAGATGAGCGGCCAGGGCGTTGGCAACCCACAGGGGGCCTTCGGCTCCGGCACGTGTTTTAGCGGCTACTGCCCCGAGGTGCGTGCGCCGGAAGATTCACTCTACGATACGCACCGGTTCTGGCGCATGCCCGATGTCAAGGTCGAGGGCAATGCGCAGACGGTGATGCTCAGCCGGCCCGGCGAGCTGCAAGTGTTCAGCAGCGACCATCCCTACTATCGCAACCAACCCTCGTTCGTCAACACCGATCTGATCAGCCAGTCGTTCAGCTTTAACGGCATGAGCGGCACGGTCAAGGTCGAGTACAGCGCGTGCCCCGACAGCAGCAATGTGGACAAGGTGCTGGTGGTGCGCGGCAACGCCAAAATGGCGCTGCCCGGCATCGGCAGCACCGAAGACCCCACAGCCATGATCTCGACAACCTTTACGTTGTGCGAGATTGCGTTGCGCGAAGCAGGGCTGTACTTTCACGCCGAGCCTGGCATCCCGGTCGGCGCGACGGGCGTCAGCGTCACAGGCCTCAAGGGATTGGTCAAGGTCGGCTCTGATTTCACGGTGGTGACGGTGGGCGTGGATTTCACCGTCGCCAAGCTGGTGGACGCCCAAGTGGAAGTGACCGTAGACACGCGCGGCCTGTTCGACATTCAAGGCAAAGGGCGCATCATCGCGTTGGTGGATTTTGTCGGCCACTCATGGGTGGCGTGGAATCCGCTCGACGTGGGTGTGGACATTGGCATCTATTTCCCCAAGTACAAAGACAAGGACGGCAACGAAGCGTGGTGGGTGCGCGGCCAGGTTCACGGCCACGTGTGGAAAGGGCAAGGCTGGCAGCACAAGTACAAATGGCTGCCGGATAACGACGAGATGCACTATGCCGCCAGCATCCTGGCCGAGATCAAGATCAAGAAAGGCGCGTGCTGTGACATCTTTGCCATTCCAATCCCGCCCTTTGAGGTTCGCTTTGGCGTCGAATTGGCGTTCGGCCAGTTTTGCACCAACGCCCAGTGCACCACCTACGAAGACGGCATCAAGGGGCAGGTCATCATCTTGGGGTTCAACATCGGCGTGTACTATGGCTTTAGCACGGGCTTTAGCTTTATCCTCGGCAGCGATGGGCACATCCTGATCGATCAGTATCAGCCCCAGTCGGCGCAGGCGCTCTTGTACGCCAACGAGCGCACGTCGCGCGAGCCGACGGTGAACGGCCAGCCGTTTGCCTTCAACCGTCAGGCCGTCGAGAATCCCGAGGCGTCGTCTGTCACCGTGCCGCTCACCGTCACGCCCAGCACTGGCTCATTCATGGTCGGGCTCACGTGGGCGCGCAACGCGCCGACACTCACGCTCATGCAGCCCGGCTCGTCCATCGAAATCTCGCCGGGCAACGCGCTCACCTACGGCGTGCAATACACCGGCACGGACTATTACATTCTCTACATGGTCGCCAATCCTGTGACGGGCACGTGGCAGGGCAAGATCAGCAACGCCACGCCGAGCGACGACTATCACCTGCTCTTCTTTGCCAACAAGAAACTGCCCGACGTGACCTTCACCGCGCCCTCGGCCCATCAATCGCTCAGCAACACGCTCGACTCGACGCAGCCATTCACCTATACCATTCGATGGACATCGTCTTTCACAGGCAACTTGAAGATCAGCTTGTACTATTCCGCAACGAACGCGGGCGCGCTCACGACGACGCAGCAATATGGCGGCGTGATCCGCGAAGACCTTCCACTGGCGCAGGGCGCGTACGATTGGGACATGAGTTACCTGGGCAAAGGACGGTATCACATCTATGCCAAAGTGAGCGACGGCCCCGACGTTCGCCCGAGCGTCACCAGCACGAACCAGACGCCCGGTGTACTGTGGGTCAGTGCGCCCGGCGTGCTCACCTATGACGATCCCACGCCGCCGCCCACGCCGACCAATCTGACCATCACGCCGCTCGATGACGCTGCGCTGGCGTGTTGGGACGCCAATCCCGCACATGATGTCTCTGGCTACTTGATCAACTATTACGTGCCGGATGTGAACGGCGTCTCGCGGCTGCGCGCGCTGCGCGTGATTGCGACCGTGCCCTACACGCCGACCGCCGCGCCGCCTCGCCAGTGCACGCGCATCGGCGGGCTGAACAGCGGCGGAGTCATTCAGGCATACCTGGCTGCGTATGACGCAACGGGCAACCTGAGCGGCTCGACCTTTGGCGAGAACTCGATCCCGGCCGGCTCGCCCGATTCCGCGCCCTCGGCGGGCGTGCTCACCGGCACGGTCAATTCGTCCTACGTCGTCTCGCTCTCGTGGACGGGCGCGCCGGCAGGCAGTTCCATCGCTCGTTACGAGCTGTTCTACGCCGATGCGTTCCCGGCCGGGCCAGGCCGGCCCGGTTCGGGCGCGAACGAGGGCAACTCGCCAGTTCGACCCGGCAACGTCCTCGCCACCACGCTGACCGGCCTGACGCACGGGCGCACATATCATTTCCGCGTGCGCGCGATTGACACGGATAGCCGCATCGGCCCGCTCAGCAACGACGTGGCACTGCTGTTGACCAACGGCGTGAGCACTGGCGGCGACGGCTTGCCCGACGACTGGAAGGCGGCACATCACATCACCAGCGCAACCGCCGACGACGACTGCGACGGGCTGACGAACGCCGAAGAGTTCACCCACCACACCGAGCCAGATGTGGCCGATACCGATGGCGACGGCTATACGGATGGCGAAGAAGTCACGTTCGGCAGCGACCCGCTCGACCGGGGCGTTCTGCCCGCCGACCTTTCGCACTTGCCGCGCATTGGGCTTAGTGAAGAGCGGCTGTCGTTCCGCACCTACATCAGCACGACCGCGCCCGCTCCGCAAAGCGTGAACATCACCAACTGGGCGGGCGGCACGCTCACGCCGACGTTGGGCGCAGTTTCACCGTGGCTGAACGCCACGCTCAACGGCAACACGTTACGGGTCGGCGTGAACAAGGCCGGGCTGGCAGCAGGTCAATACGAGGGCACGGTCGAGGTCAAGGCAACCGGCAGCCGCTTCATTGGGTGCAGCAAAAAGCTCACGGTGAATCTGTGGCTGATGGACGGCGCGCCGCCCGTCGGATTCTACAAGGTGTTCTTGCCGGTCGTGATACGATAGACTGAACCGCCTCGACGGATTGGGTCGAGGCGGTTTTCTCGTGGCGAAATGTGAACGATGGTTTACTTGACGCGTTTCGCCTTCGGTGCTATGGTTTGTCTTGTCCCATTGGTGTCAACTTTAGCCCCGGAGTGCGGCCTTCAGGCCGTAATTTCGCACGCTGAAGCGTGCACTCCGGCCTTGAGTTGACACAGATGGTCTTGGCCTTGCCCATGTCGCTGCCTCCTGCAGGCCGTTACGTAAGAGTTTAGCGATAGGAAACAAGAAGAATATGCAAAGCTACGACTATGATCATCGCCAGGGCGTAAGAGAAATCTCGTGGGAGGAATTTGCAGCCCTGGCAGCCCAGTTGGCGGAGCAATTGGAACCAGCCGCCATCGAGATCGTCATCGGCATTGCGCGAGCAGGGCTGTTTCCCGCGACGGCGGTCGCGTGCAGCCTGCGCCGCGAGCTATATCCAGTGCGGGTCACCCGGCGAGTGAACGACGAGGTCGCCTTCAAGACGCCTGTGTGGCGAGTGCCCGTCACGCAAGACGTGGCTGGCAAAGTGGTTGCTGTCGTGGATGAGATCGCTGATACAGGCGAGACGCTGGCAATGGTTGCCGACGCAGTTCGAGCGCAGGGCGCGGCGCGCGTCGTGACGGCGTGCCTGGTGCGCCACTCGTGGGCCAGGCCTGCGCCGGATGCGTGCGCGCTCGTCAGCGACGCGCTGGTCATCTTTCCGTGGGATCGGCGCGTGCTCCTGGATGGACAGTGGCAGCCTCACCCCGAGATCGTGTCTGCTCTCAAAGCACAGGGAATACATGACCGCAGCCAAAGATTTTCGGGAAAAGATCGTAACTGTTCAGCCCGCGCCCGGCGGGATGATGAATCATCCCGCTGATACTGAAAACTGGCTCAAGCCAGTTGAGACCGGCCTGCTTCAGCAGGCCTGACGTAGCAGCCGCGAAATTCATTTCGCGGCGGACAGGCCTGAACAGTTACAAAAGATCTGTGGTAGGGGCAGGCCATCTCCCTCTTCAGGGGTGCGCCTGCCCAAATGCGGGCGACCGAAAGGGTCGCCCTTGCGCATCAACCAGATTGGGTCACACCCTAACCATTTGCGGTCGGCGGTCAACGATCGAACCGATGCAGCCCGGCCTCGCGGCAGATCGCGACCGCCTCAGCGTGCTCCTTCGGCGTGATGCGCCGGTCGAGCGGAGGATGCTCGGACGCTTTATAGGCCGGGCGGTACTGCGCCATGACGTTGATGTAGGTATCGCGCGAAATCTCGTCGGCCAAAAAGCGCGCGATCTCGGCGGTACCCGCCAGCCCGCCGGGCAAGACCAGGTGACGCACCAACAATCCGCGCCTGGCGATGCCGTGCTCATCCATCACCAGGTCACCCACCTGGCGATGCATCTCCTTGACCGCCGCGCGATTGACCTCTGGATAGTTCCTCGCTTTGGAAAGCCGCAACGCGAGCTTGGCGTCCGCGTACTTCATGTCGGGCATGTAAATGTCCACCACGCCATCGAGCAACCCAAGCGCGACGAGTGAATCATAGCCGCCAGTGTTATAGACGAGCGGCAGGCGCAAGCCCGCCTGCGCCGCAATCGCCACCGCCGCCAGGATTTGCGCGACGACGTGGCTGGGGCTGACCAGGTTGATGTTATGGCAGCCCATGTTTTCCAGGTCGAGCATCATGGCTGCGAGTTCTTTTGGCTCGACCTGGTTCCCCTCTCCTAACTGGCTGATGTCGTAATTCTGGCAGAATTGGCACTTGAGATTGCAGTGCGTGAAAAAGATCGTGCCGCTGCCGCGCCAACCACGCAGTGGGTCTTCTTCGCCGTGATGCGGCCCGTAGCTCGAAACGACGGCGAGCAGCCCGGTGCGGCAGACGCCGCGCTCGGCGTGGCGATCTACATGACATTCCTGCGCGCACAGGTCGCACGAGGACAGATGCGTATAAGCCTGTTCGACGCGGCGCATCAATTCGCCGGTTTGGAGCAGTTGGAGGTAGGCGGGTTCAAAAGGGGTCATGGCTTGAGCAGACGCACAAAGCCCGCCTGTTCAAAATGCTGGTCAGTAGTCAGCGCCTCGGTGATGCCCTGCCGCATCATGACTACAAAACTGGCTGCATCCACCAGCGACCAGCTTTTATCCGGGCGTGACTTGAGCAACGCCCACGCCGCAGCATCCAACTCCGCATCAATATGGGCGACCGTGACATAGGGAGTAGACCTGATGGTGTCGAAATACTGCAATTGCTGCGGGCGGGGAACTCGGAGAGGGCTGGTGAACAAAGCAATCAACTCTGCCAGAACATAATTGGTTGTCACCATCACGACGCCTGGTTTGAACCACTCGTCAAACCACGCCCGCGCGGCTCGGTGCTGCGGTTCGGTTCGAACAAACAAGCTGGCCCAACCAGCCGTGTCAACGAAAATCTTGTGCGCCATCGCGGATCGTCCGGGCCAATGCATGGCCGATATAGTCATCGTGCCGCTCGGCCACATCGGTCGCTTCGCCCCGGAGAGTGCCAAAGAGCTTGATCAGCGGATCCTCTTGGGCTATTTCGGCATTGTAGATCGCTTCCTTCAACCACTGGGCTGCCAGGCTATCCGGGGTCTGGCCCTGTTTGATGGCCTGAGACTGAATGGCTTGATATAGTTTTTCTGGAACTTGAAGCGCAATCGTACGTTCCATTTCTACGCCCCCATGAAGCTGTTGGCAAATCTGCTTTTATTTTACCACAACATCCGCTTCTCTTTGTGCCACCCAACGGCGCATCAATTCCACCGTAAACTTCCAGCGGCCATTCTCCTGCGTCACCACATCGTGATGCACCAACGTATCCAGCGCGCGTCGGACATTCTCTGGCGCAAGATTCGTCTGGGAAGCGATCACTTCAACCGATAGCCCCGCTGCTGAGGACGCCAGCGCGCGCAGAACGGTAGTTTGCCCAGGCGGCTCGCTTTTCTCCGCCTGCACCCAGACACCGGTAAAGTAGGCGTCGCCATCACGATAGAATTCGGGCGCATTGATGACGGCCTCGACATCGGCCAGCGTAAAACGCCGCTCACGCGGGGCGCCGTGCTCAAATGTTTGCTGATTAAAGCGAGTCACCAGCCCGTGGCCGATGAGCTGGATCAGGTACGGCTGACCGTGCGTCAACGTGATAATGTGCTCCACCGCCTCGGCCTCATAGTCGAGCGGAAAGTCAGGTGTAGGATTGGTGATGAGCCGCCAGGCCGCGTCGTGGCCGAGAAAGCTAACCGGGATGGCCGTGACGCTTCCATACAATGGATGCCAATAGTCCCGCCGCATCTCTTCCAGCGTATGCAGCCCGGCAAAGGCCATCACGAACCAGGACCAGGTCTGGATCAGCCCACGCCAAAAGTCGAGCAAGCGCGCCTCCAGCCGCCCTTCGGCGATCCCTCGCTCGATCAGCTCGAATTCGTCCACCGCGACGATCAATCGTCGCCCGACTCGCGCCTCGTCCAGTTGTTTCAGAAAACGGTCGAAAGCCGTGTAGGGATTGTGCGCGGTAAAACGTTCCTCGTCCGGCTCACCCCATTTCTCGCGCACCGTCGGGGGAAGGCTATCGTACAGGGCAAGCGCCAGGTTATAGAGCAACTCGCCGGTGCTGGCGACCATTCCCACGCGCTGCAAATTGAAATCCACGATCACCGTATTGACCCCAAAGCGGGCGCCCAGGTTATGCAGGATGGACGACTTGCCCATGCGCCGGTGACCATAGATCACGATGGATGGCTTTTGCCCCTCGCCGCCCCACAACTCTTCCAGGCGGCGCATGACCTCTTCGCGCCCAATAAAGAGGTCGCCCTGTACCGGGTTGTTGAGCACATAAGGGTTGGCGACCGGGCCGGTCACCCCGGCGCGTCCCAGCCGGCCGCCGGCCTTGGTGATCAGCCGCTGCCACTGGCGGACGATGCGCCGCAGGATGTATTGCTCCGGTGCCATCACCTGAGCTGCCACATAGTCATCCAGCTCCTTGAGTGTATCGTTGGCGCGGGCCAATGCGGCCAGCTTGCTGGCGCGGCTGGTCGCATCTTGATAAGCCGCGACCTCGGCGCCCACCTGACCGAGTCGCGCGAGCGCTTCCATGACGACCGGGCGGATCAAAACACCATTCGATGGGATGGATACCCTTGCAGCTTCCGGCAGGCTGGCAATATCATCACAAGCCAGACAAGCCGCCATCCGCTCAAACGAGTGCGCGATTTCTTCCCCGCCGGAATAATCCATCAAACCAGTGTAGATATCGGCATAAGCCGTCAGGTCAAACTGGTCCGCCTCAACAGCTTTTTCGTCCAACAATTCATAGAGCATACCGGCAAAACGGGTCAAGGGCGTTTTGCGCCGGTCACAGAGCAGCCAGGTCAAATATCGCCAGACCAGACGATCGGGCAAGTACATGGCCCAGTCCCTGCCATAATCCACTTGACGTCTATCCAGCTCGCCCAATAGTAATCGTTTGACCACGGGAAGCGCTTCCCAATCTTCAGGGCTGGCGGGAGCTGGGATCAAACTATCCAAATCAGGGGCTATCAGCAAATTGTAGACAAAGTGTATGGGCAACAGCCGATGATGCAGATAGGACTGCAAGGCCGCCTGGGCCGCCCAACGCTGAAAAGGATTACTCGTAACCTGGGCTAGGAATCCTAGTCCATCGAGCTCGTTCTGGTTCAACCGCTGTAGGAGAACGGACCGCTCGCCGGGTAACGGCAGGACGATCAAATCATCCCATTCCAGTGGATGTTTTCCCGGCCTGGTCACGCACATAAGCGCGATGATGAACTGTAGGGGATAAAACAGCAGACGCAACGCGCCGATGCTGGACACGACACCAGCCGCTACAAAACCGATTGCCGATAATCCCCAAACAACAGATATATTGTTGGCAGCGATGCCTAACAGACCTGATGATGCGCCACCGACGGCACTAATCGCAATGCCTAACATCACGCCACCTGCAACGAATCGGCCAACACCAAAGGCTGCACCAATCGCTAAGCCCCAGGCGATTCCAAAAATCACAAGACTAACGATATTGCCTGTTAAGGCAGGATGAGTTTCGACAATCGCTATGGGCAAGGCAACGCCAAACGCGACACTGCTTCCCAGACCAGCGGCTATGCCGAGTGCTACACTACTGACGACGCCACTCGCCATGCCATAGGCTAGGCTAAACATCATACCCATTGCCATCCCAAAGGGGATGCTGACCAAGATACCAACTATCAACTTGAACCAGTCTGTGGACCGTCCCATCATCGAACTGGTCAAGACGGCTAGCGGTATCCCCCCTGACATCGAGGCGATAGCAATTACACCAGGGATCATCAGATAAAGATTACGGTATGCCAAGTTTCGAAATGCGCGGGCAAGAACCAGTTTCGGCCCAGCACGGTAGAAATCAGGATCAGCTTGATAGAGATAATGCCGCAGCGCAGTGGGCCGAAAATAAATCCAGTAGGCCAGCAAAAAATAGTGCCGCAGGCTGAGCGGGTTCAGGCACCTGGGCAGTTCGCCGCGATAGGTGGGAAAGGTGGGCATGGAAGCCTTATCCTTCTGCAACGTGAGGCGTGAAACATGATGCGTGACGGCGATACAGGTCAGCGGCGGCGCGTTGCAGTCGGGCAGGATGGCCGCCGGTTTCGCGCAGCAGCGCTGCGATCTCACTTTCGGCAAAGGTCACGCCCGTGCCGTGCAACCGGTGCGCCAGGAACGCGCGCGCGACATCCGGCGGGAACGGCCCCACATCCAATGGGAGGCAAATGCCCGCCAGCGGCGAGTCCAGCTCGGGCGAATCGGGGAACAAACGCGCCAGCGGTGTGCGGCTGGCAATGACGAGCCTGAGCGGCGCCTCCGCGCCATCGGCCAGGCCACGCAGGTGGCTGCGCAAGTCTTGGGTGAACCCCTTCCAGGTCATTTTCTCGATCTCGTCCAGGCACAGCACATAGCGCATGCCAGATAGGGCGCGGGTTAACGAATAACCACGGCACGGTTCGATACGCAGCGCGTCACACAAGGCATCGTAAAACTCGCTTTCGTTCTTGACCCACTCCAGGCTCAAGTAAGCGAATGTTTCGGAGGGCAAGCTCAATCGCTCCGGCCCCCACACGCAGATCATGGAAAGGATAGACGACTTGCCGATCTGCGATTCGCCCACGAGCGAGAGGTTGCTGCCTTTTCCCAGCTCCTCAAAAATCTGGCGCAATAACTCTTTACGGTCAAAGAAACGGCCCGGGTCGGTGATGCGGCCTGTATCGCCAAAGGGATTGGGGCCAATGCTTGCAGCCAGTGGCGCGCCCTCTCGCCCCACGTCCGGCGCGTCCACCCAAGAGGCCTGAGGCCGAAGTTGGGAGCACCGGGCAATCAGATCGGGAATACAGCTCAGCCGGTCAAGGTGAGCGATCAGCTCCCGCGCCTTGCCGGCTTTGCCCTGCGCGGGCAGGCTCTCATAGTCTACGCCCAGGTCAAAACACAGATCGCGCAGCTCTTCCTCACTGAACCGATCAATGAGGTTTTGACGCAATCGAGCGAGTTGTTGAGGAGGTATCCTGGCTTGGTCCATGTCGTGCTCCAGAGCAATGGTGCGAATATTGTATTCCAATCACCCTGCTAGCACAACTCTCGAACCCCTACGGGCTACACGCTGCATGGCCTTGCGTCTTGTCGCCGGAGCCTTTCACGCTCCGGCGAGACAACGATAGGGACGATTCTGCAAAAACGCGACACGCATCCGCTTGACAGCCTGGTGCTTTGCCAGTATGATGAAGCTGCAGCAGGCACAAAGGATAATAAAAACGGCTTGGTGGTCAAGAGAATCCCCTGTTGGGTTCCCGGCTTGTCCAGGTTAGGAAAGAGGTACTGAGATGTTTGCAGTCAGAGGAATCTATGACGGACAGCAGGTGCAACTGCTTGAACCGGTGCCAATTGCCACGCGCACACCCGTTGTAGTCACGTTTTTGACAGACTGGCAATATCCGACATCAGCCGACACTCAGCCTGACCTCATTTCAGAGTTGCGTGGTTCCACGCATGAGCTGCACTTGCGTGAAAAACTGATCGAGTACCGCACCGAGGAAAGAGACCGTGTTGCCACTTATGGCCGCCGTGCATAGATGCCCAAGTGATTGGCCACAGGCCGCTCGCGGCCCGGGATGCGGTTGTCAATCGGGCTATTGAGCTGAACCGGTTGGCCCGATCGTCCCTGGACAACCAGCGTCGTCGAGCCGCCTCCGTCCAGGTTGAGCGCGGTGTCCCCTCCATACGCGGCGACGATCTCGGCCAGCTCGGCCAGCATCACGCCTTCGCTGTAATTGGGCTGTCGTCCATCCACGACGACGACGAGCAAAGAGCGACCCTCCCGATCCAGCGCCAGCGCCGTTCGCGGCTGAGGCTCGTCGAAGTAGGGATTCGCCATCCATCGAGGCCTTTGCCCTCGCTCGAGAAAGAGGGCGCTGCCCGAGATCGCATGATAGATTCCTCCCACAGGTGCATCGAACTGAACCTGATTGTTCTGGGAGCTGTACAACGTCGGAGAACCTGGCCGGCCCCTTGAATAGATCGCGCCGCGCGAGCTGGCGAACCCCAGCACGTCCACCGGATCGCCTGCGCGCGGATAATAGTCCCACGGACTGTTGGAATACCACGGCTCGAAAAAATCTCCATTGACCGCGAGCTGAAGACCGAACTCGGTCAGGAATTGCGAGGTCGTGCGTGCGGCCAGTTGCCGACCGCCCGTCGGTTGACCCGGCGTCACCAGAAAGCCGAGACCCGGCGCGTTCAGGTCAACTCGGACAACATGGATGATGATCGGTCGGGGCGCGCGGCGAACCTGGCGCGTATAGGTGATGCCTTCAAACAACGTCTCGTGGGTATTGGGCGGAAGGGGACGATGCGTGTACCCGAACAGGACGCCACCGATCAGCAGCGACACGGTGGCAAGGATCATCAACAACTCAAAGACAATTGTACGGAGGACATGCCCAAACGATCTGCCGTCCATCAAAAACAAAGGAATTGAAACTCAGAGCGACCTGGCTTTTGCACGCAAGCGGTGGTACTCGTCCAATAGCTCTGGCTTCTCCAGCGCCTCGGCAAACTGAGCCAGCCAATCTTCTAAATAAGCCTCATCCAGCCTGCCCTGTTGCTCGATCAACAACGCCTCGACATCGGGCAGGTCTTTGAGGCGGCCTGCCACCAACTTTTGGATAATTAGGTCTTCTGCCGAACAAATCCAGGCCGACCAGCCACCCAGGTCGCGCTGGGTCGCTCGCTGGATGATCAACTCCTCATAGCCGGGCAGAGCCAGCAAGAAATCTACAGTGATACCGTCAATGTCCACGTCAACGATGAGTGGGTTTTCGGGCACCTGCTGCCGGGCGCGTTCGGGAAAAGCGGCGCGCAACTCGGCGCGAACGGCGGCATAATTCACATCGGGGACAAGAACTTTGATGTCCACATCATGCGTAAAGCGAATAACACCCCATTGTGATAGAGCAATGCCGCCAATGATAGCGTAGCGATAGCCATGTTGCTCAAGAAAGACGACAGCAGTCCGAAGCGGGCCCTTAAGGTGATTTTCCATGTGCGCGTCTCCAAGCTTCGAGTTGCTGAACCCGCTCATAGTAGTAGGCCAGGTCAGCCAGCTTTTGTCGGCGCTGCCACTCGCCAGGTCGCGGGCAACATTCCCAGGCAAACTCAGCCAATGCCAGATACTGTGCCCACCCTTGTTGCGGCGTGAGCTTGCCGGCGTTCCGGACACGCTCAGCCAACTCGGCCTCGTTCCACTGCCGATATCGTTCGTAAGCCTGACGATACAACTCTCGATCAAGTTTCATGGATGCTATTCTATTCCAATCCGCCCGGTTGCACAAATCACTCTGCTCTCCGTTCCTCTGTTGGACGACTTGCGCTCAATGAAGCCCTTGGCGACAGAGATGAAGATAAAATTCCCGGCGGCAGACCAGGGATGAACGTTGAAACGATACTGGCCGGCCGCCGGGCAAGGTCGGGCTCGGTGAGGCTGCAGAGCGGGCGTTTAACGATGCAAGTGCTGACAGCGTCGAGAGTGTGATGTTGGATGTGCCATGTTGGAAGTCGAGGTCTGCCGTCGAAAGCCTGCTGCGATTCGAGTTCGATGTGCGATGTCGGAGGTTGGAAGTTGGACGATGTGGTTGCGTGTCCCGAGTCCCGTTCCTTTTCAATCGTGACGAATCACCAGATACCTGTCCTCAAGTATTCATCAATCGCCTTGGCTGCGATCTTGGCCTGGCCCATCGCCAGGATGACCGTCGCGCCGCCGGTCGCCACATCTCCGCCTGCAAAGACGCCCTTCTTGGAGGTCTTCATTGTGCTTTCCTCCACCGTCACGCCGCCGTGCCTGGCCTGCTTCAGGCCGGGCGTGGTCTTGGGGATCAGCGGGCTGGGGCTTTGGCCCACCGCGATCACAACAATGTCCGTCGGGATGCGAAAGTTGGAGCCTTCAATTGGCACCGGGCGACGGCGGCCCGAAGCATCCGGCTCGCCTAACTGATTCCGGATACATTCCATCTCTTTGACGCGACCATTCTCGCCATAGAAAGCCACAGGCGTCGTCAACATCTCAAACTGCACACCTTCCTGCTCGGCGTGATGGATTTCTTCGAGGCGGGCCGGCATTTCTTCGCGCGAGCGGCGATACACGATGATGGATTCCTGCGCGCCCAGCCGCAGCGCGGTGCGCGCGGCGTCCATCGCCACGTTCCCGCCGCCGATGGTGATCACGCGCTGGCCGCGCGCGATGGGGGTATCGTATTCGGGGAAGCGGTACGCCTTCATCAGGTTGGCGCGGGTGAGGTACTCGTTGGCCGAGTAAACGCCGTTCAAGTTTTCGCCGGGGATGCCCAGGAACCAGGGCAGGCCAGCCCCAGTGCCCAAAAAGACCGCATCAAATTCCTCCAGCAGCTCATCCACGGTGGCCGCATTTCCCACCACAAAATCCTTGACGAGCTTGACGCCCAGGCTGCACACGTACTCGACTTCGCGCTTGACGATGGCTTTGGGCAGGCGGAACTCGGGGATGCCGTATACCAGCACGCCGCCTGCTTCGTGCAGCGCCTCAAAGATCGTGACCGCGTGCCCCATCCTGACCAGGTCAGCCGCCACCGTGAGGCCGGCCGGGCCGGAGCCGATGACGGCGACGCGCTTGCCGGTCGGCGGCGGCAACTCTGGGATGGGCAATGGCCCTTGAGCCGCTTCCCAGTCCGCTACAAAACGTTCCAGCCGACCGATCGCCACTGACTCGTACTTTTTGCTCAGGGAGCACTGGCCTTCGCACTGGGTTTCCTGAGGGCATACGCGGCCTGTGATCGCCGGCAGCGCATTGGTCTCTTTGATCAGGTTGATCGCGCCGCGGAAATCGCCTTCGGCCACCAGCTTGAGGAAAGCTGGGACATTGATGTTGACCGGGCAGCCTTCCATGCACTTGGGCTTGGCACATTCGAGGCAGCGTTTGGCTTCCGCTATCGCCTGCTCTTCCGTATAGCCATAAGGCACTTCGTTATAGTTGTGAATGCGTACTTCCGGAGGCTGCTCCGGCATCGGGGTCTTTTTTGGAACAATCTGTTTCTTGGCCATCGGCGTCTACCTCGTCACCTCAGCAATCGCAGCGTCCAACTTGCATTGATGTTCCCACCGCTCCAGCGCAAGCTTTTCTTCCTCCCGATAGAACGACAGGCGCGAAAGCAACAAGTCCCAATTGACCTTGTGTGCGTCAAACTCGGGGCCATCCACGCACACGAACTTGGCGCCGTCGTCCAGCAAGACACGACAGCCGCCGCACATACCAGTGCCATCAATCATCACTGTGTTCAGGCTGACGATGGTCGGAACGTTAAACGGCCGGGTCGTCGCAGCCACGAACTTCATCATGATGGCCGGGCCAATCGCCCACACGCGCGCAATATCCTTGCGCGTCTCGAGCAATTCCTTGAGCGGTTCGGTCACCAGCGCCTTGCGCGCATACGAGCCGTCGTCCGTGGTGACAATCAACTCGTCCGAGATCGCCCGCATTCGATCTTCCCAAAACAATAGGGACTTGTTGCGCGCACCGATGATTGAGATGACGTGGTTGCCCGCTTCGTGCAGCGCGCGCGCGATGGGATACACGGGCGCAATGCCGATGCCACCGCCGACGCATACGACCGTGCCCCAGTTTTCGATCTCGGTCGGATGGCCGAGCGGTCCAGCGACAGTCGCCAAGTGATCGCCTTCCTTCAACGTGCCCATCTGCTTGGTAGATTTGCCCACCTCCTGAAAGATGAGTGTGATCGTCTTGGCCTCTCGATCATAGTCGGCGATGGTCAACGGGATGCGCTCGCCGGTCTCGTCCACGCGCACGATCACAAACTGGCCCGCTTTGGCCTTGGGGGCGACCTGCGGCGCTTCCACGATCATCAACTTGCTGACATCGCTCAACACTTGCTTTTTGAGAATCTTGTACACCTGTTGACCTCCCGGTTCCAGAGTCGGCTGTCTTTGGAGGGCGAGCATGCAGCGGCGTGTCCAGGGTAAAACAGCTTGACTTCACTTTGGCCCTGGTGGATCGACGTGACAGAATAGGGCAATATAATGATAGCGGCGGCTTAAGCAATTCCCTAGTTCAAAATGTCACCTGGAACGGGGGAAAGATGTCACTTGCCGATCATAAATGACTGCCGGCAGTCGGCCATCTAGCCCGATAGAGCTATTGTGTGGGGCCTGGGGTTGGCGTCGGCGTGGGCCGCGCGACTAGCCACAAGAATGTACGTGTGGCACTGGGCGGCCCGGCGTTCGAATAAATCGGCGCACCGTCGGGCTGGGTGCCCGTCACCCGAACCACGCGTACCTGCCAATGGAACGCGCGGCGTGTATCATCTGGCTTGGGGAATAGCTCAACCGGAACACGCCATCCTGTCGCGCGCGTGCGGAATGTCGTCGGCGGCGCACCCACCTCGACTTGCTCTAGACGAACCAGATAGTAATCGTTTTGGCGCAAGAGACCCACCGAAGCCCACAGCAGCAGGATCGGCTCGTCGTTGCCTTCAAAGGCCTGACCATTCAAAGGCGAAAGTAGCACGGGCGCAGGATATGTCGGCAGTCCCGTCGGCGTAGCCTGCGGGCCAGGCGTCGCCGTGGCCTGTGGACTAATCGGGATGACCAACTGTTGGCCAACCCGGATCATCTCAGCGTCCTTGATGTCATTCGCCTTTTGAATGACGTTCATCGGCACGCCGTACTTGAGCGCGATGCCCAGCAGCGTGTCATCCGTCTGAACGACGTGCAAAACCGTTCCTGGCGTCGGGCCAGGCACAAAGGTCTCGGTGGGACGCCGGGTGTTGGTCGGCTCTGGCGTGGAGCCAGAGGCTGGGATGAGCAGTTCCTGACCGACCTGGATCACGTCCGTATTTTTCAGGTTGTTGAATTGCTGAAGCCTCTCAATCGTCGTGCCGAATCGCTCGGCAATCGAGCCGAGCGTGTCGCCCAACCGAACCGTGTATTTGCGCGGCGGGACCGGCGTGTTGGGCTGAGTCGGCACAGGCGAAGGCGTCAGTGTCGAGGTTGGCGGTGGAGGCGTCGGCGTTTCGGTGGGCGGCAGTGTCTCCGTCACAGTCGGCACAGGCGTGTACGTCGGCTGAGCCGCCGTCGTCGCGCGCACGCGCAAGAACACGCCCCCCGCCCCCAGCAACAACACGATCATGCCCGCAACGATGGCGACGATCAGCCACGAAGCCCGGCGCGGCGCGGGTTGCGGCACAACCTCTAGCTTCGGCACCGCCACCGCACCGGAAGGCGTCAATTCCGCGCCGCAGATCAAGCACGTCCGTGCGCGCAAAGAGACGCTCGCCCCGCAGTTGGGGCAGGTGCGCGGTTGGGTTTCGGAGAGACCAGGTGAGGTTTCCATCAAGGTATAGTGAGGAGTTACGCAGTACGGAATACGCAATACGTCTCAGGATTTGAATCCATCCAGCCCCAACTCGGCCGCATGCGCCTGCATCGCGGCCAGCACCACGCCGATGTGCTCGTCGAGCGGTACACCCAGCTCGGCAGCGCACTGTTCGATCTCGCGCCGATTGACGCCTGCCGCGAACGCCTTGTCCTTCCACTTGTTCTTGACGCTCTTGACCGTCACATCGGCAATGTTCTTGGTCGGGCGCACCAAAGCAACCGCCGCAATGAGGCCCGTCAGCTCGTCCACGGCGGCCAATGCTTTCTGCATCGTCGTCGTGCGCGGGACGCCGGAATAGTCCGCGTGCGAAAGCACGGCGATCACCATCTCCTCCGGCCAACCGCGCTCGCGCATAATCCTGGCGCCGACGGCGGTATGCTCGGGCACGGTCGGGTTCTGCTCATAGTCGAAATCGTGGATCAGCCCGACGACGCCCCACAGTTCTTCGTCCTCGCCGTAGCGGCGCGCGTAGGCGCGCATGGCATACCCAACCGCCAGAGCGTGCTTGCGGAGCGAGTCGCTCTGGGTGAATTCGCACAACAGATTCCAGGCGTCTTGACGATTCATGATTTCCTCACGATACTCGGCCACCGATCAAGCACGATCAGGATATCCACGTCACTCTGGATGTCAATCCTGGCACGCGCTCAGGTCGCGTAGGGCCTGAGCCAACCAATCGCGATAGCGATTCACCTTTCACCTTTTGGAGAATTATACCAGACCCGTCCGGTTTCCGAAACCCGGCCAGTCTCGGTAGCTCCAATTTTACGTTTGATGTGAAATGTTTTTCACCCTGTCATTGCGAGCCGCCGCAGGCGGCGAAGCAATCCCCTTGCCGCAAAAGGAGATTGCTTCGCGCCCTAGCGGGCGCTCGCAATGACAATCCCACATCGAACGTACTTTAGCCTTCGCCGCGCACCCGCCCGTTGAAACGATGGGCTACGGCTGACCAACCCACTGAAGCAGCGGAACTTGGTTCCGTTGCTGGTCAGCCGCCTTCAGGCGGCTTGGCCTTCTAGCCCGCGAGCTTACTCGCGGGCGAAGCAGTGACCTACACGAATCTTGGATCTGCTGAGTCTAACCCGCGTGGCGAGCGACCGAGAGCAAATCCGCCAACACGCCAAACGCTGTCGTCTCGGCCCCCGAATCCTCTTCGATAAAAGTCAGGCCTGGCAGCGTATCATAACTGAGGCGCAAGATGCTATTCGTGCCTGTAACCAGCGCAAAGGGATCGGTCAAAGGCACGGCTTCTGGCGCGACGCGCGCGCGGATGTGATCGCCTTCGCGCCAGGCGCGGCACAACAGCTTGATGCGCTGATCGTGGGCAAGCGCATCGCGCAGCATCTGCGGCGTCACCCCGCGAATACCGGTTCGCTCGACATCGGTTGGGCGGAGGTCGCCATCCATCAGCACGTTGACCAACACCGCCGTCTTGGTCGCCGCGTCCCAACCATCCACATCGTTGCTCGGATCGGCTTCGGCCACGCCCATCGCCTGCGCCTGCCTGACCGCCTCCTCAAACGGGATGCCGCTTTCCATCTGGGTGAGGATAAAGTTGGTCGTGCTGTTGAGGATAGCGCGAAAGCTGCTCAAGTCCGCGCCTTGCAGACCTTCACGCGCGGCGGCAAAGATCGGCGCGCCGTCCATCACTGTGGACTCGAAAAAGAACGCTCGACGTTTGATGGCAGCGCGGTCGCGCAGCTCGCGGTAAGCGTGCGCCAACGGCCCCTTGTTCGCCGTGACGATATGCATCCCGGCATCCAGCGCCGCCCGGCAGTGATCGAGCGCCGGCTGACCGGTCTGCGGATTGAGCGTCGAAAGCTCGACCAGCACGTTCGCCACGCCCGAGCGAATGAGCGAGAAATTGTCGCGCACCTCCGGCAGGCGATGCAAACTATCGAGCCTGGCGCCGCGTTCCACACAGGCCAGCGCCGCGTTCACGTCCAATCCATTCGGGTCAACCGCCAGGCTGTGACGCGCCGTACTGATGCCGGTGAAGCGCCAGATCAGGTCGTGCCGCTGGCGCAAATCGTCGCTCTTGCGCTGCATGAGCCGCACCAGCGCGCGTGCGACGTTGCCGAAACCGATCAGAGCAATTGAGAGATCCATGACTCCTCCGTTTAGGATGTTGAGAACGGAACACGCAATACGGAATACGTGTTATACTGTTGCCACTTGACCATATAGGAGCACTCGCATGTCAACGCTGTTCACACCCTTTACACTGCGCAGCGTCACCCTCCGCAACCGGGTCGCCATGTCGCCCATGTGCATGTACACCGCGGCAGAAGACGGGCTGGCAACTGATTGGCACATGGCGCATTGGATGGCGCGCGCCGTGGGCGGCGTTGGGATGATCGTCACCGAGGCCACTGCCGTCGAAGCGCGCGGGCGCATCAGCGTCAATGATCTGGGCCTATGGAGTGACACCCACATCGAACCCCTGGCGCGCAGGGTGCGAGGGTGCCAAGCACAAGGCGCGGTGATGTGCACGCAACTGGCGCACGCCGGACGCAAAGCCTGGAGCACCCAAAAGGGTGTTGGCCCACTGCCACCCGTCGCGCCCAGCGCCATCCCATTTGACGCCGACTGGGTCGCCCCCCAAGAGCTGACCCTCATTGAGATAGACGCTATTGTATCAGCTTTTCGCGCGGCTGCACAACGGGCGCTTCAGGCCGGCTTTGACGCCATCGAGATTCACTCGGCGCACGGCTACTTGCTGCACGAGTTCCTTTCGCCGATCTCGAATCATCGCACGGATGCATACGGCGGCTCGCTGGAAAATCGCGCGCGGATGCTGCTGCGCGTGGTGGATGCAGTGCGCGAGGTGCTGCCGGAATCCCATCCCCTGTTCATTCGTCTCTCCTGCACCGACTGGGTCACCGGCGGGCTGACGATTGACGATCAGGTGCAGGTGGCGCGCTGGCTCAAAACGCACGGTGTGGACATGGTGGATTGTTCGTCAGGCGGCATTTCACCTTTAGGGGTCACTGCCTGGCCCGGTTATCAGGTTCCATTCGCAGAGAAAATTCGCCGCGAAGCCAACATCGCTACGATGGCCGTCGGGATGATCACCACGCCAGAACTGGCCGAAGAGATCGTGCGGAATGGCCGCGCCGATGTCGTCGCTTTGGGACGCGAACTGCTGCGGAATCCGTACTGGCCGCTGAATGCAGCACGCACGTTGGGCGACGATATTGCATGGCCCAAACAATACATCAGAGCAAAACCGACATAGCTCCGAGCGGCGACCTATCTGCCAATCTTGGCACGCTGATTCTCCAGCCACAGCAAGACAATCAACACGATCCTGATGACCTGGGCGATATAGCCTACATAGCCAGTCACCAGGTTCTTGTCCCCCATGCCGATCCAGGCCATGATCGTCAGCGCGACATAGCCCATCAGCAAGTAACGGACCAAGCTGCGCCGCTCGATAAAGAATGGAATCGGCAGGTAAAGCGCGCCCAGCAAGCCCAAGTAACCCAAACAACTCAGGGTCAACACCAGAACAGGTCCGCGCTCCAACAAGCGGGCTGCGGCCGCTGCAACGGTCAGCAAGATGATGCCAACCTGTAGTCCGCCGATCTTGGGTGCGTTCATAAATCCCGCTTCCCCTCGCCAGATTTGAGGGTAATCATCGCACAAAAGCGACTGAACGGCAAGCGAGGGGACGCGCTCCCCATGAAATGCACTCTGCCTCCGTATGCCACTTGACAGAATAGAACATCAGTGCTAAACTGTAATCACCCGATGAAATGGACAGGAGGCCTACAATGGGTAAAAGTCAAGCAGAAAAAGAACAAGCCGGTAAAGCCAAAGCATTGGAGCAAACGCTTTCAAATCTGCTCAAGCGATTCGGTGAGGGAGCTATCATGAGGCTAGGTGAAGCCACGCACCTGCAAGTCGAAGTCATCCCGACCGGCTCGATTGCGCTCGACCTGGCGCTGGGCGTGGGCGGCATCCCACGCGGGCGCATCACCGAAATCTACGGCCCCGAAGCCGCCGGCAAAACCACCCTCTGTCAGCACATCATCGCCGAAGCCCAAAAGCTCGGCGGCACCTGCGCGTTCATTGACATGGAACACGCCCTCGACCCCAGTTACGCCGCGCGCTGCGGCGTGAACATTGACGACCTCTACATCGCCCAGCCCGATACCGGCGAGCAAGCCCTCGAGATCGCCGAAGCCCTCATCCGCTCCGGCGCGCTGGATGTGCTCGCCGTGGACTCGGTCG
>DAOTXX010000146.1:0-2151 GCA_034434835.1 Thermoflexales bacterium | reverse complement strand
GTCCACGTAATCGTCACGTTGGCCCGCCTGCCGCGCCAATCGCGGTCGTCCTCAAAAAACACCAGCTTGTTCGTCCGCGTGCGGCCGCGCCATTTGCCCTTGTGTTGATCTTCGACCAACACCTCGACTGTTTGATGGAGCAGCCGCGCACTAATCTCGCCGACGATGCGCTCCTGCAAATCCTCAATGGCCTGGCGGCGGCGTTCCTTTTCTTCGGGCGGCACATCATCGGGCATCGTGCGCTGAGCCAGCGTCTGCGGGCGCGGGCTGTACCTGGCAATGTGCGCCATATCGAGCTCCAGCTCGGCCAGCAGATCGTACGTCGCCTGGAATTGCGACTCGGTCTCGCCAGGAAAGCCGACGATGATGTCCGTCGCAATCGAGCCGCCGGGCAATTTGCGCCGGATGCGCTCGATCAGGCGGCGGTAATCGTCCGCGGTGTAGCCGCGCCTCATCCGCGCCAGGACCTCGTCGTGACCGGCCTGCACAGGCACCTCAATGTGCTCGCACACCTTGGGCAATTCGGCTACAGCGTCCAGCAGCTCGTCCGTCACCCAGTTCGGGTGGCTGGTCAAAAAGCGAATGCGTTCCAGCTCATCCAGGTCATTCAGCCGCCGCAACAGATCCACCAGCGGCGTTTTGCTTTGGAATTGGGTATTGGGCATTGAGGATGGGAGATCATAGCCATAGCGATCCACGATCTGTCCCAGCAGCGTGATCTCTTTGACGCCCTGCGCCACGAGCGACCGGGCCTCGGCCATAATCTCGTCCACGCTGCGGCTGCGCTCGACGCCGCGACGGAACGGGATGATGCAGAATGTGCAGGCGTGTGAGCAGCCCAAGACCACCGGCACGTGCGCCGCGACCAGCTTGCCGCGTTGATGCAAGGGCAGGACGATCTCGTTATCCTGCATGGCGAATCGCTGCGCCACCTTAGTCTGCTCAATGGCGAATCCTTCGCGCTGACGCAGGAAATTGACGATGGGCGCGGGGTCGCTGGGCGGCGCGAAAACGTCCACCCACGGGAAACGCTCCTTGAGTTTGCCGTTGTTCTTGATCCCGACCAGGCAGCCTATCACGCCGATGATGGCTTCGGGACGCCTGGCTTTCAGCGGGCGCAAGCCTTGCAGATAACTGTACGCTTTGTCTTCTGCGCTCTGGCGCACCACACACGTGTTGAGCACGATCACGTCCGCCTCAGCCGCGCGCGGCGTGCTTTCCAACCCCAATTTTTCAAACGCCGACTCAAGTCGCTGCGAGTCGGCGACGTTCATTTGACAGCCTTCTGTCCAGACGTGGTATTTCATTGGCCGGTAAACCTCGATGCTTGACCGCTGACCGCAGATGACCGCATGACTATGTGAGACGAGGCTGGGTTGCGGGGTGAAGCGGAGGCGGAGGCAAGCGGCAAAGATTGTACCGCTTTCAAGGGCTTGCGTCAAGCCAATCAACCTCCCGCAGGTTTGCAACCTGCGGGAGGTTTCATGACCTGGTTTACGGCGTCACGTTGATGGTGTAACAGATGCGAAAGTCGTGCGGCGACGCGCTTTCGATACAGTGCGACCCCTCGCCCCAAGTGACTGCGCCAGCGTAGGTTGCCGTCGCCGTGCCGAGCGAATCGTCCGGGTCCGGCATGGTATCGTGATCCGTTCCCTTGACGCTGATCGAGAGATTCTGCGTGCGCAGCATCGCCAGCGTCACCGAAACGCCCGAGATCGTCTTGGTATCGCCAGAACTGGCTGTCACAGTTCCCGAGGTAGGCCACCGGCGCGTGATCCCGTTGACGTTGAAATCAAAGTGGAGTTCGCCAGAGCCAAAGGAATCTTCGTCATCGTAGATGCGCACGCTGGTAAAGCTGATGGTCACTGTGCAGCCGGCAGTGGTCCCATCGTTCGTATTGCTGGACGCGGACTCTCCAGCCAAGTTGTACGCGCGGACATAGTAGGTGTACATCGTGCCACATGGAATCGAACTGACCGTTCCGTTCTTGGCGCCGGTGCCCGAGCGGGCCGACAAGGTGGCCAGCGCCGTGCTGGAACCGCTGCGGTAAATGCGAAAGCCGCTCTCGTTCGTGGCGTTATCGGTGAAAGACACATTGACCTGCGTTTGTGATGCGCCGGAGGCGTTAAAGCCGGTAGGGGCACAGGGAAT
>DAOTXX010000145.1:0-42868 GCA_034434835.1 Thermoflexales bacterium | reverse complement strand
GTGCTGAAGCACCGGGCTGAAAGGGCCAAGCCCCCTGCGGGGGCGGGTGGTTCAGCCCAAAGGGCTTGGGGCTTTGAGCGCGGCGGCTTTAGCCCCGCGCTCAGGGCGGCGGGATTTCGTCTCTCTCCCAACTCATAGAGGCGCTCCATCCGAAGCGATTTCAATCGCTCGCCCACCGCGATTTCGAGAGCGAATTGTGGGTAATGATTAGCGAGGGTCGCCCCTACGTCATGTGCGGTCATCAGAATTTATTCTACACCATCTCAAACCTTGATGTAAAGTGCCACAGCAGCGACGGCTCGTGACGATCCGCAGCCCGCGTTTGGCGTACACGCGCTTGCACGTTTCAACCACGTAGATAGCCTGAAATTGAAACTCCAAATGGCAGATGGGCAGATGGGCAGCGATTGAAATCGCGCCTGGGGAGCCTTCGGCTGGCCGACCGCCCGCGCGGTTGAGGTGATGGCGTCCGCACAGGTGGACGCCCGGCGGAACGCCCTTGAGGGGTATTTTCAACCGCAGATGATCACGGTTGAAACTTTCGCTCCATGAATCCCAGCGCCAGCTCCGACGCTGGTTCCCACTCTTGATCCAAAATCACGCAATGCGTCGAGCGTTCCATCCAGTGCAGTTGCTTGTCGGTTGAGGCCGTCTCGCGCAAGATGATCTCGCCGCTGCGCGGGTCAATCGTTTCGTCCAGGCGACCCTGCACCACCAGGAGTGGCTGGTGGATGCGCGGCAGACGGCGGCGCACCTCGCGCTGGAGCCGGTTCAACTGCCCGACCGCGCGCAGCGGATTGACCGGGTAACCTTGCCAGCGAGCGTCCGCCGCGCTGGGCTGACCCATAGGTTTTTGAACGGAAGGGACAAAGGGTGAAAGCAGACGGGCCAGCAAGATGGGCAGGGGAGGCACGAGCAATGCAGGCGCGTAAAGCAACAGGCCGCACACTTCGGGATGCTCGCTGGCCGCATACAACGTCAACAGCGCGCCCATAGACTCGCCGCCGATGAACACGCGCTCGCAGCGCGAGGCGATCTCGCGGTACGCCTGCTCGACCGCACCGGTCCAATCCTGCCAGCGACAGCGGTTCATGTCCTCCGGCGTCGTGCGGTGACCGGGCAGCAGCGGCCCGGCCACCGTATAGCCTCGCTCATGCAAATATTGGCCGAGCAGGCGCACCTCCGCCGTCGTCGCCGTAAAGCCGTGAATCAGTAAGACGCCCGTTGGCCCGGCTTGCCAAAAGAACGAGTCGCCTTCAAGATGCGGGTTACGCAGGCTGGTGTCACCACCCATTGTTTCCTCCGGGGACATGAAACGTGATGTGTGAATTGCGCGCGCATCACGCATCACGTTTCACGGGTATTGTGGAATTCGCCATCGGCATCACCCCGACACGCGCGCCGCGCGGCAGATCGCTCAACGCCAGAGCGAGTGCCTCATCGAGACTGGCAACCGGATGGAGCAACAGCCGCCGCACGAGATCAGGCGGCATGCGCGAAAGCATCAGCGCACGCAGCCGTGACGCATCGCGCGCAATCAGGTACGCCTTGTGCGGCCCCACGCGGAATCCCTCGCGCTTGAACTTTTCAAACACCGCCTCGCACGAGGTCACCCCCTCCATCCAACGCTCGTAACTGGCACTGCCCGTGCCTTCTGGGCAGGCTGCAACAAGGATGACCGTGCCGCCGTCTTTCATCACCAGCGAAGCGTGGGCCAACGCTTTTTGGGACTGATACAGATTGATGTCCTTGGGATGTCCCCCCGGCGAAGCGATGATCAGATCGAACGGCGCAAGCACCGGCACCTGGTAAATCTTGCGCACCAGTGGAATGCCCTGACGCATCACCTCGCCCGGATCCCCTGCGAGCACTTGAACGACATGGTGGTTCTCGTTGACAACGGCGTTGAGCGCAAAATGCACGCCGATCAGGCGGCCGATCTCTTCGATGTCTTGCCGGGGCGGGTTGTCAAAGTGCAGCGGCATGGCGTTCGGATCGGTCATCATCGCGTGATTGTGATTGACCGTGTCCTTGCCCGCCAACCCGATCGCCGCCGTCTTGAAGCCACCGGAAAAGCCCTGGAACTGATGTGGCTCGATGTTGCCCACGACGATCCGCAAATCAGCTTGCCTGAACAGCCGATTGATCCACACGGGCGTGCCGCGTTGCGTCTGCCCCACATAGACAAGGTTGTCCTTATCCTCAGCATCATGGCTCACCACGCGGTAACGTCTCAGAATGTCAGGGGGGAGGACGCTGGCAAACTCACCCGGCGACATAGGCGGGTGAGTGCCGACCGCGACGACGAACGTGACCGCCTCGTGCGGGATGCCGATTGCTGCCAATCGCTCGAGCAGCGGCGGCAAGAGAACCGCGTGCGGCACAGGGCGCGTCTTGTCGTTGATGGCAATCGCCACTGACCTGACGCTCGCAAAATCCTCCAACCGCGTTCCGCCCAACGGCGCATCGAGCGCTTCACACACCGCCTGGACTGGATCAGGCGCGGGCGCGGCTTGCGCCGGGGCAATCAACTCGGCGTGCAGCTCATCGGGCAGCAGGAAGGTCAAATGCTCCCGACCGTACGGGACGCAAAACTCCATACTATTTCAATCATCCAACGTGAGGCGTCAACCGCTCATCACGTTTCACGCATCACGCATTACGCGCTAGGATACAACTTGGTCAGCACAAACTCGTCGTGGCGCAGTGTCTCAGCCGCCGTCATGCGACCGTTGATCGTGCGCTCCAGCATCTTGAGCGCCGCATCGGCGGCCTGGTCAAGCGTCATCTCCATGCGCAGCATCCCGGTCAAATCCACGTCCACGTGCTCGGACATGGTCGAAACCGTGAGCGGGTTGGCGCACAGCTTGATGACCGGCACGATCGGATTGCCGATGACGTTGCCCTGGCCGGTGGTAAAAAAGTGGACGACGGAACCCGCCGCCATGCACAGCGTCACCATCTCCGCCGCCGCGCTGGACGAATCCATAAAGTGTAGACCAGGCCCCTGCGGCTCTTCGGCCGGCCGGAGGAATCCGACGATCTTGCAGCGGCCTGCCTTCTGAATGTTGCCCAGCGCCTTTTCCTCGATCGTCGTCAGCCCGCCGCGAAGGTTGCCCTCGGTCGGCTGCGAGCCGATCAAGTCCACGCCCTGACTCTTGACCAGGTTCTGGTAATCGTCAAAGGCAGCCCGGAATTGCGCTGCGATCTGCGGCGTGGCACACAGCGACTCGATCACATCCTCGCCACCGGTGACCTCGGTCGTCTCGCCAAAGATGAGCGTCGCGCCGGCCTCGGCCAGCCGCTCGAACGCGCGGCCCACAGTCGGATTCGAGGCCAAGCCGGAGGTGGTGTCCGACTCGCCGCATTTGGTGCTCATCGTCAATTGTTTGACGGTGAACGGCTCGCGCTGGAGTTCCGTTGCATACTGGACAAACTCTTGCGCCTTGCGCGCCGCCGCCGCAATCGTCTGCAAATCGCCGCGCCTTTCGATGGCGAACCCCTCGACCGGCTTGCCCGTCTTGGCGATCTCGTTGACGATGCGATCCGTCCAGTTCGGCTCGATGCCGATGACGACCGCCGCCGCAACGTTCGGATTGCGTCCCGCGCCAGCCAACGTGCGAAAGGTGAGATCCAAGTCCTGGCCGAACTGCAAACGCCCATAGGGGTGCGGCAGGGCAAACGTGCCTTTGATCAGACGAGCCACGCCCTCTGCCGCTGCATTCGAAATATCGTCGACCGGAATGATGACCACGTGATTGCGAATACCCCAGCGCCCATCCGGGCGACGATACCCGGTCAGTTTCATCTCTTCGGGTTTCATACGGTCCACCTCTTACTTTTCAAATTGTGTGTGTGAACATGTGCACCGCGCGCGATGGACTGGGTGGCCCGGCCAATCGGGCGGCCATATTCGATCACGTCCTGGCCCAGCGCGATGTTCCGCATTGCGACCTTATGGCCCAACGGAACATCCTGGACCATCTTGACCGTGCCGACGTGCTGACCCTCGAGCGTCACCGCGCCCACCTCGGTGCCGGCCCTGAGGTCCACGACGGCGACCCCGACATCATCGCCAGGCTCGTGCATTAGAATGTTATGTGCCATATTTCCTCCTCGAAAAATGTTCTCATCAGGCCACGGCCTTGTGCGCCGTCCCGCCTGAACGCCAGTAGAGCAACACGGCCAGCGCAAGCGTGAAGCTGGTCAACAGGTAAAGGTTGTTCCAATTCAGCGCGACCGCCAGCGAATACGCCAGGAGCGGCCCCAGGGCTGACCCGGCGTCGCCAGCGGTTGTGTAGACACCGACAAATAGGTGTGGTCGTTCTGCTTGCAATGCCACGCTGTTCGCTGCCGCATTCAAAGTGATGCCCAGCCCGGAACTGCTCACAAACATCAGCGCCAGGCAGACCACGAGCCATGCCCCCGATAGGCTCACCACGCCGACGAGGCCGATCAGCACCGCGCATACCAGGATCACCAGTGTACGCAGTCGCCCCAATCGATCCGAGAGCGCGCCGATGGCCGGGCCAAAGAGCAGATCAGATGTCCATCGCAATGCCAGCAGGAGGCCCGCCACCGTCGCCACTCGAACCCCCAATCCCGCAAGCAGATCGTTCGTCCCCAGGCGACCGGCCAGGAACAAGGACGTGGTCGAGATCACCACGCCATCAAACACTCGATCCATGAAACCGGCAAGCAATAACCGCCGCTGGCGGCCTGTCGCCCATGCCGACCGCCACCCCTCCCAAGACGAACGGCGATCACCCGCGGTCGGCTCGCGCAGTGCCACCCAACGCACATCGCCCGGCCATCGGATCGCCAACGCGACCGGGATCGCCAGCGCGCTCGCACCTGCGATAGCCGCAATGCCGACCGGGTATCCGAATCGGTCGCGCAGATAGCCGCCCACGACCACGCTGAACGCGCTGCCCAGACGAATCAATCCCCACAGCAGCCCCATCAACCTGCCACGCGCCGACTCGTCGCCCGTCCACACGGCCTGATACCCGCCTTGCCTCAGCGCCGACCACGCGATCCCCCAACCCAGGCGAGCCAACAAAAAGACAAAAAAGCCCCGGCCGATGCCATACGTTGCCGTCGTGATCAGCGCCAAGACTGCCGCCAAGACAAAAGGCGTTCGGGGGCCGAGCCTCTCAAAGAGTGCGCCGGCCCACGTGTTCGAGATCAACCTGACCAGGCGATTCGCGCTCAGCAACACCCCGATCAGCGGCAAAGCGATGCCCAGGTTTTTGGCCTCGAGCGGCAAGACACTGTAAAGGAACGAATCGCCTACAATGCACAGGCCGATAACCGCGCCCGCCGCGAGGACGATACGTTCGGGTGGGGCGTTGGATCGTTGTGGCATGGCGCTTTCTACTGCCCAACGACTGATCGCAGATCGCCACCGAGGATCAGGGGGCAGTGGTCAGCCAAAGATTTTCCACGTCATGCGGCGCGCGCCGATTTCGCTTGCGCGCAGTGCGCTGTTGAGCACCGTCCCATCGAACAAGGTAAAGGATGATTCGCCTCCATCCGCATAGAGCCACACTTCCAGGTCGTCGGTCAAGTGACCGACGCGCGCGGTCGGCACAGCATCAAAAGTATCGAACGAATGGACAAATCGCGGCAAGGGATACCCCCGCCGCAAAAAACGCGGCACGCGGCCGAACGGTGCATCAGCAACGATACGTGCCGGGCCACGCACAGACTTGTTCTCGTTCAAATCCCACCACTCGCCGGGTGGCAGGATGACCTCACGCCGGGTCACGCCAGGCCGAACCACCGGCGCGACGTACAACGCTTGGCCGATCATCCACGCGTCTTCGATCTGATACAGCTCAGGCTGGTCCGGCCAGAGCAGCGCCGGATGGAGAATGATGGGCTGGCCGATCCGAGCCGCCTGGATCGCCAGCGAGTACAAGTATGGAAACAGCCTGACGTGCTCTTGCGAAAGCGCCCGGTAAATCTCGACCGTTTCCTCATCAAACTTCCACGGCTCGCGATTACGGCCGATCGGCCCGCCGTGCGCGCGCATCAGCGGCGAGTAACAGCCGACCTCGGCCCAGCGGATGAACAGCTCTTTGGTCGTGATCGGCGCGAACCAATCATACCAGCCGCCAATGTCCGAGCCGTGCACGGGAAAGCCGCACATGGAGACGTTGAGCATCGCGCGCACCGCCGCAGGCAAGCCATCGCCATCGTCCCAATCCGTGTCCTGATCGCCGGGCCACTGCGCGGCGACGAATCGCTGCGACCCGGCATATCCCGCACGTGGATAGAGAAGGTGATCGCTGCCCAACACGCTGCTTGCTGCGCGCTTCATCGCTTCGCAATACATCACTGGATAGGCGTTGCGCATCGCCAAGCCGGATTGCCCGTTGTAGAAAACCGAATCAGGCGGGATGGACTCGGCATAATCTGTCATCACGCCGTGGATGCCGCGCCGATGAAACGTCCGCGCGACCATTTCGCCATGCCAGGCTGCCGCGCGCGGGTTGGAGTAATCCACGACAGTCGCAATCCCGTGAAAGATACGCTGCTGATACGGCAGGCCCAGACGATTGCGAATGAAATAACCGCGCCGCACGCCCTCTCGATGCGTCGCCGCGCCCGCGTTCATATACGGGAAATGCCAGATGTGGACGCGATAGCCGTTGGCGCGCGCTGTCTTGACCAAGTCGTCAATGTGAGGCCACCACTGCCTGGAAAATTCATACGAGCCGCGAATGTCCTGCCAGTGCTCGATGCCCACTTGCGCCAGCGGGATGTCCAGCTCGCGGAACCGGCGAATGTCCTCGAATGTGTCCTCTTCGGTGACCGGCCCGGTGCGCGTCTTCCACGGCAAAAACACCCACGGCGGCGGAACGTCCGAGCGGCCCGTGAGCGAGGTGTATTGCGCGATGACGTCAAGCGGCGTTGGCCCCGCGCAGAGGTACAGGTCGAGGTGATTGTCGAGTACTGTGAGGCAGACAGATTGGGTATTGGGGATTGTGGATGGGAGATGGGGCAACTGGATCCACGATGGCCGATACGTATTCCAAAAGAAGCCGACCGTCGGGCCGTGCTCGCGGCTGATGAGGCCAAAGGGGACGGGAAAGCCCGTGCATTGTTCGCCGTTCGGGAACGAACCGCGCGGGCCATAGAGCCACCTCAAAATCGGATAGAGCCAGGGCAGTCGCTTCCTAGTCCATTCGTAGCCGACGCCGCCCTCTTCGACGAAAAAGTAAATGTCCTCGCCGCGCTGGTCAACCTTGTTGAAACGCTGCCCAAAGCCGAGATAGTGAGCGTCGTCGGGAGCAATAAAAGATAGGGATAGAACTGGGGACGAAGGAAAAGTGTCAATGTGGAAATGAAGAATGTCGTCGGCGTGAAACGTGAAACGTAAAACATCATTGCCGAACGCGACGACGAGCGCGTTGCCGTTGGCCTGGATGTCCGTGACGCGCGTGATCGGCTGGCTCCACGCGCGCCATTTCATCTTCATCGTATTGCCAGTATAAAGCACTGGGATCGAAACGATTTTCTGCAAAAGCACATCGCGCGTCAGGCCACGCTCGGCCAGTTGCCAGAGCGTCTGGCCCTGCACATTCTTGACAACGACGCGCAGTGGCGAGCGCGTCACCTCGACGCGCATAGATGCCGAGGCGAGTGTTGCGCCAGCATCGGTGATGGCGAGGGTCGGCTGGAGACCCGCCGGTTGACCGACGACCAGCGGCGGCGGCTCGGCGGCATCGTCATGGCGCTTGGGGCCCGGCAAACGCCACGCAAGGACAAGCGCGACCAGTGCGAGCACGCTGACAAGCAGGATCACATTTTCCAATCCCTCCAAACCTATCCAGTGCATACGCTGATCGAACGGATACATGACCGGAAGATTGTTCCACGCCTCGCCCAACATCCGTCCATAACGCTCCAGCATCCAAACGAGCAAACCTGTGGACATGCCTGCGTGCAGGAACGATCCGATCACCGGAATCACGCGCAAGAAAAAAGCAAGCGTTCGCAAGCCAAAGACAAGCACAGCCAACAAGTAGGCTGGCACAATGATCGCAGGCAAGAATTCACGCCACATACCATACGCCATGGATGGATCAGGCGTGGCGGCAAATTCGACCACGAACAACGTCGCTGCCACCACGACGACGCCCGCGATCAGCAAGATGCCCGTTCGACGCACGATCAAGTCATAGCGCGGGAAGCGGATGATCGTGTCGTTGATATAGTGGTGCAGCGCTGCGGCTAGTAGGGCTATCAGAATCCATGCCGGCAGCGTCCGAGTCATTCGTGCTTGCGCCTGCGAAGGATCACCCCACCACGTCGGCCAGAGGCCCAGCACCAGCACAAACACGAGCAAGCTCGTGCACACGTCGAGCGCAAGGACAGCCCAATAGCGCGGCGCAGGTTTGGCGCCCCACAACACCGCACGCAGATTGATTTCCCGCTCGAACGGCGAAAAATGCTGCCAATAGATGAGCGCGGTTTGGAGTGCGACGATGAAAAGAAAAAGAAGGATCATGGGCACAGGTTGCAGCAGCCAGTTCACTGGATCAATGTCAGCGGAACATTCAACAAGCGGCACAGCATCTCTAACTCGGGCACAATCTCGCCATACGCCATGACGAGATGATGCTCCCAACCGTTGCTCAACATCTCGTCAAGGAACGCAGCGGCATCACAGTCAAAGGCGACGCGTGTGAGTGTGCCGCGCACTTCCATTTCGGTCTCCAGGGCAAGGCCGGTCGTCGCGATCATGCGCAGGTTGTGGCCATCATCGCCCAGGCGCAGGATCGTCACGCGACCTGGCTTGAGCGCAAAACCTGCCGTCAATCCCTTGCCGCCCGCAAAGTGCGAAAACAGGTGACGCGGCTGGTCTTCGCGCGCCAGGCTCCAGGGCGCGCAGCCGCCGTGCCACAACAGACCGGTGTTCGCTTCAGCATCCACCGAGACAAAATCGGTCAGGAACGGATGAATTCGAGTGAGCCGATACGCGATGAGCATCGAGAGCGTGCCCATGATGTCGCCCTCGCAGCCGGTGAACAGACCCGCGTCGCTCAACACCGAGACGACGCCGCACCCGGCGATGCCATACGCCTCCACCAGATCGCCCCAGCACTTGAGCGTCATCGCGTCGAACCGGCCTTCGGCGGCCAGCTCGCGCAATGCGATGACGAGCGCAGTAAACAGGTTGCCTTGAATCTCGCCGACTTCGGCAGTGTCATCAAAGGGCTTGAGCACATCGGGCTTGGTCGCCTGCACACGTTCAGCCGCCATAGCTTTGGCGCGCGCAATGACAACGTTCAGACCGACGTCAACCACTTCGACGCCAAGCGCACGCCGGAGCGCCAACTTGTCCACGGCCAAATCCTCAAAGCCGGGCGCGTGCCCGCCGATGAATGCCATGCGGAGCTGCTGCAGGTCGCGCCGGATGCCCGCTACACGCGCCCAGCGCGTGATCGTCAACGCCGTGTGCGGATCGTCGAGTGCCGCGTAGAGCGTCGTCGGGCGATGGCCGAGCTTGTACAAGTTGCTCGCATTGACGTGCGCGCCGACGAGCGAGTTGAGGCGCAGCCTGCCCGTTTGCTCTTGCGGCTCCGGCCACGCCCACAGCAAGAGGGGGATGTGGGCAAAAGATTGCGCCAGCCGTTGCGCCAGCCCGCCGAGCGCAAACGTGCCGCTCAAGATGACGAGCGCATCAATGTTCGCCGCGCGCAGTTGGGCGATCGCCGCATCCGCGTCAGGTGATTCCATCACCAGGTTTTCGACGGCGACAAGCTGGACGCCTTCCAGCGAACGCAGCCTCTCTTGCGCCTGGACATACCACTGCGCGGCCAGGTCGGCTTCGAACGTCAGGCGCGCCAAACACACCAGCCCCAGCCTTGTCGGTTCAGGATTGATAAAAGACATACGACGCCTGCTTTCCCTCTCGGATGACGGATCCCGGTACATGAATCGAACCTGAAACACGCACCAAATCCGAAATCAAAAATCCGCAATCAGAAATCATTCATAGGGTGTCGCGTCCCAGTTGTCTGCAAACAGCTTGAGGCCTTTGGCCGTGTAAGGATGATCGAACGCGTCCTTGTACACGTCGAAACCGGCGGTCACAATGTGCGCGCCCGCCACCGCTGCTTCGACGATCTGCCGCGCGTTGCGCACCGCCGCGACAATGATCTCGGTCTTGTAATCATAGTTGCGATAAATCCGCACGATCTCGGCGATCAGGTGCGAGACCTCTTCGCCATTGGCCTCTTTCCAGCCGATAAAGGGCGAGACAAAGTTGGCACCCAGCCGCGCCGCCTGCAGCGCCTGCGTCGCGGAAAAAGTCAACGTCAGGTTGACGCGAATGTCCCTGTCCCTCAGCATCCACAGCGCCTTGAAGCCCGCCTCGGTCGCCGGGATCTTGATGACAAAGTTGGGCGACATGGCTGCCAGCTTGACGCCTTCTTCGACCATCGCTTCGGGAGTCGTATGATGCGGGTTGACCTCGACCGAGATCGGCTTGTCGGTGCCTTCGAACAGCCCGGCGATTTCGCGGATCACCTTGAGGAACGGCTTGCCGCTGTTGCGGACGTGGCGTGGGTTGCTCGTCACGCCATCAATGTTCCACATGTCGCGCGCATAGCGGATCTCGTCCACCTTGGCGCTATCTAGAAAGAATTTCATCCTATCTCTCCTCAATTCGTATCATGCGTACACGTAAAGATGGAATACGTACCCGTTCACGGTTCCATACTCGTCTGCGGCTCGCGTCTGAGCACAATGGTCTCTATCGTCAACGCCATCACCGCGCCGCTGACGGCGGTCTGCAACGCCTGGATCAGCACACCGGCCGGATCGAGAATGCCAGCGCGCTTCATCGAAACAATCTTGCGCCGGATGACATCGTAGCCCAAGCCCTTGCCGCGCCGCTGCATCTGAGCGATGAGCGCGCCGGGCGCAGTCACGCCGGCATTAGTGACAATGCGGCGGAACGGCGCTTCCAAAGCATGGGCCAACACCCGGACGCCCATCGCTTCTTCGTCTTCAGCACGCACAGCAAGCACAGAGGGGATACAGTTGAGATAGGCCACTCCGCCGCCGGGTACCCATCCTTCGCGCAGCGCGATGGGCAAAGCGCGCAGAGCCTTTTGTGCTTTTTGATCCAGCGTGTCGCGTTCAGCCTGGGTGAACGCGCCGATCATCAGCTTGGCAACCTGGCCGCCCAGCCTCGCCATACGAAAGCGCAGTTCATCCACTGCTCCGTCGTCAGATGGCAAACGCTCGAGCCGGGCGCGCCAAGTCTCGATCTGTTGTTTAACCTCCTTGCGGCCGCTGCCTACGACGATCAACTCGTCGGGATCGGCTTCGATGCGCGGCGAATAGCCCAAGTCCTCCATTCGGATATCCCGCAAGCGCCGACCGGTTTCCGGCATCAGCGCCTGCGCACCGGTCAGGACCGCCAGGTCTTCATAGTCGGTTCGGCGCCTGGATTCTTTTTCGCGCAGTTCAGCGGCGATCACCTTGAGGCGACCTTGCTGGTGATTCATGATCAGCGCGGCGAGCGCTGCGCCCTTGATCTCGTTGGCGATCAGCGCCAGGCGTTTTGATTCCGTGCGGGCGACCAGCTCAAGCACAGGCGCGAGATCGTCCAACGTCTCGACATCGCTGGCGCACAACGCAACCGCGCAATCCGACTGCGCCGCCCGCCGCCTGGCAGGCTCAGTGACGAGATAAGGTGAAGCCAATCTGCCGACCCAGCGGCCACCTTCGTAAACCTGGCGTTCCAGGTAGGGCGCCATGTAATTTTCGATGCTCACGTAAGCATCAGGCCCCAGTTCCGCAAAAATGTCCACCAGCACGCGGCTGAGGTTAGCGTCGCCCGATATTGTGTACGTGACTTGGGCGAGATCGAGTCGGTTCTTGATGGGCCGGGCCATCTCGCGCAGCGCATCCACCGCCGCCTGCGCTGCACGATCGATCCCCCGGCGCAGCGCCATCGGATTGGCCCCAGCGGCCTTCAGGGAATGTGCCCGCTCGAGGATCGCCTGCGCGAGTACCGCTGTGGTCGCGCAGCCATCACCGGCTTTGAGGTGCATCCGCCAGACCAGGTTGCGCGCCAGCATCGCGCCAACGTCTTCGGCACGGTCAGGCAGCGCAAGGATGCGGCGAGCGATGGTCGCTGCGTCGGTCAGGATTTCCGGCTCAGGATGTGTGGCATGTTGCGAGAGGATCGTCCCCTGCGTCGGCCCCAGCGTCAGGGCCAACACCTCGGACAGTTGATCAAAGCCCCGTTTCATGCGGGCGCTCGTATCAAGTCCATGCAGGACATCCGGTTCTGGCATAAGTGACACCATGGAGCGAACCTGTGGCAGAGGCCGCCAGGCTCCGCCCGACCGAGTTGAACAGCGTGAGCAGCGCGCTGAATTCTACTCCGAGCGGCACCCGTGGGCCCGCAGCATCCACGCGCCCCGTCTCGCCATGGCCAGACCAATCAGGATGAAATTTGGTCAACGCCCACCAAACCCGGTCGTCGCAATGCCTTGCACAAAGTACCGCTGGGCAAAGATAAAGACGATCAGGATGGGAATGAGCACAACCGTCGAAGCTGCAAAGAGCAATTCCCACTGCCCGGTCTGTTGCACGTCGTTCAACGCGCGCAGACCCAACGCCAGTGTCCAGTTGTCTCGACTGTTCAAGTAGATGAGCGGCTGCAAAAAGTCATTGTAGCTTTGCAGGAACGAAAACACAGCTACGGTCGCGATCACCGGTTTGGAAAGAGGCAAGATGATGTTGAACAAGATTCTCAAGCGACTCGCGCCATCCACCAGCGCAGCCTCTTCCAGCTCGACGGGAATGCCTTTGAAAAACTGCCGCATGAGAAACACATACAACGGCGCAAGGGCCAGCCAGTAGGGAACCGTCAGCGGCAAGAAATTGAGCGGCACCACACACCACTTGTCGCCAAACCCCATCCACGCAGGCAGCACGGCGCGCGGCAGCGGGATGGACAACAAACACCCCGGCTTGGTCCATCCTAACGTGCGGAACTCGATGAACATGGGGATGAGGGTGATGATTTCAGGCAACATCATCGTCCCCAACAAGAGACTGAAAAAGAAATCGCGCCCCGGCCAACGCAGGCGCGCAAAAGCATACGCCACCATCGAAGAAGACAGCAAAGTGCCCATGACAGTGAGCGCGCAGATGACCAACGTGTTGACCGCAAAGCGGAAAAACGGCAGCATCTTCATCGCGTCAGCATAGTTGCGCCATTGAGGCTCCGCCGGGATCCACACGATCGGATGAGCGAACACTTCGGTGCGCGCCTTGAGCGAGGACGAGATCATCCAGAGCGTTGGAGCGAGAAACGTGAGCAAGGCAAGCGTCAGAACGATCTGAAGCACGACCAGCCCAATGCGCTCCAAAAGCTGACGACGGGCGCGCTGCGCGGCGCCTCGGGCTTTGATGACTTCCAGGGTCGCCATGCTTGCTCCTTTACGATTCGTAATAGACCCAGCGGTTTGAGATGTAGAATTGAGCAATCGTAAAGCCCACGACAATGATAAAGAACTCCCACGCCAACGCAGATGCATAGCCCATGTTAAAGAACTGGAAACCGTTCCGGTAAATGTTCAACACGACAAACAGCGTCTCATTTTGCGGGCCGCCGTCGGTCATGATGAGCGAAGGCACAAACGTCTGGAACGAATTGATAATGGCGATCACCATGTTGTAGAAAATCAGCGGCGTCATCAGTGGGATCGTAATGTTGAAAATGGTGCGGATCCTGCCTGCGCCGTCAATTTGCGCCGCTTCCAGCAGTTGCGTCGGAATGTTGCCCAGCCCGGCGATAAAGATGACCATCTGGCGGCCGATCATCCAGAACGACATGAAGATGAACGCGGGCTTGGCCAACAGCGGATCGAGCAGCCATTTCTGGGGCGGGATACCGAACCAGCTCAAGGCCTCGTTCAGGATGCCAAAGTCAGGGTGAAACACGCGCTGCCACACGACCGCCGTCGCGACGATCGGGATGATGATCGGCAGATAGAAACCCGAGCGATAAAGACTGCGGAGCTTGAGCGGCTGCGTCAACGCGAGCGCCAGCGTGAACGAGATGACCAGTTGAAACGGCACGGCAAAGATGGTATAGAACGCGCTGTTGTAGAGACTCTTGAGCGCTAGCTCATCGGTGAGCGCGCGTTGAATGTTTCTGAATCCCACAAACACCGGGGGCGAGAGCAAATCCCATTTCTGGAACATGAGCCAGATCGAAAAGAGCATGGGGAACGCGACAAATGCCATAAAGCCGATCAGGAACGGCGCCGCAAACAGATAACCTTGCAGCCATTCACGCATTTGCATCATCGTCAGGCGTGGTCGTGGAGCAACTCGAGCCGCCATGCTATGTCTCCTGGTCCGCCGTAGGGCTAAACTGTACTGTAGTCAGATAGTCGGAAAGCCAGCCGACTATCTGACTACTTGGCTGACCGACTGACAGACTATTGTGACTTCCAGTACTCGTCGAGCAGCTTTTGCAATTTCTCGTCCACTTTGGGCAAGACATCGGCCGCCTTGGCTGTGCCGTTATTCAGCAAGTCCCAGGCCGTCGGCTTGACGACCTCGGACCACATCTTGGAGCGCGGCACGCCGCTGACCACATCAATCTGGCCTTCCTTGAACGCCTCGATGAACGCTTTGCCGTTTTCGATTTGATACAGTTCTTTGGTGCGCGGCACCCACCACGATTCGGCGAGCTGCAGGTTGCTGGGGATGCGCCCGGTGATCTCTGAGTACATCTTGTTGCCTTCTTCGCTCACCAGGTACGCGGCAAAGCTCCACGCCGCTTCGGCCTTGTCTGTCTTGCAGATGGCGACGCCTTCACCCCAGCCGCGGTGCGGGCGACCGGGAGCGGCGCCCTTGGGCATCCGCACCACATCAAAGGCGACCTCTTTCTTTTGCTCGCGCAGCGTCGGGCTGTTGAGCTGCGGCAGGAACCAGGGGCCTTCGTACTTCATCGCGCACGCACCGGTGTTGATCGTGTTGGCGCCCGATGTGTCTGCTGGGCTGGGCGCGGCCTTGAGCGTGTGCGCCAGATCGTACGAAACAGTCTGGAGCATCTGCACGATCTCGGGCGCGGCGAATTGCGATTTCTTGGGGTCAATGATGTTGTCGAATTCACGCTTGCCCGTCAGGACGATCCAGCCAATGTCACGGTACCAGTTGCCATTCATCTGATACCCGAACTTTTTCTTGTCGGGATTGGTCAGCTTCTTGGCCAGCTCGACAAACTGCTCAAACGTCCAATCATCCTTGGGATACGGCACGCCCGCCTCATCGAAAATCTTTTTGGCATAGAACATGATCATCACGCCCATTTGCAGCGGGATGAGGTACGTCTTGCCCTTGCGCTTGACGCTCTGCTCAACGCTGGTATAGCCCTGCGGATATGGCGCGGTCACTTTATCGCGCGCGATATAGTCGTCCACAGGCGCCAGCAGGTTCTTGTCCGCATAAACCTGCCATTCCCAGCCCTGGAAGGAGGCCAGGTTGGGCGGCGTGCCGCCCGCGAACATGGTCTGCAGCTTGGTGTAAAAGTTGTTATTCGGATCCGCCACAGGTGTGATGTTGACAGCCTGGCCCGGATTCTTGGCCGTGTAGGCCGGCCCTAGTTTTTCCCACGCCGGGCCGTCGGTCGTATCGCCCCACGCCAGAAACTCGATCGTGGTTGGCACTTTGGTGGGCGGTGGGGCAGGCGGCTTGGTCGGCTCGGGTCCCTTGGGCTGAGTGGGGGCAGGGGTGGCGGCTTGCCCACCGCAGCTAGCCAGGAACGCGGCTGCAGCAGCCTGCCCGCCCCAAGCCAGGAACTCGCGTCGTGATAGTCTCTTTGCCATATTCCTTCTCCTTCATGCACAGAAAATCAAGGGACAACAGTGATCACCAGCCTAACGAGTCTCCGAATGTGTTCGCGCGCTCCCTCCTTTCTGACGCTCGCCGGTGATGCGCGAGCGGTCCGTATAGATTGATCCAGGGTGACGCCCCCGCCCCTCTGAGAGCGAATCTGAAAAATCGCACGCGGACGCACCAAGAAGCGTCGGCTATGAATTTCTCAAATGATCTCCGAGGCGGTCCATTCGCAGCCTGTTGAACAAGGCGCAGGCGCAACGCAAGCGGCAGGACACTTCACACTGCCAAGTGCTTGAACTGAGGCAGGTATGGCTGGTTCTGCTGAAACATCTGCTCAACCATCTGTTTGATCTCGGCCAGCGAAAGCACAGAGGCGGTCAATGGGTCGTGCGCGATGGCCTGAAAGACCAGGCGCGGGTTACCGGTGAGCGCAGCCTCGACTGCCATTTCTTCGATCGTCGAACTCAGGGTAGTCAACATCGCGCACTGAGGCGGCAACGCCCCCACGTGAACCGGCTCGAATCCTTTGCGGCTGACCCACACGGGCACTTCGACGCAGGCGTTCTGCGGCAGGTTCGTCACGAGTCCGGTGTTGGGCACATTACCATTGAACTCGAACGGCTCACCCCCCCTCAGCGCGTTGATGATGTAGGCGGCGTACTCGTGCCCACGCTCGAGTTTGATCGGCGTATCGGAAGCAAACCACTTTTTGGCTTCGTCCTTCCAGGTGCGCTCGGCCTTTTGATATTCTTTGAGGATATAGGCATACTCGCCCGGATTCCAGCCTGTGCCGTGCGTGCAATACTTTTCGATCAAGTCGGGCCGTTTGCGGAACCACCAGTTGTATTCCGAGTTGTGGCCGGACGATTCAGTCACGTAATAGTCGAGATGCAAGAACATCTCGTTGCGGACGATCTCTTCGTGATAGACTTCAGGGCGCTCGACGATCGCCTTGCGGATGAGCGGATAAGCGTCCTGGCCTTTCCACTCGAACCTGATATACCAGGCCATATGATTGATGCCCGCGCATGTATACGTGATCTCGTCGTACGGCGCGCCGATCCAGCGGGCCAGCATCATCGCCGTGCCCTGAACGCTGTGGCAGAGACCGGTCAGACGAATCTTGCTTTCGCGCTGCATCGCCCGGCACAGCATCGCCATTGGATTGGTATAGTTGAGCAGCGTCGCATCGGGGCAGTAACGCTCCATGTCCCGCGCAATATCGAGCATCACGGGGATCGTCCGCAGAGCGCGAAAGATGCCGGATGGCCCGCGCGTGTCGCCGATATTGATGTCCACGCCATACTGTTTGGGGATCTCGATGTCGTGCCGCCACACCTCAGTCCCGCCGGCCAGGATCGTGACGAGCACCACATCTGCGCCTCGCAGCGCCTCGACGCGATCGAGTGTGGCCTCCACCCGGGCAGGATAGTGGCCCATATCCACAATACGCTGAACCGACTGGCGCGCAAACTCTAAACGCTCCGGGTCAATGTCCATCAACGCCAGCGTGGCATCTTGCAAGAGCGGAAAGGTCAAGATGTCTCTGACCAACCCACGTGTAAAGCCCAAACTTCCTGCACCGATGAAAGCGATTCTGGTCATCTTGTCTCCTGCAAAGGGCCACCAACCTCAAGCGCAAGCTCTGTGTTGTGGATTGTCATGTGATCTAGCGCGCCAGTCGGATCTTGTACTCGTAGCGGTCGGCCCGATAAAACGTCGTCGTGTGTTCGACAGGCCGCAGGTTGGCCGTGTAACTGATGCGGCAGCGCACAAGCAGCGGCGCCCGGCGCGGAACATCCAACTGATGCGCCACGTCAGTATCCGCGACAGCGGCGCTGATGGATTCTTCCGCCTCGACCAGTGGGATGTGGAGAGCGTTTTCGAGCACTTCGTAGAGCGCGATCACGTTGAGATCGTGTTGAGCCAGTTGCTCGCCAATGTCGCTCCGCCAATACCCCTGCGCTAACGCAATCGGTTCACCATTGCCGAGCTGGACCCGCTCGATGTAATACGCTTCCTGATCGAGTGACAGGTTGAGGGCGCGAGCGGCTTCAGGCGGCGGGGCACATGGCTTGGCACAGACGAGCTTGAAAGACGGGATGATGTCCCGGCTGCGCATCTCTTCGAGGAACGACGTGAGGCGTGATAGGTGTTCTTCGACTCGCGTGCGCCTGACGAATGTGCCTTTGCCGGCTTTGCGATAGAGCAAGCCCTCACGAACGAGATCGTGGACAGCGCGCCGAACGGTGGTGCTGCTCAAATCATAGCGGCGCATGAGGTCGTGTTCGGTGGGCAATGCATCTCCAGGCTTGTAGACACCCTGGGCGATTTCCTCGCGCAAGGTCTCGGACAGCCAATGGTAAAGGGGAGAGTAGCGAGCGGGGCTCACAGAACCCTCAAAGCGTGTATTCTTGCATTAGTGCACTATTTACTTTAGCACAGCAGACATTGATTGTCAATATGTCTAGGATTTTCAAAATATAGAAATAAGAATCCGATATTGACTTGATATAAAAAATGATGTAACATGATGCTGAAATTCCAAGAAACCGAAACCTGACGGATCCACTCGATGCCCTTGATCGGCGCTCGCCTTCGGGAAATGCGACAGAGCCGCGGCCTGACCCTTCGACAGGTCGCGGAAGCAAGTGGCATCTCGCTCTCGTTCCTCAGCCTGGTCGAGCGCGACAAAGTTTCAATCAGCGTGGATAATCTGGAACGCCTGACTCGCTTCTATGGCGTGCGAATGGCGGTTTTTTTTCAGGGTGCCGAAGAAAGCCCTGTCCTGGTCACGCGACGTTCTCAGATCAAAGCGCGTATGAACAGCATCACGCCCGGCAAGTCTGTCCTGACGTGGTTAACCGATCGCGCTGATGCTCGCATGGAACCGATCCTGATCAAGATCGGCTCTGGCTACCGTGACCCGCAGGTCCGCACGCATGAAGGCGATTCATTCCTTTACGTGATGGAAGGACAGATCCGATTGGTCTCTGAAAACGGCGAACCGATCATCCTGGAAGTTGGAGAGGCGGCCTATTATTCCGGCTGCCCTGGCCGACGTATCGAGAACGTCAGCCCCATCGATCCGGCGCTCGTCTTACTGGTCACTGCCCCGCCTGCCGGCGTGACCCTGTGATGGATACATAGCAAGGTTGGACCGCCGACCACAGACCGCGGGGGTCATGCGCGGTCAATGGTCTATTGTTTGCGATCACGGAGGACACGATGAACATCGAAGCTCTTGGCGCGGACGCCGTGGCAACGCTGAGCCGCTACGTCCAGTTCGACACGACCAACCCGCCCGGCAACGAAATGCTTGCCGCACAGTGGTTACGCGATCAACTGACCAGTCGAGGCATCACCAAGGATGTGACGCTCCACGAACCGGCGCCTGGGCGGGGCCTGGTGCTCGCGCGCATCCCCGGCCGCGAGTCGCTCAAGCCCTTGCTCATCAACCATCACATAGATGTCGTCGCCGCGGACCCGGCGCAGTGGACGCATCCCCCGTTCGGCGGCGACGTGGCCGACGGCTTTGTATGGGGGCGCGGCACATTGGATACCAAGAATTTGGGTGTTGTCTTTTTGCTCGCGCTCGAATCGCTGATCAAGGAAGGCGTCCAATTCCGACGCCCGATTGTCTTTTCTGCTGTGCCGGACGAAGAGACCGGCGGCAGCCAGGGGATGAAATGGCTGGTGGAAAACCAGGCGGGCACGCTGGACCCGGAGTGGGTGTGGGATGAAGGCAGTGGTGGGTTCAAGGGTATCTTTGGCCCGCAGGTATTGTTCGGCGTGGCGGTGGCCGAAAAGAAAATCCAATTTCTGCGATTGATCGCCACTGGCGAGCCGGGGCATGGCTCAATGCCCCACCGCAACAATGCTAACGTCACGCTCCTGAACGCACTCGCGCGCATTTTGAAATCTCCCCGTCCGCTGCGCGTCAACGCCACCGCCGCCGAGATGTTCAGGTCCGTCGCCGCGACGCAAAGATTTCCAGCCTCGATCGCTTTGCGGAATCTCTCGAATCCTCTGCTGTTGAGCCTGTCCGCCAAACGGCTCTCGGCAGATAAACTCACCAACGCTTTGCTGCGAGATACGATCAGCCTGAACGTGCTCAGGGCCGGTTACAAGACCAACGTCATCCCCGAGCGGGCCGAAGCCGAGATTGATTGCCGCTTGCTGCCCGATACCGACGCGGACGAGTTCCACCGCTGGCTCCAGGCGCGCATCGCCGACGAACGCGTCAAGGTCGAGGTCATTCAAAGCTCGCCGCCCTCTGGGGTCGCGCCGCTGGACAATCCCTTTTACAAAGCCATCATCAACGCGGTCCATCGTCACGCGCCGGGGGCCGGGGTTTTTCCACTGCTGGTGCCCGGCGGGACGGATGGGCGCTATTGGCGGCAGCGCGGCTATGCCGCGTATGGCTTTGGCCCGATGATCCTCGAACGCGAGGACCTCAACCGCCCGCACGGCATTGACGAACGCATCTCGATTGAAAACCTGGTGCTGGGGATCAAGATGACGAGGGATATACTCGTGGAGTTATGCGCTTAGCAAATTCGCGGCAACAGTTCCCCCGCCGGCACATCCACCACGCGCGTCCCGCCGATCCCGGTGCGCGCAGTGACCAAGCGGGGGTGCTCGGCCACCACCTGCCCGACGGCGGCAGCCTCTCGCCCGTATTCATGCGCGCGCATCGCGGCTAACATCGCGTCCGCTTTGTCTGCCGCGACGATGGCGATGAGCTTGCCTTCGTTGGCGACGTAGAGCGGGTCCAGCCCCAGCATCTCGCACGCGCTGCGCACCGCCGGTTTGACCGGGATCGCGCGCTCGTCCAGCGCAATGCCCACATGGCTGGCGCGGGCGATCTCATTCAGCGTCACGCCCAGGCCGCCGCGCGTTGGATCGCGCAGGACGTGAATTGCACCAGCGTCCGCGGCCAGCATCGCTTCGACCAGGCCCCACAGCGGCGCCGTGTCGCTTTCCAGAGTCGTCTCAAAGTCCAGCCCCTCGCGCACGCTCATCACCGCGATGCCATGATCGCCGATCGTCCCGTTCACGATCACGACATCGCCCGGCCGCGCGCGCGTCGGGCCAATGTCCACGCCGGGTGCGATCAGGCCGATCCCAGACGTGTTGATGTAGACGCCATCCCCCTGCCCTTTGCCGACGACTTTGGTATCGCCTGCGACCAGTTGCACGCCTGCTTTCTGGCACGCCCGTGCCATCGAGGCAGCAATGAGGCCCAGCGCACCCATCGGCAAGCCCTCTTCAAGGATGAATCCCGCGCTCAGGTAAAGTGGCCTGGCTCCATGCATCGCCAGATCATTCACCGTGCCGTTGACCGCCAACTCGCCAATGTCTCCGCCGGGGAAAAACAATGGCTTGACTACAAACGAGTCCGTCGTGAATGCGATTTGATATTGGGTATTAGGTATTGGCAGGTCAAGTGTGGTGGCATCGCCCATTTGGTTGAGAAGGTCATTGGCGAACTGCGGGGCAAAGAGATGCTCGATCAAGTCGGTCATGAGCTTGCCGCCGGAGCCGTGGCCCATGACGATGGCGGGATAGTCGCGCAGAGGCAGTGGACAAGTCCAGCCGTCAAAGTCAAACGACGGGATTTGATACTCGGTCATTCTCACAGTCCTCAGGGTCTCGATGCCGCGTGGCCGAGATTCCTCGCTGGCCCTGTCCGACGCTCCTACGGAGCGTCGGGGGCCCGCCAGGCGTCGCTCGGAATGACAAAGGGCGTCAATGTTTCACAGGTGCGGTGCTGGCGGCAAAGGTGCGGAAGATGAGCGCGAGTTCCCATTTGCCCGGGTGGCTGTTGGTCGAGACGCACCGCGCTCGCCAGATGCCCGCGTGCGGCACGATGTTGCCATAGTCGAACTTGTACCGCTCCGGGTCGGTGGTCAAGATGTCGCCCAACGCCATCAACATCAGCTTGATCGGCGAGCCATGACTGACCAGTCCGAGGCAGTCATGCGATGCAGTGGTCACTCGCTCGTGCCAGAACGCCGCCACACGCGCGGCGACCTCTTCGGCTTGCTCTTGGCGGCGATGTTCGGCTAGCCGCTCGTCAATCGCCAGCGGCACCCCAAGTTGTTCTGAGATGATCTGCGCTGTCTGCATCGCGCGGTCAAGCGGCGACGTGTAAATGACCGTTGGCGGGTGGCTGACAATAAAGCTTGCCGCCATGGCCGCCTGCGTGCGCCCGTCGGCGGAAAGCGGCGGGCCGGGCGGCACGTCGTAGCGCAGGTTGGCATCGCCCAGGTTCACGGGTTGCGCATGGCGAATCAAATAGACCGTATGCAAATAATCGCTCATTGTAGAAGCAGCGTTGCCCATTAGCTTGAGATTCTCATCGAGATTTCAGAGTTGAAACTTGGAATTTGAACTTGTAATACGCCGCGCATGCGCCTTCGGACGAGACCATCGTCGCGCCGAGCGGGTGCTGAGGTGTACACCGATCACCGAACGCAGGGCACTCGTGCGGCTTTTTGAGTCCTTGCAAGACCAGGCCGCTCATGCAAATCGGGTTCTCTTGCGTGTGGATCGCCCGCACGTCGGGAAAACGTTTTTCCGCGTCCATATCGGCAAATTCGTCTCGCAGGCGATAGCCACTCATCGGAATAACACCGATGCCGCGCCACGCACGGTCGCATGGTTCAAACACGTGATGGATCATGTCCTGCGCCGCCCGGTTGCCCTCGCGGCGGACGCTGCGCGCATAGGCATTGACGACCTCGTGTCTGCCTGTTTCGAGCTGCAGCACACACTGGCGGATACCTTCAGCCAAGTCCAACGGCTCAAAGCCAGTGACGACGACCGGCGTGCGAAAACGCTGCGCCAGTGGCTCGTATTCCCAATAGCCCATTACCGTGCAGACGTGACCGGCAGCGAGGAATCCCTGTACGCGGTTCGCAGGCGAAGATAGAATCGCCGCGATCGCAGGCGGCACAGTGACGTGACTTACGAGGGCGCAAAAATTCCTCAGGCCCAGTTGCCGCGCCTGCACGATCGCCATCGCGTTGGCAGGCGCAGTCGTCTCAAAGCCGATGGCGAAAAAGACAACCGTCTTGTCGGGATTTTGTTTGGCAAGCTTGATCGCATCGAGCGGCGAATAGACGATCTTGACCTGGCCGCCGCGCGCCTTGACGGCGAACAGGTCCTCGCGCGAGCCAGGCACGCGGAGCATATCGCCGTAAGATGTGAAAATCACGTCAGGCCGTGCGGCCAGCACAATCGCTTTGTCAATCAGCTCCAGCGGCGTGACGCACACCGGACAGCCCGGGCCATGAACCAACTCGATCTCTTTGGGCAGCAACTCGTCAATGCCAAAGCGCACCAGGTTGTGTGTCTGCCCGCCGCAGACTTCCATGATCGTCCAGGGGCGCGTAACGTTCAAGCGAATGTCGTCCAAGACCCGTTTGACTGCGGCTTCGTCACGGTATTCGTCAATGTACTTCATAGCAAATCTCAATTGTCAATTCTCAATGATCAATTGACAATTGATCATTGAGAATCACGTAGGTTCGAGTTCTTCACCGACCTGTTCGATCTGCCGGAAGAGTTCAAGCGTCTCCATCGCCTCTTTTTCATCGAGGATGTTGAGCGCAAAGCCGACGTGGATGATGCAGTAATTGCCGACTTGCGCTTCCGGCACAAAATCCAAGCAAGCTTCTTTGATCACGCCGCCAAAGTCTACCTTGCCCATCCGTCGCTCATCAACTTGGTAAATCTCGGTGATTTTGCCAGGAATCCCCAGACACATGGTTCCCCCAATTTTCAATTATCAATTGACAATTGTCAAAGAGTGCGTTTGCTTTTGTTGATGATGGTTGCGAGGATGCGAACAAGCCCGTCAGCTTCTTGAACGAGCGCGTCCACTTCGGACTCTTGCAGCAGGGTTGCCTTGACAACCCGAAGCCAATACCGCGCTTCACGCGCTTCCTTTGTCGCAATGCCCATCTTGTGAACGAAATCCCGTTTTGACTCTCCACTTTGCGCTTCCTCGACATTGGCTCCAACCGATGTGCCCGCACGAATCAATTGCCGACCGATTTCTTATCAATTGCCAATTGATAATTGGCCACGACTGCTTGCCCCAACGCAATCCCGCCATCATTCGGTGGAACGAGACTATGAGTATAAACCGTAAAGCCCGCCTTGCGCAAGAGCGGAACCGTCAGCCCCAGCAGCGTGACGTTCTGGAACACGCCGCCGGAAAGCGCCACCTCGCGCAATCCCGTCTCACCGCTGATGCGCTGGCACACCGTCAGAATCATCTCGGCAATCGTTCGATGAAATTTGGCGCCAATATCGCCGGCATCTTTTCCGTGTCGCACATCCTCAATCACTTCTGCTAACAGACTCTTTATTCTGATGCTCCCATCATCCAGCCCGCAAAGATAGCCGTTGAAATTTAAAATTTGAGATTTGATATTTGATATTTGTTCCAACTCCATCGCCGCTTGACCCTCATATGTCACCTCGGTGCGGACGTTGGCGAGCGCAGCCACGCAATCAAACAGCCGTCCCATCGAAGAAGTTAGCGGCGCGTTCAACCCCTTCCTTGCCTGCTGGCGACACACGCGCAATTCTTCATCCGTCACCTTTTGCAGAAATGGCAGACCTGCGATATCTAATCCCAATGCCTCGGCATAACCTACTGCAATGCGCCACGGTTTGCGAATCGCCGCCTCGCCGCCGGGTAAGGGCAGGTATTCCAGGTGCATCGCGCGGCGAAAGCCCGCAAAATCCGCGACGAGAAATTCGCCGCCCCAGATACGACTGTCGGTGCCATAGCCCGTTCCATCGAGCGCCACACCAATGACCGGGCCGCTGATTCCGTTTTCGGCCATGCACGCGGCGATGTGGGCATGATGATGTTGAACAGCATAGCGCGAGGCAGATGGGTATTGGGGATTCGATATTGCGTATTGCGTGCTGAGATAATTGGGATGCAAGTCATAGGCGATGATTCCAGGCTCGACGCGAAAGAGGCGCTTGAGACGGTCAATCATCGCCTCGTAAGAAGTGAGCGTCTCGTAATTTTCCAGGTCGCCGATGTGCGGACTAAGAAAGGCGTAACGACCATTTGCTAGGCAGAAGGTGTTCTTGATCTCACCGCCGCACGCCAATGTGGGTCGCAGTTCTATCGCCAGCTTGACCGGGTAGGGCGCGTATCCGCGCGAACGGCGTAATGGCAGTTCCACACCCGCAAAGACGCGCGTCACGCTGTCGTCGCAGCGAGCGTGAATCTCGCGGTTGTGGAGTAGGAACGCATCCGCCAGCGGCGCCAGCCGCTCCAGCGCTTCGTCGTTGCGGGTGGCAATGGGTTCTTCGGAATAGTTGCCGCTCGTCATGACGAGGGCGGGCGGGTATTGGGTATTGGGTATTGGGTATTGGGTATTGCGGTCGGCAGCCAAAAGCAAATAATGGAGCGGCGAATATGGCAGCATGACGCCCAGCGTGTTTTGTCCGGGCGCGACAAGCTGACTGATGGGGTGGCCGGGCCGCGCACGCAGGAGCACAATAGGCCGCTGGCGCGAGGTGAGCAGTTCACGCTCCGCGTCGTTCATCTCGCAGCATCGCTCGACCGTCTCCACATCGGGCATCATGATGGCAAACGGCTTGTCCACGCGCCCCTTGCGGCGACGCAGTTCCGCTACGACCTCATCGTCAGTCGCATCGCACGCCAAGTGAAACCCGCCAATGCCTTTCACGGCAACAATTTTACCTTCGCCTAGCCACTGTCGCGCTTCCTCAATCGCCTCCCGCCCTTCCCTTTGAAAATTGGAATTTGATAATTGAAAATCTACACTTGGGCCACAGGCCCAGCAAGCATTCGGTTGTGCGTGAAACCTTCGATTCGTCGGGTCCCTGTACTCGCGCTCACAGTCGGGGCACATCGGAAAGACTCGCATCGTCGTCATCGGACGGTCGTAGGGCACATCCTGAATGATCGTAAAGCGCGGGCCGCAGTTGGTGCAGTTGATGAAGGGGTAAAGGTAGCGCCGGTCGTGCGGATCGAACAACTCGCGCAGGCAATCGTCGCAGATACACACGTCCGGGCTGACGAGCGTCGCGCCAGGCAAGGACCGGCTCTCGCGGATCGTAAAGTCCGTGTCGCCTTGAGGGGCAACGAGTGCGACTGCAACCGACTCGATGCGCGCGAGGGGTGGCGCTTCACCCTGTAGCGCAACGAGGAAACGGTCGAGATCAGCAGCCGGCCCCTCGACCTCAATGTCCACGCCCTGGCTATTGTTCAGCACCCAGCCGACCAGCGCCAACCGCTTGGCGAGTGTGTAGACAAATGGGCGAAAGCCCACTCCCTGTACAACACCTGTCACATGAAGGCGACGTCTCTCCATGCCTACTCTAAAGGTCAACTAAGGTTTGCACAGCACGGGTTGCTTTTCTAGCCCGAACGAAAGCCGGCATGTCCACACCCCGCCATCCGACATGCGGACACGGACATCTGGAAAGCCCGAAAGACGGTCGCCTAACTCGAGAGTGTAACCTCGCCATCCCTGAGCGAGCGCATGGCGATGGACGGTCAGCAAGATGCCGTCATCACTGAATGGAAACTGCAACCACCCCCAATTGATTCCTATACTGACGACAGTCAATAGGACCAGAGTTGCCAACAAGGCCAAATAACCCGAACGCCGAGAACGCCGGAAGGCCAGTTGAATCCATTCTAGAGTTTGGCGGAACAGCAGCAGCGTTGCTGCAAAAAGAACCGGGACAGCCAGTTCGATCAACCCGGCCCGAAATCGGTTCCAGAATAGCACCACGAACACCACAAGTAACAGACCACAGACCACGAGGAATGCTCTGACAAAGCCCTGCCACTGATCCGGCCAGGCGATTGCTACTCCCCCCGCGAGTCCAAACAGGCAAGCAATGGCAAGGCACACCGCAGGAGAAAGAATGGCCCCGCTCTCTTGCCCTCGGCGCACGACGGGCACGCCGATGAAAAAGAGCCTGTTCCAAAATCCAGACAACGCCAGGCCAGGCGCCAGCGCCACCGCCAAGCCCAACATCGCACCTATGGCGCGACGTTGGTAAGACTTGTCTATCGGGCGAGCTGATGTGTCCGGTTGTACTATCATGCGTGCCTCCCCGTCCACGGGCCGAGATCACTCCACGTCAGTTGATGAAAGTGCATTCCCACCACGCGCGGCGAGCCGACCTCTTCCGCTTTGGCCAGCGCAGCTTCGACCATGCCTTCGACGGCTGATAGCTCGTGCATCATGCGCTTCTGAACAGGATAGTCGCATTATCCCAGAAATGCCACGATCGCGCCACTTGGCCGATCAAACAAGAGGGTGCGCGCAAAACAACAGTCCCCTGTCTCACAGGGGACTGGGCAGGACGGCAGGGAACCACGCGAGCCATGTTTCAATGCGCAAGGCGCTTGAGCCGCTCCCTGATCGGCGGCAGGCCGCGCAGCGTCTCGGTAAACTCTCGGACGACCTCGGCAAAGATCGTTCCTTCAGAGGCCGAGACCCACTTGAGGCAGAGCCGCTCCGGCTCGATGCCGGCGAACTCGAGGAATCGCTTGTAGAGCGGCAGGCGCTTGGCCGTCCGGTGATTGCCACTAACATAGTGGCAGTCGCCCACGTGTCAACCCAGCACCATCACCCCATCGGCCCCCTGCTGGAAGGTGCGCAGGATCAACTCCGGCGGCACCCGCCCAGAACATGGGACGCGGATGATTTTGACATTGGGCGGGTATTTCAGGCGCGCCATACCAGCCCCATCGGCCCCGGCATAAGAGCACCAGTTACACAGATAACCAATGATTTTGGGTTCGTAGCTGTTTGTGGTCATGAGCACTCCTCAACAGATAGAGATAGAGAGAGAGGGGAGATAGAGATAGAGAGAGCTTGTCTCTATCTCTATCTCCTGTCTCTATCTCCTGTCTCTATCTCTATCTCCTGTCTCTATCTCTATCTCAAGCCAATTCAAACATGGCTTCCATCGCTCCGAACATCTCGGCGAGCAATTGCCCATCGTTGAAATGGCGCAGCGAGATGGACTTGGACGGGCACGCGGCGGTGCAGGTGCCGCAGCCCTTGCACAGCGCCTCGATGACGGATGCCTTTTGCTTGTCGGCCAGATATTCGATAGCCGTGTAGGGACAGGTGGTGATGCACTGCTGGCAGCCAGTACACGTCATCTCGTTGACGATGGCCGTGGCCGCTTCGACCAGCACCTCGCCCTTGTCAATGATCGAAAGCACACGCGCTGCGGCGGCTGCTCCCTGGGCGACCGTTTCGGGAATGTCGCGTGGGCCTTGGGCGCAGCCGGCGATGAACACGCCATCGGTCATCGTGGCGATCGGGTCCAGCTTGGGGTGCTTTTCGATGAACCAGCCTTCACGGCTGCAACTGATGCCGAACCTGCGCGCTACCTCTTGCGCGTCATGGCGCGGCTCGAGTCCCGCGCTGAGGATCACCATGTCCACCGGGATGCGCCGCTGCTGTCCGATGAGTGTGTCCTCGACCTGAACAATCAGCTTGCCTTCCGGCTCGCCGTAGCGAGTAGGCTCGGCAATCGAGGCGACCCGGCCCCGGACGAAATGATTGCCCTCGTCCATCAGCCGGTGATAGAACTCTTCATAGCCTTTGCCGGGCGTGCGCATATCAATGTAAAAGTTATAGACCTCGGCGTGGGCTTTTTCGTGGACCATGTGCGCGAACTTGAGCGAGTACATGCAGCAGACTTTGGAACAGTACTCGTTATAGTTCTGGTCGCGGCTGCCCACACAGTGCACGATGCCCACAGTTTTGGGCGTCGTCACGCCGTCGCGCAGCACCACCTTGCCTTCGGTCGGCCCGGCGGCGTTGGTCATGCGCTCAAACTCCAGGCTGGTAAAGACGTTGGGGAAGCGACCGTATCCGTACTGCGGGATGCGGCGCGCGTCGAACAAATCGTAACCCGTCGCCAGGATGATGTTGCCGATCTCGACTTCGAGGATCGTGTCTTGCTGGTTGAAATCAATCGCGCCGGTGGGACAGAATTTCTGGCACGCCTTGCACGTGCCCTTGAGGAAAAAGGTGCAGTTCTCGTGGTCAATCACCGGATACTTGGGCACGGCTTGCGGGAAGGGGCGATAGATGGCTTTGCGATAGCCCAGCCCGGCTTCGAACACGTCGTCCACCAACTGCTTGGGGCATTTTTCGATGCAGACGCCGCAGCCGGTGCACAGTTCCTCGTTCACATTGCGCGCCTTTTTGCGAATGCGCGCTTTGAAATTGCCGATGTAGCCGCTGATCTTTTCCACTTCGCTATAGGACAACAGCGTGATGTTGGGATGGTTGCCTGCGTCGAACATGCGCGGCGTCAGGATGCAAGCCGAACAGTCCAGCGTGGGAAAGGTCTTGTCGAGCTGGGCCATGTGCCCGCCCAGGCTCGGCTCGCGCTCGACCAGGTAGACGTGATAACCGGCGTTGGCGATCTCGAGCGCCGCCGTGATGCCGCCCACGCCGCCGCCGACCACCAACGTGTTCTTGTTGACGGGCGCGCGCTTTTCCATCAGGGGCTGATGACGAGTCACCCGGCCCACGGCCGCAGCGACAAGCGACTTGGCTTTTTGGGTCGCCTCGTCCTTGTCAGTATGCACCCACGAACAATGTTCACGGATATTGGCCATCTCGAACATGTACGGGTTGACGCCGGCCCGCTCGCACGCGCCGCGAAAGGTCGGCTCGTGCATATGCGGTGAACAAGAGGCCACGACGACCCGGTCAACGCCCAGCTCCTTGATGTCCTTTTCGATCAGTTCCTGGCCCAGGCTGGAGCACATGAACTTGTAATCGCGCGAGACGACGACCGTATCCAGCCCGCCCGCCCAGCGAGCGACCTCGGCGCAGTCCACCATCCCGGCAATATTGCTCCCACAATGACAAATGTACACACCCGTCTTCATGAGCTACCCCTTTTCGCAGATAGAGAATGGAGATAGAGATAGAGACCCATGGCACGCGTCTGCTATCAATCAATTGTCCAATACAAAAACCACACTTGGGTAAAAGCTAATGCCAATTGACTGAAAGATAACAACGCCCCTTTGACAGTCGGCGAAATCTTTCGACGCTGAATTCCCAGGGCGACACTCCCCAAGAGTGTTATAACCGCCAAGCCTGGCAACTGCGAAAACAGAATCATCATTATAAATTCTTGAGGTTGCTGCATTCCCCAAGGGCCATGATTCATTCCCATTCCCCATTCCTGTTGGGTCAATGGGAGTCCATAGAACAATACTCCCCCGCCATAGAAGATAAAAGGCGCTAACCAAAAGGGGAGTGTTAACAACAACGCATATCTGGGCAAGTTGCTCACGATTATCTTGGCATCTGTTTGTTTGGGTGAGTGTATTCTAGCATCAAGCTGGGCGACTAGTCGTATCGCCCCGAGTGGGATGATAAGCCCCAAAAACAGTGCCATCGCCATTATCAAGTTCATAAGGCTCTCTTGATTGGGCGATCACTGAAACTTGGCGGCTGACATCGCATTCGCGAATTCGATCGCCCGCTGCCACACCTCCAGCTTCTCAAACTTGAAGCTCATCCCCCTGCCTCCCCTCTCTCTATCTCCCCTCTCTATCTCTATCTCCAGTCTCTATCTCCCGTCTCTATCTCCCCTCTCTATCGCACGAGGCATCGGCAATGCCTTCTTGCTACGCGGCGGCTTTTTCTTTGGCTCTTCTTCAGGTGGTGGCGGTGAGGCCAGTTTGTCCAGGAGCGGCTGCGCCGAGACAAACTCTTGACCAAACCCCATCGCCTGAGGCGACAGCCCAAACGCCAACCCCATCATTTGCGTGAAATACAAAACCGGCATCGTCAAATGAGTGCTAAAGTGATCGTTGGCCTGCGTCTGATACACATCCAGGTTCAGCTGGCACATCGGGCAAAGCGTGACGATGGCATCGGCTTGGCGGGAAACCGCCGTCGCGATCAATTCATAGATCAAGCCATACGCCGTTTCGGGATTGATCTGGGGCATGTGGCCGCCGCAGCAGGCCGCTTTGAGTGGATAGTCCACCACCGTTGCTCCCAACGCCTCCAACAGACGGTCAAGCGCGTCGGGATACTCGGGGTCGTAAGAGCCGAGTCCACCCGGTCGCACGACCAGGCAGCCATAGTACGGCGCGAGTCGCAAGCCGCGCAGCGGTTGCTTGACGTGCGCGGCGATGGCCTCGCATCCCACATCATTGACCAAAATGTCCAGCGCATGTCGCACGCGCACTGTGCCCGGCGTGTAAGACAGACCCGCTTCTGCCAGCGCGGCGTTGACATCGCTGTTCAACTGAGGCCGCTCGGCCATGTGATGCTCGGTCTTGTAGAGGTTGAGGTAGCAGGCGCTGCACGGGGCAACCAGGTCGGTCAGCCCTTTGGGCACCAACGCCAGGTTGCGAGCCAGGAGCGCATAAGCGGGCAGCGAATCGAGCGAAAAATATTCGGTCGCGCCGCAGCAGTTCCAGTCCGGTATCTCGACCAGCTCTTGAGCCAGAACCTCGGCGACGGCCGCAAAGGATTCGCCGTAAGCAGCAGCGTTTTTCTCCAACGAGCAGCCCGGGTAATAAGCGTATTTCATGCTCGCACTCCTGCTTCCCTATCGCGCTGCCGGGCGATCTGCTTGGCCTTGCGCAAGATCGCCTTGAGTCCGCCCAAGTCCTTGATGCGCGTCGGCAGCAGCGCCATGCGCCCGCGCGTCAACATGCCAACCGCCATCGGCATCATGCCCACTGCCGCCAGCGGGCGATTGGTCAGATAGAACCGGGTCGCCAACCCCAACTCAAAGCCGCGCCCAAAATTTTCCACCATACTGATAAAGGTCTGGGAAAAGGCGGTAAAGTCGGTGGTGTATTTCTTTTCGCCGGCGGCGATGTGCTTGAGTTGATACATGATGGCCGTGATCGGGATTTGCTGCGGGCAGCGCACGGTGCAGTAATAGCACGAGACGCAATACCAGTACGTGTTGCTGCGCAGCACCTCCTCGCGTTGACCCGCCATGATCATGGCGAAAATCTCACGCGGCGTGTGATCCATATCCGGCCCGGAGGGACACGATCCACCGCACGTGCCGCACTGCAAGCACAGCTTGAGCCGCTCGCCGCCCGGGATGGCCATCACCTGATCGTACAACGTCGTCTCGCTCGTTTTCTGTGTCACGCCTTACTCCTCGCAGAGATAGAGAGTTGAGATAGAGATAGAGAGCTATTGGACGCGGATGAGACTGCTGATCATGGCAGCGATTTCATTGGCTTCGGTCGAGTGGTGCTGATAAGCTTCACGATCCAGGTGGCCGCGCCTGCCGATCATGACCATCAGGCTCACACACTCGTACACCGAACCTTTGCTGATGCGATAGAAATAGCTCGCTCCTTTTGGACTGTCTCGTCCGCTGCCTTCGGCTATGTTGGTAGGTATGCTCAAGGCGGCCTTGCGTAACTGCTCTCCCAATGAAAACTGGTATCGTTGGGGCAAAGCATCAGCAATATCAAACATGACATTGGCGAACTCGATGGCCCGCTGCCACACTTCCAGCTTCTCAAACTTGAAGCTCATGCCCCTCTCCCCTCTCTATCTCCCCTCTCTATCTCTATCTCCCGTCTCTATCTCACAGGAAACTCTCCAAAAACCCGGCCACCTGATCTTGCCGAAAGACCGGCCCATCGGCGCAGACGAGTTTTTCGCCCATGTTGCAGCGACCGCACTTGCCAATGCCGCAGTGCATCCGCGCTTCCAACGTCGTCCACATCTGCTCCAGGCTAAAGCCCAGCTTTTTGAGTGTGAGCGAAGCAAAGTGGATCATGATCGGCGGGCCACACGTGATGGTCACGGCGTTTTGAGGCGAGGGCGCGATCTTTTCCAACAACTGGGTGATCAGCCCTTCGTTGCGACCGGCGGCTTTCCACGCCTCATCGCCCCGGTCCACCGTGAGATGCAGCTCGGTATCCGGCGCTGATTGCCATTTCTCGTACTCGTCGGTAAACACCAGCAGTGACGGACTGCGCGCGGCCCACAGAATCGTCAGGTGGCCGTACTCGGCCCGATGCTCGAGGATCGAGTTGATGACCGGGCGCAGCGGCGCGCCGCCGATCCCGCCTCCCAGCACGACGATATTCTTGCCCTTGATCTCGTCCATCGGGAACCAGTTGCCTAGCGGCCCGCGCACGCCCACCATCTCGCCAACTTCCAGCGAATGGAGCACGCCTGTCACACTGCCCAGTTTGGCGACGCCAAATTCCAACAGCCCTTGGGACGGAATCGAAGTGATGCCAAACGGGGCCTCACCGACACCCAACGCAGAGACAAAAGCAAACTGCCCGGGCCGGTAATCGGAAAAGTGTTGTTGGCCTGCCGGCTCGGTCAACTCGATCTGGAAGAGCTTGATGTCGGTCCCCAACATTCTTGTCCCAACCAACCGGCCCAAGAAGGGGCGCATGGGATTGCTGATTGCTGATTGCTGATTGCTGATTGCGGTGCTCGTCATGCGGTTACCTCCACATGAGAGACTTGGGATACATCGTGGAGCATTTCAACGATATCAATGTTGACCGGGCAAGACTCGATGCAGCGGCCGCAGCCGACGCAGCCAGTGGCGCCATAATCCTTCATCATGTAATAGAACTTGCAAAAGAAGCGGTTGCGCAGGCGCGTGCCTTTGGTCGGACGCGGGTTGTGTCCCCCGGCGGTGATGCGATAATTCGGCCCGGTGCAGGCATCCCAACAGCGCAGCCGGTCGTATTTGGCATAGTTGGTGCGTCGCTCGGCCACCTCGTCGCGCACGTCAAAGCAGCGGCACGTCGGGCAGACGTAGGTGCACACGCGACAGCCGATGCAGCGTTCAGCCAACAGATCCCAATAACGGTCGTTGAACCGTTCCGGCCACGAGACCAAGTCTGGAGAGATAGAGACTGGAGATAGAGATAGAGAAGGGGATGCAAGTTCTATGTCTCTATCTCTCATCTCTATCTCTATCTTACTGACAAGCGCCTTACCTTTGTCCGTGACGACATTGATGGCATAGTCTCCATCCACCCTCGTGAGCAGCACATCCACGTGACGGGGATCGTCCGGCGCGCCGCCCAGGCTGGTACAAAAGCAGCCTTCCCACATCTGCGGGCACGCCAGGCCGACGAGCGTCGTCGCCTCGCGCCGTCGGGCATAGCTCAGATCAACCGGTTCTCGGCCAATGAACACAGCATCCAAAACGCTGATGCCGTGAGCATCACACGGGCGCAGGCCAAAGATCACCTGCGGCTTTTCCAGCGCCGGTTCGGCGAGCATCACGTCTTGGCTATGCTTTTCGATGGATACGATGTTATCGGTGGAAGGAAAGACAACCTCTTTGGCCGACATCTTGGGTCGAGCGTAGTCGAAGGCGATCTCGCTGCTGCCAGTCACAGGACGGTAGAGAATGATGCCATCCACGGATCGAGGCGCAAACAGCACGGTCTCGCTCGCCAGCCGGTCCAGCCAGGCCTTGAGCGCGTCTTGTGTGATCACTTTCATATCAGCGATTCCTCCCCTTCGGCCAGCATCGTCAACAGCGGCGCTTTGACCGGCTCGGCCCCGGCGCGGAATTGGAACAACTCGCGCACCTCTTTAGCCAGCTTGCGGTTGAGCAGGCTGAGCGGCAATTCCATCGGGCAGACTCGCTCACACTCATTGCACTCGACGCAGCGAGCGGCCAGGTGATAGGCCCGCCCCAGATGAAAGAATTCTTTTTCTTTGAGGCCCGTGGCGATGCCCACCCAAAGCGAATCATCTCGTTCGAACATGCAGACGTTGCAGTAACAGCCCGGGCAAACCTGCCGGCAGGCATAACAGCGAATGCAGCGATCGTACTGCTTGAGCCAAAAGGCCACTCGCTCTTCCGGCGTCATCGCTTCCAACCGGGCGACGTCGGCGTAATCATCCTGGACGTTCACCTGGGGCGGCTCGCCGATCAGCACGTCATAGACCACAGGCACGCGCTCGTTGCAGCGCAGGCAGCGATCCTGGATGGCGGATGGCGGATTGCGGATTGCGGATTGCGGAGCAAAACCAGAGCCTTTCAGGATGCCTTCGCAGGTCACGCCGATGACGTAAACTCGCTCACGTTCGATTTGGGTTTCGGCGAGCAGCACGTTGATGTCGCGGCTGTCACATGGCTTGACGACGATGGCGACGCGCGGCGGCGGCTCGCCTTTCTTGGCCGGCTTTTTCTTGTCGTGCAGGTACAAGGTCAGGTTGTGCGTGCAGCCTTGATTCCAAACGAGACGGTCCACATCGTTGGCGTCATAGATGAACGCCGGTCGGACCTGGCCGCGCGACCCCATCTCGTAGCCGATGACGCACTGAACTTGCTTGCTCTCTAATAGCTCTCGGGCCTTGGCCCGGATCTGTTCTTGCTGACTCAAATCAGCCTCCCATTGCAAAGACCAAGTTCAATTTCGCACAATCATTATAGAATAAATGCACACAGTCGTCACTAGTCCCAAAGGGTCAAAGGATGTGGAGCACTAGTCCCAAAGGATCACCAAGCAATCTCTACAGTCCAACAATGACACGCTCCACACAGTCCCAGCCTGTGTATGCTGCCCCGCCCGTGCTCAGACCAGCCAGATAGTCGCCGCAAAAATAGACCGGGTTCTCTTGCATGTTGCGCCGGAACTCGGCCAGCGCATCGAGATAGCCCGGGCGGAAGGCCGGCACCTTTTCCGGCCAGCGATAGATCAGCGTCTCTCCCAGTTTCCCCTCAAGTTGGGGATATAGCTTCAACGTATCGGCTTTGGATTTGGCGATGATCGTTTCGTCCGGTTCTGTTGGGTCGTACGCAGCAACAGCGGCATCCAGCAGCAAAAGAGTCTTGGCGTCTTGATACTGGTCCACCCCCACAGAGCAAAGACACGCCTGCTCGGGACGCGGGATCATCACGCCCGGCACCCCAGGCTCGAAATGCCCGATCACTTCTTGGAAGATGGAAGCTGTGCACACGTAATGGACATGAGGGAAGAATTTGCTCCAGGCCGGGCGCGGCGACGGGATCAGATCCAGCACATGGTTGCCAGGCACGGCCACCACGACGCGCCGACCGGTGAGGGTCTGAGGCGCGCCATCATGGAGACAGGTCACGTGCACACATTGTCCATCCGGCGCAAGGTCCAGCCGCGTGACCGGGGTATTTCGCCAGACCTCGAGCCGGGCAGCCATCGCCTCGGGCAAAACCCCGATGCCAGTGCGCAGTCCCCGGCTTTTTTGGTTCAGGTACCCCACCAACAAGGCCAGAAAGGCCTTGCGCGAAATGTCGCCTGGGCCGTAACTGGCATAGGTTTCAAAAGTCGGAAACGCCCAGTACTCGTACATCTCGGCGTTGATGTGCTTGGAGAAAAACTCTTCGAGCGTCTCCGTATCCGGGCCGGGGATCTGATCCATCCGATAGATGTTCTTGAGCGTGAGCGCCGTCGCTACAAGATGCGGGATCAGCTTCAGCATCGCCAGGCGCGCCTGGAACGACACGCCCGTCCAGCGCAGATACGAAGGGATGGAAACGAAATTGACCGAATGGATTTTGCCATCACGCAGGATAACCGTGGGGACGCCCTCGGCGTACATCTGGTAGAGCTGATCTTTCAGCCCCAGGGCCTCGATCGTCTTGAGCAGATATTGATCGCCGCTGGTGATGAACTTGGCGCCCGGATCGATCTTCCATCCCTTCCATTCGATGGTAATCATGCGCCCGCCCACGCGGTCGGCGGCTTCCAGCGCCAACACCTCGTGGCCGGCTTGCTTGAACCGATAAGCCGCGGTCAACCCGGCGATCCCGGCGCCGATGACAATGATTTCTTTCTCCATAGGTTCACAATCCTGACTCACATGGCCTCAGTCAAGAAAAGCGGCAAGGTCACCGTAAAGGTCGTGCCTTGGCCCAGCTCGCTCTGCACCTGGACCCGCCCACCGTATTGCTCTACCAAACCTTTGACGATAGCCAGCCCCAGGCCCGTTCCTACCTCAGCCAGCTTTTTGGCGTTCGGAGCGCGATAAAATTCCTCGAACAGGTGGGGCAGCGATTCTTCGGGAATCCCAATGCCGGTATCAGACACGACGACTTGCGCCCGTCCATCCACGCGCTGCACCGAGACCGTGATCGAGCCGCCAGGCGGCGTGTATTTCACCGCGTTGCCCACCAAGTTGACCCAGATGCGATCCAGCCCTTCTTCCGTCGCCCGGACGACAAGCGGATCACGGCAGAGCTGTAAAGTCATGACCTGGTTCTTTTCCTCGGCGCGCGGCTGCAAGAGCAGCATCACCCGCCTGATGGAGGCGTTGAGCGAGACCGGTCGCTCTTGCGCCAGTTCAGGGGCCTTGCCGGCCGCCAGATCGAGCAGATCGTTGACCAGGTTTTCCAAAAGGTCGAGCCGACGGCTGATGCGAGTGAACACTTCCACCTGCTGGTCGTTCAACTCGCCCGCGTACCGCTTGAGCACACTCCGCACCAGCGATTGAGTGACGGTGACCGGCGAGCGCAGCTCATGTGTTGCGACACGCATGAACTCTGCCTTCCGGGCTTCGATGACCTCCAGTTCCACCATGCGGCGCATCGAGGCGATGAGGGCCGCGCCGAGATCGGCCAACGGCCTCAGCCGGGTTGCATCGGCCTGGCTAAAGTGCGTGGGCTGGTTGGAGTAGACGTGCAGAGTGCCGACCGGCCTGCCTTCGTGGAGCAGTGGAACACACAGTTCGGCGCACAAGTCTTGAGCTAACCACTCGGCACTGGGGGCAAGCTGCCAGTCTTTTATCACAGCTACCTGCCCGGCCAATGCCTCGCGATCGAGAGCGCAGGATTGGATGAGCTGGGGCGGATAGCTCAACAGTTCGGCGGGCAGCCCGTGAACAGCCGCCACGCTCAGGTGCGTGCTGCTTTCGTCGAGAAGACAAACCGCTGCCGCATCCGCTTGCAACAGGATGGCGGCGGTTTCAGCCAGAGGGGACAGGGCATGCGTCAGGTTCATCACACTGTCTCGACCCGCCACACGAGTCAGGGTTATGGGATCAGCGCGCGGACCTTTTCCAATAAAACATCCGGATCAATCGGTTTGCTTATCGAATCGTCCACTGGCAAATAGGCTTCGTCGGGTCCAGAACGAAGCGAAGCCACAGTCTGGGGAGCTGTCAACATCAAGATAGGAATGTGGCGGTAAGCCGCGTATGGCGAATGAGGCGAGGGATTGCGGAGCGTGAGCGAGACCTGGAGATCGGCGCCGGTCTCCAGAGCAGCATCCAGGATGACGAGAGCCGGCGTGGCCTGTTGGACCTGGCTCAGCCCGTCCTGATTCGTGCTGGCGTCCAAGATGTCATAGCCGGCCGATTCCAGCGTCAGGCGGAGTGCTGTGACCATGTCCGGGTCATCGTGGACGATCAGGATACACTGGTTCGCCATCGTAAAACCGCTCCCCTCTGGTCAATAGGCGATGACAATGGTCAGGTGAGTGCCTACTCCCACCGTAGATTTCAGATCCATCCGGTCAGCGCACCCTTTGATGTTCGGCAGGCCCATCCCGGCGCCGAATCCCATTTCGCGCACCCACTCGGGCGCAGTGGAAAAACCCGGCTGCATGGCTTGCTCGATATCCGGGATGCCCGGGCCTTTGTCCAGCGCTTCGATCTTGATGCGGTCGCGCCGCACCTCGGCGACGATCTCGCCCCCGTCAGTGTAGATGACAATATTGATCTCGGCTTCATAGGTGGCGACGGCCACACGGCGGATCACCTGGGGGTGAATGCCCAAGCGGGTCAAAGTTTTCTTCAGTCCGCTGGAGGCTTCTCCGGCCCGGCTAAAATCTTGGGCAGCCACACGATAACCGAAAACAAGAGCAACCTCATCAGCCAGGATGTCTTCAAAGATATGACTGGCGCGATAGCGATGAATCTCTTCCTCGTGATAATCTATCTCCAGCCGCCTGAGCATCGCTCGCACAATGTCACCCTGGGTAATAATGCCGGCCAGATCTCCTTCGCGATTGACGACGGGGAAACGCCCGAACCGAAGGCGACTGAACTTGCCCACGGCATGTACCAGAGGCTCGTCGGCGTAAAGCGTCACCGGGTCACGGAACATTTTCTCGCCCACCTTAGCATCCAGCTCACCCGCGGCCAGGGCTTTGATGAGGTCTTCGATACTGACGATCCCTATCATCTTGCCATCGCGGACGACCGGCGTTCCAGAGATGCGGTTGACGCGCAGCACTTCACGGAACTCGGCCATGGTCGCATCCGGGGAAATAGTGATCACGTGCCGGGTCATCGCATCTTCGACCCTAAGTTCGTAGGTCAGCTCCTGGAGCTTGGTGATCTCTTTGGGCGTCGTCTGTTCCACGTTACCATCCTTCGAATCGGCCGAGCCCCCCAGGTTTAGGCAACCTGCGAGAGGCCAGGTTCATCACTTTTTGTTAATGTCGAACGCCTCGCGCCACCGCTGCAGCGTAAGCTCAAACAGGCCACAACTGGGCAGCCCGGCCTTGTACAGTCGGCCACACGTCTCAAACATCGTGTACTTGGAGGCCAGCAAGGGGATGCCTTTTTCTTCAGCCAGGGCGATGGTCTCTGGCGGGGGCAGCTTGCCCCGCACAAAGACGATAACTTTGACGTTGGCCATCTCGCCAGTGCGCACGACCTGGGGATTGGTGAGGCCGGTCATGAGCAAAGTCCCTTCCTGGACAAAGGCCAGCACGTCACTCATCAGATCGGCACCAGACCCCATTTGGACTTCTTGTGACAGGTCCACATTCTGGGAAATCACTTTGCCTTCGATGATTTGCAGTACTTCGGCGAGTTTCATAGGATCTTCTCCTGCAGAGCATGAGAGCTTGTCCGCGTTTGATGAATAGTACTGGACTTTGGCAACACCCGCATCTGGCGGTTGGAGTGCAGGCTTCAGCCTGCCAAGCCGCCAGATGTAGCAGCCTGAAGGCTGCAATCCGGCGATTTGCCAAACACTAGATAGTATAGCACATTAGGGCGCAGTCAATTCGGCCCAGACGGCCTGCACGGCGCGAGGAATGGCAGCCGCCACCTCGGGCGTGCACTGTTCACCAAAGGTTAATGGATCCGCTACTTCAATGGCGAGGATGAGAATGTGGTCGTCATCGGGCAAGGCCATGCCCATGCTCCGTCCCAGGCGCAGCGCGCCGGGCAGGGAAAGGTCGTGCGTGGAGCCGGCATGAAGTGAGGCCCGCAAGTCGTCCACACGCAGACGATGGAGGTCGCCGGGCCGGCCGTCCGGTGTTTGAATCGCATCCACGATGATGACCCGCTCGTACCCGGCAATGACTTCCAGCAAGCGCAGCCCGCCGACGCTCGCCTCAGCGCAAGTTGTGCTGTCAGGCAACGGGCGCGTCGCCACCTCGCGCACGACGCGGATGCCAACCCCATCATCGGTCAGGATAGGATTGCCCAGCCCCAGGATCAGGGTCTCGATCATGTGTGACAAGTGACGGAAGACAAAGGACGAAGGACGAAAGCAGGTTCTGCCATCAGTCCTTCGTCCTTCGTCCAGAACCCAGAATCTGCGGATAATGGCTGTCCCTATCGTTTTGGCTTGAGCAATTGAGGATCAGGGTAATCTGGCCCGCCACATTCCGGCGTATAGCAAGTCACGTCGGTAAAGGCGCACTTGTGTTTGCAGCTTGGACACGCCTCAGGTGCAGCCACGGCCCGCAGGACATAGCCACACTCGGAGCACTTCCACCAGCTCTGAGGCTCCTTCTGCTTCCTCTGCGCTGGTTTCTTCTGTGTCTTTTTCATCTCCTCCCCCTCGCTGTGGCTACAGCAGCCTGGCCAGGCGGTGCAAATGCAGTTTTTCCTCCTGAATGATGCCATTGACAGCCTTTTGCTCCGCCTCGCTCACCATATCGCGCAGATCGTAAAAGAACAGCAGCGTATCCTTTTCAAAACCAATCGCCACTCGCAGCGTGGCCTGACGATCACGCGCCTGCTCGGCCATCGCCAGCGCCTTGTCCGGCCCGGCAAAGAGCGCATTGTCCAGCGCAGCTTGCAGGTAAGCCTGGTATTCATCATATTCAGGCGCGGATGGGCTGGCCGCCCCGCTCACCGTCCCGGCCATCCTTTGAAAAACTTCATAATGTCTTTGCTCCTGCACGGCCAACTCTTGCAAGAGCTTTTTGACGTTAGGATCGGTCGCTTTGGCAGCCACCGCCTGATAAAACACCTGGCCGTTCTTTTCGATTTGCATCGCGATTTCGAGCGCCTCAGCGGCAGAAAAAACACTCATGTGTCACCTCTCCTAGACCCTTCGGGTTTAGAAAACCCGAAGGGTCTGGGGCAAGTCAGCTCAAATTGCGCTTGAGCACGTCTACAAGATTCCGATTCACGTCATAGATGCGGACTTCGAGCGGCATCTGACCGGGCAGCGTGTGCGTGGCGCAGCCAAAGCACGGGTCGTAGGAGCGGAAGGCCATCTCGACCATGTTGAGCAGCGGCTCGCTGACCGCCTTGCCTTTGGTGATCAGCGCCTTGGCGGCCTTTTTGATGGAGATGGAGATCGGCGCATAATTGTTGGTCGTGCCGACGATGAGGTTGGCTTTCTTGACGATGCCCTTTTCGTCGGTGATATAGTGATGCGTCAGCGTGCCGCGCGGCGCTTCGACGATGCCCACACCCTCGTCCGGCTTTTCGGTGGGGACGACGCGCACCTTGGGGTTGGTGATGTCCGGATCGGTGGCGAGTTCGAGCATGTGCTCGGCGGCATAAAGCAGCTCGACCAGGCGCGCCCAATGGGTCGCCAGCGTGTGATGCACCGGCTTGCCCCCCAGTGTCTTGTAAAACTCTTCGTAAGCTTCCTGCGCGCGTGGGGTCGCCATGCCGTCGGCGGCGTTGAGGCGCGAAAGTGGCGTGGCCTGGTAAACGCCGCTGTCTTTGCCGGTCGTGAATCCCTTCCAGCCCACCTTCTTGAGATAGGGGAATTTCAGATACGTCCACGGCTCGACGTGCTCGGCGACGACTTCCAGGTATTCTTGGGGCGAGTACTTGACGAACTCTTTGCCCTCCGGGTCAACCACGCGCACCTTGCCATCGTAGAAATTGACCTTGTTGTTCGCGTCCACCATGCCCATATAGTACGTGGGTGTCGTGAACGCATCTGACACGATCAAGTCCACGTAAGCCTTGTTCTTGAGCACCACGTCACGAAAGAGCTGGATCGAGAACAGCCCAAACTCAACTTCTTCCCGCGCAATGGCCTCGATCTGCTGGCGCTCTTCCTCCGTGATGGCTTTGCTCACGCCGCCGGGCAGCCCGAAGGTCGGATGAATCTTGCGCCCGCCCAACATGCCGATAATGTCCATCGCCTTGCCGCGCGAGGTGATGACTTTGGTGCCGATCTCGACGCCGACCTTGTGGATCACGCCCAGGATGTTGCGCTCGGCGACCGGCGCATCCGGCCCCAGGACAAAGTCCGGCGCGCCCAGGATGTAAAAGTGGACCGTATGATCGGCGACGTAGAACGCCGAGTAAAATAACTCGCGCAGCTTTTTGGCCGTGGGAGGCGGGTCCACGTGAAAGACGGCGTCGCACGCTTTGGTCGAGGCCATGTGGTGCGCTTCCGGGCAGACGCCGCAGATGCGCGGCGTGATGTCGGTCAGCTCCTCCACGCGCCGCCCTTCGGCGAACTTTTCGAACCCGCGCAACTCGGGGATGACGAGGTAGGCGTTGGCGACATCGCCCTCATCGTTGAGAAAGATGTCAATCTTTCCATGCCCTTCCAGGCGAGTAATCGGATCAATACTAACCTTTTGCATAAACTTTTCCTTTCAGCCACGAATTGCGCGACTTGAGTTTAGACAAATAACTGGTCAAGACGATTGGGCACTTGCCATCATCGTCATCCGGTAGATAATTGGGTACATGCTATCACCCCAATTATCTGCCAGTTTGTACCTGAACAACTTGAAAGACTTTCG
>DAOTXX010000144.1:0-34837 GCA_034434835.1 Thermoflexales bacterium | reverse complement strand
GAAAGTCTTTCAAGTTGTTCAGGTACAAACTGGCAGATAATTGGGGTGATAGCATGTACCCAATTATCTACCGGATGACGATGATGGCAAGTGCCCAATCGTCTTGACCAGTTATTTGTCTAAACTCAAGTTTTTAACGCAAAGGCGCAAAGGGATCAAGACGCAAAGCCCAAGAATCAAACCCTTGCGCCTTTGCGTCTTGGCGTTAAAAATGATTCACGCACATGGGGGATTGAGTTTGTTCAGTCGCCGTCGGGTGCTCTGCCGCCACCTGACACGGGGATGGTAAACGAGAATGTGCTGCCCTTGTTCAGCTCGCTTTCGATCGTCATCTGGCCGCCCTGCAGCTCGATCAGGTTCTTGGCGATGGAAAAGCCCAGCCCGTGCCCGGGCACGTCGCGGGCGCGCTGATCGCCCGAGCGGAAAAACTTTTGGCCGAGCTTTTCCACATCTTCCGGCGACATGCCAATGCCAGTATCTTGGACACTGCACACGAGCAGCGGTCTGCCGTCTTCCGAAGCGCCGTCGGGCCGCACCTGGATCGTGATGGTTCCACCTGTGGGCGTGTACTTGTAGGCATTGCTGACGAGATTGGCCAGCACTTGAATCAAGCGCGACTTGTCGCCCATCACCTTGGGCAGGCCCTCGGGCACGTCCACCGTCAACACCTGCTGCTTGTCTTCGATATGCTTGCGGAGTGTGCGCAGCGTCTCCTCGACGACCAGTTGCATCTCGACCGGCTTGAGGTCCAGCTTGAGCCGCCCCGTCTCGATCCGGCTGATGTCGAGCAGGTCGCTGACGAGCGTGTTCATCCGCTCGACGTTGGAACGGATCACCTGCAGGAACTGCATCTGCGCTTCGGTCGGTTGGCCTGCCGCGCCCATCACCAGCAGATCGCTATACCCCTTGATCGAAGTCATGGGCAGCTTTAATTCATGCGCGACGATGGAGACGAATTCGCTCTTGTACTGATTGGCTCGTTTGACCTCTTCGTAAAGCTGCGCATTGGAGATCGAGACCGCGGCGTGATCGGCCAGGCGCACGACAAAGTTCAAATCCTCCAGGTCAAAGCCATTGAGCCGGTCGCTTTCCAGCGCAATGACGCCGATGACACGATTTTCGCGCGCCACCGGAACGGTCAGTTGCGAGCGCGTAGAGGGCAGCATCGCCACATAGTCCTCGTCCTGACTCACATCGGGGACCATATTCGGCATGCCCAGCCTGGCCACCCGGCCAATGATGCCCTGATCGAGCGGCAAGGGCTCAGCGCGGTGACGCTCCATCTCAGGTGGATAGCCACGCAAGGCATGCAGCAGGATTCCGGCGCCTTCCGGCGCGAGCACGCCGATCAGCCCGGCGGTTGCGCCGCTCACGCGCATCGCCCATTCGACCGTCAGCTCCAGCGTCCGCTCGTAATCCAGCGTCGTGTTGAGGTCGCGATCGATCCGTTGAAGCGTTTGCAATTCCTCTACACGAGCGGCCAGGGCGCGGTCGGTCAGGGTGAACAGTCGAGCGTTCTCAATTGCCACCGCCGCGTTGGCCGCGAACGCGCTGAGCAAGTTCTGGTCATCCTCGGCGAACAGCCCGCCATCTTTCTTGTTGATGATTTCCAGCACGCCGACGACGCGGTCTCGGGTCACCATGGGAACCGCGATGAGCGAGCGAGTGCGAAACTCGCCCGTTCGATCGTCCAGTCCGCCGAACCAGCGCTGATCGGACTGGGCCTCGTTGACAATGACCGGCTCAGCGGTCTGGGCCACTTTGCCGACGATGCCGGTGCCCACCGGCAGCCGCATCCCCTGAATCTCGCCTGCCGTCGGGCCGAGCGTCACCTCAAAGATCAGGTCGCCCGTCTCCGGATCCATCAGCAAGAGCGACCCGGCCTCGGCGCCCAAAATCTCGACAGCCTTTTCCATGACGAGATTCAACGCAAGACGCAGCTCGAGGGTGGACGTGATCGTACGCCCGACCTCGTTGAGCGTTGCGAGCTGTTGGGCGCGCTGCTCCATCTCGTGATACAGCCGATTCTTTTCCAAAATGTTGGCGGTCTGATCGGCGATAGCCCGAAAGACCTGCAGGTGCTCGTCGGTATAACGCACGTCCGGGTCAACCGTGCTGATGCTGAGCACGCCAAAGGCGCGATCGCCGGCCATGAGTGGCACACCCATCCAGGCCCGCCCGGTCCGGAGCGTCCCGCCCGGCGCCACCCCACGCCGCTCGCACTCGACCAAATAATCATCGGCGCAGATCGCCTGGGCCGTGCGAACGATCTCGCTGGTCAGGCCGATACCCATCGGCAGCTCATCCTTGAGATCGTAGCGCTCGTCATCTTCGATGTAGAACGCAAAGCGCAGCACCTGGCGCCGGTGATCGTACAGCATCACGGCAAAGTTCTGAACCGCCAGCACCCGGCGGGTCTGCGTGTAGATTAGCTCAAAGATGTCATCCACCGGCAGCGTAAAGTTGACGGCCTGGCTGATGAGCGAAAGCGCCGAAAGCTCATTGACGCGACGCTCCAGGTCAGAGACGACACGCGCCTTGCCCAGCGCAAGCGCCATCTGATCGGCCAGCGAATGGATAAAGTTGAGATCGTCACTGGTGAACGGCAAGCCGGAAGCCTTGGGGCCAAGCGCGATCCAGCCTTCCAGACGATCCTGGCCGCGCAAGGGGACAAAGAGAGGCGTGCCGAGCGCGTCGAGCCTGGCGCGTTCAGAGGCGAGTGCGCGCGGCAAGGGCCGATCGGCCAGGATGTAGACTGACCCGCCGGCCTGGAGCATCGTCACGAGCGGGCTATCGGCGGGGAAGCGGTTCGCGCCCGGCGCAGGACGGTCGCCGTTGATCGCCGGGTGCGCAAGGTAACCCATCGCTTCGGAAGCGTACAAGAAGGCCCAGGTCGGCTCGGCGCGCACCGACCGCGCGATCTGCTCGTACAGTATGGACAACAGCGTATCCAGATTGACCGCGCGAGTCAATTGATCCCTGAACCCGTTCAGCGCCTCACGATAATCTACACGTCCGCGATAAAATGTGCGATCCACCGCCAGTTGCACGCGGGCGCGGGCTGGCTCCAGCACGACTGCCAGCGCAAGGACAAACAGCGCGATCAACCCGGGATCGGTGGCCGAGATCGTCGCGTTCAACAAACGGTTCGCCACGTTGACGATCACAAAATACACCAGGCCAATCGCGGCGGTCAAGAACACATAGGTGAGGCTTCGGCTGACGACCAGGTCTATGTCGAGCACCCGGTAACGCATAATCGCATAGGCGAGCGAAAGCGGAAAGAGGATCAGCGGGAAGAACACAAGGACTGAAGGAACGATCTGATTGGGGATCGTAAAAAAGAGCAGCAGCCACACGGACGCAGGCACAAACGCGGCCGCGCTGCCCCACAGGATGGTGCGACTTTGCTCGCGCACAATGGGCGAAGGCGATGTCCACCGCCGATAAGCTGTCATTCCCAGGAACACCACGACACCCAGCGCAGCATAGACCAGCCCCCATTGCCATGCCAAAGCGTACCAGACCTGGGGCTTGCGCGCATAAGCTGTCGCTGCCGACGCCACGGCGATCACCAGCGAAGGCACAAAAGGCACCCACCGCAAAAACGGCCGACGGGCAACAAAACTCTGTTCCTGTGGAAAGAGCAACGCCAGGGCAATCAAACCGCCCGCCGCCACCGGGACCGAGACCGCCCATAACTGGGAAAACGTATGCGTCGTATAGATGTCAAACAGCAGCGCAAACGTCCCGGCGGCCCCGGTAGCCATTACGGCAAAAGACCGCCCGGCGGCGCGGCGACGCTGCGTCATCAAGACCCACAGCCCGACGACCAGGTAAAAGAGTCCCACCAGATATGGCACTACAAAGTACGAAAACAAGTCCGAGCGAGGAAATTCCGTCAGAGTGATCGAGACCACTTTGACCTGGCCCGAGGGAGTGATGACATGCATCGCAACCTGGTCGCCGACCCGGCGCTGCCTCAGCGCGGCGTCCAGGTCCGCCTGGCGACGGATCTCGGTGTTGTCTATCCCCACGAGAAAGTCAGGAGTGCGCAGGCCATTGCGTGGGCCTTCCCAAGCCTGATTGTTGAGATCGGCGACTTCGAGCGTGGACTCGAACAAGATCCCAGGAAAGGGCTGCATGGCCCAGCGCCCGGCGTTGATCGGCGCCATGATCATCGCCACCACCGTCACCACCGCCAGGGCGGCGACCAGGATGGTAGCGATTGTGCCAGATACGTCGGATACGGTTGTGCCTGCTTTGGGTTGCTCGGCCATAAGTTTCCGTGGAAATCGCACCCCAGCGACCATATTCCGGGTGCGGATTTGAAACGCTACATGAGGTTCCGGGGGGCACTGAACCACTCAAATTCTATCATAGCGCCACTCTTTTGCCAATCGCGCAGAGTTTCAGTTGCGTTTCTGTTTAGAACGATGCCCGATTTGAACCGCCAGGTTTTATCAAAAGTGGCTCTCCTGGGTTTAATGGGGCACGCTGTCTCCGCATGCTCGACCGGCGACACCTGCACCTGCGGCGCACCGCAGGTGCGGTGCAGGTGTGAATCGCCGGTCTACAAGGCTGCGCCTCATGAATGAGGCTCTTGAGCCGGATTCATCCGGCGCAGTTCTGTAGCTCGGACATTCATGTCCGAGTGAACATCCGGTACTTTACCGTCAGAGTCGGGAGAGCCTCAACCAGTCACGATTCGGTAAAAGTCTCGTCGCAACGCGGGCAAACCACATCCTGCGATGCGACGGTCGCCCCGCAGCGTGGGCAACTCAGCCTGAATCGCGTCCCGCAAACCGCGCAGTCGGCCGCGTTGTCGCCCACCGCCGAGCCACATGCAGGACAGACAGCTTGACCACACCTGGAACAGGCGTCCACGCCATTGGGCAAGGGAGCGCGGCACCAGGGACAATGGCCAGAAAGATCAAGTCCGCACGAAGGACAAGTTTCTGCGCTGTCCATGACCTCTACACCACATCGCGGACAGGACAGCGCGATCTCAGAGGACCTCGTCTCGCCCGCGCTGCGGCTCGCCGCGTCCGTAAGACCTGCGAGTGTGGAGACCCGTCCTGACGCTTTACCAGAACCCAGCGCCCGATACACGTCGGCGATCTTGTTCATAAAGTCCAACGCTTCTCCAGTCGTGAGCGGTTGAGTCAGCGGTAAATCCAGCCTGGCGTGCAAGGCTGTCGCCAACCGCCGGGCCAGCGAGCCTGCATTGGCGATCTGGGCGCGGCGGGCAAAGAACTCGTTGACGATGTAATAATCATCTTCGGTCAAACGTTCAATCGGCCAGGTGACCGCCTCGGCGGGCAGAGGCGTCGGCTGCGACGCAGCGACCTGAGCCGCCGACTGAGCCAGGTGTGCCAACGTCACTTCGCGTCGCTCTTTGATGACGACCGTCCCCGCCGCCAGATCGCCCAAGCGCCGCGACTGGGAGTTGATCAACATGACGATGATGCCGGCGCCGTAAAAGGTCGGCATGAAATCCACCAACCGGACGATGTTGCGTACGATGCTGTCCACGACCGTCACCGGCGTGCCGTCGGTGCGGATCACGCGCAGGCCGGTGATCCGCTTGCCAGGCGATTGACCGTTCCAAATTAGCTCAAAAAAGATATAATAGGACCAGTAAATCGAGAACGTCAGCAGCACAAACCCGGCGACGATCACACTTTGAGCGAACTGGCCGAGCCACTCTTGACCCGCCGAAGTGGAGATCACCGCAGTCGCCGTCAGCAAGGCGGCAAACAACAAAAGGGCAAGGATGGCCGTGTCAATCAGCGCGGCCAAAAAGCGCGAGCCGATGCCGCTGATGTCATAGCTAAAGGCAATGTTTTCCGGGGTATCTACTCGATATTCGTCCATTGATGCGAGCTGAAGATTTCGTCCTACAGCGTCGCTCCGATTGGGAGCGACTGACCAAACTGCTCGACTGCGCGCGCTCCGGTCTGATGCGCACGCTGACCGACGCCGAACTGACCGAGATGGGTCAACTCTATCGCGCGGCCACGTCCGATCTGGCGATTGCCCAGCGCGATTACCCGCGCCACCCGGTGGCGACCTACCTGAATCAACTGGTCGGGCGCGCACACGCGACGATCTATCGCGGCGAGCCGCTCGGATGGCGACGCGCCTGGCATTTTCTCTCGGCCGGCTTCCCGCGCCTCTATCGGGAGACAGCGCCGTTCATTCTGCTCGCGTTTCTGATGTTCGCCCTACCCGGCCTCATCGCCGGGGCCATCGGCGCGCGCGATCCTTCGATTGCTGACTGGCTGGGCCTGCAGCGCATCGCCGACATGCTCCATCACAAGGACCTCTGGACGGACATCCCGATCCACGAACGGCCCTGGGCATCGTCGTTCATCATGACCAACAACATCCGCGTCTCATTTGCGGCTTTTGCCGGCGGCACGCTCGCCGGGCTGTTAACAGTCTATGTGCTGATCCTCAACGGACTCTTGATCGGCGCGGTCCTCGGCTTGAGCGCGCATTACGACATGTTCGTCCCGCTCGGCTCGTTTGTCGTGGGTCATGGCGTCATTGAGCTTTCGGTCATCTTTATCGCCGGGGGCAGCGGGCTGATGCTAGGCTGGGCAATCTTGCGGCCGGGCCTCTTGCGCCGGCGCGACGCGCTGGCTCAGGCCGCGCGCAAGGCCGTGCGACTGATCGTCGGCGGCGCGCTGCTGTTAGTCATCGCCGGAATCATCGAAGCGTTCGTTTCGCCCTCTGCGCTGCCTCCGCTGATCAAGCTCGGCGTTGGCCTCGTCACCGGCATCGCGCTATATTCGTATCTCTTGCTCGCCGGGCGTAATCAGCGATCTCGTTCAGACGAATGATCCAAGACGAAGGACGAAAGTCAAACCTCTTTGGTCATTCGTCCTCCGTCCTTCGTCTTGGGTCAAATCAGCGCCCTCCCCTTCAACTCCAAATACTTGTTGATCACCGCCGCCGTTAACTTTTCCGCCGGCACGTCGAGCACCATCGCGCCGCGGCGGGCGAGCGACTCGATCAGTCGCTGGCGGTCGTCGAGCATCTGCTCGGCCACGACGCGCTCATAGACGGCAACCGAATCGCGCGGATAAAGCGCAGCGGTGCGCGTGAGCGCCGGGTCGCTCACGGTGACGCACAACGGCAGGTGACGCGGATACAGCGCCGTCAGATGCGTCAAGAGCGCCTGCTGCGACGGCATGCCGCCGGACAGATCGGTGAACAGGACGACGAGCGAGCGCCGTTTGTTGCGCACGCCGAGGAACGAAAGCGCGCGCGCATAGTTCGCCTCGACTGGCTGGCTCTGCACGCCATATAACGCCTCGAGCATCTTGTAAAACTGTCCCTTGCCCTGGTGCGGCGTGAGGTAAATGCCAATGTCGTCGGCGAATGTCAGCAAGCCGACTTTATCGCCTCGCCGCACTGCGACAAAGCTGAACAGCAACACCGCGTTCACCACATAGTCGAGGATCGCCATGTCACCCACCGGGCTGCGCATCATACGGCCCGCATCAATCACCGCCATAATGGTCTGGCTGCGCTCAGTCTGGAACTCGCGGGTGATCGGCTTGTTGCGCCGCGCGGTCGCTTTCCAATCAATCCGGCGATACTCGTCGTCCGGCAAATACTCGCGCAGCCGCTCGAACTCGGTGCCCTCGCCAAAGCGACGATTCAGCCGCAACCCCAGTTCCTGCGTTTGCCCACGCCGGACAAGCAACTCGTACTTGCGAACTTCGAGAAGATTCGGATACACCTTGATCGCCGCGCGCGCAGGATAAATCGCCTGCCGCACGATCAACCCCAGCGCGCATCGCCAGCGCAGATTGAGATTGCCGAACTCGTAATCGCCGCGTCGAGGCGGCCGGGCGTGATAGGACACAGTGACCTGCGCGCGCGGGGCAAGCGTCGCCGGGAGCACAGCCGCATCCACCGTAAAGATCACGGGCGGCTCGTCGCGCACCCACACCGGCACACGGAAGCGGCTGAGGTTGCGCACGTCTATCTCGATCCGGTTCATCGCGCCGAGCGAAAGCCGGGTGTCGCAGTGCCGCGTCAGTTCAAAATCACGCGGGCGAGGGCTGATCAGCACATCTATCCCCAGCATCACGCCGACGAGCGCCAGATACACGAGCGCAACATACAGCAGCGCTTGCGCCAACGCGCTCAACGCGATGGGTACCGCCGCAAACAAGAGCAACAGGAGCGAACGTCGGGTCAGTAACATATGATTTCGGATTTCGGATGTCGGATTGCGGTGCGCGCCTCGCCCTTGAGTCATGCCCCTCAATCAAAAATCCGAAATCAACAATCACCGTGGCACTTGAACCTGCCCCAAGATGCGTGCCATCACGCGGTCGGCGTCCAGCCCTTCGATCTCGGCTTCCGGCTTGAGGATGACCCGATGGCGATAGACCGGCGGGACCAGATGCTTGATGTCATCGGGCGTGACGTAGGCGCGGCCTTGCAGTGCGGCATAGGTCTTGCTGGCCAAAAGCAAAGCGATGCTCGCGCGCGGGCTGCCGCCCAGCACCAAATCTGCCGACCGGCGCGAGGCCTCCGCGATGCGCGTGATGTAATCCATCACACCCTCTTCGACGGTGACCTGTGTGATCTCCTGGCGCGCCTGGGCAATGTGCGCGGGCGTGATGACGGACTCTAGATTCGCCGTCTTCAAGTCGTGCGCATCAAAACCGTGATGATACCGACGCAAAACCTCTTGCTCGGCCTGGCGCGGCGCATAGGTGACAAGCGTCTTGAACAAGAAACGATCCAGTTGCGCTTCCGGCAGCGGGTACGTGCCCTCGTACTCGACCGGGTTTTGCGTCGCCAGCACGAGGAACGGCTCGGGTAACTTGTGCCGCTCGCCCTCAATCGTCACCTGGCGCTCTTCCATCGCCTCCAGCAGCGCGCTCTGCGTCTTGGCCGGCGCGCGATTGATCTCGTCCGCGAGCAGAATCTGCGTGAAAATCGGCCCCATCTTGAGCCGGAACTGGCTGGAAGTGAGATCAAACACACTCGTGCCCAGAATGTCCGAAGGCATCAAGTCAGGCGTGAACTGGATGCGCGTGAAGCTGACCTGCACCAGGTGCGCCAAGGTTTTGGCCATGAGTGTCTTGGCCGTGCCGGGCACACCTTCCAAGAGCACGTGTCCGCCGGTCAAGAGTGCAATGACCATCTGCTCGAACACGTCTTCCTGCCCGACGATCACTTTGGTGGCTTCGGTTTTGAGGCGAGTGTAGATTTGTTGAATGGACATGTCAGCTCCGTGTTACGTACTGCGTATTCTGTCATTCGTCATGCGTCATGTGCGCGGCCATTCGGCAGCCTGCGCGGCCAGCGCGATCATCTCGCGTTCGGTCACGTGCTTGCGACTCAGCCCGGCGAGCAATTGGGTCAATTCCGTTCTGCGCGCATCATAGATCGGATCGCAGCGCGCGAGTTCTTGCATGAACTGGTCATCAACGAGCTTGGGATCGATCCGGTACGGTCGAGCCAGCCTGCGCTTGAGCTGGTCTTTATAGTGACGCAGCATATCGTGACGGCGGCCTGCGCGGCGACGAAGATTCGCCATCGCGGTGATGAACTCGACGGTCGTGCGGCGAGCCATATGCTCCGGCAAGGGCACCGCCGCGCCGAATCGCTTGCCGCCGATGAGCAGGTAGGCAAACACGACGAGCGCCCCGTAAAGGATCGCCCAGCCCGGCGGTGTCGTCACCAGCCACGTCCGCAGCGACATCGGATCGCGCTGGCCGTGATGGAACTCGTCAAACGCCACGATGCCCCGACGGCCTGCGCCTCGCAGAATCAGGTTATAGACCAGAGCCGCACTGGAAACTTGGCGCAAGCCGGCATTAGTAAACGGATATAGGCCGGAGACGACAAACACCTGGCCCCGGCCTGCTTGACGGGAGACGACCAACGGCTTGTCCTCCGCTATCATGTGCACAATCGCATCCGAAGGCGGAGCGTGCTTGAGACTCCAGTCCGACTTGATCGTCGCCGTGACAAACGGAGGCGAGATCAAAAGCGGCTGGGCCAGCGTAGCCTGATCCGAAAGAAGTGGACTCCACTCGGTCTCAAAGCCCAAGTTCCGTAGCAGCGCATCCCAGCCGTTTCCCTGCGCGAGGATCAATGTCCCACCGCCGCGCACCCAGCTCTCCACGATGCTGACTTCGCTCAATCCGAACCCGGCGCGAAACTCGCCTATCGGCGCGAGTATCAACAACAGGTCAACGTTTTGCTCAATCGCAAAGGCCGGCCCCTCGATCACGCTCGTCTGATACCCCATCTCGCGCAGCCACAGGTAAAGCGCGCGTCCGCCGTTCGGCCGAGTACTCTGAATCGAACCTGGCGGATAAAGCTGCTCAGACTCGGCCTGGCGGGAAGCGCCGTAACCTGCCACGAGAGCCAGGATGGCAAACAAGATGACGAGCGGGATCACGTCGCGCGAGAACCTCATTCCGGCTTGACCTCCCGCGCACGTGCGACATGTTGCTCGTACTGGCGATACTGTTCGTCGCTGATCGGCTGCAGACCATACCAGACTTGATCGAAGGTTTCGACCACTGGCGTCAGTTCGCTCCTCAACCGTTGATGCGTCGAGGACTGCCGCAGCACTTCACGATTGGTGAGCGCTTGGTCAAAGCGCAACAGGCCGCGCTCATCCAGCGCCAACACCGTCGCCAGGTAAAGGTAGCGCACTGCCGACCGGTAATCGGAGCCAGCCGCCAACTGCTGCGCCTGCCGCAGCGCCGCCGACGACGACATCTCTATGCCATCAACATGCTCCCCAAGGTCAACTTCAGAGACGAGGGTCGCGCGCAGGCTGCGGACGAAAAAAAAGATGACTGCCGCCAGCACCGACACGCCGACCACGGTGAGCAGTCCGCTCAGATCGGGCAGACGCACATCCCTCAACCCAATGCGCGCAAGCTGGCGAGCGAGCCATTCGGCGAACCGGTCCCACAACGCCTGCAGCGGCGAAGGCGTGGATGCGGCCTGCGGCTGGAACTCGGGCCGCGCCAACACCGCGCTCAACGTGTCCATCGCCGAAGGATCGGGCAAGGTGTGCGGCCAGTCTCGATGCGCTGTGATCAGCGCGTCAAGCCGCGACTCGATGGAGAACAGCTCGAACCAGCCCGGGCTTTTCCGGCGCATCATTTCGGCCAGCTCGGAATTGTCCACCGGTACGGTCTGGCCGCTCGTCAACCGCACCCACTTGACCCCCTGAAGGCGGTCAGCCATGTTAGCCAGCAGCGATTCGTCCAACGACTGGGCGTTCTGCAGTTGCTTCACTTGGGCCAGCACGTCGGCAAGCATCTGCCAATACTCATCCTCGGGCATCGGCTCGCCTTCGTCTTGTCGAGCGGGCGCAGCATGAGCGAATGGAGACACGGCCCAAGCCATGCCGGTTATCCACAAGCAGACAATCAGAATGCAAACAGGACAACGCATCGAACCGATTACCTTTTCCGGCTTAGGGCATGCCACGCATCGCCATAAAGGGAATCAAAAACAATATCCATCCACCGAATGTAAACAGGAGAAACGCCGGAATCGTGAGGAGAGTCAGGATGCCCAGCGTCTTCCAGTCCGAAGAAGCCAGCAGCGGCTCTCGGTCGTCGTCGGGCGGAGCTTCGATGCCAGCCAGCCAGGCCAGGTCAAAGCCTTCGCGGCGGACCCGCGCGTCATAGTACAACAATGTGATACACACGCCCCAGATCGGTGTAAAGATCAGATTCACCAATGCGCTGACAGCGACCGTCACGAAGGCAACATACGTCGGGTTCTGGGTCACAGCGACGACGAGAATCGCCACCACCCAGATCGGCCCGCCGATGACGGCCAGGTTGAACAGGTATAACAAAAAAGCCAGCAGCAAGACGCGCCAGAACTGGCTCTTGGTGAGCGCCCAACTGCGCCGCAGCGAGGCCCGAACTCCTTTGCCTTCTAGCATGACAATGGGCACAATCAATACAGACAGATTGACCGTAGCAAATGCTGTCGCAGGCGGGCCACCCAACCAGCCTACACACGGGATGATCGAGGCGACAATCAGAATCAGAACAATCAGCCCTGCCAAAAGATAGGAACCGATCATCACCAGGAGGCGTCGAGCAGCATAACCATAGGCCTGCCGTGGGGTGATCACCTGTCCCAAGTAACTCCGCCCGGCGACATAGATCAGCGCCCCGGTCATCAGCACCGTCACGATCGCGTCAATCACGCTGACGCCAAGCTGAACAGCCTGGCTGAGCAACACGGGCGTCAACGAATCGCCGGGTACCCCTGCCCCGCCGAACGATGGCGTGGCGCTGACATTCAACCAGGTCGAGCCTGCCTGGAGTACACTCACCGGAACAGCGACGATTGCTGCAATCGTGACAAACCGTATCCAGTTGCGCCGATACAGACGAACACCCTCGTCCAACAGATCACTGATCGAGAGCGGGCGCAAACGCGGTGGAGCGATAACCTGGATTTGCGCGGACACGATGTCCCCCTGTCTGAATTAAACGCTCGACAGTATATCACAGCCTGGCCCCAAACCCAAGTGTGAACACGGATTTCTACAGATTACACGGATGGCAATATTTGACCGCTTCGCGTGACGTTTGACGCAGCGTACACTCCCTCAGTCCTTTGGAAAGGATTGACTTGAATATCCTTTAGGGTATAATCCCAAAGGCACATTACCTCTTTCTTTCAACGAGGGACACATGGACAGGAAAATCCGTATTCTTATCGCCAAACCCGGCCTGGACGGCCACGACCGTGGCGCCAAAGTCATTGCGCGCGCGTTGCGTGATGCCGGGATGGAAGTCATCTACACCGGCTTGCGCCAGACGCCGGAAATGGTGGTCGAGTCGGCGTTGCAAGAGGACGTGGATGCGGTCGGCCTTTCGATCCTCTCGGGTGCGCACATGACACTCTTGCCGCGTGTGGTCGAGCTGCTCAAGGCCAACGGGCTAGACGACGTGTTGGTGTTTGCAGGCGGCATCATCCCTGATGAAGACATCCCTGCGCTTCAGAGGCTCGGCATCCGCGGCGTCTTTGGCCCCGGCGCGAACACGGATGAGGTCGTGCGATTCATTCGAGAAGAAATTGAGCGACGCGCCGAAAGGACGACCGGGTGATCCGGCAGCCTTGACTATGGAACTTGTCCATCAAGCCCTGGCCGGCAACCGGCGTGCGCTGGCGCGGCTGATCAGCCAGGTCGAAGACGACGGCGCGCTCGCTGCGCAGATGCTTGCCGAGATTTTCGTGCGCACCGGGCGCGCGCGCATCATCGGCGTGACTGGCGCGCCGGGCACCGGCAAATCCACGCTCGTTTCGGAACTGGCCAAAGCCTACCGCCGTGCCGGGCAGACGGTCGGCATCATCGCGGTGGATCCGACCAGCCCGTTTACGGGCGGCGCGATCTTGGGTGACCGCATCCGCATGCGCGATCTCGCAGGCGATCCCGGCGTGTTCATTCGCTCGATGGCAACGCGCGGCAGTCTGGGCGGGCTGGCCCGCGCGACCGCCGACGTGATCAAGATTTTGGACGCCGTCGGTTACCAGGTCGTCCTCATCGAGACCGTCGGAGCCGGTCAATCGGAAGTGGACATTGCGCGCACAGCGGACACAACCGTCGTCGTCGAAGCGCCGGGCCTGGGCGATGAGGTGCAGGCGATCAAGGCGGGCATCCTGGAGATCGCGGACGTGCTGGTGGTGAACAAGGCCGACCGCGAGGGCGCAGCCAACACGGTCCGCGCGCTGGAGGCGATGCTTGACTTGAGCGCCGCCCCGCGCACGGTCGCACATCACGGCGTGACGATGACTGTTGGCGTGCCAACCAGTGCAGGCCGGGCCGGCCAGCGCGATGCCGTCCCCACGTGGCGACCGCCGATCTTGCAGACGATTGCGCTCGACGGCAAAGGCATCACCGAAGTCGTGGATGCTATCGCGCGCCACCAAGCCCATTTGATCGAAAGCGGTGAAGGCGAGTCCCGTCGCCGCGCGCGGCTGGAAGCCGAACTCGAAGCCATCCTGCGCGAGACGCTCTTGCGCCAACTGATGACGAAACTCGCACCCGCCGACCTGGCTGGCATGGTGGAGCGCATCGCCGCGCGAGAACTCGATCCGTATGCGGCAGCCAGAAAACTACTCAAGACCTGAATCGGTATGACACAACTCTTGTTGATTCGACACGGCCAATCCACCTGGAACGCCATCGGGCGCATCCAGGGCTGGGCTGACCCGCCACTCGACGATACCGGGCGTGATCAGGCCCGCAAACTTGCGCGCCGCTTGACGGCCGAGGGTTATGCCATCGCCGCCCTCTACAGCAGCCCGCTGCTACGCGCCCAACAGACAGCCGAGATGATCGGTCAGGCGCTCGCGCTGCCGGTCCAGACCGACGAGCGACTCAAAGAAAACGATGTCGGTCAGATCACCGGTCTGACTGGCCCAGAGATCGAGCGTCAGTTTCCTGAATGGATCGCCGCGTTCCACCGAATAGGCAACGAATGGGTCCCGCCGCCCGGCGGCGAAGACCGCGATCACTTTGTCCGGCGCGCGGTTTCCGTGATGACGGACATTATTGCCCGCCATTCCGACCAGACTGCTATCGTCGTCAGTCACGGGGGGACGTTAGGTGTGTATCTGGCGCATCTCCTGGAGATGCCGATCCATCGCCGCCTGCCGTTCCAGTTTGACAATGCATCGCTCTCGATCGTCCGGGTCACTGAACGGCGCGTGCGCTTGGTCAAGTTCAACGACACCTGGCATCTGGCCGACGGCTTCACGTGATGTGCAGAGTGTGCACTCAAGAACTCGAAGGAGGCAAGCATGGCGCAACCACGCATGTATGGCAACATTGAGTTGTTCAGTGGGACAGGCAGCCTGGACCTGGCAAGCAAGATCTCGGATTATTTACACGTGCCCCTCAGCCCGCGCGAGATCACCGTCTTTGCAAACGAGAATATCTTCGTACGTCTCAAAACGAGTGTGCGCGGCCAGGACGTGTTCATCATCCAGACGACCTCCTCGCCAGTCAACTATAACATCATGGAATTGCTGCTGTTGCTGGACACCATCAAACGGGCCAGCGCGGGGCGGATCACCGCGGTCATCCCATATTTTGCCTATGGCCGCAGCGACAAAAAGGATCAGCCGCGCGTGCCGATCTCGGCGCGTCTGCTGGCCGATCTCATCACCGTCGCCGGGGCCGATCGCTACATGCTCATTGACCTGCACGCCGGACAGATTCAGGGGTTCTTTGGCATCCCCGGCGACGAGCTGACGGCGTTTCACATTCTGAGCGACTATTTTCTCGCCAAGCAGCTCACCAACACCGTCGTCGTGGCCGTTGATTTGGGCTTTGCCAAAAAGGGACGCAACTTTGCCCAAAAGCTCCGTCTGCCGATGGCGTTCATCGAAAAGCGCCGCGATATTACCGACGCCACCGTGCACGCGCTTTCAGTGATCGGCGATGTGGAAGGCAAGAATGTGCTGTTGGTGGATGATGAAGTGAACACGGGCTGCTCGGTCGCGGAAGGTGTCGAGATCCTCAAGAAGCACGGAGCAGCGGATATTTATCTCAGCTTCACGCATGCGGCCTTCTCCCCTGACGCTTACGAACGGCTGGCCGCGTTGCCGATCAAAGAGATGGTGTTCACGGACACGGTGCCCATCCTGCCGGAAAAGCGTTTGCCTAACATGACCATCCTCTCCGTTGCATCACTCCTGGGCGAAGTGATCCGCCGCGTGCACGAGGGCGAATCGGTCGGGACGATGTTTAATGAGTGAGCAGTCACTCCGTAATCAGCCCTCCCCCGCATGCTCTCCCCCTGCGAAGCGGGGGGAGTTGGAGGGGGGTAGTGAAAAAACGACGCGCCATGTAACTTGAGTCAATACGAATTTTCTTTTTCGCCGTGTCATCTGTGCAATCCGTGTCCTAACTTGATCTATGCCTGTTCTATCTGCCACTAACCTTTCCAGATCCTTTGGCGCCCAGGATGTCTTTTCCGGCGTCTCGTGCGCCGTGCCGCATGGCGGGCGCATCGCGCTTGTTGGCCCCAACGGCGCCGGCAAGACGACGCTTTTGCGCATCCTGGCCGGAGTGGAGGAGCCAACGACCGGTCAGGTTCACCGGATGCGCGGGCTGACCATCGGTTATCTGCCACAGCAGGCCGACGAGCAATTCGTCGGCGAGCGCACCGTCTGGGACGAGATGCTCAGTGTGTTTGCCGACTTGCAGGCCCAGGCCGCTGAACTGCGCCAGCTCGAAGCGGCCATGAGCGATCCCGCTCGACGCGATGCCGCGCTCGAACGCTACGGGGCGCTGGTCGAAAAGTTCGAGCACGCCGGCGGCTATACGTACGAGAACCGCATCCGCCAGACCCTGAGTGGGGTAGGCTTTGCGCCGCCAGATTTCGACCGACCTGTGAATCAACTCTCGGGCGGGCAAAAAACGCGGGCCTTGCTTGCCAAACTGGTCCTGCAGGAGCCGGGGCTTTTGCTGCTGGACGAGCCAACAAATCACCTGGACATTGAAGCCGTCGAGTGGCTGGAAGGAGCGCTCGACGAGTTCCCGGGCGCGGTCGTCGTCGTCGCGCACGACCGCTACTTGCTCGACGCTGTCGCCCGGACCATATGGGAACTGAGCGCCGGCAAGCTGGTCGAGTATCCGGGCAACTATTCGCAGTACGCTGCTGTCCGCGCGGATCGCGTGGAACGCCAGCAGAGCGAATACGAACGGCAGCAACAAGTGATCGCCAAAGAACAAGACTTTATCCGCCGCTACATGGCCGGTCAAAAGACGCGCCAGGCGCAAGGTCGCCTCAAGCGGCTGGAGCGCATGGAACGCATCGAGCGGCCCCGCGAGCAAAAAGCGATCAAGCTGGACTTGCGTGCAGGATTGCGCGGCGGCGACATCGTGGTGGCCGGACGCGATCTCGTGATCGGCTATCCAGGTGACGAGCCGCTGCTTACGGTCGAGTCGCTCGAGCTACGACGACTTCAACGGGTAGCACTGTGGGGACCGAACGGCGCCGGCAAGACCACCTTTCTCAAGACCGTGCTCGGTCAGTTGCAGCCGCTCAGTGGCGAGGTCTGGCTTGGAGGGTCGGTCAAGCCAGGCTATCTTTCGCAGATGCACGACTGGCTCCATCCCGATCGTTCTGTCCTTGACACGATCCTCGACGTGCAAAACATGCCGGTCGAGCAAGCGCGCGGGCTGCTGGGCCGTTATCTGTTTACGGGCGACGACGTGTTCAAGCCGGTCGGCCTGCTTTCGGGTGGCGAGCGCAGCCGCGTGGCGCTGGCTGTGCTCACACTTCAGGGCGCAAACTTTTTGCTGCTCGACGAGCCAACCAATCACCTCGATCTGGAGTCGCAACAAGTGTTGCAAGACGTGCTGGCCGACTTTGCCGGGACGATCCTGCTTGTCAGCCACGATCGGTACCTGGTCGATCGTCTCGCCACTCACGTGTGGGCGATTGAGGATCGTGCGCTAGCCGTCTACGAGGGTGGGTACACGCAGTATGTGATGCAAAAGAGAGAACGCGAGCAGAGACTACAGGAAAGCAAAGCATCAGAGGACAAAGGCACCAAAGTAGACAAGGGCAGAAGGAAAGAGGAGAGGGAAAAGCAACAGCAGGAAATGCAGCGAAAAGCGGCGCGGGAAAAGGAAGGGCGACTGGCTGAACTGGAAGCGAACATTGCCGGGCTGGAAGCGAGATTGGAGCAGCTCGGACGCGAACTGGAAATGGCGGGCGTCAGCGGCGCCGTGATGCGTGTCTACGAGTTGGGCCGCGAGTACGCCGAGGTCGAGGGTCTATTACACGACCACATGTCGGAATGGTCAAAGATCACGCAATAGCCTCGGTCGGGTTCCCCAGAGCGCGCAGGGGAACGCGAGGAAACTTGGGGGGAATGGGTGCTCTACTTGATCGGTCTCACGGGCAACATTGCGACGGGCAAAAGCCTGGTCGCGCAGACGTTGAGCGAACTCGGCGCACACATCATTGATGCGGACGCGCTCGTGCACGACATGCAGCGCAAAGGCACACCGGTTCACGACGCGATCGTAACCCAGTTCGGCACAGGGATTTTGCATCCCGGCGGCGAAGTTGACCGCGCCAAGCTGGGCGCGCTCGTCTTTGCTTATCCGGAGGCCCTGCGACGCCTGGAAGCCATTGTGCATCCTGCCGTCGGCGCAGAGATTGAGCGCCGCCTCTCGGACATCCAACAAATGACTTCCGACCTCCGCATGGTGGCCGTCCTCGAAGCCATCAAGCTGATTGAAGCCGGCCTGCACCAGCGCTGCAACGAGCTGTGGGTCGTCACGGCTCGACCCGAGGTACAGCTCGAACGGCTGATGCGCACGCGCGGTCTGAGCGAAGCAGACGCTCGCCTGCGGATCAAAGCTCAGCCGCCCCAGTCGGAAAAGGCCGCGCTCGCTGATGTTCTCATCGAGAACAACGGGACCGTGGAGGAACTGCGCGCTGAGGTTCAGCGTCACTGGGAACACGTCATCAGCCTGTCGTTCTGAGCAGCGCCTGGCAGGCAAGCTCAGCCAGGAATCTCATTTGACATTCGGCTCATTCTGTGTTTCAATCATTACCATCAGCTATCAGCCATCCGCAATCTGCTAGAAGGTGCGTATGAGCGAAACACCGGTCCCTGAGATCAAAGTGAGGCGAGCCAAGCTCACAGACGCAACAGCTATCGCCAGCTTTCTTTCTGATGCGACGCACGCGCGCATCGCCGTTGACCGCACCCAGGTGCAAGAGCGGCTCGGCGCCAAGGGGTTTTTCCTGGCGCAAACCACGCGCATCGTTGGGATCGCCAGCATGCGTGTGGAAAACCTCGTCGCGCGCGTCGAAGACTTGATCGTACACCCGGTCTCGCTGCGGCCCGTGGTCGGCAAGGCGTTGCTCGAAAGCGTCGAGGCCGAGGCCAACCGCCTCAACTGCGAGGTCGTCTTGCTGTTTGTCCACGTGGACGCTTCGCCGGCCGCCTACGAGTTCTACCAGAGCTGCGGTTACGAAGAGCAAGAAATGGCGAACTGGCCGCAGGCCTGGATGGACTCGGCAGCCGAGTTTGGCGGCGCGGACCGCTTTGTGATGGCCAAGCGATTACGGGAGCAACTGGTCACAAGGCCGATTTGATTCAAACGTCAAGCGTCATATGACGTTTGACGTTTGACGCCTGACGCCTGACGTTTTACAAGGAGCACACCGAATGTCTAGGGTGATCGAATTCTACAACAAGCATCCCAAACTCGTCGCCTGGGCTGTATTGGCGATTGGCATGGTCATCTTGCTGTTGTGGTCAGCCAAAGATGTAGGCCTGTTGCCCACACAGACGCTGGCGCTCGTCGTCGCCACGATCGGCGTGGCCGGGCTGTGCGTGTGGATCATCGGCTGGGAAGATACGGACGAGGAAGAAGAAAAGGTCACCCAACCCGAAGCGAAAAAATAACGAGCGTTGTTCCTTCATGGAGAAACAAATCGCGCCCGCATAGGTCAAGCCTGTGCGGGCGTTTTTGCAGGCGGTCGAACTTACCACCACACCAAGAACGAGGTTTGCGTCTCCGTGGCCAGCGCCGCCCAGGCCGCTCGCACGCTGACCACGATCAACTGCCCCGGCCTGAGCTGGCCCAGGTCAAACGACGCTTGAGTGTAGCCGTTGGCATCGGTCGGTGAAAGGATCACCTCTCGATCGCCGGAGGGGAAATGCACTAGCGCGCGCGACGATGCTCCCGGCACGGGCTGGCCGCGCTGATCAATCACATAAACGTGAAGCGTTTGCTGTCCGCTCGTCCCGGTGATCGGATGTCTGAGCGAAGCCATGGCGCGCAGCGAGGTGATCTGCTGAACGTTCGGCGCCAGTTGAGCCGAGCCAGGTTGCAGAAGCGACGGGGCCAGCCGGGTCGTCGCGTAGATTTCGCCCAGGTTTCCCAACTGGACACGCTGATTAGCGGGAAGCTCTGGGTGCCACTCCATCTTGGCGCGCTCAAAATATTGAACGATACGCCCGTTTTCCTGCCTGAACTCGGTGATCGGATAACCAAAAACCTCAACGCCGCCATGCTCGTCAAAATATCTGAGGAACGCATAGCCTGACGTGTGCCCCGTCTGTGGGAAATAGCGACGATTCGGATCGTTGGCCGGGGGGATGTTGGCCGCCGCGATGGGGGATTCAGATGTAATCAACTCGGCGCCCAGCTTGCCCAGTTGAACCCGCTGCGCTTCGGAGGCTTCCGGTCGAGCTTCCATCCGCATCCGCTGAAAGTACTGCACCAGACGGCCATTTTCGACAAACGCTTCCGTGAGCGGATAACCGAAAATTTCCAGGCCGCCACGCGCATTAAAGAAACGCAAGAAATCACCTTGAACCGTGTGACCGGTCTGGGGAAAATATTGACTGAGCGGCGTCTGCGCCTGAACACTCCAGGCCCCGGTCAGCGCCAAGATCAGCGATATTGTGGCAAGCCAGCGAATACTTTTCATACGCCTCCGACTGAGGACAGCCGGTTAAAATTCTACACCTGCCAATCTATTTTGGCAACTGACCCTGGCGAAGCAAATCCATAATCGCCAGGGGCACCCAGTGATGTACCAAGCAAAGATGATCAACAGCGCGATTTGGCCTCACATAGCCGATGTGATACACTTGTTGTGATCACACGTTTTTCTTCCCATCAGGAGCACGCCCATGAACAACATCGCCCCCCAGATGGCGGCACAACTGCTCAACGCCCTCTTGCAACCCTGGCACGATGCCGTGAACGATCCGGACAAGGCGCAACGCGAGGTGCTCCAGAATCTCCTGCAAGGCTATGCCCAGACGGGATATGGCAAACAATACAGCGCAGCCGACATCAAGACCATTGACGACTACCGGCGTGCCTTTCCGGTCACCACTTATGAGGATGTCAAGCCACTTATCCGGCGCGTGATGACGGGCGAAGTGAGCCTGCTCCTCACCGAAGAACCGGTGGGATGGGCCATCACCCGCGGCACGACCCAGGGCGAGTCCAAGTACATCCCGATGACGCCGACCGACCTGCGCCTGCGCCTCAGCGCCGGGCGAGCGATGATGAACTATGTAGCCGTCCGCGGTCGCTATGACCTATTCCAGGGGGTCAACCTGAATCTGAATTTTCCTTCGGTGGTGGGAATGGTGCGAGTGGGGGAACGAGATGTGGAGTATGGCTACAGCTCCGGCATCTACACCAAGCACGTTTCAGCCTTTACACCCATCCGCTCCGCGCCGACCCAAGACGAGATTGACGCTCTGGGTGGCGGCAAGACCATGCATAATTGGGAAGCGCGCTTTGAGCTGGCCTATCAAAAATGCAAAGACGAGAACGTCACGCTGGTGGGAGGCGTCGCCCCGACTGCCATCTCGTTCGCCCGTTACCTGCGGCGGGCACACCGCGTCTATCCCAAGGACCTGTGGCACACGCAGATCATGACGCTGGGAAGTGTGCCTGGCATCAACACACACTACCAGCCTGCGCTCACAGCCCTATATGGGCCGGTCGTCATTCGCGAAATCTATGGTGCCACCGAAGGCATGTTCGGCCAGCAGCGAGACGAACGACGGGCGTGGGTTCCCAACTACGACCTCTATTTTTTCGAGGTCGAGACCCGGTCCGGTGTCAAGATGCTGCACGAGATGCGCCCCGGCGAAGTGGGCAGCCTGATCGTCTCCACGCCCATCCTGGCCCGCTACAAAATCGGCGACCTCATCCTGGCCTTCCGGCCGCCATATTTTCGCTGCATCGGCCGTGACCGGTGGTGGACGCTGCTGCGCTATGCCTGGGACGAATTGATGACCTTCAATCTGGGTCAGTTATAGATGCTGGATTTTGGTTTTGCGCTCCAAGATCCATTTAGCGCCGCCCGAGCAGGACGCGCACCAAGATGAACAGGCCCAGCACGATCAGGATCAGCGGCCAGATCACATTCCAGCTCAGCAAGTCCCCCAGCCCGGCGCCGATCAGAATGAGGCCAAAAATGAACGTGCCGGTCACGGCACGCCGATAGGCTGGCACCAACAAGCGGACAGCGACCTCCAAGAGCAGAATCACGCCAGCCCCGATGAGAATGATGGCCCAGGTCTCTAGCCGCTCAAAGCGGACCAAGAGTCTGAGATTGTCCGCCAGCAGCACCAGGCCGGCCCAGATCAGGATGCCGGCCCACACTATGCCGCTGAGCGGATCACGGCGCCATTTTTCCTCCCAGTTCTTTTCTTCCTTTTCCTCGTGCTTCTCTTCTTTCTCGTGCCTCGCACGCACCTTTTCTTCTTTCTCATGCTCATGGCGCTGCTGTTCAGACATGGTTGCCTCCTGCTATGATGTGTTGCACTCTGCTCGTCAGCCGCCCGCATTGGCTCAGCCTTCATCCCCGGCACTCACACCGAGGGGCGATTTATTCCGTAATACCCGTACCGAAATACAAATAGGGGCAAGTAGGGACACAGGGTGACCGCGATGGACGCGGCTAGTCGCTCTTGCCGCCAGGACGCAGATGCGCGATGAGGTCGCCCAACTGACTGACGTCAACGGGCTTGATGAGCACCGCATCGGCCTCCGCGCCGACCGTTTCGGCCAGCTCTGGATGGCCAGTGACGACGATCACGCGCGTCTCAGCCAGCCGCTGGTCAGCGCGAATCTGATGCAGGACATCGGTCCCGGATAGTCGAGCCGGCAGATGCAGGTCCAATACGACCACTGCCGGAACGATGGCCGTCAGTCGCGCCGAGGCTGCCTCGCCCGTCCGGATCACCTCGGTTTCAAATCCGTGAGATTCTAACACGTGGCGATACAATTCCGACACATCTTTATCATCTTCGATGATCAAGGCACGCGGGTTGATCATGATGCGTCCTCCTCTCCAAGAGACGGGCCAGCCAGCTTGGTCAAGTCGTTCGGCCTGCACGAGCCAAGGGGGGTAATCGCTTGACGCTCAAGATTATAGACCCACCCCGCAGTTTGTCAATTCGACAAATGTACCGTTGCTACAGACCTTGTCCTCGATTGCATAGATGGATACCTGTCCCTTTGCAAATCATGTACATTCAGGCAAGCCTGTGGTACAATCTGTCCTCGACACATGGACACACGCGACACTCCCGAAATCGGTCAACTCGTCCGCCTGGATGTGACGTGGCGCAGCTCGGGTCTATGGCTCGGCCCGATCTGGGCGATGGCCTGCGGCATCATTGCCTCCGGCGGATTCAAATGGACCGGCACGTCGGCCTTGCAGGCGCTCTTGCTGTTTCTCCTGGTGGAAGGCGGCTGGGCCTCCTTGTGGGCTGCCGCCGTTGAGACCGATTGGGCTACTCCGGCCCAGGAATGGGGCCAGGCCGCAATCACACCCGCCTTCACCTTTCCTTACACACAGCCTAATACGCCCGGCGATCGCGCGTTACGGTGGCTGACACACACCGTCGAGTGGTGGCGCAGGCATCTCCGACCTTCGATCGGTTCACGGGTGTCCACCATCATCTTGTGTATCATGCTCGGCGTGGCGCTCTCGGCCGTGCTGGGCTGGCCCGTGATGGCGCTTTCGGCGGCAGCGCTGGCCACCGTCGAAGCCGGCGTCATTGCCAGCCGCGGGACCGGCCAACCGCTCCCGGCGCTCAAAGCGACACTGGAAATCGGGCTGGTGTGGATCGTCTCCCACGTCATCTTTGCGCCGTTGACGGCGTCATCGGTTCTGCTCGCCGCAATCGCAGCGGCGGCGTACGGCACAGGCCTCACACTCATCGAAGGCGGGCGCCGCGCGACCATCTGGAACGCCGCGCAGTTTGCGGCCGCCGCGCTGCTGGTATTGATGCGCCAACCGGTCGCGGCGCTGGCCGTGTTCTTTACGGTCATGCCCCAACTGCTGCTGGAATCGGCACTGAGACGAGGCGGGGGCGGCGTGTGGTTCGTCCGCAGCACTCAGGCCTGGCTGATGCTTGCCATGTTCATCGCAGCTCTGTCTGTGTCGTAACACGAATACCGAATACCGAATACCCAATACCCAATACCCAATACCCCAAATATGACCATCGCGCTCGCTCTGATTGCATTGGCGATCCTTGCCGCTCTGGCTTACTGGGAATTGGTGATCGCCGAAGGTGTCCACCTGGGGCCGCGCGTTGTCACATTCCTTTACGACCTCACCGCCGCCCGCTACAACCGCATCAAGCAGTTTACGCCCGATTATGAGGATTGGTTTCTGGGCGAGCCGTTGGCGCAGGCCTTGAGTCACGTGTCCGCGCCGCTCGTGCTGGACGTGGCGACCGGGACAGGCCGCCTGCCGATCACGTTGCTGAGGCAACCGGGCTTTCGCGGTCACGTGATCGGCCTGGACAGTTCGCGCGCCATGCTGACTCGAGCCGCGCGCAGCACACAGACAAATGACGATCGCCTCCGGCTCATCTGGCAAGACGTCAGTTACCTGCCCTTTGAGAATGACGCCTTCGACGCGGTGACGTGCCTCGAGGCCCTCGAATTCTTTCCCGATACCCGGCAGGCGCTAAAAGAGAGCCTGCGTGTGCTCCGACCCGGCGGCGTGCTGCTGGTGACCAACCGCGTTGGCCTGTGGGCCAGGTTTTTGCCCGGCCACACTCAGAGCCGCCCGGCGTTCGAGGCGATGCTGGCCTCGCTGGGTATGACGCAAGTGCAGACGCAGACGTGGCAAGTGGACTATGATCTGGTCTGGGCGTTCAAGCCGGGCCGCGCGCCAGGATCGGGGGACAAACCGCCCGATCAGATTTTGCGTTGCCCCCGCTGTCATGGCGCGCTGGCGCACGAGCCGGGAGTGTTTGCTTGCGGGGCTTGCAGGCGAGCGTACCGGATCGCGGCGGATGGCGTGATCGAAATGATGTAAAATAATCAGACATGGAACATCAGCGGCGAAAGGAGCAGCCATGAGCACCGAACGACTTCGCGTGGGAGTGATCGGCACCAGTTGGTGGGCCGACCAGGAACACTTGCCCGGCCTGACCTCACGGCCCGACGTGGACGTGGTGGCGCTGTGCGGACGCAACCCAGAACGGTTGGAGCAAATGGCGCGCAAGTACAACGTCCGCCAGACGTTCACGGACTGGCGCCGGATGATCGCGCGCGCCGGGCTGGACGTAGTGGTGATCCTGACGCCGAACGTCTTGCATCACCCGATGGCGCTGACCGCCATTCAAGCCGGGATGCACGTCATTTGCGAAAAGCCGCTGGCGATGAACACGGCTCAGGCGCGCGAGATGGCGGCTCGCGCTGACGTTGCAGGGGTCAAGACGCTGACGTTCTTTACGCACCGCGCCCTGGCGGCGGCCACGCGCGTCAAACAGCTTGTCGAAGAGGGATTCCTGGGCGAGCCGCGCCACGTCAGCGCGATGTATCTTTCCTCGTCGCATCTTGACCCGGACAAGCCCCTGGCCTGGCGCATGACGCGCGCCGAATCCGGCACGGGCGCACTGGGGGACATTGGCTCGCACATCATTGACCTGGTGCGCTGGTGGTTGGGCGGCTTTACGTGCGTGACCGCGCAGTGGCAGACTTTCATCCGCGAGCGTCCCGGCGGCATCGCCGATGCCGATGATGCCTGCATCTTCATGGCGCAACTGGTCTGCGGCGCGCAGGCCGTCTTTCAGGCCAGCAAATGTATCGCCGGGCGCGGCAACTATCATCGCGTCGAGTTATCCGGCAGCAAGGCCACGCTGATTTGCGAAGCCGAGCCGGGCTATGACACGTCCTGGGAAGGCCGCCTGTACGTCGGCCGCGCCGACAGCTACGGCATCAAAGCGATGCCCCTGCCCAAGTCGCTCGTCGCCGGGCTGAACACCAAGGATGAACAGGCCAATCGCAACGAGGCTTACCGCCGATTGACCGATCCCTTTTTTGAAGCGATCCGCACCGGCGGCAATGTCTCGCCGGATTTTCACGACGGGGCCGCTGTGCAGGCGGTTATAGACGCCGTCGCACAATCGGCTGAAAGCGTCAAGTGGGTCAATGTCGCATGAGGTTCAACTGAGAATAGGCAAGGAGAACTCGATGATCATCATCCGTTATCAATCCCCTCAGGGCCCGGCCTTGGGCCTGGTCGAGCGTCACAGAGTCTATGGTCTGGAAGGCGACGTGTTCGGGGCGTTCAGCCAAGGCCGCGAGATAGGTGAGCTGCAGGACGTGAAATTGCTGGCGCCGATCGCGCCGGGCAAGATCGTGGCGTTGGGCCGCAACTATGCCGAGCATGCCAGAGAGCATGGCGCGGAAATACCATCAGAACCTTTGCTGTTCCTCAAAGCGCCGAGCGCTGTCATCGGCCCGGATGACCCGATCGTGTTGACGCCGCTTTCGGAACGTGTCGAGCACGAAGCCGAGTTGGTCGTGGTGATCGGCAAGCCGGCCAAGAACGTGCCAGAAGAAAAAGCCTGGGAATATGTTTTGGGTGTGACGTGCGGCAACGATGTCACGGCGCGTGACTTGCAGCAACGCGACGGCCAATGGGCGCGCTCAAAAAGCTTTGACACTTTCTGCCCGCTAGGCCCCTGGATCGTCACGCATCTCAAGCCAAAAGACGTCAGCGACCTGGGGATCACATGCCGCGTGAACGGCGCGATGAGACAGATGGGGTCCACGCGCGACATGATCTTTAGCCCGGCCAGGCTCATTGCCTATATCACGCAAGCGATGACGCTGTGGCCCGGCGACATCATCATGACCGGTACCCCGGCCGGCGTCGGCCCGCTCAAGGCTGGCGACATCGTCGAAGTCGAAGTCGAGGGCATCGGCGTGTTGCGCAATCCGGTGATCGCGCCGTGATTCCCCAGTGAAACTGCGGCATTGGAAACACAACCACAGCAATGCAACCTCCCGCAGGCTCCCAGCCTGCGGGAGGTTTCGTAATCACTTTGTAACTCTGCTGGAATCCCCCTCACACCATAAAAATAGTATAAATTTGGTATGGCAAACGCATCAAGCGCGGTCATTTGCCTCGTAAGCTTTGGAGCAAGATAAATGGAACTGCGAAGATATGCACTGATTGTGTGGCGATGGTCGTGGTTGATTGCGTTGGGAACCATCCTGGCAGCCGGATCAGCATTTGTCGTCAGTCGGTTGACGACTCCCGTTTACTCTGCCACGACTACCCTTCTGATCAGCCAGGCTCCGAACAACACCGGTACAGTAGACTTTGCTGCGCTGCAAACCAGCGAGCGGTTGGCGCGCACCTATGTGGAACTGCTGCGCACGCCCGAAGTGCTCGAGCAGGTGATCGCGCAACTGGGCCTGCAGGTCACGCCCGGCAAGTTAGCCCAGCGGGTGCAGGTCAAATTGGTGCGCGATACACAGCTCGTCCAGATTTCCGTCGAAGACAATGACCCCATCTTGGCCGCCGACATTGCCAACAAGATCGTCGAGGTGTTCAAGGCCTGGAATGAGGCGCAACAACTGAGCCGCTTTGCCAGCCTCAAAGAAAGCCTGAGCCAGCAGATTCAACAACTCGACAAGAGCATCGCAGCAACGCAGGCTGAGGTTTACGCCTTGGGCGCTCCACGCTCCCAGGCTGATGAAGCTCGCCTGGCCCAGTTGCAGACCAAGCTCCAGCTTTATACCAGCAACTATTCCTCCCTGCAAAACAGCCTGGCGCAGGCACGCCTGGCCGAGGCGCAGGCGATCAGCAGCTTCAAATCCTCCAGTTACTACTCCAGCCTCAAAGAAAGCATGAACGCCCAGATTCAGCAGTTGGAAAAGGACATTGCGGCGACGCAGATCGAGCTCAACTCTTTGCGCGCCCCCCTTTCGCCGGCCGAGGAAACACGCCTGGCGCAATTGCAGACCGTGCTCGCCCTCTACAGCAACAACTACGCTAATCTGCAAAGCAACCTGGCGCAGGTGCGCCTGGTCGAGGGACAGACCTTGAACAATGTAGTGATCGCCCAGAAAGCCCAAGTGCCCACTCAGCCCATCCGTCCGCGCACAACGACCAACACGGTGCTGGCCGCAGTCGTCGGCGCCATGCTGGCGTTGGGTGTGGCTTTCTTGATCGAATACCTGGACGACACCGTCAAGTCACTGGATGACATCGAACAGATCACAGGCGTATCCACGCTAGGCGTGATTGGATACATCGAGGGCAAGTCCCCTTCACAACAGCTCGTCGCCGCGCTCATGCCGCGCTCACCTATTTCAGAGGCCTATCGGATGCTGCGCACCAATATCGAGTCGAGCAGCGTCGAGAACCACTTGCACAGCTTGCTCGTGACCAGCAGCAGTCCACGCGAGGGCAAATCTATCACCGTCGCCAATCTGGCTACGGTCCTGGCGCAAGCGGGCAAGCGCGTGGTCGTGATAGATTCGGATTTACGCCGACCCACCCTGCACGCCTACTTTGGCGTCCCGAATCCGCACGGGCTGACTACCGCCTTGCTGGACCATCAGCGCCCTGTTCAAGATTATCTCCAAGACACCCGCACTGAAAACCTCAAGGTGCTGACCAGCGGTCCACTGCCATCTAACCCGGCCGAGCTGCTGGGCAGCCATCGTCTGGCGCAGATCATTGAAGAATTGGAACACCACGTTGATCTGGTCATCCTGGATAGTCCACCCGTGTTGGCAGTGACAGACGCCATCGTGCTTGCTAGACAGGTAGACGCTACGCTGGTCGTCGCTCAGTCTGGCGTGACCCGACTTGGCCCCCTGATGCGAACGCTTGACGCGCTCAAAACCGTCAACGCCCACCTGCTCGGCGTCGTGCTCAACCGATACCAGCCGTCGCCTGCCGGCTACTATAATTATTACTACTATTACTCAGACGATGGACGACGCGAAAAACGACGCCGCTCGTCCACACACCGTTGGCCGTGGCAGCGCGCGACCCTGCCAACTGCCCTGCTCCAGGCAACAAGTCAGGAACCGATCTCGCCATCCACACACCAGAAACTCACAGCCCGTGAGCACAAAGCTGAACAGGACCATAGGTCGCTCGGCTCAACGCCACACCCAATAGCAGCCGATCCTTTACAGCAACCACCAGGGGATGGCGTCGGTAAGCGGATACCCAAAGTCGAGTCTGTCTGCGATCCAATCGAGATCTCGGCAGCAGACCAGACATTCCAACTCGTGGGCAACGTGATCTATGGCAGATTTGAGGTACTGCTCGCTTCCCCAACGCGAGCCACAGGGAAGATGGCAAGCGATCCCAAACGGACGGCAGCGCTGATCGCCGAGGCAGAGCGCACAGGTTCCATCATCTTGCGAACGCTCGACCGACTTGGGTTTGTTTCGGGCAACGGACAAGGCCCCATTGGTGTCCGCTTCAGTCGGGTTGTGCTTTGCGGCCACCTGGCGGCTTATGAAGTTGACCTGAACTCGTATAACCTGTCTGTAGACAACCTGACCAGCCCGGAGGTTCTGGCGCAAGTATCGGCAGCGGTACGCAAGCCCCTCAAGGCATTCATCCAAGGCGGCCTGACGTATGTGGTGGAGCTGAGGCAATAGCCGCCCAATATGCCGCCGCATGACTGGGCCAATTGGTCTGGGTGTGACCAAAATCAGTTGGTCACCCCGTAGGGGCAGGCCTTGCGCCTGCCCAGAGGTGGGCGACCGCAAGGGTCGCCCCTACGCATCAATCAGATTTGGTCACACCCAATTGGTCTGTTGGGCAGCTTTCCGCAGCGATTGCAAGATCTCGCTGAAACGAGAGCGCCGCGGTTGCCCGCAAACTCCTGAAATCCCCGTCGAGTGTCTCTTGATCGCCGCGCGTCGCGCACCTTCTCGCCACAAGAGTGGTCGGCGAGGTCAAAGCAGTCGCGCCCGGCCTGAAATGTACTCTCCGCAGGTCCTGCACTGGAATAATCAAGAATTTACGATATAATAGACTCGCCCTACCGTGGTAGCAGTCTTACCACTAACACGCCAAGGAAATCAAGACATCCTTCTGTCGTAGAGATTCAATCACTGCTGGGCTTTCTTCCATACTGATTCCACGACCTGACATCCAGCCAGCGAAAGCGGTGAGCGCCGAGAAAGAGTGCCAAAATGGCAGAGTTGGGTGAGCACGGATACCATCCGTCCGCGAGTGTGGCCCACGCCGAAGAGATCGTCGGCACAGATAGGGCGCACAGTGCCACGGAACAGAGCTACCTCACCCAGTTGCGCCAGTTACTCACCACTCACTTTGACGCCGAGGAACTACACTCGCTCTGCTTCGACTTGGGAGTGGATTACGATGATTTGCGTGGCGAAGGAAAGGCAAACAAGGCGCGGGAGCTCGTCGCCTATCTCGACCGTCGAGGCCGTATCCCTGACCTGGTCGCCCAGTGCTCCCAACTGAGGCCCCAGGTCTCCTGGACATTCACATTTGCGGCCACTCCAACTGCTGCGCCTGGACCGGAATACAGTCGCCCCGTCAGCCACGGTCTGAACGCGCTCGCCGAGTTCATAAAGTTGCCCCAGGTGCGAAATGCCGTCGCGACCTTTCGCGCCAGCTTCAAAGCTGCCTCTGAGCAGATTGATATCTTGGGTGACTATAAGCAGTTACACGATCTCTTGCACAATTTGCAGTATCAATGCTATAACCCCATCGCCCAGGAAGCCAAACGCTTCCCGGACGACGAAACCGCCCTGGATGACCTCACGGACTATGATCGAACGCTCCAACAGATCGTGCGCGACGCGAAAGAGGTCGCCCACCGGAGCACCCTGGCGACGGCAGAAACCGCGTGGATTCAAGACCTCGTCAAAGCCCACGAGGCACTCTCGGGCGCCATCCGAAATATGGACGCCCCATTGCTCAAGAAGGCTATATGGTGGCTGAACCAGGTGCTGGCCCTCCAGCCTTCTCAGATCAACACCCGCCTCAACGCCGCTGCGCGGACCCTGCCCTTGACCGACCTGGTGAATGCCATGGCGCGCGTGAGCGATCACCTGGCGCCTCTCGAGTTGGACGCCGAACAGGTCAGTCAGTTCGAAGCTGGCGTGGACGCTTTGGTCAGTCTGAACCAACGTCTGACCACTCTCCGTGACAACCACGATAAATGGCAGGGGCTCGATCTCCGACTACGCCTGATCACAGCCAACCTGGAGCAAGACCTGGATATGCTTTTGATGACCTGGCCGGACGTCAAAGCCATGTCAGAGTCGCTGTGTAGCAGCAGCACAGACGAGTGCGTGACTTCCTTTAGCCAGGATGGCGCCAATCTGGATAGCGCCATCACCGCCGGGAATCCCGCCGACATCAGGCGGCGGTTCAGGCGCTATAGCCGCCAAGCTGGCACGTGCTTTTATCAGGTGGACGTGAACCTCAAGAGACTGTGCGATGACCTGCGCAAGGTCAGTGATCCGTTGACCCTGGTGGTGAGGATGATAGAATGAGTGACAGCCACGACCCTAACCCAGCCTACAGTGTGACTGACGATGCAACGTTCCGTTTTCCTTCGCTGGTCTCGATGAGGGCCGCCCACAGCGACCTTCTCAAGCGCCATCGCGAGAGCGGCAACACGCCTGAACTCTTGGCCGCGATGCAGGTTTTCATCCGGCAAGGGCAAGCGACCGGCGCGCTGCTGGACAGAGAACAAGACCGCTGGACCAGCCAGAGCCTGTTGGACTATTGGGCGACGATGCTATATCGCGCCGGGACGACACCGCCCGAGGCCGCGTTGGCCGAGTTCGACGAGGCACTGGCGCCCAGGCTGCCCGACGAACCCTGCCCTTATCAAGGTCTTGAGGCATTCCGCGAAGCTGGCAGCGGATTCTTCTTTGGGCGCGAGCGTCTCGTGGATGAGCTGGTCGAACGACTGCAGCACGACCGGTTGCTGGCGCTGGTCGGCTCGTCCGGTAGCGGCAAGTCGTCTATCGTGTTCGGTGGCCTGTTGCCCAAATTGAAAGCCGGTGTGGGCGCGAACTGGCGTTACCTGACGATGGTGCCGGGCGCGGAGCCACTGGCGAACCTCGCATTTGTAGCGCAGCCACTCGCAAACCATTCTGCAGCCCAGGCGCTGGAAAAGGACTGGCAACGCGACCCCAGTCGCCTGGCCCATCTCGCCGACCAATCTGGCGAGCCGGTGATGCTGGTGGTGGACCAATTTGAGGAGGCCTTTACGCTCTGCACGGATGACGACACGCGCAGAACATTCGTCGGCCAGTTGATCGGCCTGGCGCAGTCACCTCACGCGCGACATCTCGTCATCCTCACCATGCGCACCGATTTTGTGGACAACGTGGCCAAGCTGCCAGAGCTCAAACCGCTGTTCGATAAGGCCCAGGTGGATGTGCGCGCCATGGGAATTGACGAGCTGCGCGCCGCGATTGAAAGGCCGGCAGAGAAGGTCGGCTTGATGTTCGGTGAGGGCATCGTCAACAGCTTGATCGAGGCCATCCTCGGCGAGCAGGCCGGGCTGCCGCTCCTGCAGTTCACGCTGCTCAAACTGTGGAACAAGCGCCAGCGCAATCGTATCACCAAGCAGGTGTATGACGAGGTAGGCGATCCGCGCACCGCGTTAGGCAAAAGCGCCGAGACATTCTACGCAAGCCTGATCTTTCAAAGCCAACAGACAGCCAGGCTCATCCTACTTAAGATGGTGCGGCCGGGTGAAGGCCGCGAGTTCACCAGCAACCGCATTCCCTTATCGGCGGTCTTTGAGATGGGCGAACCCAGAGACCGCGTCGAAGACGTGTTGCATCGCCTGATATTTGAGGAGCGGCTGGTCAAGCTGAGCGGCATCGCTTCGCCTGATCCTTCGACGTCGCTGGCGGATCTGGCGGCGCAGAAAAGCGAGCACGGTCAAGTGCCACAGATCGAAGTGGCGCACGAGGCGCTCGTGCGCAACTGGCCGCGCCTGGTGGCCTGGCTGGACGACGAGCGCGAAAAGATGCGCCAACGCTTGCGTCTGACTGAAGCTGCTGAGCAATGGGCCACTATGAACAGAGCGCCTGAAGTATTGCTGCGCGGCGCTCTGCTCGACGAAGTCCTGCGCTACCAGGACTTGAACGAGTTAGAGACCGAGTTCGTCAGTGCCAGTCAGGAGGCAAAGGAACAGGCTGAGCGTGAGAAAGAAGCTGCCCGTCAGCGCGAGTTGGAGCAAGCTCGCGCGCTGGCTAAAGCACAAGAACAGCAAGCACAGGCGGAACGTCTGCGTGCCGAAGAACAACAACGGCGGGCCGAACAGCAAGCCCGCTCCGCCCGGCGCCTGCGCCGGCTGGCCCTTGCATTGGGAATAGTGTTCCTGCTGGCAGCAGCGGCAGCGACGTTGGCCTACATTAAAGGTGAACAGGCCCAACTCAGCGAGAAACAAGCGCAAGTCAGCGCACAAGAGGCCATCGCAGCCCAAAACGCAGAAAAGGCACGCCGGGCGGAAGCCGAGAAGGCGCAAATGCTGGCACAAGAGAATTATCGCCTGGCCCGCTCACGCGAGTTGGCCGCAGCGGCGATCAACGATCTGGATGTAGACCCGGAGCGGAGCATCTTGCTGGCGGTCGAGGCTGTCTCGGTGACTCACGTGTTGAACGAGGCCGTGACACTTGAAGCAGAAAACGCCCTGCACCAGGCGATACTGGCTTCACGTGCGCAACACGCCCTCTCCACTCACACCGGCGCCGTCAGTGGCGTCACTTTCAGCCAGGACGGCAAGCTCCTGGCAACGGCCAGCGCAGACAAGACGGTCAAGGTGTGGGAGACGATTTCCGGGCAAGAGCTGCAGACGCTCTCCGGCCACACGGTGGCCGTCAACACCGTCGCCTTCAGCCCGGAGGGTGAGGCTCTGGTGACGGCTGGCTCGGATGGCCGGGCCATCATCTGGGATACCACGACGACTACTTATACTGCTGTGTACACACTCTTGCATTCATCTTTCTCAACCATTCATAGTGTTGCCTTCAGCCCGGATGGCAAGCTCATAGCGACGGCTGGCTCGGACGGCCGGGCCATCATCTGGGATACCACAACGATCACCCCTACCCGGATGATCACACTCTCTCATTCTTTCTCTGTGGTCAACGGTGTTGCTTTCAGCCCCGATAGCCAGTTGGTGGCAACGGCCAGCTCGGATAGGACTGCCAGAGTATGGGACCTCACTTCGAGTCAAGCTCTGCTTGTCCTCAGCCATACGCTGACCGTCAACGCGGTCGCCTTCAGTCCAGATGGGACACGCCTGGCAACTGCAAGTAGCGACAGGACGGCGAAAATATGGGACGCGGCTTCCGGCAAGGAATTGCTCACACTTGCCAGCCATACCGACATTGTCAACAGTATCGCATTTAGCTTCGATGGGAAGCGTCTGGCAACTGCCAGCACCGATAGAACTGTCAAAGTATGGGATGCAACTTTCGGAAGGGAATTATTCACCTTGGCCGGCCATACGGCTGCTGTCAATGAAGTCGCTTTCAGCCCGGATGGCACGCACCTGGCATCGGCCAGCGCAGAGGGAACGGCCAAAGTGTGGGACATTACTGCTGCCAGGGAATGGCTCAACCTGTCCGGTCATATGGGTGGCGTCACCAGCCTTGCGGTCAACTCAGATGGGACACGCCTGGCGACCAGCAGCACGGATAAAACAGCAAGAGTGTGGAATATAATTTCGGGCCGGACGGTGCTCACCCTTTCCGGCCACACTGGCACGATCAATCAAGTCACTTTCAGCCCAGCGGAGCGCGGCAAGCTGCTGGCAACCGCCAGTGCAGACGGAACGGCCAAAGTGTGGGACGCGGCTTCCGGACAAGATTTGGTAACTGCTCACGCGATTTGTGGGTCAAGATAATGCAAGATCGGCTTGCCCATCAGACTGACCAGTTTTTGAAAGACGTTCTGGCCGGCCCGCTTGGCGGTGTTGAGGACAGTGGCCAAGGCGGCATACGCGC
>DAOTXX010000143.1:0-30000 GCA_034434835.1 Thermoflexales bacterium | reverse complement strand
TTTAGCCCGAGGCATCCCTGGCGGACGGCGTAATCAGTCACTGACTGATTACGTTTTGGCGCTGCCGTCCGCTCCAAAAGTATGACGCAGCTCTATCTTAAGCGTAATCAGTCATTGACTGATCCAACCCTCTGGGGGAGAGACGAATTTCGGCTGCCTTGAGCGCGGGGCTAAAGCTGCCGCAGGGGGCTTGGCCCTTGCTCCCCCAAGTTTTGTATGCGCCCAATCAGATCATGTTTTGGGGTAAAGGCGACCACTAGCCCATGCGGGCCACAAGCTGCCCCCGTATGGGAGTTGCGGTCGCTCCGGACAGGCGCACCCCCTAAAGAGGGAGATAGGCCTGTCCCTACTACTTGTTGAGCAGCTACAATCGTGAGACCCCATACTTTCACAGGAGGCAAGCATGAAACTCGTTGATTTAACCATCCCGCTTGGCATTCAGACGCCGCCGTGGCCCACCTATGAACCGCTCCAGGTCAAGTATTTCAAGCGCCTGGCGCCCAACGGCGCGAACGGCCAGCTCATCACGCACTCGAACCACCTGGGCACGCACCTCGACGGCGAGATTCACTTTTTCACTGCGGGCAAGGACATTGCCGCGCTCGACCTGAATGACTTTCTCGTCGGGCCGGGCGTGGTCGTTGACCTTTCCGATGTCGCAGGCGATTATGACATCTATACCTCGCAGATGGTCGAGGAGCGCGTCGAGGTGCGCGAAGGCGACATCCTGATCATCCACACTGGCTATCACCGCTACGGCTGGGATCAGCCGCTGGCCGACGAGATCCGCTACATGGTCAAGCACCCCGGACCCGACCGCGAGTTTGCCGTGTGGGCCAAGCAGAAAAAGATCAAATGGATCGGCGTGGACTGTGGCAGCGCCGATCATCCGATGAACACCATCATCCGCACGTGGATGCCGCGCCAGGCCGAAGAAGCCGACGCGCATTTCCGCCAGAAATACGGCAAGCCGATGGCGGAAATGTTCACACCGGACAAGTACCAACTCATGCACATCGAAATGTTCCCGTATCACATCATCCACCTGGAATGTGCGGGCGGCGACATTGACCTCTTGCTCAACCAGCGCACGACGATTGGCTGTTTCCCCTGGCGCTTTGTGGATGGCGAATCGTGCATCTGCCGCCTGGTGGCATTTGTGGAAGATGACCAGTATGCCGGGTTGATGGCGAAAAAGGCCGCATTGCCCAAGACCAAGTTTGGCGATCTGGTTGCTACTTGCAAACAAGTATAGGTATCAGGTATTGGGTATTGGGTATTGGACCTGTCCCAATACCCAATACCTGATACCCGCCAGGAGGAGCAGTGCCACCCCTCGACGGTATTCGTGTTCTGGACATGACCGAAGCGCTGGCCGGGCCGTATTGCACGATGCTGCTGGGCGACCTGGGCGCAGAGGTGATCAAGATCGAGCGGCCCGGCTTGGGCGACATGTCGCGCGGCTGGGCGCCGCCGTTCGTCGGACGAGAAAGTGCGTACTTTCTCAGCGTCAACCGCAACAAGCGCAGCATTACGCTCAACCTCAAACATCCCGAAGCGCAGGCGATCCTGCACAGGCTGGCGCAACAGTCCGATGTGTTTGTCGCCAATCAGCCGAGCCTGGAGTCGCTGCGCAAGCTCAAAGCGGACCCGGAGACGCTGCGCGGTATCAATCCCCGGCTTGTCTATTGCGCGATCAGCGGCTACGGCATGACCGGGCCGTATGCGGGTCAAGGCGGATACGATGTCGTGGCTCAAGCCCAGTCGGGGTTGATGGCCCTGACGGGCGAGCCGGATCAAGGCCCGATGCGTTACCCGACTCCTCTCGCCGACGCAACGGCGGGCGTCTATAGCGTCATTGGCATTCTTTCTGCGCTGCTGGCGCGCGAGCGGACCGGGCAGGGCCAGTTTGTGGATGTGGCGCTGCTGGATGGACAGGTCGCGTGGCTGACGAATGTCGCCGGGGCGTACTTTGCCACCGGACAACGTCCCAAAAAGTTGGGTAACGCGCATCCCAACATCGTTCCCTACCAACCCTTCAAGGCACGCGACAAGCACTTGATCGTCGGCGTGGGCAGCGAGCGACTGTGGGAGCGCTTTTGCCAGGCGCTCGAGATCGGCGAGACCATTGGCAAGGATCCGCGCTTTGCCACGAACCCGGATCGCCTGCGTCACCGCGCCGAACTGATCCCGCTGCTGGAGCAGGTCTTGGTCACGCGCGACGCCGACGATTGGTTAGAGCGTCTGCGCGCGGCCGACATTCCATGCGGGCCGATCAACGAGGTGGACGAGATTCTGAACGATCCGCAGATTTTGGCACGTGGGATGATCGTCGAGCTGGAACATTCGACGGCCGGCAAGGTGCGCTCGCTGGGCAATCCGGTCCACCTGGACACGACGCCGGTCTGTTATCGCCTGGCCCCGCCGACGCTCGGGCAGCATACGGGTGAGGTGCTGGAACAACTCGGATATAGCGCAGGTGAGGTCGAGCGGCTTAGAGCCGAGGGGGCCGTTTGACACTGTTGGGAATCGGTAATATACTCAAATCGTTCTCTGAGCTGGGCGCACGAGTTGTGTCCCTTGCAGCCGGAATAGATTGACAACATGTCCTGTGTCACAAGCTGATTGTTGTCGAAATATCCTCACCTGTCATGTTCAATTCACGACCCTTGATCATCTGGCGAACGTGATCCCCGTCGAGTGCTCAAGCAGGAGCGCAGATTAGCTCTTTGGCCCGCATAGCCTGCGCTCCCTTTTGTTTTCAAGCGAACAAACTAATTTGGTGGACCGACCGAATCCACCAGAGGTTGCCATGTCCGCCACGCGAGTGGAAATTCGATCCGGCGCCTACTATGACTCTGTAGTCTTGATGCAATTGCAGCGAGCGCTGGCTGCCTTGCCTGATGTCCTCGACGCCGGCGTGGTGATGGGCACAGATGCCAACAAAGAATTGCTTGCCCAGATTGATCTGTGTCCTCCCCAAGCTCGCGCCGCCAAGCCCGATGACCTGGTGATTGTGATCCGCGCTCAAGATGACGCTGCTGCCCAGGCCGCCCTCGCCCAGGTGGACCAGCTCCTCACCCGGCGCAAATCAGCCGTCAGCCAAGAGTATCGCCCCCAGAGCCTCGAATCGGCTGCTCGAATGCTGCCCGATGCGCAGTGGGTTCTGATCTCGGTGCCCGGTCGCTATGCCGCGGGCGTGGCGCGCGAGGCGTTGCGGTTGGGCAAAAACGTCTTTCTCTATAGCGACAATGTTTCTCTCGATGACGAGGTTGCGCTGAAAAAGACGGCGGCGGAAAAAGGTCTGCTGGTGATGGGGCCGGACTGCGGCACGGCCATCATCGGCGGCGTGGGACTGGGGTTTGCCAACGCGGTGCGCCGGGGGCCGATTGGCCTGGTCGGCGCAGCGGGCACCGGTTTGCAGCAAGTGACCTCGCGCATCCATCAACTTGGCGGCGGCATCACTCATGCGCTGGGCACTGGCGGGCGTGACCTTTCGCCCAACGTCGGCGGGGTGACGGCTCGCCAGGGACTCGATCTGCTCAGCCGCGATCCCGAGACGCGCGTCATCGTGCTCATCTCCAAGCCACCTGCGCCTGAGGTGGCCGAAACCCTCTTGCAGGTCGCTCGTTCGGCAGGCAAACCCGTTGTCGTGGATTTCATTGGTCGTTCGCCTTCATCTCGCAAGGTGGACAATCTCCACTTTGCTGCCTCTCTTGATGAAGCGGCTGCAATTGCAGTGCAGTTAGCCTCGCAAACGCAAGAATACCCAATACCTAATATCCAATCTCCATCTCACTTTGTGCCCGGCCAACGCTACCTGCGCGGTTTGTTTTCGGGCGGCACGTTGGCCTACGAAGCGCAACTCATCTTGCAAAACTATGTGCCCGTCGTCTATTCCAATGCGCCGCTCCGCAAGGAACACAAGCTGACCAACTCGTTCGTCAGTCAGGAGCATACGATTGTTGACCTGGGCGAAGACGAGTTCACGGTTGGGCGTCTGCACCCGATGATGGATCATGATCTGCGCATCCGCCGCTTGCATCAAGAGGCAAGCGATCCCACCGTCGCCGTCATCTTGCTCGACGTGGTGCTGGGCTATGGCACGCATCCCGACCCGGCTGCTGAGCTTGCGCCGGCCATCGCCCAGGCCCGCGCCGAAGCGGAAAAAGCCGGACGACATCTCGAGTTCGTTGTCGTGGTGACGGGCACCGATCAAGACCCGCAGAATCTCAAATCTCAGATGCGGCAACTTGAATTGGCTGGTGCGCACGTCGAAACCTGCAACGAGGCGGCTGTGCATTATGCCGGTAGCTTGATTCGCTCTCTCGATCCAAAATCCGAAATCCAAAATCCGAAATCGGTTGATCTGCGCGTGTTAGGCCCCCTGTCCGCAATCAACGTCGGCCTGGAATCGTTTGCCGCAAGCCTTGCCGCTCAAGGCGCATCCGTCATCCATGTGGACTGGAAGCCTGCCGCGGGCGGCAACGAAAAACTGATGGCGATTCTGGAAAGGATGAGAAAGTGAGCTATGAAGGGGTTTATCGCCGCGTGTGCCCAGTTTGCTGCTACCTTCAACGATGTCAAAGCCAATGTTCAAAAAGGTGTTGCCTGGCTGGAACAGGCCGTCAAAGAACACAATGCTGAACTCGTCGTCTTTCCCGAAACAATCACCACCGGCTTTGTGACCGGGCTGGACGCCAGTGCGCTGTGGGATTTGGTGGATAGTGTGCCGGGGCGCATCAGCCATGAGATTCAGCGAGCGGCCAGGTCGCTCAAGGTTCACGTCGTCTGGCCGTCGTACCGGCGCGGGCCAGAGCGTGGCGTGATTTACAACTCGTCCATACTCATCGGGCCGGACGGCGAGATCATTGGCACGTATGACAAGACCCATCCGTTTCCCCTGGAACGCTGTGACTGCGGCGGTTGGGTGACGGTGGGCAATCGCGCCGACGTGTTCGAGACGGCGCTCGGCACGATCGGCATGATCATCTGCTACGATGGCGACTTTCCAGAGCTTTCGCGCTTGCTCGCGGTGAAGGGCGCCGAGATCATCGTCCGGCCATCGGCTTTGCTTCGCAGCTTTGACATTTGGAATCTCACCAATTCGGCGCGCGCTTACGATAACCATGTGTACATGGTCGCCACCAATGCGGTCGGTCCCGATGCTGGCGGCAATTATTACTTTGGCCACAGTATGATCGTCAACCCGATCGCGTGGCGGTTGGCGCAGGCGCGCGGCGGCGAAGAGATCGTTTCGGCCAGGCTCGATCCCGACCCGCTTCGCCATCCGACGTGGGGCACCAAAGCCTTGCAGAGCTTTGATCACCTGCAAGACCGCAATCTGGAACTCTATAAAGAGAGTCTCAAGGAGGCACGGTCTCGGTTCGAGATCGGCAAACGCCTTCCGCGACGGGAGTAGATATCGGGTATTAGGTATTGTGCCCAATACCCAATACCTAATACCCAATATCCAGGAGAGGACAATGGATATTGAAAAAGCAAACACCGAAGCCGTAGGACGCATGATGGAAGCTCGCCCGGTGTTGGTGGGTGTGGGACGGGCGCGTGATGTGATCCCCGGCCTGCGCGACAACTTGTTCCTGCACGCAGGGCCGCCCGTCACGTGGGATCGCATGTCCGGCCCCCAGCGTGGAGCGGTCATGGGGGCCTTGATCTTGGAGGGCAAGGCCAAGAATGAAGTTGAAGCCGAGTCGCTCGCCAAGGCCGGCGCGGTGGACTGGGAGCCGTGCCATCATCATCAGGCGGTCGGGCCAATGGCCGGCCTGATCAGTCCTTCGATGATGGTCTATATTATCGAGAATAAAACACACGGCAATCAGGCGTTCTCTGGCCTCAACGAGGGCTATGGCAAAGTGCTCCGCATGGGCGCGTATGCGCCCGAAGTGATCGCGCGCTTGCGCTGGATGAACGAGGTCATGGGGCCGGTGCTGGCCGACGCCATCACAGCCTGCGGCGGCATTGACCTTCGCGCCCTGTTGTCCGAAGCGCTGGCGATGGGCGACGAAGGTCACAATCGCAACAAGGCCGCCTCGCTGCTCTACCTCAAGGCGCTTGCGCCGCACATTGCCAAGGTTGCCCCAGATGCCCACACGGCTTCCGAGATTCTGCGCTTTTTGGGCGATAATGCGCTGAGTGTTCTCAATCCGGTGATGGCGGCGTGCAAAGCGATGGCGGATGCTGCGCACGGCATCGAAGGCAGCACGATCGTCACGGTCATGGCGCGCAATGGCACAGACTTTGGGATCCGGGTCAGCGGCCTGGGCGACCGATGGTTCACCGCGCCAGCGGGCAAGGTCAAGGCATTGTATTTTCCCGGCTTTACTGAGGCGGATGCCAGCCTCGACATTGGCGATAGCACGATCACCGAGACGGCGGGCATTGGCGGCTTTGCGATGGCCGCCGCGACGGCGATTGTCACCTTTGTCGGCGGCACGCCCAAGGATGCGTTCAACGCGACGCTGGAGATGTACGAGATCACGTTCGCCGAACACAAATACTTTACGATCCCCGCGCTTGACTTTCGCGGCACGCCGACCGGCATTGACATCCGCAAGGTGGTCGAAAAGGGCATCACGCCGCGCATCAACACGGGCGTGGCCCACAAAGATCCCGGCGTGGGGCAGGTGGGGGCGGGGCTGGTCAGGCCGCCGATGGCGGTGTTTGAGCAAGCGTTGATGGCGTTTGCTGAGAAATATGGGTATTAGGTATTGGGTATTGGAGGGTGAGCAATGGTAGAGGCGATGAAGTTTGAGGAACTGCGGGTGTTGAAGGCGGCAGAGGCCATTGCCGATAGCATCTGGCGCGAGGTCGTGCGATGGGACACGTTTGCGCGTGACGTGGTTGGCAAGCAATTGGCTGAGGCGGCAGACTCGATCGGAGCCAACATCGCCGAAGCATTTGGTCGCTTTCACTTTGGCGAGAAACTGCAATTCCTGTACTATTCTCGTGGTAGTCTCTTTGAGACCAAGTACTGGCTCAACCGAGCGTTGGAACGCAATCTGATGCCGATTGCACGTGCGCAAGAGTATGCTGCTCAATTGACAGATGTAGCCCGCCAGTTGAACTCTTTTGCAGCCACTTTGAAAACGCAACGCCACGCTACTCGCTCTCAATCAAAAGCCGTCCACGAACCTTCTCCTGAATATCTCGCAGATTCGCCCGACGACATTTCATTGCCCTTGTTCACTGACGACGAACTCGCCTGGCTCTTGGCCGTTCCCAATACCTGATACCCAATACCTGATACCCAATACCTGATGACATCTATCCTACGGAAGGAGACATCCCAATGAACCGCGAACAATTCATCAACATGATGGCGAATGCCAAGATGTACGATCTGACTCAAGGGTGCAGTATCTTCACCCCACCCTGGCCCGGCGAAAAGTCGCTTGAGGTTCATTTCTTTAAGCGGGTGACAGGCGCGTATGGCGGCGGGCAGGGCGCGAACGGCCAGATTCTCAACTGGAGCAACACCGTGGGCACGCACCTCGTCGGCGAGCGAGCGTTCCATTCTGGCGGGCGCGCGATTGCCGACATCCCGCTCAAGGACCTGAGCGGCCCGGGCGTCGTCGTGGACATCTCGGATATGGTCTCGGACTATTCGCTGTACACGCCCGAGATGATCATGAAGAAAGCCACGGTCAAGAAAGGCGACATCCTGATCATCAATACAGGCTATCATCGCTACTCGTGGGATCAACCGGACGTCCGTTCCGACGCAGCTCAGGGCGGCGTCGAGTCCAAAGAGTTTGGGTTCTATGTGCGCCATCCTGGCCCCTCGCCCGATTTTTATCAGTGGGCGCTCGACATGCAGCTCAAGGTGATCGGCGTGGATTGTGGCTGCGCTGAGCATCCGATGAACACGCCCATCCGCCGGATGCACGAAAATCATTTCAAGCTGGCCGAGGAAAAACTGAAGCGGGAGTACGGCAAGTCATGGGACGAAATGTTCCCGCAGGGCGACTATTACACCATGACCCACATCACGCTGCCCAAGGCGCACCTGGTCTTTTGCGAAGCGATTGTGGGCGACATTGACAGGCTCAAGAATCAGCGAGCCTGGATCACGATCATGCCTATCCCGTTCGTTGAAGTCGAAGCGGCTTGGGCGCGCGTCGTCGCCTATCAGGCGCCCGCTGGCATGAGCGAAGACGATTTCATGTCGGCGATGAACTCGTGCGAGATGCTGGACATGACGGTGCCCTTCAGTGTGCAGACGCCGCAGTGGTTGAACTATATCCCCTTGAGTGTGACGTTCACCAAGCGTGTGGGCGGCCAGTTCTTTGGCATGGGCCGCAACGGCTCGATCTGCAACGCCAGCATCCACCTGGGCACGCACATGGACGGCGAAAAGCACTTTTACCCGGCCGGCCGCACTATCGGCCAGGTACCACTTGAAGAATGGGTCGGCCCAGGCGTGATTGCCGACATTTCGCAACTTGTGAGCGATGCCAGTGTTTATACTCCCAAGATGATCCACGACGTGGTGGACATCCGCAAGGGTGATATTCTCGTCATCAAGACTGGTTGGAACAGGTTCGGCTGGAACAGCCCGGAATCGGACGAGTTCCGTTACATGGTCAAGCACCCTGGCCCTTCGCCCGATTTTGCCAAATGGGCCGCCGACATGCAGCTCAAGTGGATCGGCGTGGATGCGGTGAGCGCGGATCATCCCATGAACACCATCATGCGTATCTGGCATCCCAAGACGTTTGAAGAAGCCAACGCCAAGCTGATCCGCGATTTTGGCAAGAATTGGGATGAGATGTACCCACTCGATCAATATTACCAGGATATGCACCTCAATCTCTTTCCCAAGAAAATCGTCCACGCGGAAAATCTGGCTGGCGACATTGCCCGGGCGCCAAGTGGCCGGTATTACATCGGCTGCTACCTGCAAAAGGCGATGGAGGCCGAGTCCATGTGGGGACGGTTCGTGGCGTTCAAGGAGGGCAAGTAGGTATTGGGTATGAGGAATTGAAGAGTGCTTTCCCTCCCCTGTCGGTCGCGACGGGGGAGGAGCGGGGTGGGGGCGTGCTTGCCGAACTGAGCAACTATCTTCAGCTTATCGAGGACTTGCGCGGGCAGGTGCGCACGCTGATCGCCGACCTGCCCGCCGAGGCGCTCAACTGGCGACCGGTGCAAGGCGCTGACGATCACGCGACCAATTCGTTGGCGGTGTTGGCTGCACATGTGGCAGGGGCCGAGCATTTCTGGATCGCCGAGGTCATTGGCGGCCGACCCACGACCCGTGACCGTGACGCCGAGTTCAAGATCGAGGTCGCGGATGCTTCAGAGCTGATTCGCCGTTTCGAGGCGGTCGGCGTGGAAACGCGCGAGGTGTTTGCCTCGCTGACTGCTGCTGACCTGGACGGCACGCGCACGGCAAGGGGCAAGACCGTCGCCGTGCGTTGGGGCATCTTGCACGTCATTGATCACACGTCGCTCCACCTGGGCCATATGCAAATCACGTACCAGTTGTGGAATGAAGGCAAAGGCAAACCCTCGCCGCGCTGGTTTGAGCGGTTGCCCGGTACCTAATACCCAATACCCTGCTTGTACTGCAAGGAGACTGATATGAAACCAGCCCCATTTGATTACTATGCGCCCACCAGTGTTGACCAAGCACTGGATCATCTGACGCAACTTGGCTACGGCGCCAAGATTCTGGCCGGAGGGCAGAGCCTGATCCCGACGATGAACTTTCGCCTGGCTCAGCCTTCCGCGCTGATTGATCTGAACAACATTCCCGAACTCGCCTACATCCGCCCGAGCGACGACGGCGGCGTGCTCATCGGCGCGATGACGCGCCAGATCACGGTCGAGCGCGACCCGCTCATCGCGCAGCGCGCGCCGCTCGTGCGCGCCTGTCTGCCGTTCATTGCCCATCCGCAAATCCGCACGCGCGGCACGTTCGGCGGCTCGATTGCCCACGCCGATCCGGCGGCCGAGCTGCCCACTGTCACTGTTGCGCTCAACGCGCGTTACCGTGTCCGCAATAAAAAGGACCAGCGATGGATTCCTGCGGAAGAGTTTTTCGTCGGGCTGTTCACCACGCAATTGCGGCCCGATGAAATCGTGGTTGAGATTGCGCTGCCGCCGATGCCACCGCGTAGCGGATGGAGCTTTCAAGAAGTCGCTCGCCAGAGTGGCGCGTATGGTTTGGTTGGAGTCGCAGCAGTTGTGGCATTGGACGACAAAAAGCGTTGCCAAACGGCCCGAATGGTGTTCCTAAGTTGTGGAGAAAAACCCATGATCGCCCACAACGCGGCCAAGATGCTCACCGGTCAAGCGCCTACGCCGGAAGCCATCCGCGCCGCCGCTGAAGCTGCCGCCAAAGAGGACGTTGATCCCAGCAGCGACATTCACGCCTCCGCCGCCTATCGCCGTCACCTGGTCAAGGTATTGGCGGTCCGCGCGTTGACTGAAGCCTTCGCTCGAATACCCAATACCTAACACCCGATTTCCAATTATCAATTTTCAATCTCCAATCTCTGGAGGAGACTATGAGCCATTCATTCAACATTACTGTGACTGTGAACGGCGTTCAGTACGAGAAAACTGTGGAACCGCGCCTGCTGCTGGTTGACTTTATCCGGCACGAACTGGGGTTGACCGGCACGCACATCGGCTGCGAGCACGGCGTGTGTGGCACGTGCACCGTTCTTTTTGATGGACAGCCTGTCCGCTCTTGCCTGATGTTTGCCGTGCAGGCCAACGGCCACGAGATTCGCACCGTCGAAGGGTTGGGGACAATTGATCATCTGCATCCCCTCCAGAAAGCGTTCTGGGAAAAGCACGCTCTGCAATGTGGCTTTTGCACGCCAGGCATTTTGATGACGCTTGTCCCATTCTTGGAAGAGAACCCCAGGCCGACCGAAGAAGAGATCCGCGAGGCTCTGGCGGGGAACCTGTGTCGCTGCACCGGCTATCAGCATATCATTGATGCGGTCAAGCTGGCTTTGCAAAAAATGGAGGTAAAGCCATGACGGTACAGTATGTGGGCCAGCGCATTCGACGCAACGAAGACCCGCGCCTGCTGACCGGGCAAGCGCTGTTTGTGGACGATGTGGATTTGCCCGGCATGTTGCACGCGGCGTTTCTCCGCAGCGATTACGCACATGCGCGTATCAAGAGCATTGACGTGTCTGCCGCGCGCAATCGCCCCGGCGTGGTGGCGGTCTATACGGCGCAAGACATGGGCGACTTTTGGAAGCCGGGTCCGCTGCTGGTGCCTGCGCCTCATTCGATCAAGGACCTGATTTTCAACCAGCGCACGCAACTGCCAATGGCCAAGGACAAGCTGCGGCATGTGGGCGAGCCGATGGCAGTCGTCATCGCCGAGAGCCGCTATGTTGCCGAAGACGCTTTGGCCGACATCGTGGTTGACCTGGAGCCGCTCGAAGCGGTGGTGGACCTGGAAGGCGCGCTCGAACCGGGCGCTCCGCTCATCCATGAAGAGCTGGGCACGAACCTGGCGTCGTACGTTCGCCAGGAAAAAGGCAATTATGAGCAGGCCCGCGATCAGGCCGACGTGGTCATCAAGCGGCGCATCGTTGTGGATCGGGGTGTGGCGGCTGCGTTGGAGAATCGCGGGTACGTTGTCCAGTGGAACGCCAAAGAGCAGCAACTGACCATGTGGGCGACGACGCAGGCGCCGATTGCGCTCCGCAACATGATGGCGGCGACGCTCGGCATTTCGGAAAGTCAGATGCGCGTGATCGCGCCGTTCATCGGCGGTGGCTTTGGTCCCAAAATCATGTTGTGCCAGCCGGAGGAGCAATTGCTGGGCTGGGCGACGATGAAACTGAACCGGCCCATCAAATACATCGAGGATCGCCGGGAGAATTTCCTCGCCACGACCATGGAGCGCAATCAGATTCACGACGTCGAGCTGGCGCTCAGGCGCGATGGCACGATCCTCGGCATGAAGGACGTGTTCATCCACGACACGGGCGCGTACAACCCCTATGCGCTGACGGTTCCGCTCAACACGCAAACCCATACGATGGGGCCTTACGAGATCCCCAACTTTCATACCGAGTTCAAGGTAGTATTCACGAACAAGATGATCGTCACGCCTGTCCGCGGAGCCGGCCGGCCTCAAGGCGTGTTTGTCATGGAGCGCATGATGGACATTGCCGCCAAAGAACTCGGCATGGACCCGGTCGAAATCCGACGCAAGAACATGATCCCCGCCGACGCCTTCCCGCATGAGCAGGGCATCATCGGTCAGGACTTTATCCAGTTGATCTATGACAGCGGCAACTATCCGGCGACGCTGGAAAGGGCCAGGCAGATGATCGGCTACGATCACTTTGTCCAAGAAGAACAGCCGCGTTTGCGCCGGGAAGGCAGACACGTGGGCATCGGCATTGTGTGCTTCACCGAAGGCACGGCGGTCGGCCCGTATGAGGGCGCGCGGGTCACGGTCGAGTCGTCCGGCAAAGTGATCCTGGCGACCGGCGTGGGCACGCAAGGGCAAGGGCATTTCACTTCGTTTGCGCAAATCGTGGCCGATCAGTTGGGCGTGGACGTGCGCGACGTACGCGTCGTCACGGGCGACACGGCTCAATTCCATTGGGGCACAGGCACGTTCGCCAGCCGGGGCGCCACCGTCGCGGGCAACGCGGTCAACGCGGCGGCGGCTGCCGTGCGGGCCAAGATTTTGCAACATGCCAGCAAGACCTTGGGGGCGCCAGCGGAGGAATTGGAGCTTGTCAACGGCCGGGTGCGCGTGGCCGACATTCCCGAAAAATCCATCAGCCTGGGCGAGCTGGCCCTGCTCGCCAACCCGATGCGCGGTTCGGTCGAGCCGGGCACGGAGCCAGGGCTGGAAGCCACGCAATACTTTGGCCCCAAGTATGGCGCGACGGGCGCGGGAACTGTCGCCATGATCGTCGAGGTGGATCCCGAGACGATGCTTGTCGAGATCAAGCGGTTTGTCATCGCGCACGACTGTGGCACGGTGCTCAACCCACTCATCGTGGACGGTCAGATTCACGGCGGCGTCTCGATGGGCATCGGCCAATCGTTCTATGAAAAGCTTGTCTACGACGAGAACGGTCAACTGCTCAACGCCTCTTTTGCGGACTATCTCTTGCCCAGGTCTACTGACATGCCGCACATCGAGATCGGCCACCTCAATACGCCTTCGCCGCTCAACCCGATGGGGTCCAAAGGCGTCGGCGAAGCAGGCGCGATCCCGACCCCGGCCTGCTTTGCTCAAGCGGTAGAGAATGCCTTGGCCGACTATCGTCTGGAAATCCTGGAGACTCCATTGAGTCCCAATCGCCTATTTGAACTCTTGCATCGCACGTGAAGCGCGACCTTGTCACCTTGAGCGGAGCGAAGGATCCCTGTCACGTGTCAATGAGATTCTTCGCTTCGCTCAGAATGACAGAACCTCTAATCTCCAATACTCAATACCCAATACCCAGTACCTGACGATGGAGTAAACAATGAAGCTAGAAGGCGAGTACACATTCAATGGCCCCCGTGAACAAGTCTGGAAACTCGTGCGCGATCCAGACGTGCTGTCTACTGCACTCCCTGGCACACAAAAGCTGACCAAGCTCAGCGACACCGAGTTCGAAGGCGTGATGCACCTGTCCATTGGCCCGATGTCCGGCGACTTTGCAGGCAAGCTGGTCGTATCGGATGAAGTCCCGCCGGAGAGCTGCACGCTGACAGTAGAAGGCAAAGGCGGGCCGGGCTTTGTCAAAGGCACCGGTCACGTGCAATTGATCGAGCAGCCCGAGGGCAAGACGCTGATGAAGTACACCGGCGATTTGCAGGTGGGCGGCAAGCTGGCGAGCACCGGCCAGCGGATGATTGACACGGTGAGCAAGAGCATGGTCAGGCAGGGCTTGGAGACGCTTGATAAGGCCTTGCAGGCGCGCGTGGCAGCCCAGATCGAAAATCGTCCGGTCGAGTTCAAGCCGCCGACAGAAGCCGAGTTTGCGGGAGCGGTTGCCAGGGATGTGGCCGGGAGCGCCTTGTCTTCCCCGGCGGCGCGGATGGCGCTGTATATTATTCCCGTCATCGCTGTTCTCGCTATTCTGGCGCTGGTTCTGTCCCGCTGTCGCTGAGTCAGAGAGCAGGGATAGGGGATCGAGACTGGAAAGGAGGTGACCAACCACGAAATCCGTTGTGAGGTCTCTCCAATGCTGCATGTAGATGAAATGGCATTGGGCGAAGAGGAGCGCCGGTGGCTGCGGCGATGATGGCGAGGCTCGGACTGTGGATAGCCGCTTCCCAGCTTCGCTCAAGGAAGATGCTAAACAAGGAGGCGAGAGAAATGAACAGCAAGTTTTTCGGGGAGAAGGGGATCATGACCTTCAGGACGATCCTGGTCTCCATCACCATCGTCACGATGATCGTGGGACTGACGGCCTGCGCGCAACCGTCGGCTCCGACGCCGGCTCCAGTATCGCCTACTAAAGGTGCCGCTCCGGCGACCCAGGCGCCGCCCACTCAAGCGGCGGCCAAGAGCGCTACCCTGGCGATTGAGCATTTCAGCGTCATCAAGGGCACGACCTGGTCTGGCGCGCACGATCGCGCCGCCAAGCGGATTGTGGCCAAGTATCCAAATGTAAAATACATCTACAGAGAAGAGATAGGCCCTGACGCCGCCGTGCCGACTGCCAAACAGTTGATCGCCGAAGGCGCCAGCATCGTCGTCGGAAACGCCGAGTTCATGGGGATGCCCCTGAAGGACATTGCAGACCAATATCCGGATACCTATTTTGTATCCATCATTGCCAGCGATCTGACGACCAAGGCGAACTTTATCCGGATCTTTCCCCGGCAATATCAGGCGCTGTACCTGGAAGGGCTGATCGCTGGGGCGCTCACCAAGTCCGGCAACATTGGCGTCGTCTCGGCCTTTCCCTGCGTTCAGGTCATCCGGCGGCAAGCGGGCTTTTCCCTGGGGGTCATGGACGCCGCCAAGCTGCTTAACAAAGACATCAAGGTGTACGTCAAGTACGTCGGCGACTGGTACAAGCCCACGGAGGAGCGAGATATTGCTACGGCTTTGGTGACCCAATACAAAGTGGATGTCATCACCCAGCAGACCGATTCCAGCTCTCCCCTGGATGTGGCCACAGAACAAAAGATTTGGTTCGTGGGCAAGGACATGGACATCGTGGGGGATTACGGTTGGTCGAACACGGACACCGTGGCGGTGTCGTTCGATACCCGCTGGGAAGTCCTCTACGATAGGCTCGTCCAAGATTGGCTGGCCGGCAACAAAAAGCCACAGACCATCCTTTACCTGGGCATGAAGGACAAAATGACTCTGGCGGATGGCACGGTCGAGTACACTGTTGACATCATGAACAACAAGAAGGTGGGCGTGGACGCCATCAGTCCCAAGGCGCGCCCCTTGATTCCGGATTCGATCGTCCAACTCGTTCAGCAGCGAAGGGAGCAGATGATCGCCGGCACGTGGGATCCGTTCCAAGACCACGAGTTCGTGAGCAACGGAACCGGCCTGGCACTGGACAATTTGCCGATCCCGGCCAAGGGAACCGTCGTCAAGAAGGCGGGCGAGATGCCGTCGGACGAGTGGCTGCTGGCCAAGTTCAACTTTGACCTGCTGGGCTTGAACATCCTGCAGTAAGCGCCTATTCGAAAACCGTTCCAGGTGGACCGCTGGACTGTTGTCCAGCGGGAACGGCCAGGGTTTTCGGATAGGTTCCAAGAGCCTATCCGAAAAACCAGCGGAGGCGGCTCCCACGCCGCCGGTTGCGGGCATGGGAGCCCGCCTTTTCCACGAAGGACACGAAGCTACATGCAAAGTTAAGCCTGGTGCGCGAAGCGTTCGTGTTCTTCGTGGATCACCAGATGACAGTGGGCAACGCTTCAGGAGGAGCGAGTGCAAGAAGAGCTATTGCGCGGCGTAAAACGCGGCGAGATCGTCTTGGAGGCGAGGGGAATCACCAAGTGGTTTCCCGGCGTCGTCGCCAATGACCACATTGATTTCGAAATCAAAGCGGGCGAGATTCACGCTCTCCTGGGCGAGAACGGCGCCGGGAAAACGACCTTGATGAGCATCCTGTTCGGGTTGTTGCAGCCGGACGAGGGCGAGATCCACATCGGCGGCAAGCGGGTCAAATTCAGATCGCCTGAGGACGCTATCGCGCTGGGGATCGGGATGGTGCACCAGAATCGCAAACTGGTGTCCGCTCACACGGTGATCGAAAACATCATCCTGGGGCACCCCAGGGCCGGAACAATTCTGAACCTGAAAAGGGCCGAAGAGGAGATCAAGGCGCTCGCCGAGCGATACGGCTTCCACCTGGACCTTAGAGCCAAAGTGTGGCAACTGGCCGAAGGGGAAAAGCAGGCGGTGGAGATCCTCAAGACCCTCTATCGCGGGGCCAAGGTCCTCATCTTGGACGAGCCGACCTCTGCGCTGACCCCCCCCGAAACGGAGAAGCTTTTGGCATCTATCAAAGCCATGGCCAGAGATGAACTCGCCGTAGTCCCGTTCATCACCCATAAACTTCCTGTGGTGCTGGCGATCAGTGACCGGGTGACAGTTCTGAGGCGTGGCCAAGTCGTGGCCTGCTTGGAGACAGGGCGCGCAACTGAAAAGAGCCTGGCCAAGGAAATGGTGGGGAGAGAAGTCCTCTTCAACGTGGAGCGGGCAAGGGTAGAGAAGGGGAAACCCATCCTCCGGGTAGAAAACCTTTCCGCTGTCAACGACAAAGGTTTTCTGGCGTTGAGTGGCGTTTCGTTTTCGATCTGTGAAGGCGAAATCTTTGGCATCGCCGGCATCTCGGGCAATGGGCAACGCGAGTTGGCCGAAGTGCTGGCCGGCCTTCGCAGGGCCGGAGGCGGCCAGGTGATGCTGGAGGGGAAAGACATCACCCATTCCTCTGCCCTGGAGCGATGGCAGATGGGTGTGGGGTATATCCCTGCCGAGCGCGCTGAAGTGGGTTCCATCGGCGATTTCAGCCTGGTGGAAAATGTCATGATGAACCTTTACTTTGACGCCAATTTCTCCCGGCGCGGAATCCTGAGCGACGCCAAGATACGAAAGCATGCGTCAGAAATCATCTCTGAGTACGGCGTGGTCGCTCCAGGCCTCGACACCCAGGCCAAAAGCCTATCCGGAGGGAATCTCCAAAGGCTTATTCTGGCGCGCGTGCTCTCACGCAGACCCCGACTTTTGATCGCCCATCTACCCACCCAGGGACTTGACGTCGGGGCGACTGAGTTTGTTCAAAACAAGCTCATGGAGGCCAAGAAGGACAGGGCCGCCGTCCTCCTCATCTCAGAGGACCTCGACGAGGTTTTGTCGTTGAGCGATTGGGTGGCGCCGATTTACGAAGGCAAGTTCATGGGGATTCTGCCGGGCGAGGCGGCCAGGCGGGAAAGTGTGGGGGCGATGATGGCCGGGTTGAGTCTGGAGGGACAAGAGAGATGAGGCTCGGCGGCTACAAATTCAAGCTCGAAAAGAAGTTAAAGCTCAGCGGGTGGGAGGCCGCCATCATCCCGATTTTGGCGATTCTCTTTGCGCTGACGCTTTTCAGTTTTGTTTTCATCCTGGCCGGCATCAACCCGCTCATGGCTTATCAGGAGATTTTTGCCTACGCTTTCGCAAACCCGTATGGCTTGCCGCTGACGATCTATAGGTTCATTTTCCTGTTGCTGTGCACATCGGCCTTTATCATTCCTTTTAGGGCCGGGCTGTGGAATATTGGGATGACGGGACAGCTTTACGTGGGGGCGTTGGGCGCATTTGCCGTTCCGTTGGCCTTGGGCGCCAAGGGCCCTGGCGCTTTGCAGCTTGCCCCTGAAATTGTCATCCCACTGATGTTGATCGCGGCTGCCGTCGGCGGCGCCGGGGTGGGTGCGATTGCCGGGGTTCTGAAAGGCAAGCTAGACGTCAACGAGATCGTCGTCACCATGATGCTCAACTTTATCGCCTTCTGGCTGGTTTCATTCATGATCAAAGAAGGCGGCCTGCTCATGAGTCCCGGCGGAGAAGGCCAGGGCTTCAAGCTGCCCTCGTCTTTGTACGCGCCTCTGATTATGGACATCCCTTTCACGATCTGGCTCGCCCTGGGGATCGCCGTGCTGCTGTACTGGATGTTTGCCAAAACCGCCATCGGGTATCAGATCAAGGCTCATGGTCATAATCCGGCGGCGGCCAGATACGCCGGGATCAGCACCGTCAAGATACCACTTTTGGTTTTCATCATGGGAGGCGCTGTGGCAGGTTGGGCCGGGTATCACTATTTCGCTGCGGTGCCTGGCCTCTACAGAATCTCGAGCGACTATGGGTATTTCGGCGATCTGGCTTTCTATGGGATTATCTGTGGCTTGATTTCCCTCGGGGATCCCTTGGCGGCGATTCCGGTTGCGTTGCTCTTTGGAGGATTGTCTGTTGGCGGCAGATACATCCAGGGAAAGCTCCACATGGGCTTTGGCGTGGATTATGCCCTACTCGGAGTCTTGATGATTGCTCTCGTTGCTTTTCAATTCTTTTACCGATACAAAATCGTGTGGACAAAAACAGAGGAGGAGAGGCTAGATGTCAGAGTTCATCGCCAGGTGCCTTGAAGCTGCCATGATTTTCACCTTTGCTGGCCTCGGCGAGCTGATCAACCAGCGCTCCGGAGTTCTGAATGTTGGGGTCGAAGGGGTGATGCTTTTCGGCGCCACGTTGGGTTTCATCGTCGCCAAAACCACGGGGAACTATTGGCTGGGCTTCTTGGTGGGGATTGCCATTGGCGGCCTGCTCGGCCTTCTGCATGGATTCTTTTCCATCACACTGGGCGCCGATCAGGTTGTGGTCGGAATGGGAATCTGGATCCTCGGCTTCGGCCTCACCACCTACATCGGCAGCCCCTACACGGGGCCTTTGGGGATGGCGAGGATCCCCGCGATCTTGGGTCTTTCCCCATTCTTTTATGTTGGAATCGTGCTGGTGGTCGTTGCATGGTTCGTGCTCTCCAAGACGAGCCTGGGGCTGAGAATCAGATCGGTGGGAGAGAATCCATCCGTCGCCGAAGTTTCCGGCATAGATGTCGCCCGGACTCGCTATCTGTGCGTAACGATCGGCGGGATGCTCGGCGGGCTGGCGGGCGCGATTTACTCTCTGTTTTACAACCCGGTCTGGAACTATAATTTTATCATGGGCTGGGGTTTTATCGCTCTGGCCCTCGTCTTTTTCTCCATGTGGAATCCGTTGATCCTGCTGGGCGGCTCTATGCTTTTTGGAGCCATGTGGCAGCTCTCGCTCAACCCGCAGCTCGTGCTGCCTGGCGTTCTATCCAGGTATATCTGGCGGATGGTTCCCTTTGCCATCACCATCGGGGTTTTGCTGATCATCTCAACCAAATGGTTTCGGACCAGGTGGGGCGCGGCAAAACCTGAAGCGCTCGCCAGGCCCTACGCAAAAGAATAAATCCAATCTCCAATACCCAATACCCAATACCCAATACCTTCTATCCAGGGAGGTGCCCTATGCCCGAAACGATTGGGCAAGCCTTTCACACTCCAACACCGGTTCTCCCGTCATTCGATTACATCCGGCCGGCCTCGCCGCAAGAGGTGACCCGACTCTTGCTCAAAAGCGATGGCGGGGCGCGTCTGTTCATGGGCGGCACAGATGTGTTCGTCCGAATGCGCGATGGTTTTATTGCGCCGCAGATGCTGATTGATGTCAAGCACCTGCCCGGCATGCGCCAGATCAAATTCACCAGGCGCGCTGGCCTGATCATTGGCGCTGCCGTGGACATGAACTCGCTCGCGCGTCACCCGGCGGTGATCGAGCATTACCCGCTGCTGGCGGAGGCCTTGCACTCGGTCGCGTCTTATCAGCTTCGCACGCGGGCGACGATGGGCGGCAATCTGTGTAACGCTTCGCCCGCGGCCGATACCGCTCCGGCTGCGCTCGTGCTGGAAGCTACCATGATCGTCCAAAGTCGGCGCGGCGAATACCCAATCCCCATTACCGAATTCTTTCTCGGCCCGGGCAAGACGGCGCTGCGGCGCGGCGAGTTCTTGTTGCGGATCGAAATCCCGCCTGCGCCCAAGGGGGCGGTGGGACGCTACGTCAAGTTGGGCCGCAACGCGATCGGCGATCTATCCATTGTCGGCGTGGCGGTGCTGAGCTATCCTGACAAGAAAGCCAGGTCCGGCTATCGCTTCCGCATTGCGTTAGCGTCCGTTGCGCCGACGCCGATCCGGGTTCCTAACGCCGAAGCGATCTTGGCCGATTCACCTCTCACCTCCGCCGTGATGGAGGCCGCCGCTGTCGCCGCGATGGAAACCGCTACACCGATTGACGATGTGCGTGCCAGCGCGGCTTATCGCAAGGCGATGGTGAAGGCGTTGACGAAGCGGGCAATCGAGTCGGTAGCGGGCATGATGAGTGAAACGTGAGAATCACGCATCACGTTTCACGGATCATGCCTTGGAGAGCGAACTATGTCTCAGCACGATATTACCTTAAACGTAAACGGCTCACTCGAACGAGTCACTGTCCCATCGAATATGACGCTGCTGCAAATGCTGCGTGACCGGTTGGTGTTGACCGGCGCCAAGAACGGTTGCGCGTCTGGCGAGTGCGGAGCCTGCACCGTCATAATGAACGGCGAGCCAGTCAATTCGTGCATGGTGCTGGCGGTCGAATGTGACGGGGCTGAGATCGTGACGGTCGAGGGACTCGCGCACGATGGGCAACTCGACCCGGTGCAAGAGGCTATCATCGCTGAAGGCGGTGTGCAGTGCGGCTTTTGCACACCGGGCATCCTGATCTCGGCCCGCGCGCTGTTAGACCGCAGTCCGCATCCTACGGATTCCGAGATCCGGGAGGCGTTGGTCGGCAACCTGTGCCGCTGCACGGGTTACCTGCGGATCATTGACGCGGTCAAGCGCGCGGCAGGATAAGTTCCAACCACAAAGACGCCAAGACACAAAGCTTTTATGATCCTCGTGTCTTTGTGCCTTCGTGGTAAAGGGGTCATTCGACATGACGAAAGATACGACTATTCCCAGCCCGGTTGGCGAAAGCGTCCCGCGCATTGACGCGCGCGAAAAAGTGACCGGCGCGGCCAAGTTCGCCGATGATTTGCAGTTCGGCCCGGGCCTGCTTTACGCGCGCATCAAGCGTAGCCCTCATCCGCACGCGCTGATCAAAAAGATTGACGTGAGCAGGGCATTGGCCTTGCCCGGCGTCAAGGCCGTGGCGACCGGCGCGGATACGCCCGGTTTCATTGGCCTGTACCTCCAGGATCGCCATATCTTTTGCACCGATCGTGTGCGCTACGTGGGCGACCCGGTCGCGGGCGTAGCGGCCACGAGCGAAGAGATCGCCGAGCAAGCCGTGAACCTGATCCAGGTCGAGTATGAGGTGTTGGAGCCGGTGCTTGACCCTGAATTCGGCGTCAGCCCCAATGCACCGCTGCTCCACCCGGACTTGGGCCAGTACAAAGTGGTGCCGTTCATCCTGCCCAAACCCGGCACCAACATTGCCAACTATTTCAAGATTCGCAAAGGTGATGTCCAAGCCGTGTGGCCGCAGTGCGCGGCCATCGTCGAGCGCAAGTACCGTGTGCCTCAAGTGCAGCACGTCCCGATCGAGCCGCACGTGGCTGTCGCGCTGGTGGATGAGGCCGGCAAGGTGACGCTGTGGGGCAGTTCGCAATCGCCGTTTGCTCAACGCAACCTCATCGCCAAGACGCTGGGCATCTCGCAAAGTGATATGCGAGTGATTGCGCCTTACGTGGGCGGCGGCTTTGGCTCCAAAGCGGGCGTGAGCATGGAAGCGCTCGCGGTGGCGATTGCGATGAAGGTCAAGGGCCACCCGGTCAAGCTGCGCCTCACGCGCGAAGAAGAGTTCTTTACCTGCTTTGTCCGTCAGGGCCTCGTGGGCTATTTCAAGATGGGCTGTGACAAAAACGGCAAGCTGCTGGCGATGGAGAACACGTTCTATTGGGATGGCGGCGCATACACCGAGTACGGCGTCAACATGACGCGCGCGGCGGGTTACAGCAGTAGCGGCCCCTATCAAGTGCCCAACGTCAAGACCGACAGCATCTGCGTCTATACCAATCACCCGGTCACCGGCCCCATGCGCGGCTTTGGGATGCCCGAGATGCACGCCGGGCTGGAACAGTGCATTGACGACCTGGCCCACGCGATTGGGATGGACCCGGTCGAGTTTCGACGCATCAACTGCTTAAAGACCGGCAGCACTCTGGTCACGGGCGGCAAGATGCATCCGACCGGCCTGCCCGAGTGCATCGAAAAGGTGGCAGAAGCGATTGACTGGGGCAAGAAAGCTCCGCCAAGCGCGCCGCACAAACGGCGCGGCAAGGGCATTGCCTTGATGTGGAAAGCGCCGGCCATGCCGCCCAATGCCGGATCTTCTGCGTGGGTGCGCCTGAACGAAGACGCCACCGTGACGGTGGGCATCGGCGGGCAGGAATTGGGCCAGGGCGCGTTCACGGTGATGGCGCAGATGACAGCGGCGGCGCTCGGCGTCCCGGTCGAGTGGGTACGCATCGCCACGCCATTGGACACACAGTACAGCCCCTACGAGTGGCAGACGGTCGCTTCGCGCCTCACGTGGAGCATGGGCAATGCCGTCGTCGCAGCGGCCCGGCACGCTCGTCAACAAATTCTGGAGCTCGTCGCCGAGCACTGGAAAGAAGACGTTAACGACCTCGACATCAAAGACGGCTATGTGATCTCGTACAAGTCGGAAGAGTCCCTGCCGCTCAAGGACATGGTCGTGTATGGCTTGCCCAAAGAAGGCGATTGCGGCTGGCGCGGCGGGCCCGTGATCGGGCGCGGTGACTTTATGCCGACGTATGTGACCAGCCTCGATCCCGAGACCGGTCAGGGCGAGCGGGCCGTCGTCCACTATACCACCGGCGCCCAAGCGGTCGAGATCGAGGTGGACACCGTGACCGGGCAGATCGAGGTCGTCCGGGGCGTGGCCGCGTTCGACGTGGGCAAAGCGATCAACCCAGAGATGGTCAAGGCGCAGATGGAGGGCGGCTTTGTGCAGGGGCTTTCCACGGCGCTGTTTGAGAGCCTGAAGCTCAAGGATGGCGTGGTGCAGAACCCCAGCTTTGTGGATTATCGCATCGCCACCACGGCCGATGTCCCGCCGGACATTCAAGCCATCATCGTCGAGGTGCCGCAAGACGACGGGCCGTGGGGTGCGCGCGGCATCGGCGAGCACTCGATGGTGCCGACGATCCCGGCGATCGCCAACGCGCTGTATGACGCGGTGGGCATCCGCCTGCCTGGCCCACCCTTCACGGCGGAAAAGGTGTTTCTGGCATTGCAGGAAAAGAGCGGGTAAATCTCAAATATCAAATTTCAAATATCAGAACGCCGAGGGCGCAAAGTTGTCCTTGGCGTTTTGATTATGCGTTGTGGCAAAGCAGTGATACAATTGTGACGCGCCAGCTAAACGTAGCGAGCGCATCAGGATTGTTCTGATCGTGCTTTTCGTGACCTTTCGTGTGTATCGCGATCCAGAACTCTATGCCCATTCAACTCGACACTGAGTGCAATGAACCCGCCGCGCTATTCGATTTTGCCGGAAGCTTTACCGGCCAGCGCGTGCTAGATCGTGAGGCGTTTGGATCGCGAAACACGCGAACGAAACGAAAGACACGAAAGGCTTTCGTGCCTTTTGTGAGGTTTCGTGATATTTGCGATCCAAATTCTTGTCGCGCGGAATTGTAATCGGGTATATTGCCATGACCAGCTCACGCTCGACCAAAGGACATGATTTCAAGTCCACATCTTATAGAACTATAGGCGCGTGTATTGACGTTCAGAAACAGTTGGGAGTTCACTGCATGGAAGTGGATTACCAGCGGGCATTAGAATTGGCGTTGCCCAAGTACGGCTTACGATTCCAGCGTGAGGTGGAAATTCCCATTGCCTATGATGGCGTGGTCGTCACCAAACGTCGGGTGGATTTTGTGATCTGGGACGAAATGGACGAGTCCGATGAATTGTTGCTGGAAACCAAAGCCCGGAGCGCCATTTTGCCCGAAGATATTGAACAGTGTTTGCTATACCTGTATCAGGGTGGCTATCAAGTCTGTTTGCTGGTCAACTTTGGAGAGAAGCCTTTGGGCGTGAGGCGACTGGTTCATACGCCGCCCGGCCAGCAACCGATCAAGTGAGTGTCATTCTTCCAAATCGGGTCGGATACCTTGCGGCTTGCCGCGCGGGTAGTTCATTTCGCGTCTTTCGTGACCTTTCGTGTGTATCGCGATCCAGAACCCTATGCCCATTCGCCTTGACCCTGAGCGCAACGAACCCGTCGCGCTGTTTGACTTTGCCGAAAGTTTTTCCGGCAAACGTGTGCTGGAAATCGGCTGCGGCGATGGTCGCTTGACGTGGCTGTACGCCGATCAGGCCGCGCACATCGTCGGCATCGAGCCTGACGCCGACGACGTTGCTCTGGCGATCCAGAACTGCCCGGCGCATCTGCGCGAGCGTGTTGAGTTTCGGGTGGGCACGATTCAGGAATTCGAACCGCCCGCCGACAAGTTTGATCTGGCGATCCTCGCCTGGTCGCTCTGATGAATGGAACCGGACGGCATGGTTCATGCCCTTGAGAAAATCCATTGGCTTTTGAAACCTGGCGGCAGGCTGATTGACATTCATCCTTCAGGTGATCCGCCGCCCATTGAAGTTTACATGGGCGGGCAAACTCGGGTGATCGGTTGGATGAAAGAGACTGACGACTTTATCGAGTATGGTCAGGCCAGCGATGCATTGGCGCAAGTCGTTCGAGCCGGGCTGTTTTCCGTCGAGCGTGATGGCACGTTTGAGTTTACCACCTATGCGGACTCGGTCGCCGAGCTGCGCGACTATTTGTCAAAAGAATGGAAAGATGCGATCATTGAGGAGGCTGTCGCCGCCAAGGCAGAGGCGGTATTGAGCACGTCAAGCTGTGATGGGCAAGTGATCGTGCGTGAGCACATTCGCATCGCGCGATTGAAACCAAATTGACCTTGCCTTGTTTGGGAGGCTCGCGAATGGATTTGCTCGAACTGGGCATCGCGGCTGCGCGCACGGGTAACCGCGCCGAGGCCCGCATGTACCTGGAAGCGGTCACCCTGGCTGAGCCAGACAACACCCAAGCGTTCATGTGGCTCAGCTATGTCTTGGAAGATCGCAAGCTCGCCCTGCGCTGCCTGGAGCGCGTGCTAGAGATCGAGCCTGACAATGAGCAGGCCAAGAAGGGATTGGCCTGGCTTCGCCAGCAACAAAGCGCTCAGGGCTTGCCGCTCCCTCCGCAACTGGCAGACGAGGATTTCTCTCGCCTGGTGCAATTGCTCGAGCATCCTGACGCCAAGATCGTCATCAAGGCCGTCCGCTATCTCGGTCAGGCGGGCGGCGCGCGCGCGGTCGAGCCGCTGATCAGTCTGCTTGCATCCACCCCGTCCCAAGTGGTTCAAGCCGAAGCGCGGACGGCCCTCATCGCCATAGGAACGCCTTCGGTGGACCCGGTGTTCCAACGTCTGATGAGCGAAACCAACCCGGCCGTCATCAATCAACTGGCAGCGGTGCTGGCGCGCGTCCGTTCGATAGCGGCCCTGGAAGCTTGCCGCGAGGTAATCGCCCGCGCTAACCATCCGGCGGCCCGGTATGCGATGGTGCTCAATCTGACGGCCTCGGTGCACAGCCAGGCCGCTTTGAGCATCGTGCGCGATTACGTGCTCGATCGCAATCAGGACCCGCGCGTTCGAGCGGCGATCCTCACGGCGGTTGGTCAGGCGGTCAAAACCCAGTCGCTGGACGCCGATCAAGGCGTCGGCCTGTTGATGGAAATGCAGATCGAGCAAGCGGTTCCGGCTTCCCTGCGCCAGGCGGCGCTGATCGCCTTAGGCATTTCCAATCACCCGTCGGCGGCACGCTACCTTTCGATGGCGGTGAGCGATCACGATCCGCAGATGCGCGCTGCGGCGGTCGAGGCGCTGGGTCGCTTTACGCCGCCGCAGGTGGAGTTGCTGAGCAAATTGGCCCGCAGTGGCGATCAGATCGTGCGAGCGCGTGCCCAGCAGGTCTTGAAACAACTGGGGGCCAGCTCGACAAAGCCTTTGGCAGGCAAGCCTTGAGCGGGAGTTGGCCGATCGGTCGTGATGCTCTGGGGGAGGAAAGCGTGAAACGTTTTCGCATGACGTGGGAGGGCAAGGTCTATGAAGTGACGGTCGAGGACCCGGACGCCAATCCTGTCCGGGTGACTGTGGATGGCGAGACGTTCGAGATCCCTCTGGAATCATTGGACGCAGGTCCTCAGGTGGCTGTTGCCTCGCACGAGGCCGTGCGCGCCGGGCCAGCCGCCCCAGTCGCCGTTTCCAGACCCGAAAGTGCGACAGGCCGCGTGGTCAAAGCGCCCATGCCCGGCACGATCAACAAGGTCAGCGTCAAGCCGGGCGACCGCGTGGCGCAAGGTCAAGAGTTGCTCGTGCTGGAGGCGATGAAGATGAAAAACGTCATTCGCGCCACCGCCCCCGGCCAGGTTATCCAAGTCCGGGTGACCGAAAAACAGTCCGTCCAACACGGCGACGTTCTGATGGTGTTCGGAGATTAGCCAATACCTGATTCACAGTATCCAGTCTCCACGAAAAACTCATGACCATTCCCGATCTCTCCACGCTTGTTTCTGCATTACCTTCCATTCTCGGCCCGGCCGTCATGATGGCGGCAGGTGGTCTGTTGATGTACCTGGCGATTGCCAAAGAGTACGAACCGGTGCTGTTGCTGCCGATAGGCTTTGGCTGCATCCTGGGCAATTTGCCCGGCTCGCCCATGAATCAGTCCGGTGGCTTGCTCAAGATTCTGTACGATGCCGGGATCAGCACAGAGCTGTTCCCGTTGTTGATTTTCGTCGGCATCGGAGCGATGATGGACTTTAGGCCGTTGCTATCTCAGCCGTTGTTTGTGTTGATGGGGGCGGCAGGACAGTTTGGCATCTTTGGCACGTTGTTGCTCGCGACGCTCTTGGGCTTTCCGCTCAACCAGGCGGCGTCCATCGGTATCATCGGCGCGATTGACGGGCCGACGAGCATCTATGTGGCGATGCGCATCGCACCCGAGCTGCTGGCGCCGATTGCGGTGTGCGCGTACTCGTACATGTCGCTCGTGCCGATCATCCAGCCGCCCATCATGCGCTGGATGACGACCCGCGCCGAGCGGCGCATCCGCATGGAATACCAGCCCAGGCCGGTCAGCCAGCGCGCGATCATTCTGTTCCCCATCGTCGTGACGATCATCGCCGGGGTGTTGGTGCCGGCTTCGGCGCCGCTCATCGCTACGTTGATGTTGGGCAATCTGCTCAAGGAATCGGGCGTGGTCGAGCGCCTTTCCAAAGCCAGCCAGAACGAGATCGCCAACGTGGCGACGCTGTTCCTTGGCCTGACCATCGGCAGCACGATGCAGGCGGCCAGCTTTATCAACGTCAAGACGCTGGCGATCCTGGCGTTGGGGTTGGTGGCGTTCGGACTGGATACGGCAGGTGGCGTGCTGTTTGCCAAGCTGCTCAACCTGATCACGCGCGGCAAGATCAATCCGCTGGTGGGCGCAGCGGGCATCAGCGCGTTCCCGATGAGCGGACGGTTGGTGCAGCGGGTCGCGCACGAAGAAGACTATGACAATTTCATCTTGATGCACGCGATGGGCGCGAACACGTCCGGGCAAATCGGCTCGGTGATCGCGGGCGGTGTGTTGCTGTCCCTGGTCGAGCCGTTGGTCCAAGTCGTGGCGCATTGACCGCAGGAGATAGTCATGGACGCTTTGATGCAAAACAGTGGTCTGGTCTTTGGCGCGGCGCTCGTGTTGGCTGTACTCGATTGGATCGCCGTCGCTCGAAACTGGAAACAAGTCGAGTATGTGTTCAAGCCCGCGACGCTGGTCGCCGTGATCGTCGCGGCCTGGCTCATCACGCGCGGCCCACACGATGCCCGCATGGCGGGGTTCTTTTTGCCGGGGCTGGCCTTTTCGCTGGCAGGCGATGTGTTCCTGATGTTGCCCGACCAACGGTTCTTTGTGCCGGGGCTGGTGTCGTTTCTCTTGGCGCACGTTTGCTACATCATCGGCCTGAATCCGGCGCTGCCGCCGATCCCTGCGCTGATTCCTCTGGCCGTGATCGCCGTCATCGGTGGGTTGCTCTTGCGCGGGATCGCCGCCGGGCTGCGCCAGCATGGACAGACGGCGCTGCTTGTGCCGGTGGCAGTCTATAGCGTGGTGCTCAGTCTGATGCTCTTTTCGGCCTGGGCCACGCTGTTTCGCCCGGCTCCGCCGTGGACATTCCTGCGGCGGACGCTGGTCATTGTCGGAGCCAGCCTGTTCTTTGCCTCCGATTCGATGCTGGCCTGGGATAGGTTTGTCAAGGAATTGCCGTTGGGACACTTGAAGGTTATGATCACGTATCACCTGGCCCAGTTGGCGCTCGCCGCTTCGATTGCCTTGATCTGAGATGGGTGTAACCTCAACCCGGTTGATACGTAGGGGCGACTCTTGCAGTCGGGCAGGCACACCCCCTAAAGAGGGAGATAGGTCTGCCCCTACGGTTTGAGATGGGGGTATCAACCTCCTGCGGGCCGTAAGCCAGCGGGAGATTCCGAAATGATGAATCTCACGGCCACTCATTATCTGACTAACCTGCTTCGACTGTTAAGGGGCGACCGCGTGCTTGAACCGCTGGTCGTTTCGTTTTGCGTGACGCCGCACTGTAACCTGAATTGCATTTACTGTGAAGACTTTGGCGCGCGCCGCAACCCCTGGCAGATTCAGCCCTTGCCGCTGCCCGAAGCCAGGCGATTGCTCAGCATCATTCGTCAGGCGTCCGATGCGCTCATCTTCACAGGCGGCGAGCCGCTGCTCTACCCTGACCTCGAAGCGTTGATGGCCCATGCTCGACACGAGTTGCGCTTTCGCAGCCTGACCTTGTTGACCAATGGTACGTTGCTGCCAGAGCACCTGGACGTGTTAGACAATCTCGACCGGCTTGTGATCAGCCTGGATACGATGGATCCGCAGGTGTGGGATCGGACATTGCGTGCTGCGCCCGGCACGGCCCAGGCGATCCTCGACACGATCATCTCCATAGCCCGTCGCAAGCCAAAGAGATCGCAGTTGATCGTCCACTGTGTGCTCACGCCAGAGACATTGCCTCAGGCACAAGGCGTGCTGGATTGGTGTATGGCGCACGGCCTCTTGTTTTCTTGTTCGCCGCAATCGGTCAACAATTGGCCGCGTTACGAGTTGATGGTTTCGGAGCAGTACGCAGCTTTTGTTGCCAAATTGATTGAACTCAAACGGCGCGGCGCGCCGATCTTTTGCAGTCTGTCCTATCTTTGTCTGATGCTCAGTTGGCAGCCATATCCATGTTACCCGCTCCTGGCGCCGCGCGTGATGCCGGATGGCGCGCTGGCTTATCCCTGTCGCCCCATCGAGCGGAGTGGGCAGGCGCATGGCGGTCGGATCAATTTGCTGCAAGTGGGCAATTGGGCCAAGGCCACGCGCCAGGCCGTGAGCCTCTATGGCCCGCCGCCCCTCACGTGCGGCAGTTGCTACCAACAGTGCTACGTCGAGCCGTCGCTGATGCAGGCGCGGCCTCTGGATTGGCTCGGCGAGGTGGTTTCGTTTTCGGCGTTCCGACGTGCGGACATTTGCACGTACGCGCCGGGATGATTGACGGCTTTGCTACTGGACAGTTTTTATTTTGCCACGAATCTCCGCCTGCGCGAGGACAGGTTTCACGAATGGATACAAAATGTGACAAAAGTTTCCCGATTCGGCATTTTGTGGTCGTATCAGGCCCCGCTTTTGTCATTCCGAGGCCGAAGAGCTTGCCCCCGCGAAGGCGGGGGCCGAGGAATCTTTGCCTTCCGGGACAGAGATTTCTCGCCTGCCGAAGGCTCGCTACTCTGAAACTTGTGCCTGGCGTGGGCGAAGGCACTGCCTTCGCCC
>DAOTXX010000142.1:0-24535 GCA_034434835.1 Thermoflexales bacterium | reverse complement strand
CCAGCACGAGCGAGACCCCGATGCGTTTAAGGATAGCGTTGCGTTGAGACATCGTTTCCTCTGAAGGATAAAGAGTTCTCCTTCATCCTTCCGCCTTCGTAACTACTCAGCCGTCATTGCGAGGAGGCCCGCGAAGCGGGCCGACGAAGCAATCTCAGCGATCGGATCACAGAGATTGCTTCGCCTGCCTTCGGCAGGCTCGCAATGACGGCTTGTGCGGTAGACTGGGCTGAGTAGTTACCCGCCTTCATCCTTTGCGAAGCAGATAGCGCACATCCTGCGCCATATCGTCGGCCTGTACGCCAAAGGCATACGTCAATCGCAGATTGCCTTGTGCGTCCACCAGGTAGACGCGAGCCGAGTGATCCACCAGATAGCCCGTCGCGCTCGATCCAGGCTGCACCTTACGATACACGCCATAGGCTTGCCAGACTGGCTCCAGTTCTGCTTCCGAGCCGCCCAGGCCAACGATGTTGGGATCGAACACGCCCAGATATTTTTGCATCCGTTCCGACGTGTCACGCTGCGGGTCAACCGTGACAAAGACGAAACGCACCCGGTCGGCCAGATCGCCGAGCCGCGCGCGCGTCTGCTTGAACTGAGCCAGCGTCGTCGGGCACACGTCAGGACACGAGGTATAGCCAAAGAACATGAGCACGATCTGGCCGCGCTGATCGCCGAGCCGGAACATTTGCCCATGTTGATCCCGGAGCGAAAAATCTGCGGCGACCACCGGCGGTTCGATGGCCGAGCCGCGAAACCGATACGTCGAGAGAAACGTTTCGGCTGCGACGATGGTGATGACGATGACGGCCACCAGACCGCCGAGCGCGAGTTTTTTCATTTACTTGACCACCGTCCCCATCAGGTACAGCGCCGGATAGTAAAAAATCCACACCACGTCCACAAAGTGCCAGTAGTTGGCGCACGCCTCAACCGCCCAGTGCCGCTCGGTCGAGTATCGCCCGCGCAGACCGTTGCGCAGCACGATCGCCAGGAACAGCACGCCGGTCAGGACGTGGAAGGCGTGCATGCCGGTCAGCATGTAAAAGACCGCACCCTGCGGGCCATCCGCCGGGCCGAACGGCGCCGTCCGCCACTCGAAGCCAACGACGCCCACCAGGAACGCCAGTCCCAGCAGCAGTGTGATCGCCGTGCTGATCACCATGCCTTGGCGGTCGCCGTGCGCGATGGACGTTTCAGCGCGGTTCATGAAAAAGCTGCTGATCAAGAGCACCGAGGTCACGATCAGCCCGAGCGTCTGGTTCAGTTCCGGGCGATGCCCGCCCAGCAGGTAAAAGCGCGTGACCAACAGGCCTCCGAACATGAACGCGTCGGAGACGAGAAACAGCCACAGCCCCAGACGATTCGTGCCGAGCTTGTAGCGATAGTCCGTTATGCGGGTGGCTTGAGTGCTCATCAATGCCCTCCTTCATCAGGCGAAAACACACGCGAGACATGCATGTAGTAAACGACCACGAGCGCCGCCTTGATCAAGAGGAGCAGGAACAACAGCGCGACGATGCCAGTGCTCACAGCCACCCCATATTCGAGCGCGGTCAGTGCGGCCAGGACGATGAACACGAATACGCCCTGTCGCAACGCCGCCGATTTTTTCGAGTCATTCATTGCTCCGTCTCCCTTTGACGAATGATCAAAGAACCCAACCAACTTTCGTCGTTCGTCGAATCACTTGCCGGCTGCCGCAGGCGCTGCACCCGGACGCATCATGACCTCTGGCGGCGGCTCCATAGACCCACTCAAATCCACATAGACCGAACCGGCCAGACCGTAATCGTATGGCTCACCGACGACGCGGAACGGGCGATCATAGTTGTGCGCCGGAACCGGCGAAGGCAGTTGCCATTCCGGCGAGCGCGAGTTCCACACATTGCCCGTCGCCACCTCACCGTGCTTGAGGCTGCGGAACAGGTTATACACAAAGACGAGCACCGAGATAAAGATGACGAACCCGGCCAGGGTGATCCAGAGTTGGGTGGTATCAATCCCCAGCGCCGGATCGTAGGTGTAGATGCGGCGGCGCATGCCCAGCAAACCCACGCGCATCTGGCCGAGGCTCTGCACCCAAAAGGCGGGCAGCATCAGCCAAAAATGCAGCTTGCCGAGCGTCTCGTTCATCTTGCGGCCGGTCGCCTTCGGGAACCAATAGTAGAACGCTGCAAAGAACGGGAACACGAACCCACCGAACATGGTCGCGTGAAAGTGCCCGACGATCCAATACGTGTCTTGCAGGTGCAAGTCGGTCGCTACGGTGCCGTTCGGCGGGCCGCTCAAACCGCCGATGAGGAACACGGCGATGCCGCCCAGGACGAACAACATCGGCGTCGGGAATTCGAGCTTGCCTTGCCACATCGTCCCGACCCAGCTAAAGAACTTGACGCCGGTGGGCACCGCGACGAGCAGCGTGCTGTACATGAACGGCACGCGCAGGTATTCTTCCATGCCGGACGTGAACATGTGATGCGCCCAGACCAGGAAGCCGACCACGGCGATCCCGAACGATGACAGCGCGACCCATTTGTAGCCGAACAGCGGCTTGCGCACAAAGACAGGCAGCAGCTCGCTGATGATCCCCAGGCCCGGCAGCACAAAGATGTACACGGCAGGATGCGAATAGAACCAGAACAAGTGCTGGAACAGAATCGGGTTGCCACCTTTGCCCGGATCGAAAAAGCCCAAACCGAACAGCCGTTGGAAGCTCACCATCTGGAACGACAGGCCGATCAACTGTGTGGCCGTCAGGCTGATGAGCGAAGTCGCCAGCGCCGACCACACAAAGATCGGCATGCGGAACGGCGTCATGCCCGGCGCGCGCATCCGGATCGCGGTGGCGATCAGGTTGAGACCGCCGAGGATGGACGAAAAGCCCACGAACCACACGCCGATAAAGAACATCTGGATGCCGATCGGCGCGCGGGTCGAAAGCGGCGGATAGCCGGTCCAGCCCGTGTCAAAACCGCCCAGAAAAATGCTGCCGACCAGGATGAGCGCCGCCGGCACGGTGATCCAGTACGAGAACGCGTTCAAGCGCGGGAAGGCCATGTCACGCGCCCCGATCAGCAGCGGCACGAGATAGTTCATCAGGCCGGCGACGCCGATCAAGATGGAGGCGATCATGACCATGCCGTGCAGGCCGATGAGCGTGTTGAACATGTCGGGCAGGATCAGCTTGAGTGCGGACTGGGCCAGTTGCGTGCGAAACGCCATTGCAAACCCGCCCGCGATGCCCATCAGGACGATCGCGGTGAGCGTGTACTGAATGCCGATGACTTTGTGGTCGAGCGACACGTTCACGTACCTGGCCCAAGCCGGAAGGTTTGGACGCTCCTCAGGGTGTTCCGGCGTTTCTTCGCCCAGCGCCCACTTGAACCAGTCCGTCAGCACGCCGGTGCCCGCCAGGAACGCCAGCGCGCCCAGAAACGCGCCGAACACTGCGGCCGGTTCGGCCTTCCAGGGCGGCAGGCCGATCAGCGCACGAACCCCGGTGACGATGCCGACGCCCACGGCGGTGCCGACGATCTGCGCGCCCAGACCACGCACCAGACTCGATTCGAGCAACACCCTTTCGGCACTCGGCCCGGCCACTTGAGGGACCGGCAACGTCGAGGCGCTGGGCACCCGGCTGCTGAGCCAGACGATCGCCATCGAAAGCGCCGCCGCCAAGACGATCGGCCCCAAAATCGCTGCAAGCACAATCCCCATTAGCTCCATAATCCCCCCTTGATTGCGGATTTTAAATTTCTGATTTCGATTTGAATCAGCAATCAGAAATCACTTGAGGCTCTTGATGTACGCGATAATGTCATTGATCTGATCATCGCTCAGCCGCTCGCGGAAATTCTGCGGCATGATGCCCGGCGCAAAACCTTTGACGATCTTGGCATTCGTATTGATGATGGATTCCTTCAAATAGACATCATCCGCTTTGACCGTCTGCCCGTTCGCCAGTTGCACGTCGTGTTCATACAAGCCTTTCCAGGTCGGCCCGACCACCTGGGTGCCATCGGCGCTGTGACAGGCGGAGCAGCCGAACTCGGCGGCCCATTTCCTGCCCCGCTCCTCAGGACTGACAGAAGCGATCTGTTGCTGTTCGGTGATCCAGGTCTGGAAGTCGGCGTTGTTCATCACCACCACCGGGTTTTCCATCAGCGCATGGGAGGTGCCGCACAGCTCAGCGCAGCGGACTTTGTACGATCCGATGAGGGTAGGGGTGATGCGCATCTCGGTGACGCGCCCCGGCAGCGCATCTTGCTTCACGCGGAATTCGGGCACCCAGAACGAGTGAATCACATCCTCGGATTTCATTTGCAGCAAGACTTGCTTGTTGACCGGCAGATTCAGTGTGGTCGAAGTCACGCCATAATCGGGATACTCGAATCTCCAGAACCACTGCCCGGCCGTCACCTTGACGATCATCGCCTGCGGGTCCACAGCGCGCGTGTCCGCCAACACCTGAGCGCCCAAGGTCGCCAGCGCGACCACCGTCACCAAGGGCGCGAGCGTCCAGAGTATTTCAAGGCGGGTGCTGCCCTCGACGTGAGCGCCCTCGCCGGTTTCACCGGGCTTGCGTCGAAAGACGACGATACTGTACAACATGAACACGACGATCAGGGAAAAGAGGAAGGCGATCAGTTTGAAATGGATGTTGAACAGGGCATCAATCGGTTTCGCCTGCGCGCTGGCTTCGACCGGCAGCAAACCGATCCGATCCAATCCGGCACTCACCAGGACGGTCGAGATGATGACCAAGACGGCCACGATGACAAAATGCTTCATGTCCAATCCTCTCCTTCGATGGCAAAGCTTGCTTTGGCTTCGGTCTCACTATGGCGAAAGCGGCAATCGCATCTGAACCCATGCAACTGCCGCCCGGCCCTGCTTGAACTGCCCAATAAATTATTGAGAATCATTTTCAAGAGTGCATTTTACCACAAATATTTATCGCGTCAAGGACGAAAATTCGCCTAAATTCCACTCAAGTAGCCTTTGACAGGCTGAGCAAAGCCAGCTATAATCCACATCAAAAGGAAGGCGCAATGATTTACCTCGACTCGATCAACGGCAGGTATCTTGCCACCCAAGCTCTTGGCTGTGGCATCGCTTTGCCTTGTCGAGGTGCGCCAGGTGCACGGAATTTTATGTCCGTTTGAAAGGCGGCATTGGGATGCCGCCCGACTGAGAAACTGAGCCGCAGGCGCGCCCTGCGGCTTTTTTTATTTGGGGTTGATCCTTGCGAAGGTTCAGAACCTCCGCAAGGGTGTGGAGAGACGAAATGATTGCAGTTCACCTTGATCACATCGCCGTCAACTTTGCCGGACGCGAGATATTTTCTGCTTTGGATTGGGAGATTCACGATGATCGTTGCGTGGGACTGGTCGGCCCGAATGGATCAGGCAAGTCCACGCTGCTCAAGATCATCGTGGGGGAACTCGGTCCCGATGGCGGCAACATCTTTCGCGCCAAGGGCCTGACCGTTGGCTATCTGCCACAGGACATCGGGCTCGATCCGAATCGAACCGTGTGGCAAGAAGTGCTCACCGCCTCGGCACACATTGCGCGATTAGAGCAGAAATTGGCCCATGTCGAAGCCAGGCTCGGTGATCCGGCTGTCTATGGCGATGAAAAGGCGCTCGCTCGCGCGCTTGACGTTCAAGCTAAGCTGCTGCACGAATACGAAGCGGCAGGCGGCCCCGGCTATGAGAGCCGCATCCGCAATACACTTGATGACCTGGGCTTTTCCGATGCCGACATCCAATTGCCGACGGCAGCGCTTTCCGGTGGGCAGAGAAAGCTCGTCGGGCTGTGTAAGCTGCTCGTCACGCGACCTGCGCTGCTCCTGCTCGACGAGCCAGACAATCACCTCGATCTCGACGCCAAAGCCGCGCTCGAAAACACGATTATGGGCTACCAAGGTGCAGTCGTTATCGTCTCGCACGATCGCTATTTGCTCGATGCGATCGTGGACGAGATCGCCGATCTGGAAAACGGCAAGATCCAGGTGTACACAGGTAGCTATTCCGAGTACGCCTATGAAAAGCGCACGGCACTACTCCGGCAGCAGCAACTTTACGAGATTCAGCAGCGCGAGATCGCGCGCATGGAAATGGCATTGGAACGCTACAAGGTGTGGGTGCAGAGGAGCGACAAATTCGCCAGTCGTGTGCACGCGATGGAGGCCCGCCTGGCACGAGTGGACAGGCTCGATCGCCCAATCCTCGAACGCCGCACGATGGGATTGAAGCTTAACGGCTGGCGCGGAAGTAACAAGGTATTGGAGATTAGAGATTTGCACAAATCATTTGACTCGAACCATGTGTTGCGTGGCTTGGATCTGCTGGTGAGGCACGGCGAGCGCGTGGGCATAGTCGGCCCGAACGGCGCGGGCAAGTCGCTCTTGCTGCGGCTGATCCTGCAACGGGAACAGCCGACGGCAGGCGAGATCCTCGTTGGGCCGAGCGTGCGCGTGGGGTATTACGCGCAACAGCACGAGACGCTCGACTATTCGCAGACGCTGATTGACGCAGTGCGGCGCGCCGCGCCGATGACGGAAGAGAATGCCGTCGCGTTCCTGGCCAAGTTCCTGTTCGGCTACCGGCAGGCGGCGCAAAAGATCGGCACACTTTCTGGCGGCGAGCGCAGCCGGATGCAGTTGGCGCTGCTGATGCTTTCTGGCGCGAATTTGTTGCTGCTCGACGAGCCGACGAATAACCTTGACATCGCTTCTGCCGAGGTGCTCGAAGATCAACTGGCCGAGTTCGAAGGGACCGTGCTGGCCGTGAGCCACGACCGCTATTTCCTTGACCGCGTGGTGACGCGGATCGTGGAACTGGAAGAGGGCAGGCTCACCGGGTACGTCGGCGGGTGGAGCGATTATCAGGACGCCACCAGGTGGCGTGCGAGTACGGGATGATCGAAGCCCAAGGCATCCTTTAGTGGGTGACGTGTTCTGAAAGGTGTGTTATGAATGCTCAGAAACGAATTTGTGGGGACAGGCCTGGCGCCTGCCGCAGGCGGCCGCGACCCTCATGCAGGGGCAGGTGGTCGCCCTGTCTCAAAACATCATCTGAACGTCTGTAGCTCGGTTTGACGATACGACCAGTTTTTGTAGCGTTTCTGCGCCACGATGCGTTTGGTCACCTCGACAGGAACAGGATGCCGCCCATTTTTTGAGTTCTGTAATGCGCCAAACCTCCGAGAGTTAGGGATGAGGTGGTCATCTTAATCCCGATGGTTCCTTTTGCAAGTTTTTTCCCAAGTGCCAGGTTAAGATTTAGTTTGATCGGCTGAGTTCTGCTTGACAGCACCGAAGAAGACGGAAAAATTTTAAGGACAAGTCCTATTGACACAGGAAAGTTTTGGTATACGATAGAAACAGTGATAAAGCCCCACGAGCGATGAATGCAACTGGAACGTGACGGGGTAAACGAGATTCTGATCGCCGGCACAAACCCCAATTGAGCGCCGCGAGCGCCATGGGCAATCTGTTAAACAGAAAAAGAGCCGGTCTCAAGGAATCTGCAGTTCCACGAGGACACCAGTGGCAGGTCGCGACCCATCGTTCGGGAGGGGCTTTTCCTTTCTCGCTGCACGGTTGGGTTGCAATCTCCTGCAGCTTGCATCCATCCCCATGGCTCATGGGGCATTCTCCCCTTTTTCAAACTCTTCACCGTCACCCGGATGGTTGATGACAACCTGCCGAGATGGGGTGCTCGCCGGATTGACGGGTCATGCTCTGACGTGGTAGCCTTCCATCAGGCAGATTTGAGTTGCGGGGAGGTGTCAAGTGTCAGACGGGGCCATCACTTTGATCAGCCTGTTCGCCGTTCGCGTCCTTCTTCCCATCGCAATCACGGCGAGTCTTGGTATGCTCTTGAGCCGTTGGGATGCTCGTCGAACGGCTATAGGATAGGACGTCAGGCTCTACGGAGTCGTGGCGCTTTCAATCCACCGGGCGTACAGCGAGCGCACCGTAGCAGGATCGGCCACCGACTCGGCGGCCGCCAGCAATCGCTGTGATGTGGCGATGCCATAACGATTCTGATTGAAATACGTTTTGAGAAACGCACTGAATCTGGCATCGCCGATGGCTTCGCGCAGCGCCTTGAAAAACAGCGGCCCTTTGCGATATACGACGAGGCTATAGTCTTGCTCGGTGAATGCCGCGACCGGTTGATTCACCTTCTGGTCGCGCTTTTCCTGTAACAATCTCTGGTAGCCGACCTCAAAGATTTGTTTCAGAACACCATCGGCGATAGTTTTGCCGTACACGTCCTCATAGTACAAGATCGTCGAATAGCCCACGAGCGATTCGTCCAGCCACGGATGATTGACCTGATCGTTGCCGACCAGGCTGTACCACCACTGATGCGCTACCTCGTGCGCGACGACGAAATCGAAATAGCTCCCCTCGCTGGCCTGGTTATAAAGCTGTTGAGCGATGACCACCAGGCCGGGATACTCGATGCCTCCAGCGCGCGTTGGAGTCTCGATCACATCCAACTCTGCAAAGGGATACGGGCCAAAGCGGCGCGAAAACACCTCCAGCGCATTCGAGGCGACTTGCAGCGCACGCTTGCCGCCGCCTTCATCGCCGGGCAGGTAAAACGAGCGAACCATCACGCCGTCTACGCGCTGCGACACGACTTGATAGTCCGCGCTCAGCGCGAGCATAAAGTCGCGCATCGGCCCGCTCACGCAATGCCAGGTGTTCCCTTGCGGCCTGTCACACGTGCCTGAAGTGACCACAGTCTGCCCGGGAGGCGCTGTGATCGTCACGTTGTAAAGCGCGGTCGGGTTGAACGTCTCATCGCCATACGAGGGGGCGACCTGGATGTGCCAGCCGCTCTCATCGCGCATCGGGATGACCGGATAAAAGTTGGGCAGCGCCGCCACGCCTTCGGCCAGGCCGAACATGACATATCCCACTGTCGGATCGCGCGGGATGCCGATGTCAAAATCGAGCGTCATCTCCACAGACGCCCCCGGAGAGAGCGTCACCGGCACGCGAAGGGCCGTGCCTTGCTGCTCGAGCTGCGGCGTCACCGGCTGACTGGCTACAGTCACACGGGTCACCGTCATCGCTCCGCCATAGCCTGGCGCGGACGGGAACAGGCGAAAGTAAACCTCGTCGAGCGTGGTGGGGTCGCTATTGGTGTAGCGCACCTGCTCGCGTCCGGTCGCCTGGAGCCGATCGAGATCAACCGTCATCGTGATCAGATAGCGCGGCGCGTCCACAAAGCTGCTCACCTCGGCAGCAAATTCTGGCCGCATCGCCGGGTGATACAATGCCGGATCAAAGGCTGGCATCGGCGCAAAAGTCGGCGCGGGAGGCTGAGCGGTTGAGATAGGAGGCGAGGTCGCCGCAGGCGGCCCGGTCGGCGGTAGGGGCGTTGCAGCAGGTGTAGGCGGCGTGGTCGGTGTGGCGACCGGCATGGGCTGCGCGCAAGCGGCGCCAAGCGCCAAAAATAAAACCAGGACAGTCAATGTTCTCAATCTCTTCCTCGGTCTGAGCGATACACATTAAACCTGTCGAGCGGGCACAAGCGGCTGGCGCGCCCGCTTTCGTCGTTCATAAAATATTCCTGCGGTCAAGAGAACAAGCGTCAAGCCGCTGATGACTGCACCCCAGGTGAATGAAGGCGGGGCATACTCAAAAACGACCTGATGATACCCTGGCTGCACTCGAACTGCAAGCAGGTTACTCACCGAGACCACAGTTTGCGGGTAACCATCCACCGTGACACGCCAATCGCTAAACCATGACTCGGAAATCACCAGGAACGACGGCTCGGTGACCTCCGCCTGGACGATCACACGGTTTGGCCCGTCACGTCGCGCGCTTGCCGGGACAATTTCTTGCGGCGCAATCGGAGGTGCGACGCGGAGTAGTCGCTGCTCCTGCACCAAAAAAGCATAAGGAAAGCTATCGGACACGCGCCAGACTTGCAGGTCTCTGACCTGATCCACCTGTTCAGCCTGCGCGGCATCTATTCGTTCACCCTTCAAGGTGATCCAATATTGGGATCGCAGCTTGATGGCATCCCCTCGCCCGACGAGTGACGTTGCGCCTTTTGGCTGCCAGCCATCCATGCTGCCGGCAAAACGCAGACCCAGCTCATAAGCCTGGACGCCGTGATAGCTCACGACCCAGTGTGTCGCGTGAATCGTATAGTCGCCTGGATCGAATGTCCGCAGGCGACTCAAAACGGCGTCGGCTTCGGGCGCAATTTGATACCTGAGATACACCAGCTTTTGATTGGTCAGATATACATCGCGCCAGGCCAGTCCTATCCCGACGATCAGAATCGCAGAGGCCGAGGCACGCAACAGTGAGGGCCTGGCCCGGCTAACGCTCGGACGTACGGCGCTCCATAGCGCATCCAGCCCCATTCCACCGAGCAGAATCAAAAAGAGCGCGCCCACACTCAACGCCCGACTGGGCCAGCGAAAATGGTAGAGGAATGGCACGGCGCGGTAGACGTAGGCCATAAACGAGTAGCGCAGACAGGCCCAGGCCAGCATCAGCAGGAAGCACAGTGCGCACACCACTATGTCTTTTCGATCCAGTCGCCGCCACGCCGACACGAGAAAAGGCAAGAGCAGAACCGACGCGATACCAATATAGTGATGAAATTCCTGCACAAGGCCTGTTCTGATCAGGGAATCAAGTTGGTCCGGCGACACATAGCTCATCAGGGCTTGTTGAGGCGACTGTGAACCAGCAAAGTCAGTCGAGCCAGGGGGGTAGCCGCCTGTGTTGTGGATGCTAGGAATCGAAGCCAGTTGAGGCAGGAGCTGGATCGCAATCAATCCCAACGACGCAAGACCCACCAACGCGATACGCCCCGCAACATCCCATCGCACGCGGAGCGATTTCAACTCTACAATGTAAACAACCGTCATCACCACTAAGCAAGCCAGCCCATACAATTGATGATACAGGTTGCCAGTAAAGTAAAAGAGCGCTTGCGCCAGGCTTGCCAACGCGATGATGCGCCAACCGGGTCGCTTGACCACGGCGACTAGCCCAACGAGCGACCACGGCAGCCAGCCCAGAGCAAACGTCAGTTGTATCTGCCCGGCAATCAGAGGCGCCGACAAGCCGCCCGACATCAGGTACAACGCGCTGCACCACACACGTGCCACCCCTCCCAAGCCCATCAACTGGCACAACACCCAAACGCCCACACCCGCCACAATGAGATTCAAGATGACTGCCACTTTGCTGCCATTGATCACACCCATCAGCGCCATCGGCAAAGAGAGGAACGGATTGAACGCATACAGAAATGGATCGGCGATCCACGAGCGCCCATTGCCGATGATAGGGTTCCACAGCGGGAACTCGCCGCCTCGCAGCCATTGAATGAACGGGACGACGACCCCCACATGCCCATGATACTCGATGCCGGGCAAGGTCAGGTAGGGATCGAAATCGAGCAGGGGATGGGCATAGACAACGGCGACCATGACGATTGCGCCAAGCTCAAGTGCGGTGCTGGAGGGACGCAAGGCTTTCAGGTCCAATCTGAACTGGACAGATCGCCAGGTTCGATATTTGAGCCAGGTGAGGATGGGTGAGGAATGGCCGAATACTCGCACCTCCGGTTCGCGCGAGGGTTCGTCCCGCGGCAAAAGCCGTTGCCATCGGCGCATCAGCCAGAGGTCGCCCACGATCGCCGCGATGATGGCGATGACGATATAGATGATTTCGATGGACATGGTTGGGTTCTACACTGGAGCGTGTCTCAAACTCCAACTCCTTGTCCTCTAAATTGTACGACGCAGTTAGCCAGGTGTCAAAAACAGAACGCGCTGGGTGCGAATCACCTTGTCCCCTTGTCCCCTTGTCCCCGATTCATCTCATAGATCATCCGCAGCCCCATCAACGCCAGATTGGGTTCGACGACTTCGATCACATTCGTCTCGGCGGCGATGAGTTCGGCCAGCCCGCCCGTGGCGACGACGCGCGCCTGCCCGCCCAATTCCGCACGTATCCGTCTGACCAGTCCCTCGACCAACCCCGCAAAGCCAAACACCAGGCCCGACTGCATCGAGTGGATCGTATTCTTGCCAAGGGCGTGCGGCGGTCGCGCCAGCTCCACCTGCGGCAGCTTGGCGGCAAAGCGGAACAGCGCCTCTGCGCCCGTGGAGACGCCCGGCGCAATCGCCACCCCCGCAAACTCGCCCTGGGCCGAGAGCGCCGTGAACGTTGTCGCAGTGCCGAACGCGATGACGATGACGGGAACGCCGTACAGTTGCCGCGCGGCGACCGCGTTCACGATCAAGTCTGCGCCAACCTCAGTGGGGTTGTCCGTGCGGATGCTCAAACCCGTCTTGATCCCCGGCCCGACGATGATGGGGGACTGTTTCAGATAGCGTCTCGAAAGCTCCGCGAACACAGGCGTCAGCGGCGGGACGACGGATGAGATCGCGCAGCCGGTCACATCGCGAGCCGCCATGCGCTCAGTGGTCAGCAGGTCGAGCAAGAGCATCGCATACTCGTCGGCGAGTTTGGCCCGATCGGTGGCGATCCGCCAGTTCGCGCACGGTTGCGTATCGTCGAACAGACCAAGCTTGATGTTGGTGTTGCCAATGTCAATGCAGAGTAACATGAGGCCTCCTCTGAAAATACGACGAAAGACCAAGGACAAACGATTGCCGCCCGTGGTACACTGTCATTGTTCCACACCAATGATCACCAGGCTGATGAATAATGTCATCAGCGCAGCAAGCCAATCCTGGCGAGACAGGCGCAGGGGATGCAGCCGGGTGCGGTCCTGCGCGCCTCGAAAGCCGCGCGCTTCCATCGCCGTGGCCAACTCTTCGGCGCGGCGAAAAGCAGCAACGAAAATCGGAACAAACAGCGGCGACCAGCTTTGCATCTGCCGCAGCGGGTTTCTCGAATCCATGTCCACGCCGCGCGCTTTTTGGGCTTTGCTGATCTTGTCTATTTCTTCTAACAGCGCGGGTGCAAAGCGCAGCGCGATCGTCAGCACCAGCGCAAACTCGCGCACGGGCAAGCCGATTTGCGCCAGCGGCTTGAACAGCGCCTCCAGACCATGGGCCAACTGGGTCGGCGAAGTGGTAAAGGTCAACAGCGCAGAGAGGATCACCAGCAAGCATAATCGGTAAACCTGCGTGGCTCCGGCCCACAGTCCCTCGTGCGTCACGGTGAGCGACCCTACAACCAACAGCGGTTGTCCCGGCGTTGTCAACAGACGAAAGAAAAACATCAAGCCGCCCAGCCACAAGATCGCGCGCACGGTGCGCAGCAAGGCCAGCGACGGCGCGGTCGAGAGGACAGCGACGACGATGATGAACACGGTGAGAAGAATATAACTCGCCGGATGGTGAACGACCAAGGCCAGCACCATCAAGGCGAGCGCCCCGATCATCTTGACCCGTGGATCGAGGCGGTGCAGAGCCGAATCAGTGGCGAGGTACATTCCCGGCAGCAGCAGATTCACGCGACCTCCAGTCGAGCGCGAACGATTTCCCTCAACACTTCTTCGGGCAGAAGCAAATCGGTGCGAACGGCCCAGCCCGCCCGACGCAGCGCGTGCAAGAGCAACACCGGCTGTGGGGCCTCCAGTCCGCTGGCAGACATCAAGGCGACGTCACTCAGCACTTGCGATGCAGGCCCATCGGCAGACACCTGGCCGTCGTTGAGCACAATCACTCGCTCGACCACATGAGTCAGCTCGTCCAGGTGATGCGAGACTATCAGCAGCGACGCCCCCGTCTCCGATTGCCAATCGCGCAGGCGGGCAGTCAGATCGCGGCGTCCGCGCGGATCAAGCCCGGCGGTCGGTTCGTCGAGGAGCAACACCTCCGGGCGCATCGCCAGGATGCTGGCGAGGGCGACCCGACGCATCTCGCCGCCGCTCAACGTGAACGGCGAGCGCGATTGCATCGCCGGCGATAACCCCACCAGGTGGATGGCCCACTGGACTCGCCCGGCGATCTCGGCTTTGCCCAATCCCAGATTGCGCGGCCCAAAAGCGATCTCGCCAAAGACGTTTGGCTCAAAGATTTGGTCTTCGGGATGTTGAAGCGCGATCCCGATCCTGCGGCGTGCCGCGCGGGACTGGGCCGTTCGAGCGTGAGCGGGGACGCCATCGAGCAAGACCTGCCCTGCCGTTGGCGTGAGCAGTCCCGCGATGTGTTGAACCAGCGTGGACTTGCCAGAGCCGGTGCGCCCCACCAGGCCGACTCGCTCGCCGGGGGCGATCTCGAAACTCACGCCACGCAAAGCCGCGTGAGCCAGAGGCGTGCCCGGCACGTAGGTGTAAGAGAGGTTCTCGACGCGAATCAGCACAGCGCCCTCGCCAGTTGCTCGATGGTCAATACGTGAGGCGGCAAACGCCAGCCTCGCGCTCGCAAGTGACAGGCGATTTCGACGGCCACGGGCAAATCCAGTCCCCACTCGCGCAACTGATCGCCATGCTCAAACACCTGCGCCGGGTCGCCGTCCATGGCAATGCGGCCCGCGTGCATCACCAAGATTCGGCGCGCAGCGATGGCCTCGTCCATTGCCTGAGTGATGAGCACGACGGTCAGCCCTTTGGCGTTGAGCTGCCGGAGGGTATCCATCACCAGGCGGCGATGGGCAGGATCGAGCATCGAGGCCGGCTCGTCCAACACCAGGCAGGCCGGCCGGGTCGCCAGCACGCCCGCAATGGCCAGCAGTTGGCGCTGTCCACCGGAAAGCATCTGCGGTGGATGGGCGCGATATGCCGTCAGCCCCACCGTCTCCAGCGCCTCGTCCACTCGCCTCCGAATCTCGGCCGGTGGAAGCGCAGCGTTTTCCGGCCCAAAGGCAACGTCTTCTTCGACGGTGCTGGCAACGATCTGGTTGTCGGGATTCTGAAAGACCATCCCCACGCGCTGGCGCACCGCCCACAGGTTGCGCGGCTCGGACGTGAGCAGACCATCCACCCAGACGCGGCCTGCGGTTGGCAAGAGCAGTCCATTCAAGTGGCGAGCGAGGGTCGTTTTGCCCGACCCATTCGCGCCGACGAGGGCGATCAGCTCGCCGCGCTCTATCGTCAGGTCAATGCCGCGCAGCGCTTGAATGTGCCCGCCGCCGTCCAGCGGGTACGTGTGTTCCAGTCCTTCGATTTGGATCAGGGGCGGCACGTTGACTCAGTCCCTCGCCCCTGCGATTTGACCCTTGCTGACCGCGCGCAATGCCGCGACGGCAGGAATGGTGACGACGAGCGCCAGCACGATCTCGATGGGCACGTTCAGCGTGAGGATGGGGATCAAAAGTTCTTTGGGAAAGGTGCCCAGTCCGTACAAGAGGCCCAACACGCCAGTCGTGTTGGTCAATGTGCCGGCCAACCCGGCCAGCCCGGCTCCCCATGACGACCATCGCCGCAGGGGCCGATAGACATAGTAAGCGACGATGCCGATCAGCACGCGCGGCAAAAAGGCGGCCAACAGCGCAACCAGCACATTATTCCCTGCCAGGGCGATAAAGGTGGCGCTGTAGTTGATCCAGGACGAAATGGCCAACACCAGCCCGACCAATCCGCCGACGACTGGCCCACCGACGATCCCGGCGACGATGGCAGGCAAGTGCAAACTGGTGGCTGCGCCGCTGATGTTGGGGACCGGGATCAACCCCAGCGGCGTAAACGAGAGCACGATCGCCAGCGCGCCAAAGACGCCCGCCACGGCCAGATCGCGGGTCGTGACGCGCAAGGCTTCTCCGAACAATGGCCGTGATAGTCTCTGTTCCATTTCGCCTCCTTGGTGTGATTCGCTCACGCGAAAACAAAAACGCCTTCCGACCGAGATAGGTCGGAAGGCGAACGGATACACTTGCCTATAACCCGTCTCGGTCGCGGATGCGATCCAAGCGGAAAGTTGTAAAGGATGGGCTTACCGCAGGGTCATGCAACCCATCGCAGGGTTGCCTGCTTTCGAGTCATGCACGCAAAATCAAACGCCTCTCGACCGCAGCCGAGAGGCGTACACATTTGTCCTGTGAAGCCGTCTCGGTCGCGGATGCGATCCAAGCGGATGGAACGCCAAGTGCAAGTTGATTATACCGCAATTCCTAATCGGTGAACAGCGGCAAGTGTCCCAGCGCAATAATATTCTTCCACTTGGCCCGCTCGCCTTCGGTGAACACGGCGGCCTGGGCCACAACCTTGGCCCCGGCCTTTTCCATGATGAGCTGCATCCCTTGCAGCGTTGAGCCAGTGCTGATCACATCGTCCACGATGGCAACCGACTTGCCTGTAACCAACTGGCGATCCTTCTCATCCAGGTAAAGCGTCTGCTTTTCGCCTGTCGTGATCGAAAGCGTCTCGGCGCTGATCGCGTCGCCCATGTAGGGCTTGTAACTCTTACGTAGGACGACATAGGGCAGTTTGGTCTCGACTGAAAGCGCATAAGCCAGCGGGATGCTCTTGGCTTCCGCCGTCACCAGCGCCTGGACCTCTTTCGGCAACCGTTTGGCGAGTTCTTTGGACACCGCCTGAACGATCTGGGTGTCCCCCAGCATGTTAAAGATGGCGATGCGGACACCCGGCGCGACCTGGAACAGAGGCAGCTCGCGGGTCAGCCCGGCCAGCTTGACGGTGTAGGTTTGGCGTTGCGTGGTCATACTTTCTCCTTGACGAGGTGTTTTAACGGTGGTAAAATTGATTTGATAAATATCAAATTAGTTTGATTCGCGTGTTTTCCGGCGCTTGGAGCCGATTTCGCCTCGATCCGGGCCAGCGTTCCAATTCTTGTGCGCGAGTATAACACAGCTTGGATAACAGGCAAGGAGGCAAGCACCCAGTGTCCAATACCCCATACCCGAGATTGGAAATGAGGCGATTGGGCGCAGACGACTACCCGGCGGTCGTGGAGGTCTATCGGCAGTCGCCGCGTTTCATCATCGAGCTGAATGGCCGCCCGGCCGAGAGCATCGGGCTGGAGATGGTTCAGGAAGATGCGGCCCAGGCCGCTAATCATGGCGCGATATTTGTCGGATTGTTTTCGCGCGCAAGTGGCAAGATGATCGGCGTGGCCGACTATGTGCCCCGCGGCTACCGGGGACGCCCCAGCCAGGCCTGGATCGCGCTGCTGATGATTGCCGAGCCATATCAGCGCCAGGGTTACGGCACCGAAGCGTATCGGATGATCGAAGAGGCGATTTTCGCCGATCCCGATGTGCAGACCATCAGCCTGGGCGTGCTGGTCAACAACGGCCCGGCCATCGCGTTCTGGCAGCGGATGGGCTATCGTCGAGCGGGCAGCACCGTCAAGGACAAGGACGGGCGCGAGGTGTTGATGCTGCAAAAGCATCGGCCCGAACAGGAGGAAGGAAATGGAAACAAGTGAAAACCAGCTCGCCGAGTTGGTCGCGTTCTTCAAGGCGCTGGCCGACGCGAACCGGCTCAAGATTGTCGGACTCTTGGCGCAGCGCGCACTTTCGACCGAGCAGTTGGCGGCCATTCTGGATCTGACGCCGGGGACAGTGACGCATCACCTCAACAAACTGGCCGAGGTAGGCCTGGTGCGCGCGCACACCGAAAGCTACTATAACGTGTACGCGCTCCAAACCGACGCACTGCATGTGATGGCCAAACGACTGCTGGCCCAAGACTCGCTCCCGGGTATCGCAGCCGACCTGGACGTGGATGCTTACGACCGCCAGGTGCTGGCGGACTTTACCCGGCGCGATGGGCGGCTCAAGGAAATCCCGGCCCAGCGCAAAAAGCGCGAGGCGGTCCTGCGCCGCATCTTGGCCGAGTTCCAGCCGGGCAAGCGGTACAGCGAAAAACAAGTCAATACCATCATCGGTCAATTCCACGAGGACACGGCCACCTTGCGCCGCGAATTGATCGGTTACGGCTGGCTCAAGCGCGAAGGTGGCGTTTACTGGCGAACACAAGACCTGATGGGTTTCTAAAAACCCGTCAGGTCTGACTGCTTTCCATTTCCAGCAGCTTGCGCTTGACGTCCAACCCGCCGCCGTAGCCGGTGAGGCTGCCATCCGATCCGACGACGCGATGGCACGGCACAACCAGCGGCAGAGGGTTCGCGCCGTTGGCCGCGCCCACGGCCCGGACAGCGCTGGGCTGTCCGATGGTTTGCGCGATCTCGGCATACGTTCGAGTCTGCCCATAGGGAATGCCGGCCACCGCCGACCACACCCGGCGCTGAAACTCGGTCCCTCGCAGATCGAGCGGCAGATCAAACTCGCGGCGCTGACCGTTCAGATACTCGACGATCTGATCGAGCGCGAGCGCGACGAGACTGCTGTGTTGTGGCTTGCGCGGCGCATGACCGATGTGACGCTCGATCCAGCCCAGGAAATCCTGCGCCGTCTCCTGGCCCAATGCGATCTTGCACACGCCGCGCGGCGTGGCCGCTACCCGAATCGTTCCGATGCGAGTCTTGAGGCTGGCCCAGGTCACAAGCTCTTGGTTCATCATTGACTCAAGACCTGCCAGGTTTGAGAAACCCGGCAGGTCTGCAAATCCGGTCAACGGCCCGTCCTATCGAATGACGACCTCGCCGATCCCGCCGCTGATGTCCAGGTCAATGCGGTTGTCGGCTGTCTCGTAATTGCCCACAACATAGTAGCGGCCATCCCGCTGGAAGCGGCCGGCGACCGACACACCGCCCAGCCCGCCCGAAGCACGGACCCGGGCGGCTACGCCCTGGGGGATTGTGACGATCACCTGCCCGATACCACCGCTGATCTTGCCGCGCAGGCGGCCCTGCGAGGGGAGCCGGAGCTGAACCTGGCCGACGCCGCCGTTCACGTCCAGATCGGTGACCTGCAAGTCCGAAAGGTCCAGCACCACCTCGCCCACGCCGCTGTTCACACGCAGCGCCATCGGCACGGACGACGACAGGTCAAGGTCCCAAGTCACCTGGCTGGTGGGCCGCCCAAAGATGACCCTGGGCACGCCCTGGTGACGCAAACTGAATCGGGCCACGCCGTCATCCACATGGAAATCGCGCAGGACCGTCTCGCCCGGCCCGGTGACGACGGTGCCTTCGATCAGGCTGCCGGATTCCTTGAGCGCGCCAATGCGCAGCGACCCCGCGCCAAAACTGATGCGCACATCGGCGCTCGTCGCGCCGGCCAGCTCTTGCACGATCTTATCCGTCACCAGCGCCTGTCCCGTGAATATCGGGGCCTGTGTGACGGCGTACCACACGGTGCCACCGAGGATGACAACGATCAACACAAACGCAACGATCGCTCCGAATACCGAGCGGCGCCCCAAAAGGATATCCAGGCCAATGGCGATGAGCAGCACCGGCCAAAATCGCCACAGCACATCCCACACGTTCCAGCTCAACAGGCCGAGGTTGTTGAGCAAAAAGATCACCCCGGCGGTCATGAGGACGAGCGGCCAGACCAAGCCGCCATGTCGCCGATAACGTCGTTCTTGCTCTGCCATGTTCATTCTCCTCTAAAGCGATTGACCAGGAGCGCAAGGCCGCCCACGATCAGAAGCAGCGGCCACCAGCGATCAAAACTGAGCCACCAGAACAGATTCAGGTTGTTCAACAGGAACATGATCCCAAATGCGATCAACGCAACACCAATGATGATGCCGGCCTGGCGGTTCGGGACGCCGTGCACGGCCTGCCCCACGTTTTGAGCCAGCTCGTGCGCCTTGTCCGCGATTTCCTCCGCGCCGGCCTGGGCCGTCTGGCTGGGCGTCAGCTCTTCTTTGCCGGCCTGCGGGATGACGATCCAGAGGATCAGGTACAGCAGCAAGCCGATCCCGTTGGGCACAACAGTGATGAGCACAAAGAACAGGCGGACCCAGACCGAGTCAATCCCCAGATATGCAGCCAGTCCGCCGCACACACCCGCGACCATGCGGTCAGTTTGGCTGCGCACCAATCTCGCTTTCATGTGACCTCCTTTTGCATTGTCATCCGACGAGATTATACACTACCCTGTTTCGACTGCGAGCTTGCCCTTCCACACCCTCTATTACGCATCAGGCCGCTAAAAGTTGCAAGACATCCCTTGGACATTTTGCCCCCCTTGAGATTTGATAATTGGATATTTGATATTTGACAATTGAGATATGGTATACTTGCGCCTGAAAGGAGGTCTGCCATGCGTCCAAATCGCCGTCAGGCTGGGGGGCTAGTCTCGTTCATTTTGTTCATCGCTGTGCTGGCCTGCAGTGGAGTGGAGACAGTAACGCCGGTCACGCCGACAGTTCCGCCCACCCCGGTGGTGATTTTGATCACGGCCACGCCGCTGCCGGGTTCGATCCCGGCGCTGCCTACCCCTGTGCCAACCGCTGTGCAGTCTGGAGATTGCACGCTCAACATGGCTTACCTCGCCGACGTGACCATCCCCGATGGCACCGTGCTTGCGCCGGGCGTCGCCTTTGTCAAAACCTGGCGCGTCCGCAACTCGGGCACGTGCGCCTGGAAAGAGAGCACGCAGCTCGTGTTCGCGGATGGCGAGCAGATGCGCGGCCCGGCGGCGGTGGCTGTGCCAGCGACCGATCCCAACGCCACGACCGACCTCACCGTCAACCTCACCGCGCCGACCGCGCCCGGCAAATACACCGGGCGTTGGAGGCTGCGCTCGCCAGAAGGGACGGTCTATGGCGCTTTGACGGTCGTGATCATTGTCCCCGGCACGCCGACGCCCACCTCAACCAGCACGCCCGTGCCCACCGATACCCCATCGCCCTTGACAGAGCTGTTCAGCTTTCACGAAAAAGCCGGCACGGCGATCTGGACCAGCAGCAGCGGCCCATTGACCTTTCCTGGCTCGACAGGCGATGCCAAGGGCTTTGTCGTCTATCAGAACGGCCAAAAGCTCGAAGACGGCAACACCTACAACAAGATTCTGGAAACGCACCCGGCCTGGGTGACGGGCGGATTCATTCAGGGAGTTTATACCGTCGGTGAGATTCGGCCCGGCGACCGCTTTCGGACGCGCATTGGTTTTTTGTATGGGGAAGGGGCCACAGAGGGTAAGGTGACGTATATGATCAAAGGCGGCGACGGCACGATCCTGGGCAGTTTTGGCGATACGCGCGATGGCGCGATCATCGCGGTTGACCTCGACCTGACGCCAATTATGGGGAGGACGAACCAGATCATCTTGCGCGTCGAGGCCCACAATCCCGATGCCGCTCAAGCCTGGGCCTGCTGGGTGAATCCGAGGATATTTGGAATACGATGACTATAGCGCGGCCTCCCGCCGCAACCAAATTATTTTTACCGCCGAGAGCGCTGAGGACGCCGAGAGGAATTTTTAAAAACTCTGCGCGCTCTGCGGTTAAATATCTTCGCGATTGCGATAGTTTTCCGCGGGTAATACTCTATACTGCCCGGCTGCGCAGTTGACTCTTCAAACTTGACCCGGTTTTGCGTGGGTTTAACCTTTGTGCTATACTGTTCGTAGTGGTTGGCCCACTATCTTCCAGAGCACTTGTATTTGTCTCCTAGTCATGGATCAGCACACAAGAGCCGAATTGATTGAAGCCATCCATAGCCGTGAGCCCATCTCTGGCCTGACACACGAGTTCTACCGTTATCCTGCCAGGTTTTCGCCACTCTTCGCTCGGGCTACTATAAAAGCTTTTACCCAACCAGGGGATGTAGTCTTGGATCCTTTTATGGGTGGGGGTACCACGCTTGTCGAGGCACGCGCATTGGGCCGCAGAGCCATTGGAACCGATATAAACGCTCTGGCAGTCTTTGTATCAAAAGTAAAGACAACCCTGCTCACAAAAGCTGATCTCAGCCAGGTATGGTCATGGGGCAATGCTCTAGTCTATCACATGAATCTGAGAAACGAAGTATTACGGAGGGACAGGTGGACGGAACTTGGCTATCAGCGTAACATTGATGGAAAAATGACCTGGCCCATTCGCAAACTACTGGAATTAGCTCTTGCCCATCTAGACGAGTTATCTGAGAAGAGACAACAGAGATTTGCTCGCTGCGTTTTACTAAAGACAGCACAATGGGCATTAGATTGTCGCACTCGCATCCCTTCAGCCGAGGAATTTCGTCAGCAATTCCTCGTCTATCTTGGCGAGATGATTGAATCTGCCAAGGAGTATGGGCAGGCAGTACAACGTGCCGAGTGTCGTTATGATTTGAAAGGTTCTTTCCGAGTCCTGTGCCTGAACTGCTCTGCGGCAAGGCTTGATACCGACGAAAGACTCAAAGGCAAACCTGCGCCGACACTGATTCTGACCTCGCCCCCATACCCTGGTACTCATGTCCTTTATCATCGCTGGCAAATACAAGGACGTAAGGAGACTCCTGCGCCGTTTTGGATCGCGGACAGTGCGGATAGTAAAGGCGCAAGCTTTTACACCTTCGGAGACCGTAAGCGTCCTGACCTTACAACCTGTTTCGAGCAAGCGCACGCTGCTTTTGATTCGTTGGCGCAGATTGCAGATAACAAAACCATGTTGGTGCAAATGGTAGCTTTCTCTGATCCGTCGTGGCAGCTCCCGAAATACCTAGATGTGATGAAAGATTCGGGTTTTCGAGAGATTCATTTTCCCTCTCTCTCCAACTCCCCCGATGGCCGAATATGGCGGTGTGTCCCCAACCGCAAATGGTACGCCAATCAACAGGGTGATATTCCAACTAGTAAGGAAGTTGTGCTTTTCCATCATCTGGCATAAGAAAACACGGTTGGACGCCAGTGATTCCTATGTCTTGCGTTGTTCCGCACGGCCTAACTGAGCTATCACAGGTATGAGAGTCACTGCGAGCCCCTCACAAGCCTTGCTTATCTGTGAGTAGTCATCTTCCTCGACGGAGTCAGACTTTTCTGAAGTTCTCCTTTGCTGATAGAGCATCCCTAACGCCAAAAGGCAAAGCCCCCATTTGAACCAGTAGCTTAGAATTGTAGGTTCCACATCACGCCTTCGCGCGATTTCGTTCCTCAGACTGAGATTATCCATGTTTATGAACACATCCAGGCCATCCTCTCCCCCAGACCTTATTAGCAGCGCAGAATTTTCATCAAAACTGTATCTCGCCCATTCATCTCGCCTAACCTCCTGAACATTGGGGATGCCCGTGAGCTTCGCTCCTGACGGAGGCGGCGGAGAAGGCGGAGAAATACCAAACTCATCCGGTTCAACTTGGATTACGAAGTGTGACCGCAATGGCTCGACACGGGAAATATCGTTGACGATCACATCTACTCCCAAACGATCACCAATGTTTGAATTTTGGGGAAGACTGAATCGCAAGATTGCTTTCCCATTCCAAAGATGTCGCGAAATGATCTCAGGTGCCCCTCGTGTTTCAAGATGCCCTGGGTCAACTGCACGAACAAAGTAATCATTTGCAGCATCAGTCTCGAACTCTACGCGACAGGGTCGGTTACGGGGACATCGCTTTACCAATCCCTCTTTTGGTTCATTCCGTATCCGGAAAAATGTCGGAAACTTGCGTCCCTCGTAAGGTTCAGGCTCAGGCAATGGGCCGCTAGGAACTCGGATGCGCTCACCGCGTCCAAATAGCTGAGCAAGTGTTGGGTCAGCCCGAACGAGGTCCTGGATTACTTTCGTGGTTTCTTCCTCAGATAGAGCCGAAGTTAACCGCGCCTGCCGACGCCGCGCGTTCAACTCGCGGATTCCTTGATGATCCTTCAGGTACTCGGCAATTGCCGCCTCAAGATATTCACGTTCATCACATTGCCGCATTCGGTCACGTGATGCCATGAAAAGGTCCTCACGAATCCGCTGCGGCAAGTGAGTACAATCAACCATGACTATTGTAGTGTCTGCCACGTAGTCAAGTTTAGTTCTGCGAGAGACAAAGTCTTTTCCCAATTCACTGTGCAGTTGTCCATTGACTACAAAGAACACACCAGCAGGATAACGCTCTTCTTTATGCTCCCCAGTGTCTTCTTTGACAATCGCAATCCGAACATCAACTTCCCCCACGCCTGGAATCTTTAGTGGACTACCCGTTTCTAGTTCTACATCTTCACGCTTATCGAATAGGATATTCGCGAGCCCGGAGACTGTTGTATCGTAGGAATGAGCATGATAACGCGTTCGACGTTCGCAAACACGGATTGGTAAAACCGGGTCTTGCAGATAACACTCCAAAGCATATCGCAAATCCAGAGTAGCCAAGCTCTTCAACCTTCCAGGCAATTTGTAATTCCAAAGCTTAATGCAAGTGCCAGCGCTCAACTCTTCAGCGTAGGCTTCGGGATAACGGCCAGGGCGTAAGGGAAGGGATTCGGCATCGAAGGAGAGTATTTGATTGCCTGGTGCCAGATAGACATACATTGACTGTGGTTGTTCAGGGCCAGGGTCTAAACGGCGGATCAGCGTGAAGCCCCAACAGCCTCTGGTCGGATCTGTTGAATAAGGTGGAATATCCGGCTGTCGTCTTGACTTGAGTTTAGACAAATAACTGGTCAAGACGATTGGGCACTTGCCATCATCGTCATCCGGTAGATAATTGGGTACATGCTATCACCCCAATTATCTGCCAGTTTGTACCTGAACAACTTGAAAGACTTTCG
>DAOTXX010000141.1:0-3723 GCA_034434835.1 Thermoflexales bacterium | reverse complement strand
TCTGGCGTCGCAAGAACTCGGCCCGCTTGGTCAGCCCGCGCTCGATCGCCGAGATGAGCGCGCGCGGTTCGCACGGCTTGAGCAGATAGTCATACGCGCCGCGCCGCAGCGCGCTGATCGCGCTATCGAGTGTAGCGTGCGCTGTGAGCAGAACCACCACGGTGGCTGGTCTCACCTTTTGCGCGACTTCCAGCACCTGGATGCCGCTCATGCCGGGCATCTTGATGTCGAGCAGGATCAGGTCAAAGTCTTGTTGCTCGAGCAACTCGACCGCTTCGCGCCCGTCGGCAGCGGTCGTCACCTGCGCGCCACGCAACGTGAAGATCTCGGCGAGCGAGACCCGCATCGCTTTTTCGTCGTCCACGATCAGCAGCTTGGCCCCTTGCAGCGGCATGTCAGCCTCCTATCACGAGATGCAAGACGAATCACGTTGAACGTTTGACCTTTGCCACTCCGCCTCTTGCGCGCCTGGTTTGGCGCTTTCCGCGTTTAGCCGTTTTGAGCTGGGTGGCGGCAGGCAGACGCACGGTGAACGTCGCACCGTGACCGGGGACGCTTTCGACGCTGAGCGTTCCCTGGTGCGATTCGATGATGTTGTAGCTGACAGCCAGCCCCATGCCTGTGCCCGAGTCCTTGGTCGTATAGAACGGCTCAAAAATGTGTGGCATGTCTTCGGGCGCGATGCCCGGGCCGGTGTCGGCAAAGACGACGTGGACGTAGCCGTCGCTTTCATGGCTCTCAATGCGGAGCTTGCCGCCGTCTTTCATCGCCTCGGCGGCGTTGACGATCAGATTGAGAAACACTTGCGCAAACTGATCCGACATTCCATTGACCGGCGGCAGGTCGCTGGCCAGCGCAAGCTCCACTTGCACATCGCTGTGCGCGAGCTTTTTGTGCGCGAGCGCCAGCACGCGCTCGACCGCGGCGTTGATGTTCACCGGCCCGACCTGAGCTTGGGCCGGGCGATAGAACTCGAGCGTCTGCTGGACGAGCGTAATGAGCCGCGAGGTTTCGTTGCTGGCCATCTCCAGGAACTCGTGCCGCTTGGCATCGCTCACTTCGGGTTCGAGCGCGAGAAAGAGCAGGTTGCGGATCGCCTGCAGGGGATTGTTGATCTCGTGCGCCAGGCTCACTGCCAAACGCCCGGTCGCGGCCAGCTTTTCCGAGCGGATCAGTTGTTGTTGCGAACGTTGGATCTCTTCCGCGTGACGCAGCGCCGCCTCGTACAGCCGCGCGTTTTCGATGGCCGTCGCGGCGGGCCCGGCCAACGCTTCGAGCAAAGCCAGGTCGGCGGGCGAAAACTCGCCGCCGAGCTTGTTGATCACTTCCAGCACGCCGATGGTCTTGCCGCGCGCTTGCAGAGGCACCGCGAGCAGGTTTTGCGTGGTCAGGCCGGAGAGATTATCCACGGCGCGGTACAGACGCTCGTCATGTTGGGCGTCGGTGATCATCAGCGCGTGGCCTGCCCGCACCGCCTGACCTGCGATGCTGGAATCCAGTGGCACTTGGGTGCCTGGCAATCGCTCGCCGCTTGGTCCCGCGGCAGCCGCGAACACCAGGTTGCCCGTGGTTTCGTCCAACAACATCACCGAACCGGCTTCGACCTGCAACACCTGGATCGCCTGCGACATGATCGTTTGTAGAACGGTCTTGAGATTGAGGGTCGAGCTGACGGCATGCGTCGCCTGGTTGATCAGCGCCAGCTCGTCGGCGTGTCGTTGGGTTTCGGCATAGAGTTGCGCGTTCCGCAATCCTAATCCGATCTGCTCACCCGCCGCGGCGAGGAAATCAATCGCCGCGGCGTCAAAGCCGTTATAGTCGCGGCTCGCCAGCACCAGCAAGCCGACTGGCTGACCACGGTCGCGGATCGGCAGCGAGACCCAGCTTTGCGCGTCAGCGGATTTGGCGAGCGGCGACATCTGGCCCGTGTTGTCCTGCCGACGCTCGCGCTGGACCTGGCTTTCGTGCAGGCGCAATTGCCGGACAAAGTCCGGCGACTCGACCTGGCTCAGCAGCGAGGCCGGCAGTCCATTCCACGCGCGGACACGCAGCGCGCCGTCTTCCAGTGTGTAGATGAGACCGAACTCGGCGTCCGCCACGTCCATCAGCGTGCCGAGCGTTTCCGTAAGCATCGCTTGTGGATCGAGCGATTCGCCGATGCGATGAGCCAGCAAGTTGAGCGCCGCCAGTTCTTGATTGCGAGAGCGCAAAGTTTCCTCGGCCTGGTGGCGGGTCGTCACGTCGCGCAAAACACCTTGCAGGCCCTCGGCTTCGCGCATCCGCCCGATCGTGATCGCCGCCCACAGCAGCGAGCCATCTTGGCGGATGATGCGCGATTCGACTTCGCCTGGATTGGCACCTTCCAGCGCAGCGGCGATTTGCCCCCGGATGCGCTCGTGATCTGCGGGATGCACGAGCCATTCGAGCGTCAGTTGCCCTGATGTCAACTCGGCTTGCGTGTAGCCTGTGATCAGCTCGGCGCTCGGGCTGACGTAGGTAAAGCGTCCGCCCAAGTCCGTGACAAAGACCATGTCGCGCATCCCCTCGATCAGCAGGCGCGAGAGCGCTTCCGCCCGGCCTAACGCTTCTTCCGCGCGGCGGGTGCGAAGCAGCGTCCGGACGCGCGCGAGCAGTTGCGCCGGGCTGAACGGCTTGGCGATAAAGTCGTCTGCGCCGGCTTCTAGCCCGGCGACCTCTTGCGCGGGCGTGTAGGCCGCTGTCACGACCATCACCAGCAGGCGCGCCAGACGTGGATGGCTGCGCACACGCTGGAGCACCTGGAAGCCGTCCATGTCCGGCATCATCAGGTCGAGCACCATCAACTGCACCGGGGCACCGGTCGCCAGCGCGGCTTCGAGGATGGACAGCGCTTCCGGGCCAGAGGTTGCCCGGCTGATGCGGTAGGCGTCCTTGCTCAACACTAACTCGAACAGGTCGAGCGCCTCCGGCTCGTTGTCCACGATCAGGATATGGGTGGGAGACGGGGCAGATTCCATCGCTTAAATTATATCACGCTTGACGAGGAGTGGGGGAAGGCGCAAGTTTTTGCCTTCACCGATCTCGTGGTAAAATCGCCCCATCTTTGTTTCCGAGAGGCAGTGGTGTCCGAGGATCAACTCAACGCGACCCAGGCACAACTGAGCGAGCGCGAGCTAGAGATTCTGCGTCTGGTGGCGACGGGCTTGAGCAATAAGGAGATCGCTGGCCGGTTGTACCTCAGCCCGAACACGGTCAAAGTCCATCTGCGCAACATCTTTGGCAAGATCGGCGCACAAAGCCGCACCGAGGCGACCATGTACGCGGTGCGACAGGGCTGGGTGCCCGTGCCCGCCGCGACGCGCGAAGGTGAGGCGGAAGAGTCGGAAGCCGAGGCGCGACCACGAACCGGGCGGGCTGCTGCGGCAGAGCGGCGTTACATCGAGCCACCTTTACCATGGCCGCAACGGATTGCATTGATCGTCACGGCAGCATTGGTGATCGCTGGGTTGGTCATCACCTGGCCGCGTGCGACCTCGGTGAGCGGCGCGTCCCGCAGCGAATTCAGCGACTTGCCGGGTTCGAATCTGCCGGTGTTAGCATCCAATGGCGATACGCGCTGGCAGGCTGGCGCACCCATGCCGACGCCTCGCGGACGGTTGGCGTTGGTCAACTGGCACTCGAAATTGTATGCGATTGGCGGCATCACCTCCGGCGGTGTGACAGGCGCCGTGGAAGTCTTGGACG
>DAOTXX010000140.1:0-1734 GCA_034434835.1 Thermoflexales bacterium | reverse complement strand
AAGACTTGCGGTAAAAAGTCAATAGGCTCGTCCGCCATCGAACCTTAAAACTTTCACACAGTTGGTCGCCAACACGCAACACCCCCCTGATCACCGCGACGAGGCCTCATCGCGGGATGGTTAGTGCACATCTAACCGATGGTTGTCAGAGGCAGCGTGAGATGTTATGCTACCTGTGGCACACCCGCCGCCTCCGGCGGATCGTCATCCGTCCGGCGTGCGACGAAGGGTTGATTCTTCGTCAGCAGGGCATACACCAGACGGGTCAGCTTGCGAGCGGTCAAGACGAGTGCGCGTTTGTGTTGGTGCTTGGGCGCTTCCTCGACCTTGCGCCAGTAGTAGGCTTGGTAGTCCAGGTTGTACTGGCGGAGCAGGTTGGCGCCTTGGACGAGATAGTAGCGCAAGTAGACGTTGCCGACTTTGGACAAGCGCGTATCTTGCGCGACGAACCCCGCGGAAGCGTGCTTGCGCCAGACCAGGCCAGCGTACTTGGCGAGCTGCGGATCGCCCGGAAAGCGCGCGATGTCGGCGACCTCGGCCAAGATGCCGGCGGTGATGACCGGGCCCAGGCCGCGCACAGAGAGCAGCGGGTTGGGAACGGCCTGGATGTAATGGGCGATGTCGTGGTCGAGGCGCTTGAGGAGCTTTTGGCAGGCGTGGATGTGTTCGAGTTGGACCCTCAGGACGGTCATGATGGCCTCCTCTAACTGGGGCGCCACCGGGTAGGATTGCGCCAGGGCTTGCTGAACCTTGCGCGCGGTGGCCTGCGGGTCGCTGAAGCGACGCTTGCCCAACTGGTCAATCAAGTCTGTCAGTTGTAGCAAGGACAGCCCGGTCAGGTCGGCGGTGGAGTAGTGGGTCAGCAAGGTCGCGCTGGTCGCGCCCAGCAGGTCGCTGAACGGCGCCAGGCGCTGCCAGTCACTCCACTTGAGGAAGACGTGGCTGCCGAAGCGGGTGCTCTCGCGCGCCACCATCTGGGCCAGGTGAAACCGATAGCGGGTCAGTCGGCGCAGACCTTGCCAAAAGGCTCCAGGCACATAGCTCTCCGGCAGGCGGCCAAACCGCACCCGTTCGACGATGCTCCAGGCATCGCGGGCATCGTCTTTATCGTCGGCCAGCACCACGCCCTTCTTGAAGTCCGCGATCAGTTTGGGGTTGAAGCAGACCAACTGCAAATGGAACGGCTGGAGAGCCGCACTCTCCGTCAGGTAGACGTGGAAGGGCAGCCACAAGAGACCGGTGGCTTCCAGTCCACCTTCCAGACGGTCATAGCCCACTCCGTCCGTTCCGGCTGCCAGTTGCAGCAGCCAGGCCACGGCTTGCTCCGCGCCCAAGCGGTTGTTGGGCACGCGCAGGAGTGAGCCCCGTTCGAGACCGGTGGCTTTGTCCGCCGCGCGCAGCACGAGTTGCTCGCGGTGAACATCCACCCCAAAACACAACGTTCGTTCGTTCATTGGGTGATCCCCCTTTCTGGTGGTGTCGCCCAGACGACGGAACAGGGTCTCCCAGGGAATCCGGTAGATCAACAGCCTCGTGATCAGAACTCGGGCGGTGGCCCTACACCGCACGCGAACAGCTTGCGAGTCAGAAGAACCGCCGGACGTGGGGAACAGTCTTTGACAGAAGCGCCTCGCGGCGCAACAAGGAGACACAAGAACCGCCCCGTGACCGCGTCTGAACGCAGGGTCATTATCCCTGGGATCCCTGTTTCGGCAAAACATATCATACGAGGAG
>DAOTXX010000139.1:0-5151 GCA_034434835.1 Thermoflexales bacterium | reverse complement strand
CCGCCACCCTTCGCCCGCCGTCGGGGGGCGAAGGGTGACAGGGTGGATCTACTACATTTGGTCACACCCAATTCAAAGTGTGTCTGATGGGTAGGCGTCGGGGTCCACTTGCAGACTGAAAGTGAAGGTGGTGCCACACCCTGGTACGCTTTCCACCCAGATGCGCTCGCCGTGCGCCTCGACAGCCAATTTGCAGAAAGCCAGCCCCAACCCACTCCCACGCTCGGCCTGTTGACCGGTGACAAATTTCTGGAACAGCCTGCCTTGAACCTCGAGTGGAATGCCAGGCCCCGTGTCGCTGACGCACACGCAAAGCTTGGTGTGCTGCGCCTGCTCTTCGCATCTCGCCGCTACGCTGACTCTACCTCCTGTCGGGGTAAACTTGATCGCGTTGCCGATCAGGTTTTGCAGCACGCGCCCAACCAGTTCGGCGTCAGCCCAGGCAGGAGGCAACGTAGACGGCACATCGCTTTCCAGACACAGCCCCTTGTCAATGGCCAGCGGCGACTGCGAGCGCAGGGTCTCGGCAATGAGAACGTCCAACTCCACTCGCGCTCGGTTGAGCGGCATCTGCCCGCTTTCCAGCCGACTCACATCCAGGATACGATTGACTAACCCCAATGTCTTGTGTGTGCCGTCTTGGGCAATCTCCAAGATCTGGCGCTGCTCGGCCGAGAGGATGTGGGAGATCTCTTCATCCAGGAATTCCAGCGCGCTGGAGATGGACGCGAGCGGGTTGCGCAGATCGTGCACCATCGTGTGGGTCATGTCCTCGCGCAGGCGTTCCGCGGCCCGCTCAGCGGTCACATCGCGCAACACCAGCAGCCGGCCCAATGACATGATGCCCGCCAGCACCGGCAGGTTCAGCCAATGGATCACGCGGGGCGCTATTTCACATTCGCCTTCGGCAGGCGGCTCGTCGCCCTTTCGAATGCGGCGCATCTCGGCTAACATCACCCGCACGACCGGAGATGCAAAGAGACGCAATGCCCGCAGCGCATCTTGGACCGAGCGGCCCACCCAATCTTCGGGTTGGCCGGGCAGACGCAGCATCTGCAGTGCCGGCGCATTGACCACCAGAATGTGCCCATTCATTCCGACGAGAACGACCCCATCACGGCTAGACTTGATCAGCGCCTGCAAACGGCTGCGCTCGTATAGCGTGGCCTGAAACAGCCGGGCATTCGCCACCGCCGTGGCTACCTGGTGACCAATCCCTGTCAAGAGCGCAAGATCATAAGGTGAAGAATCATAGGGGCGACGGGTGAACAAGCTCATGACGCCCAGCGACTGCTCCTGATGCTGCAAGGGGATGCCCACATAACCGCGCCAGCCTAGTGCGGTCATCTGAGTCGCCATTTCGCGGATGACCTCGGGCGTATCTCGCTCGAAATCGCCGATCACCAGGCTCTCGCGCCGACGGTACACATAGTCGCACAGTGCCCACTCCGGTCCTCCATACTGAAAACGGTCCAGAGAGGTGAGTGGCAGTCCACGCTGGGCTGCCAGGCGCAAGGGGTGCGCTCTCGGCTGTCCCCCGTTTTCCGAATCCACCAGCCCGATCAGGCCGGCGTCGAAACCAAACGCCAAGAGAGCCGACGATAACGCGTGCGTCAAGACATCTTCCAAAGCCAGCGAGCGGCTGGTCATTCGGGAGATGGCATACAGCGCGCTCAAGTCAGTGGCATGTCGGCGCACCTCAGCATACAGTTGGGCGTTGTCCAGTGCCAGAGCGACCGCCTCGGCCAACGATTCGACCAATTGCACGTTGTCGGCATCCAAGGTAGCCGGATGCTCACTTTCCACATCGAGCACACCCACCAGCCGCTCGCCACGCCGCAAGGGGACGACCAGTTCGCTGTGGATGGTGGGATGCCAGGGCATGTAATCCGGGTCAGCGTGCACATCGAGCACCAGTTGCGTTTGGGATGTTTGGAGGGCGCGCCCTATCACGCCCTGACTAATGGGAAATGCCGCTCCCATCGCTGTCGAGAGAACACCGCTGGCGGCGTGGATCATCCAACGCCGCTGGTCTTTATCTGGCAGGGCAATGGCGATATGCGGCCAACCTGTCAGCCGGGCGATGGTCTCAACAGCAGTACGAAGGACGGCCTCTGGCTCCAGTTGTCCGCTCACGGCGCGAAGCACCTGGTAGAGGGTGGTTTCCCGTTCCGCAGTACGACGTTGAGCCTCAAAGATTTGCGCGTTGCGCGCCGCCAGCGCCATCTGATCGGCAGCCGCCAACATCAGGTGCAGATGCTCGTCGGTAAAGTGCCCTGGCTGCGAATGGGTGAGCGCGAGAATGCCCAGCAGGGTGGGGCCACTCAGAATCGGCACACACAAGGCCGAGCGTACAGTGTCAGAACGGCCGGGCAATGGCAGCCAACGGGTATCCTGGGACGTGTCGGCGATGAGGACGGCCTGGCAGTGGTGGGCCGACCAACTGATCAGCCCTTGGTCCATCACGCGAGCCAGGCTATCCTGGCGCTGATCGGCCGCCGTGCCGCCAGTCCGGGCGCAATAAGTCACTGCGCCTGCCTCACTGATGAGGAACAAATCGCCTTGTTCAGCGCCGGTCAAGGTGGCGGCCACATTCAGCGCGTTTTGCAAGGTGGCCTCCAGGGTAGGCCGCTCGGCTGTGGCCCGCGCCACCGCCACCAGGTTCTCGAATAGTTGCTTCTGCGCGCGCAGTTCGATTTCGGCTCGCTTGCGTTCGATGGCATAGCGGATGGCTCGAACCAGCAGCTTGCCATCTACTTGGCCCTTGACCAAATAGTCCTGCGCGCCCTGCCGGACCGCCTCCACGGCCAACTCGGCATCGTCGAAACCGCTCAGCACAATTGTAGGCACCCACGGCGCGTGCGCGCGCACCCGGATGTAGGTGTCGAGTCCGCGGCTATCCGGCAGTGACAGATCCAGCAGCACCACATCGGTTTGCCGGGCGCCCAGGTGCCGCAATCCGGTCGAGATTCGGTCGGCCCATACCAAATCAAAGACCAGTCCGGCCTGTTCGGCCGCTGCCGCGTCGGTCAGCATCTCCCGAATCAGACGGGCATCGCCTGGGTTATCTTCTATCAACAGGATGCTGAGTGGAGCGTCGGCCACGTCATTCACTCCGAGGGTAGGTTCACAATGGTTAACCAAAAATCCTCGATAGACCTGACGATCTTGATGAACTGGTCAAGGTCCACTGGCTTGGTCACGTAACAATTTGCGTGAAGATTATACGTTCTGAGGATGTCTTCTTCGGCCGCTGAGGTCGTCAGGATCACGACCGGGATGCGCTTCAAGTCGGGGTCCCCCTTGATCTCTGCCAGCACCTCGCGGCCATCCTTCTTGGGCAGGTTCAGATCGAGCAGGATGAGACCGGGCCGAGGGGCGTTAGCGTACTTGCCCTCCTGGCGCAGGAACGCCAGTGCCTCTATGCCGTCCCCGACCACATACATGTTGCTGTACAACTTGTTTTCTTTAAAGGCTTCGAGGGTCAGACGCACGTCGCCGGGGTTGTCTTCGACCAGCAAGACCTCGACAGGCTTTCCAACGGTTAGATTATCCATGATGATGCATTACCTCCGGGATGGGAATCGTAAAGTAAAACGTTGCGCCCTGGCCGGGCTGCGACTCGACCCAGATGCGCCCGCCATGGCGTTCCACGATCTTTTTGCAAATCGCCAGGCCGATGCCGGTGCCGGGGTATTCGGCGTGGTTGTGCAGACGTTGGAAAATCACAAAGATGCGCTCGGCGTATTGCGGGTCAATGCCAATACCGTTATCCCGCACGGAAAACAACCACTCGTCATTCTGACGCTTGACTTCAATGTGGATTTCCGGTGGACGATCGCCGTGATACTTGATGGCATTCCCCACCAGATTCTGAAACACCTGCATCAGTTGCGTCTTGTCGGCCATCACAGTCGGCAAGGGAGCGTGGGTGATTTGGGCGCCGCTCTCGACCATGGCCATCTGGAGGTTGGCCAGCGCCTGCTCCAGGACCGCCTCGCAGTCGGTTGGCTCGAAGGGTTTGCCCCGTGTGTTTACGCGCGAATAGGCCAGCAGATCGTTGATCATTCTTTGCATCCGGGTAGCGCCGTCCACCGCGTAGGCGATAAAGTCGTCTGCGTCGGCATCGAGCTTGCCCTGGTAACGTCGTTTCAAGAGTTGCACATAGCTGGCGACCATGCGCAGCGGCTCTTGAAGGTCATGGGAGGCGACGTAGGCGAACTGCTCCAGCTCCGCGTTGGATCGGGCCAGTTCCTGCGCCTGGCGGGCGAGCATCTCGTCCATTCTCTTGCGTTCGGCCAGTTCACGCTGAACCGCCTCATACAACCGCGCGTTTTCGAGCGCCACCGCGATCTGATCGGACAGCGCTTGCATCGTAGTCACATCATTCTCGTCAAACGCATCGAGGCGCGAACTCTGGATGTCGAGCACGCCCACGATGTCTTGCCCCACCTGGATAGGCACACACAGTTCGGAGCGGGTCGGGATCACGTCCGGGTAAAAGTTGATGTAGTGCGGCTCGGCGCTCACGTCGTTGGCTACCAGCCGCTCGCCCCGACTCCCTACCCAGCCCACCATGCCTTGCTCCAGCTTGAGCCGGTGGCCTGGCGGGAACAGATGAGCAAAATCGCCTGCCCGCGCTCGCATCACCAACTCGCCCTGCTCGCGGTCCACGGTGAACAGGGCCACGTGATGGTAGCCAAAGCTCTCCTGCGTCAGGTGAACAGCCTTGTCTAACACGCTCTCCAGCTCCAGCACCGCCGCAATCTTGCTGCTCACACTGCTGAGCAGCGCCAACTGGGCTGCGCGCCGCTCCATCGCCGCCTCCACTCGCTTGCGCTCGGTGTTGTCTATGAACATGGCGCGTGCGCCGATCAAGTTGCCATTCCCATCGGTTTCGGGCACCGGGTAGTGCATCCAGAGCATTGAGATAAATGCGGCCGTGAATTTCCGGCGATGGGACGACAGCTGGGAAAGCGGCATTCCCGCATCTGAACAGGGTCATCGGGTCATTCCACGTGTGTTCGACCGGCCTGGCGGAGTCTTCTTCTGCAAGACAAACATCGCGACCGGTCGGACGACCGTCGCCCAAGGGAGGCCGTGGCGAGTCTTACGCTGCCACGGGTGGTGCATGGAACATTAACAACTCCT
>DAOTXX010000138.1:0-8175 GCA_034434835.1 Thermoflexales bacterium | reverse complement strand
ACCGCTGGGATGTGAGCTTGCTCAATGCGATGTTGCTTTTGCTCAAGCAGGACAAGAGTTTGTTCGCGTTTTTGTCGGCGCATACGCCCCTCGACTTGGAAGCACGTTTGGTAAATGTGTCCTGACATCAGGTCCGCGACCGTAGCAGCGGGGATGACACGCGATCACTTCCTCGCCATGGAGCACCTCCACCCGAAACGGATACGCCTTGAGCGTCAGAGTGCGATAGGCTCGATCAGTCGGCACCGAGTAACGATTGGTCGCAAAGACCACCTGACTGTATGGGTTCAAGCTGACGCACCGGGTGACACAACATTCGAAATCCTTGACCGGCAAGGGCCGCAAGTGCGGCCGCTCGATCCGCCACGCTTCGCCAATCGTGGTGGGTTGCCCGGTCACCTGGCGCTGGTCGTCGGCCAGGCAGCACGCCAACAGGTGCGCGTTGAGTTCGTCATACGACGCCACGTTCGGCAAGGGCACCAGAAAGTTGCGCCGGTCGAAGCCGACACTGTGCTCCACGCCGCCCTTCTCGTGCCCTTCGCCCGGCGTGCAGAAATGGCTCTCGAACAAGTAGTGGCTCCGAAAGGTGATGAAGGCCTGTTGCTCCTGCCGCGTGTGGCCTGCCAGCACGCGCTGGACTGCCGTTTTCAGATTGTCGTAGCTGAGGCGAGCCGGGACGCCTTGAAAAAAGTGGAACGCTTGAACATGTCCTTCCAGGAAGGCTTCTTGGTTCTGCGCCGGAAAGGCCATGACGAACACGCGCCGCGAGTAGCACAGGCGCATGAAGAACAACTGCACTGTCACCTGCTCACCAGCCAGAATGACCTCGCCTTCACCCCAGTCCACTTGGGCATCGGTGCCCGGGTCGAATTCCAAGGGCAAGTACACCGCTCGCTTCTGGTCTTGCCGTCGTTGACCTACATAGCGGCGCACGCTCGGCTCGCTGCCAGTGTAACCTTCCGCTTGGATGGCCAGATACATCTTGTGACCCGTATAGCGCTGCTTGTGCGGCAGGTGCTGGTTCTCCTCCAGCATCCGATCCAGCGAGGCTTTGTAGGCTCCCAGCACCGGGGCCGGACGCGGCACCGACAATTTGTATTCGCCGAGTTCCGCCGACTCGATGGCCTGCCGCACCGTCGAACGCGAATGGCCCCGCTCGCGTGCAATCTGTCGCACGCTCTTGCCCTCTACATAGTAGGCCCGTCGAATCTGTTCTCGTTCTTCCACCTGGATCATCTCCTCCTCCGCTCTCATGTGGGTGTACGCCCATGATAGCGGAAATTAGGATTCGGTGGGCCTGTTTTCGATGATCACAATTCGGCCGGGTGGGCCTCTTTTAGTTTATCAAAAACACACTCAAGAAGAGACCGACTTATCTCTGTGCTCACGCAATAAAAGTAGTGATTTTGAAACAACAAGGTAAAATCCGAGCGGCAAAAGAAGAACTCAAGCAATGCGAATCTCTACCACCTGAAGACTCTGTGGACTTCTATTGTCTCTCACTAGCCTATGCCCACGTAGGAAGAGCTGAAGAGGCAGTGAAATATATCCAAACCTCTATACAGCATGACACAAAATGCTTGCATCGTGCTCAAAGAGATCCTTTGTTCCAGCCATTAAGAGAGAATCCACAATTCATTGCTGTTATTTCTTCACAGCATGAAATTGCAAATACGAATTCTTAAGAAAGCCGCCCAACACGCGCTTGCACCCGACCGCGCTCCGCTCCGCTCCGCGCGGCGGGTGAAGCGCACCGTTAGCCAGCCCTTCTGCAAACGATAGAGAGCATAATTATTGGACACGAAGACCGCTTTCAACTTGCTTCAGAAATCTCTGCAAGACCTTTGTGATACCTTCAATCGGGGGGAGTTCTTTCCCTTGTTGGAAGCAGATGTGGCAGCCTATCTCTATTATCGGCTTCTGGAAAATGGATGTCCGCTGTCGGAGATTTACAATGAAGCTCGCCTCTGTGGGCTTTCTCGCGGAGAACGCAAATTCGATCTTGCCATAGGCACAGTCAATACTGTTCTTGGTTGTATCCAACCAGCACTCGTCGTTCAGATAAAAGCCTTTCAACGTTGGGGGCACTCGCCTCAACAGCATAGGCGTCGCTTTGAAGGGATTGTTTCGGAAGACATCGAATCATTGAAACAAGTCTCAAGCATTCTGCAAGACGGGCGCGTTGAAGTCATTGCTGATTTTGTGTTCACGTCCCAGAGTATTGGCTATTTGAGTGGGATGTGGAATACCAGAAAACGACGGGACATATTGGTAGAGCTATGCAAGGAAGCCAACATCTCTTTGTACTGGGTTCATCCCAATTTTCAAGGTCAGATGGAAGTTGAACGACTTGTGTGAAAGATGTTGCATTTCAAAACAACGTGCTGGCTAACACGCGCTTGCACCTGACGCCGCTTATACTGAGTTGTCAATAGCTCGAACGAGTGAGGTTATACCGGGTTGAGCGTTGGCTGCACCTACAAGTTGAGCCGTTGGCCCATGTCCGCTTGTGCGTGAAGCGGCTTCTGTCCCGGCAGACATAGGCCAGTTGGCAACGAGTTCGGGCGTTGTCGAGAGCGGCGGCTGGCGGCGCTCGATTTGGGACATGGCCTGGCGATAATCAGCTTCGAGGGTAAGGTCCAGCACCTGGGCGTAGGCCATGGTGGTTTTGAGTTCAGTGTGGCCGAGCAACTTTTGGATGCGGGTGATGTCCATGCCAGCATTGAGCAGGCGGGTGGCCAGGGAGTGGCGCAAGCGATGGGGGGTGACATTGGCCACGCCAGCGGCCTGTCCTAAAGCGGCCACACTGTCGAGCAGATCGCGGTAGCTGAGTGGGCGGCCATTGGCGTGTACCCACAAGGCTGAGGCAGAGGGGCGGGGCGTCTCGCCCAAATAAGCGCGCAGGGCCTGGCAAGCCAGATCAGAGAGATAGACGGTGCGATCCTTGTGGCCTTTGCCGGCGCGGATGGTCAGGCGTTGACCGCTCAGGTCGAGGTCGCGCGTCTGGAGTTGGACACACTCGCTGGCGCGCAGGCCGGTGTGGGCGAGGACGAAGAAGCAGGCCGTCTCCAGACGCGTCTCCAGGTCGGGTTGGCTCAGGCGTTGGCGGGCGCAGACTTCGAGGCGTAGGCAGTCGGCTTCGGGCAGGCAGCGCGGGAGAGGAGGAGCGGCTTTGAGGTGGCGCAAGCGAAAAATGCTGTCGTCTACTGGGATGCCGCCTTCGGCCTGTTCTCTGAGCGAGGTGATGACGTAGCTGAGGTGACGGTTGACGGTGGCGGGCGTGCGACCTTGTGCCAGGCGGGCGGATTGATAGGCGTGCAGGTCGGCCAGGTGCAGTTCGGCCAGTTGGGAAATGGGGCGTTGGGTCAATTGCCAGTCCCAGAAACGGCGCAGGTCGCCGAGCAGCTTGAGGGCCTGGATGCGTTGGCGCTGGGGCGGCAGAAGACCGGCGCGGCGTTGGACGTACTGGAGGCAAGCCTGGCGGATAGGTTCGGGCCAGTCGGCAGCCCAGGCGTCCCAATCGGGCAGCAGCGGGGGCGGACGCAGCGCGGCGATGGGCGGCGGCTCGAGCTGGGGAGGCGATGAATCAGGGAGAAGGCCGGGCGTAGTGTGTGCAGTGGCGTCAGGCAAAGGTGGTGCAGGGGGCGGCTGGCTTGGCGCGGCGACTGCTTGCAGCGGCGGGGTGCCAGGCGGCAGCGGTTCGGCGGCAAGACGGGTCATCACGCTTTGATAGGCCTGGTTCAGTTGGGGATCGGCCCCAGCGGTGTAGATAAGCGTGGTATCCAGGTCAGCGTGCCCCATCAGCTTGCCCAGGCTGCTGAGCGGCAGGCCGGCTTCCAGCGTTTGGCGGGCGAAGGTGTGCCGGAGTTGATGCGGCGTGACGTGCAGGTCGAGCGCGTCGCCGTAGCGATGCAAGAGCCATTCGATGCCGTTGGCTGTGAGTTGGCCACCGCGCTCGTTCAAAAACACATAGGGTTGGGAACTGGCCGGACGCTGGTCGAGCCAGTCGCGCAGCACGGCATAGGCTTCGGCTGACAACAGGACGATGCGTTCCTTGCGGCCTTTGCCCAACACGCGCAGGCGGGCTGGGTGGTCGGCATCGGCAGGCGAGAGGAGATTGTCCAACTTGAGGTCTTGAACTTCACCAACACGCAGGCCGGCCCGCCACATCAGCACGAACCAGGCGCGGTCGCGCGGCGACTCGATGGTGTGCCACAAACGCTCCACGGTGTCATTGCTCAAATCGCGCGGTAGATGTTTGGGCAACTTGCCGGCATGCCGTTTGAAGCGCACCGGATTGCGCCAACTGAGATCGTCCGCATCTTCAGCCAGAAAGTCGAAGAAGGTTTTGAGGGCGGCGGTGCGGCGGCGGACGGTGGCCTGGCTGTGCTGTTCGCGCTGGGTATCTACGAAGGCGTCAATATCCGCCAGAGTGACCTCGCGCCAGGTTTTAGGACAGGCGGCGGCAAAGCAGCGAATGTCGCTGAGGTAATCGCGGACGGTGTGCCGATCGGGAAAGCGTCGCTGCAGGTATTGCTCAAAGCGTTGGATGCTGTCCTCTCGATTCATGGTTGCCTCCTGGTTTATTTGTGAGTATACTGTGGTTGGACGAGCTCGTGACTCATTATAACGCCGCTCCGCTGCGCTTCGCGGCGCAGGTGAAGCGCGTGCCGTTATGCGGCTAATGCTGTTGAAGCGGCGAAGAAGGAGAAGGCAAAATATGAACAAGCAAAAAGCACTCCGATTGATTCTAGGTGCGGCGATATGTGTGGTTCTGCCGATGAGACTGGCTCCCGTGCCGATCGCGCACGCGGCGTCGCTCACGGTCAATACGCTGCTCGACAACACGACCAATGGCGACGGATTGTGCACGTTGCGTGAAGCGATTATCGCCGCAAACAACAATGCGAATTACAACGATTGTGTAGCGACGGGCTACGGTGACGACACCATAACCTTCAGCGTCAGCGGGACGATCACGCTCGGCTCACAATTGCCGAACATTCAGAACGCGGGGACACTGACGATTGATGGCGCAGGGCAGAGCGTAACCATCAGCGGCAACAACGCCGCGCGCGTGTTCCAGGTGAACCTCTACGCGACGCTCAATCTGCAAAACCTGACGGTAACGAACGGTAATGCGCCCACAGGCGGCGGCATTAATAACGGCGGCACGCTGAACGTCACGAACTGCACCTTCTCCAGCAACAGCGCGCCCGGCAGCAGCGGCGGCGCGCTCCAGAACACTTCGAGTGGAACGGCGACCATCGCCAACAGCACCTTTTCCACCAACAATGCGAGCATGGGCGGTGGCATCGCCAACTTCGGCGCGCTGAGCATCACCGGCAGCACCTTCTCCGGCAACAGTGCGAGCAGCGTGGGTGGCGCCATTTACAACCAAAGCGGCGGCAGCACACTCACCATCGCCAACAGCACCTTCTCCAACAACACTGCGACTACCGAGGGCGGCGGCATCTACAATCTCATCGGCACGCTGAATGTTAGCGATAGCGCTTTTTCCGGCAACACCGCCGTCAATGGCGGTGGTGGGATCCGTAACGCCGCCACGATGACCGTCACTAACAGCACTTTGTCCGGCAACCGCGCGACCGATACCAGCGGCAGCGGCGGCGGCATCTTGAACGATGGGACCGCCACCGTCGCCAACAGCACCTTCTCCAGCAACACGGCAGGCACGACGAACGGCAGCGGCGGCGGCATCAGAAACTACGGCGCGCTGACTGTCACCGGCAGCACCTTCTCCGGCAACAGCGCGATCTCCGGCGGCGGCATCAACAACTATGGCGGCACACTGACCGTCACCAACAGTACTTTCGCTGGCAACAGCGCGACCTACGGCGGTGGTATGGTTAACAATAGTACCGGCACAGTGAACGTTGTCAACAGCACCTTTTCCGGCAACAGCGCGACCGACAGCGGCGGCGGCATTAGAAATTACGGCACGCTAACCGTCAGTAACACCATCGTCGCCAATAGCACAGCAGGCGGGAATTGCAGCGGCACGATCACCAATGGTGGCAACAACATTGACGATGGCTCCACCTGCGGTTGGGGGGCCGCCAACGGCTCAATGAGCAACACCGATCCGCAACTTGGCGCGCTTGCAGACAATGGCGGGAGGACGCAAACGATGGCACTACTCGCCGGCAGCCCCGCAATTGACGGTGTGACTTATAACACACCAAACGGTTGTCCGGCGACCGACCAGCGCGGCTTGGCCCGTCCGATAGGCCCACGCTGCGACATTGGCGCGTATGAATACGGCTTCCGTATCTATTTGCCCTGCACAATGAAGAATTACCCCTGAACGGCGATGATAACAGGAATGCGTGCGCCGCATAGTTATGGTCAGGGCGGCGGTCGCCCACCGCCCTGCCACTCCCGAACCGTGCGTGACACTTTTGCGTCACACGGCTCTTCGGTCGAAAGGTCATTGTCACTGACACCGTTTCGAGTGAGCAACATCGTGACAGTGGGCGTGCAACAGGACGAGGTTAGTCGGGTCATTGTTGGCGTGGTTGCCGTCCCGATGATGCACTTCCAGCACGTCCTCTGTCGTGAAGCGCAATCCACAATGCGAGCAACGTCCGCGCTGCTGCTTTAACAACCAAAGCACTCGTTTCGGCCTGGTCGGGTCACGCCCCATCCGTGCGCCCCAATACGCCCAATCGCCGTCGAACGGACTCTTGTCCCCACGCACTTTGACATGCCGCGTGATGGGCATTTCGCCGTGCCGCGTCAGCGAACTCGTCCCATCCGAGAAGGTCATGTACGCGCCGACCCGCCGCCAGTAGCGACGATAGCGCCAGCCGTTGGTCTTGCGCGGATGACGGAAGCTCGCCCAGCGCATAAGTTTGTGGTGGAGCAGGCTGTCCAGTTTGTTGAACAGTCGCGCCGCCACACTTGACTGGTAGTAGAGCGTCCAGCCGCGTATCTTGGGATTGAGTTCGGCGATGAGCGCGGCTTGGGGCGCGCCGCGACGGCTTTGCCGTGGCGGATGGTGGCCTTCAACTCGTGCAGGTGACGCTGCACGGCTTTCCGGCTGGGTGTGATGAGAGTTTTGTACCCGGCGTGACGCTTGTGGTCACGATACTTGCCGACCGGATATTGTTGGATGTGAAAGCCGAGAAAATCAAAGCCGACGTGCCCTTCGTACTTATTGAGTGTGTGCGTGATATGGGTTTTCTCGGCTTTGAGGCGCAAGCCCATCTGCGCGAGCCATTCTTCTGCGCGTGTCTTGGCTTCGAGCAGCATGTCCAGGTCATCGCAGAGGATGACGAAATCATCGGCGTAGCGAATGACCACGACGCGATGTTTCCGCCCGTTGCGCGAGATGAATGTCTCGAAGCCGTGCAGGGCAATGTTGGCGAGCAAAGGTGAGAGCACGCCGCCTTGCGGCGTTCCGGCTTCGGGGAAAAGCAGTTCGCCGTCCTCCAGGATGCCCGCCTTCAGCCAGTCACGAATCAAACGCATGACGGGTTGAGGCGCATGGAGCTTGGCGAGCAGATCCTCGTGCGAGATGCGGTCGAAGCATTTCTCGATGTCGGCATCCAGCACGTACTTGGGCTGGAGGCGGATGAAATTGAAGATAGCTTCAATCGCATCATGCGTCGAACGGCCTGGTCTGAATCCGTAGGAGTTGGGTTCAAACACTGCTTCCCATTCTGGCTCGAGCGCGAGCTTGACCAGTGCTCCCATCGCGCGGTCGCGCAAGGTCGGAATGCCGAGACTGCGTTTCTCGGTTGGGTTGTTGGGTTTGGGGATGTAGGTGCGCCGAATCGGGTCAACCGTCCAGCGAGTGAGGTAACGCAATTGGTGAGCATACGTCAGGCGTTCTTCCGGTGTGAGGGAAGCGACACCGTCCACGCCGGGCGTGCGCTTGCCGCGATTGTCTTGCGAGACCTGCCTGACCGCCAGACAGCGGGCTGACCAGGAGCGCAGCAACAGCCGTTGCAGGTTGTGGACACGCTTCCAGTCGCCACGTCGAGCGGCCTGGTAAATGCGCTTTTGGAGTCGGAAGACTATAATGGACCCGTAAAACTAGACAAGAAAAGGAGCCGACTTAAGGTAGGAGCATGACCATGCGAAAACAATACAGTGCTAACCTCAAGGCCCAGCTCGTGCTGGAAGTGTTGAAAGAAGAAAAGGCGCTCT
>DAOTXX010000137.1:0-19905 GCA_034434835.1 Thermoflexales bacterium | reverse complement strand
GACCGCTGGGATGTGAGCTTGCTCAATGCGATGTTGCTTTTGCTCAAGCAGGACAAGAGTTTGTTCGCGTTTTTGTCGGCGCATACGCCCCTCGACTTGGAAGCACGTTTGGTAAATGTGTCCTGACATCAGCTTGGATGGTGCAGCAGGCCCAAAGAGCATCGTCCACATGCCATCCACACCGCCGGTGTCCAGTTCGTACCGCACCCCCTCGATCGTGAACGCACTCAAGTGCCCGCAACACTCTAGCCAGATATCGCGCAGAAACTGATCGAGGTCTCGGAGGGTCGCGTCGGTGGGAACTTCCAGGTGCAACCAGAATATCGGAGCATCTGTCCCTTCGACCGTGAGATGGAAGAGATTCGTCTTACGCGGCTTGCCATGGCCTTCCAGTTTTTCGAGCGCATGGCTCTTGCGACACGTCAACAGGTGCCTGGTCATGCCCGCTTTGCTGAACGTCTCGCTGCACAGGTTACACTTGCCTTTCGATGTCCATTTTGCCATGGGTTACCTCGGTTCTTGTTTTCTGACTATATTACCACAGATTGCCTCTTTAGGCATAAAATGCAAAAAGGGCGATCCAAGTGATCGCCCCTTTTACCTCATAACGGTCTAGGAGACCACTGAAAAAGTCATCTTTCTACCGCAGAGGCCGCTGAGGACGCTGAGTTTTATTAGGTTTTTTCTGCGCTCTCTGCGTGCTCGGCGGTGAAAGAAGGGGTTTTTCAGCACTCTCCTAGCGACCGTTTTTACCCCGCAAGTAATCAATCATCGGCTGCGTGACCAGCGGCACCACATCACCGATCATGTGCGGCATCAGGTTGTCCATGACCTTGGGCATCATGTCCGGCATCTGTTCCTGCATATAGTCTGGCATCGGGATGCGCTCCGCCACGCGACTCAGCATCGTCGGCATGACCTTGGGCATCATCATGGGCAGCAGGATCGGGAACAAGATGGGGAACATGGGCTTCATCGCTTCCAGCGTGCCCGGGATCTTGCCCATCAGGCGCATCATCGGCCCCATGCCGAACGGCATCGCGTCAATCAGCTCCGGCCACATCGTGCCCATAAGGTCAGCAAAGCCTTGCGGCGTCATCAGCGCGATCATGGCTTCAAAGACGGCCCACTGCCTCTGCACTTCGGGGTGCGGATCGGGAAAGTCATAGCCCAGCGCCGACGACGCAAAACGCGCCAGGTCAACGACCTCAATCGGCACATTCTTTTTGTCGCGGCTCACGCGCAACTGGAACTCGCAGCACGGGCAGAGCGCCAGCACCTTTTCCGCGCCTGCCTCGGTGGCCTCGTCCAGTCGAGTCTTGCCGATGTCGGCTGCCACTGGCGGCTCTTTGATGAGCGTCAACACCGAACCGCAGCAGTGCGCCTCTTGGTGGTGGTGCGCCATCTCAACCAAGTTCACGTTAGGCACGGCCTTGATGACATCACGCGGCGGCTCGTACACGCCCGACACGCGCCCGATGTGGCACGAGTCGTGCCAGGTCACCGTTACCGGCTTTTGCCCGGGCCTGGCTTCTGGGAATTTGAACGTGCCGGACTTGATCTTGTCCGCGACGATTTCGCTATAGTGCCTGGCGGTGATGTTGTACTCGATGCCCAGCTTTTTGGCCCACGTTGGGTAGACTTGACGCCACATCATGTCACAGGCCGGGCAGGACGAGATGACGGTGTCGGCTCCAGCCTCCTTGACCGCCTGGATGTTCTTTTTCATCGTCTCGACGAACAAGTCCCACTTGCCGGCGACGAGCATCGGCGTGGCGCAGCAGCTTTCTTTGTCGCCCAGGTAAGTGAAATCCACGCCCGCCGCATCAAGCAGCCGGACGCTCGCCATACCGATATCGTTTTCGACGTAGCTGGCCGTGCAGCCGGCAAAGTAGACATTCCTGGCTTTATGATCTGGCCCATGCTTGGGTAGCAAGTCCTGCGGGAACCACGCAGCCCGATCCTTGCGATAGCCGGCCCAGATGTCGCCCTCGGCAACCAATGCCGCTGCCATCATCTCGAACGGCGGGAAGGTCATCTTTTTCTCTTCGTCAATGAGCAGGCCACGCAGCTTCATCCACGACGGCTCGATGGGCAGAGCCGCCGAGCAGCGCAGGTTGCACAGCTCGCACGTCGTGCAGACCAGGAACGTATCCACCATGAACTGATCCCACTTTTCACGGCCTTCCATATACTCGCGCAGCCAGTACCACTTGCCGCGCGGGCTTTGGCTTTCCCAGCCGCGCCCGTAGAACTGGTCGCACTCGTCAATGCAATAGCCGCATTGTGAGCAGCTATACGCATACCAGGCTACATCGGCAGGAATGTCGCGCACTGGCTGTGTTGGCCGCTCGCCCACCTGGGTGATCACATAGTTGCCAAAGGGCCGCGCCAGCGGCTCAAAGGTGCTGGCCAGACTAAGGGCTGTGCCCACCAGCCCATTGCTGATGACCTTGCCCGGATTTAGCAGTCCCTTGGGGTCTACTTGCCGCTTGAAGGATTTTAGCTGGGCGACGCGGTCGGCCCCTAGCACCTGGGAGGCTTTACTGCCAAAATACAATCCGGTGCTGTATGCGCGCCCGCCGTATTTTTCGGCGATCTTGATCATGGTCAGCACCAGCGCAAACACAAAGTTGTAGCTGAACTTGCGCTGATCGCTGGGGATAAAGCCCAAGATGACGACTTCGGGCTTGCCATCCGTGCCTTTACGAATGATAACGCCTTCTTTGACGATGGGTTGGTCAATCTTGCGCTCGACCTCGGTCATCACGTCGCCCAGGCTGGCGAGCGGGATGACAAATTCGGCTGGCACCAGCGAAGGCCCCAGCCGCTTGACGACCATCAGCCTGAAGCGGTTCTTCCACTCGTGCTCTGCAATGCGGTCGCTGAGGATTTCAGCCTCGCACAGTTTGATGATCCCCGAGAGCTTGCCCATCACAACCGCGTGGTCTTTTTTGCGGAACGCCAGGGTCATGATGTACGACGCAGGCAGCAGCACACGCTCCTCGACCGGATGTCCGTAATGTTCCAACAGCGGCGAGCGGTTCTTGAGCTCGGCCATCTTGGGGTTGATGAACACCAGCGACCAGATGGGCAAGTCGGCGGCGATGATCGCCTCGATCAGGCGTTGGAGGTCGTGCGGATGCGGGCAGCCAATCGCCACCACATCCAGTTCTTCACGGGGCTGAACCTTGAGGGTGAGTCGAGTGATCAAGCCAGTGATGCCCTCTGCATCGGAAATGAGGTCAAGCTCCTTGCCGGAAAACTCGCGCACCTCGCCAGTGGGCAGCACCACACGCGCACTCAAGACGTTTTCGCGGAACCAGCCCGCCTCGTAGGAGCCAATGCCGGCGCCGCCCTGCGCCAGCCAGCCGCCAGCGGTGGATGAGGGGTAACTGGTGGGGTACAGTCGCAACGTCAGGCCGTGCCTGGCCAGTTCCGCATCCAGCTTGTCCCACACGATGCCGGCTTCGACGGTTGCGGTCTGGGCTTGCGGGTCTATGTGGATGACTCGCTTCATGTGATAAAAATCAACGACCAGACCTTTCTTGATCGGGATGGCCCCGCCGTAGCCGGACGAAGCCTTACCACGCGGAGTGAGCGGCACATGGTTCTGCGCCGCCCAGCGTACCAGCTCGACCAGTTCCTCTTCCGTCGTTGGCTGAACGACCCCCTCCGGGATCGTGTTGCCGATAAGGGGCTTGAAGAGACTGGGCATGGCCGCAATATCGTGTCCGTAGAGTTTGCGCTCCACCTTGCGGAAGGATGCGCGGCTGCCAAACTTGTTCTCCAAATACGCTTGCTGACTTTTTCCGATACTCATCACAGACTCCTTTGGTTTACAATGCTCCGACCAACTGCGCGCGTTGGGTCAGTTGATCGCTCAGCACCTCGCGCATCAGATCGAGCGCCTTGATCACGCGCTTGTCGGCCAGGGTGTACACGACATTCGCGCCTTCGCGGGTGGCGGTCGCCATGCCACGGTCACGCAATACCTTAAGATGACGTGAGACGTTCGGCTGGTTCAAGCTTAGCTCGTCAGCCAATTCGCCGACGTTCTTGGGGCCGTCCGCCAGCGCATACAGCAGCATGATCCGCGTGGGATCGGCCAGAGCTTGGCAAATCTGCGCGTGGAGTTCCTGGATTTCTTGTTCGGCGGGACGGGCCATAGCTTTTCCCCTGTCTACATGTATACAAATATGCGTTTATGTGCATATATTCGGCTGTGATAAGAATAACAATAAACACAGGAAGGAAAAAGTGACTAGCGTCACCCATACCGCGTGATGAACGTCATTTAGAAAGCTAAACTCAGCCTGCCCCTGTTGCCCCCATGGCCCACGTGTCGAGCAGCCTGCTCCTCAAGCTGTTGTAAGCAACACCCACACATGGTAGAATCAAGCTCACGCTTGAATCTTTCCAGGGCAGGTGACACATGGCAACGCAACCCCATCCTTATATCGCCATCGAAGGCGTGATCGGCGTGGGCAAAACGACTCTGGTGCGGCTGCTTTGCCCGGAATTTGGCGCCACCCCCTTGCTCGAAGTCTTTGAAGAGAACCCATTTCTTTCCGACTTTTATGCGGACCGGGCGCGTTACGCCTTCCAGACGCAGATCTTTTTCCTGCTCAGCCGCTACCGGCAGCAGCACCAGGCTATCCCAGAAGCGCTGGCGCGCGGGCCGCTGATCAGCGATTACACCTTCGCCAAAGATAGCCTGTTCGCTCACCTGAACCTGACCGGCGATGAGCTGGCCGTGTACGAAAAACTGCACGGGGCGCTGGCAGAGAAAATCCCGACGCCTGACCTTGTCGTGTATCTGCGCGCCGACCTGGACGTGTTGATGGCGCGCATCGCCTCGCGCGACCGGCCTTATGAGCGTGGAATGGATCGCAGCTATATCGAAAGCCTGCGATTGGCTTACGAGGGCTTTTTCGCCGCGTACACGCAAGCGCCCGTGTTGATGATTGACACAAACCATCTCAACTTTGTTCAGGACCCGGCCGCACTGGCTAGCATCCGCGACCGGGTGCGTGCGGCATTAGGCGAAGGCTCCTACCAGCAGCCCCTCCCCCAGTTTTCGCTGACGCTGGATGAAGCCGGGCGTGCGGCGCTGCTCTCCAGCAGCCGCCGCCTGGGCGACCTGCAACGCTGGCAGCAAGTTTCCGATCACGTGCGCGGCAAATCTGCTGACATGCTCCAAGACTTTTTGGAGCTGACGCAGTCCGTCGGCGCGGTCAGCGCGGCCTTGCGCGAAATGGAAAACAAAGCATCACGGCAAGCCTTACGCTGGTCGCTGGCGGCGTGTCTGAGCCGGGTGATGCAACTGGCTAACGCGGCCGACATTGATTTGGAAGAAGCCTACATCGCCCAGGAGCTGAAACGGTGAAATACTTTATCGCCATCGCCGGCAATATCGGCGTGGGCAAATCCACCCTGACGGGGATGCTGGCCCAACATCTGGGATGGGAGCCGTTCTACGAAGCGGTCGAAGACAATCCGTACCTGGCCGACTTTTACCAGGACATGCGGCGGTGGAGCTTTCACTCACAGATTTTCTTCCTGTCGCGGCGGCTGCGCCATCATCGCGCATTGCTCGATCACCCGAACTCGGTCGTGCAAGACCGCAGCGTGTATGAAGACGCCGAAATCTTTGCGTGTAATCTCTACCGCCAGGGCCACATGACCGAGCGCGATTACAAGAGCTATCGCGAGCTGTACGAAGTGCTCACCATGTTCCTGCCCTCGCCCGATCTCGTGGTGTACTTGCGCGCCCGAGTTCCGACGCTTCAGCGGCGCATCGCGCTGCGGGGGCGCGAGTTTGAGCGCGAGATTTCCGCCGAGTATCTCACCCAACTCAACGAGCTGTACGAAGAGTGGAGCGCCAACTTTGCGCTCTGCCCGGTGCTGACCGTTCCGGCGGATGACCTGGATTTTGTCCAGAATCACACGCACCTCGACCTCATCGCCAGCAAGATCATGGACAAGCTGCAAGGCAAAGAGGTGGTCGTGTTCGGGTGATGCAAGACACGCGCGAAAGGTGTAAGAACGCGCGTGGAATATCGAGAGGACAGGCCGCTGCGATGTTTCCCAAGACCTGGCAGGTCTGCGCAAGACCTGCCACACTGATTTCCCTGTAAGCCTTTTTCATCAGCCGAATTGGCAAGTATGGTCATGCTGAGCGCCGAAGGCACGAAGCCTCCCTGCCTTGCATGACCGAGATTCTGAGCCGCTGCGCGGCTCAGAATGACCGGCGAATACTTGCCAATTCGTGCAATCTGTGGGAAATCCGTGTGCCAGGTCTGATGTCACTTGAGGACAATCGGCAGATAGATTTTAAAGCTGCCTGCGAACCGCTGGCCAAAGATCTCGTACTCGCCGTCTACCTGTGGCAGGGTGTTGTCGTCGCCGTACCAGACCACCAGGTAGGCGCAGCTCGCGCTGCTAAAGGCTACTGCCGGGTAGGCGGCGCTGTAGGCCGTGCTGCCATCCGGCCCCATGTCGCTGAGGCGAAAGTCGTTGGCGCCCACGCCGCCGCCAGTGGCGTTGAGCCGTTGGCCAAAGATCTCGAACTCGCCATCCACCAGCGGGGCCGTGTTGTCGTCGCCCTGCCAGACCACCAGGTACTCGTTGGTCTGGCTGTCGTAGGCCACGGCTGGATTTGCGGCGTCATAGTCCGCGTTGCCCGTCCCGCCCATGTCGCTGATGCGGAAGTCGTTGGTGCCCGTGCCGACGCCGCCCGCGGTCAACCGCTGGCCGTAGATCTCGTACTCGTTGTCCACCAGGGAGCCGGTGTCGTCGTCGCCCTCCCAGACCACCAGGAATTGGTGGTCGTGGCTGTTGTAGGCCACGGCCGGGTCCTGGGCGTCGTAGGCCGTGTCCCCATCCGGCCCCATGTCGCTGATGCGGAAGTCGTTGGCGCCCATTTCGGCGCCGTCCGCGGCCAGCCGTTGGCCGAAGATCTCGGACTCGTTGTCCACCAGCGGGGCCGTGTTGTCGTCGCCGTACCAGACTACCAGGTATTGATTGGCGTAGCTGTCGTAGGCCACGGCCGGGTCCTGGGCGTCGTAGGCCGTGTCCCCATCCGGCCCCATGTCGCTGATGCGGAAATCGTTGGCACCCAGGCCGCCGCCGGTGGCGTTGAGCCGCTGGCCAAAGATCTCGTATTCGTTGTCCACCAGGGGGGCCGTGTTATCGTCACCGTACCACACCACCAAATATTGGTTGTCGGCGCTGTTGTAGGCCACGGCCGGGCCAAACGCGCCGTAGGCGACATCCCCGTCTGGCCCCATGTCGCTGATGCGAAAGTCATTCGTGCCCACCTCGGCGCCGGTCGCCGCGTTGATGCGCTGGCCGTATATCTCGGACTCGGCGTCAGTCGTGTCGTCGCCCTGCCAGACCACCAGGTACTCGTTGCTCGTGCTGTTGTAGGCCACGGCCGGGCTGTAAGCGCCGTAGTTCGCGTTCCCATCTGGCCCCATGTCGCTGATGCGGATGGCCGGGCCGAAGAGCGCGCCGGTGGCCGCGTTCACTCGCTGGCCCCAGATCTCGTACTCGTTGTTCACCAGGGGAACGAAGCCGTCGTCACCCTCCCACACCACCAGGTACTCGTTGTTGGTGCTGTTATAGGCCACCGCCGGGTCGTAGGCATTGCCCAGCTCGTCTTCGCCCATGAAGCTGAGGCGCACGTCGTTGTCGCCCGCCTCGGCGCCGGTCGAGTTCAACCGCTGGCCGAAGGTCTCGTGCTCGTCGTACACCAGTGGGGGGGTGTCGTCTTCGCCGTGCCAGACCACCAGGTATTCGTTGTCCGTGCTGTTGTAGGCCACGGCTGGACGGTACGCCCAGTAGGTCGTGCTCCCATTCGGTCCCATGTCGCTGATGCGAAAGTCGTTGGGACCCACGCCGCCGCCGGTCGCAGTCAGTAGTTGGCCAAAGACCTCTTGCTCGCCGGCCACCAGCGGAGCCGTGTTGTCTACGCCCTGCCAGACCACCAGGTATTGATTCGACTGGCCGTTGTAAGTCACGGCCGGGTACTCGGCGCGATAGGCGATGTCCCCGTCTGGCCCCATGTCGCTGATGCGGAAGTCATTGGTGCCGGTGCCGCTGCCGGCCGCGGTCAGCCGTTGGCCGTAGACTTCGAACTCCTCGTTGGTCACGTCGTCGCCGTACCACACCACCAGGTATTGGTTATCGGTGCTGTTGTAGGCCACGTCCGGGAAGTAGGCAGCGTAGCTCGTGCTCCCATCCGGCCCCATGTCGCTGATGCGAAAGTCGTTGTCGCCCACGCCGCCGCCGGTCGAGGTCAACCGCTGGCCAAAGATCTCCTGCTCGCCGGTCACCAGCGGAGCCGTGTCGTCTACGCCCTGCCAGACCACCAGGTATTGATTCGACGTGTGATTGTAGGTCACGGCCGGGTAGTCGGCGCGATAGGCGATGCTCCCGTCTGGCCCCATGTCGCTGATGCGAAAGTCGGTGCCGGCGTCGCTGCCGGCCGCGGTCAGTCGTTGGCCGTAGATCTCGTACTCCTCGTTCACCAGGGAACCGGAGTCGTCGTCGCCGTACCACACCACCAGGTATTGGTTATCCGTGCTGTTGTAGGCCACGTCCGGGGAGTAGGCGGCGTAGCTCGTGCTCCCATCCGGCCCCATGTCGCTGATGCGAAAGTCGTTGGCGCCCACGCCGCCGCCGGTGGCAGCGATCAGTTGGCCAAAGATCTCGGTCTCGTTGTCTCCCGGTGTGGTGTTGTCGCCAGCCCAGACCACCAGGTATTGGTTGCCCGTACTGTTGTAGGCCACCGCCGGGGCGTAGGCGTCATAGTTTGCGTCCCCCACACCGCCCATGCTGCTGAGGCGAAAGTCGTTCGTGCCCACCTCAGCCCCCGTCGCCGCGTTCAGGCGTTGGGCAAAGATCTCGTTCTCGTTATCCACCAGCGAGCCGGTGTCGTCGTCGCCCTGCCAGACCACCAGGTACTCGTTGTCGTGGCTGTTGTAAGCCACGGCCGGACGGATGGCGTCATAGTTGGCATCGCCGTCTGGCCCCATGTCGCTGATGCGAAAGTCGTTATCGCCCACGCCGCCGCCCGTGGCGGTCAACCGCTGGCCAAAGATCTCGAACTCCTCGTCCACCAGGGGGGCGGTGTTGTCGTCACCCTCCCAGACCACCAGGTATTGGTTGTCGGTGCTATCGTAGGCCACGGCCGGGTTGTAGGCGTCATAGCCGGCGTCGCCCGTCCCGCCCATGTCGCTGATGCGAAAGCTCGAGCCGAGCAAGGCCCCAGTGGCCGCGTCCACGCGCTGGCCATAGATCTCGTACTCGTCGTCGGCCAGGGTGCCAGAGTTGTCATCGGCGTGCCAGACCACCAGGTACTCGTTGTCGTGGCTGTTGTAGGCCACGGCCGGGTTGTAGGCATCGTACCAGGTGTCCTTGCCCATGAAGCTGATGCGAAAGTCATTGGCGCCGATCTCTGGGTCAATCGTCACCGGGTAGACGGCCTGGGCCAGCGCGGTTCCGTCTACCACGATGCGGGTCTCGGCCGCGGTCACGGCCATCGTCGCCGGCAGGTCGCGGCCGGCGGCATCGTAGACGCGCACGCGCCCCAGGCGAACTGCGCTAGCTCCATCGCGCCAGAGCCAGCCTTGTGCCGTCTCCTCGAATGTGCCCGCGCACGCCACCACCCCGGCGATCACCAGGTCCACACCGTAGAGTGCGAGCGGCTGTGGGATGAGGAACTGCTGCTCGATGGCGTTTTTCCGGGCCAGGTATTGCTCCACCAGGCCACCGCGCGAGTAGGTCACGGCCTGCGACGACTCGCGCACCGGCCGCACCGCGTCGGTCACGACCCCGGCCAGTGGTCGGTCGTCGGCGGTCACGGAGGTCAAGCGCCAGGCCCATTCGATCCGGCCAGACCGGGGCGCGAATTGCACCCCGTCGGGCGTAAAGGTCGCCGTGTGGCGCGGGTGGCGAAGCTGCCATCCATCGGTTATCGTTTCCCAATCATTCGTGGCGGCGATGGCTGCCCCATCCGGCGTCAGGAAAGCAGTTCCCGTCCCGTTAAGAGTACCAGGCGCCGCCGGCCCGGTGGCGCGTTCCAAGACCGGGAGTGGGCCAGTGAGAGAACCGAGTAGCATGACTAGCGCAACGGCTCCATTTGCGATCAACCATCGGCGAGTTTTCATAATGGACTCCTTTTTCAGAAAGCGAAGCAAGCTAGCAGTTTGTCGGAGAGCCGATAGTCTCCGCTAAAAATGGCGGTGCCAGAAACCCGTTTTCTTGGAGAAAACGGGTTTCTCCGACAGGCTGCTAGGAGAGTGCTGAAAGCCCCCTTCTTTCACCGCTGAGCGCGCAGAGAGCGCAGAGAAAACCTAACAAAACTCGGCGTCCTCAGCGGCCTCTGCGGTAGAAAGATGACTTGTTCAGCGGTCTCCTAGTTCTGTCGCATTGGAGATTGCCTTGGACACTACGCATCCTGCAGCATAGCTGACTGGCGCACATTCACGAAATATTTGATAATCGCAGAGTGCAAGCTTCAGCTTGCCAGTTCCAGCCGCCTGAAGGCTGCACTCCGGCTTGAGTCATTAGCGGATGAATTTGTAAGACTGCAAACGCTGGCAGGAAATCAGTCTGGCAGGCCCGCTCTGTCGGACCTGCCAGGTCTGATGTCACTTGAGGACAATCGGCAGATAGACCTTGAACTGCTGCGCGACGCCGTACCAGTAGCCCAGGCCCACAACATAGTTGGCGCTCGACGATCCGCCGATGGCTGTCTGGCCGACGGTCAGGTTGATTGCATAGTTGGTCGAGCTGGCCGCTCCGCCGCCCCCGCCCGTCAGCGGCGTGAACCAGTCCAGGCGGTAGTTGGCGGATCCCATCGCCAGGGCAACGCTAGTCAGCAGCAAGGCGCAGGCGAGAACTCCTGCGATCACGATGAACGTTTGCTTGTTCATCGCAGTCCTCCTACTGCTCAGTCAGCGTCAGGGCGACGTTGCCAATGCGGATGTCGTGAGCTGACCCTGTGCCGGCGAACTGGAGGGTGAATTGAATATATACAGAACCTGTGATTGTGTCTGGAGTTGCATCTGTGACGGTGTAACACTCCCAGCTCGTGCTGGTGCGATCGGTCGTATCGTTGATCAAGTTGCTGAGGGTCCCCGAATCTGTCCCCTGTGATACGATGGTTGTACTGACAAAGCTCGCTGCCTGATCGTCTTTATAGCAAACCCGGATGCTCTTGAGCTTGGTCGGTGTGCCAAAGAGCACGCTGGGCAGGTCCACAGGAATTTGAACGTATTGGAAGCCTGATGTGTTGGGGCGTATCTCCATATAAGCCCCATCGGCCAGGAACTCGACATCGCCGATGCTCTCCCATTGGGGCAACATCTTGAGCGGACTGACGGCGATGGTAATGTCGGCGGTGCTCTTGATGATGCCGCTTTCGCCGGCATAGAGAGCCACGCCGCCCCCGTTGTTGTAGAAATAACCTCCGTAGCCATCCGGCGAGCGTGACGCGCCGACCACACCGTAATTCGTGCCGGTGCTAGACATGGCATAGGCGCGCAGGCCGCGTCCGCTGGCGCCCCAGTTCTCGATGTGCAGGATAGCGTCACCGGATTGGGTGTCGCTGATGATGGCACCAGGCCGCAGACTTCGGGCATAGGGGACCGGGTAGATGGGCTGGCGCGGGGTCATCTCGGCATCACTCCCAACGGCCACGCCCAGGTACAGCGGCTGGCCGTTGATCTTGTCGTCAGTGCAGCTTCCCCAAATCTCGGACGAGAACAGCCCATTGGTGACAGTCACCGAGTTCGTATCAGAACACACTAGCGCGCCGGCCGTCGGGTCATTGTGAAGCCGAAATGTGATGGTATAGACTCCATTGAGTGGAGCGCCGCTGGCACTGGTCAGCCTCCCCTGGATGGGCATGTGCTGGCCCACAGCGGCATTCAGACCGGTTGGCTCCAAGTTTTGTGGCTGGACGCCGGGCTCCGGTCCCTGGGCCTGGGTCAACCCTGTGACCAGCGCCAGCGCGATCAGAACAGCCAGCACCACAATTCCAATTGCTAATGTTTTGTTGCGCGTATTCATTTTGCCTCCTTTGTTCTTGCATAATTTGTTCGATATGCCAGGTACTCGATGAACAGGCTAGAACATAGGCACCTCCACAAGACATCTGACTTACAATTCATCGGTTGACTCGTTTGGGCCGCAAGCCAACTCGGCCTGCAAGAAAGCGACAAGCGCCTCCAGGCTGCCGAATCCCCTCCGGCGTCGCTCTGGCAGAATCTCTTCCACCGAAAAACGCCAAGGGTGTTCCTCGTCAGAGCTAGATCTGTCTCGCCAGCAACGTATCAAATAGGCGCGGTGAGATGGACTCGTTTCGTTGCTCATCGGCTTTCATCTTGAGCGACCCGAACAATTCGTATCCCTGTACTATTGTCGCGGAGCGCGGTTTCTGCTATAGTGTTAGCACCAGACTCTTGGGCAACTCTTTGACACACTGATTTCCCTGTAAGCCTTTTTCATCAGCCGAAGTAACTACTCAGCCGTCATGTTTTGCCCATTACGAGGAGGCTCGCGAAGCGGGCCGACGAAGCAATCTCAGCGATCGGAGCACAGAGATTGCTTCGCCTGCCTTCGGCAGGCGAAGCAATGACAGCATGTGCGGTAGACTGGGCTGAGTAGTTACCAGCCGAATTGGCAAGTATGGTCATGCTGAGCGCCAAAGGCAAAGCCTCTCTGCCTTGCACGGCCGAGATTCTGAACCGCGGCGCGGCTCAGAATGACCGGCGAATACTTGCCAATCCGCGCAATCTATGGGAAATCCGTGTGACATCTTGCGGAGAGCGCATGGAGGCCCCCTTTCGCTTGCGGTTCTTGGGAACCGTCCAAATCGAGCGGGACGGCAAGCCCATACGCGGCTTCCGGTCACGCAAAGCGCTGGCGGTGCTGGGCTACCTGGCTGTGCAGAACCAGCCTGTCCCGCGCGAGCAACTTGCGGACTTGTTTTGGGAAGACAAATCGGAAACTGAAGGCCGGGCCAATCTCAGTTGGGTGCTGAACAAAATCGGTTCCCTGCTGCCCGGTTGCCTGCAGGCCGACCGCCACACGGTTCAATTTCAACGAAACAACCTGTATTGGTTGGACGTGGATGCTTTCGAGTCGTTGGCGGCGCAAAGGGAACCTACCGCGCTGGCCTCGGCTGTCGCGCTCTATCGGGGCGAGTTTCTGGAAGGATTACATCTGGATGGCTGCGCCGAGTTCGACATCTGGCTGGTGGGCGAGCGAGAGCGTTGGCGTCAACGCGCGGCCGCGGCACTAGATGAACTGGTCGCGTATCACCATCAGCGCGGCGAGTACGAACAGTCGCTCCACCTGGCCCGGCGTCTTGTATCGCTCGAGCCATGGCGCGAAGAGACACATCGGCAGTTGATGCAACTGTTGGCGCGGACTGGCCAGCATAGTGCGGCGCTGGCCCAGTACGAAACCTGCCGCCAGGCCCTGGCCCAAGAGCTGGGCGTCGAGCCGACGCGAGAAACCACCGCGTTATATGAGCGCATCCGCGCGGCGGCCTCTTGGCGTCGTCACAACCTGCCTGCTCAACCGACTCCTTTTGTCGGACGAGAAAGGGAGCTGTCCCAAGTGCGCAAGCTCCTCGATGATCCGGCGTGTCGGTTGTTGACCCTCATTGGCCCTGGCGGCATCGGCAAGACGCGCCTGGCCCTCCAGGCAGCGACGGCCAGGCTCGAGGCGTTTCTCGAAGGAGTCTATTTTGTTTCCCTGACTGAGGCAAGCTGTATCGGCTCTCTCGTCTCTGCGATCGCAGACGCTCTGCACCTGTCCCTTTCCAGTCAAGACCCCCAGGCTCAGCTCGTTGATTACGTGCGCGAGAAACAAGTGCTGTTGATTCTGGATGGCTTTGAACATCTCCTTCCCCATCCATGTGCACAGGAGGCAGAGAGTGAGAGCGCACAACTGCTGACCGAAATTCTTCAAAAAGCGCCCGAAGTGAAATTGCTCGTCACCTCGCGCCAGCGGCTCGACCTGCGTTGGGAATGGTGTTTTGAAGTCGGAGGACTTGCGTATCCGAGCGGTCCAATCATCCATAGCGAAGAATGGGAGAGTTACAGTGCTATACAACTGTTCCAGCAAATAGCTCGCCGCGTGCGTCGAGACTGGGAACAAGATCGATCCGCCATCGTCCGTATCTGTCAACTGGTCGAGGGATTGCCGCTCGGCATCGAGCTGGCTGCCGCGTGGGTGCAGACGCGCACGTGCGCAGAGATCGCGCAAGAGATCGAAGGTAACCTGGGCTTTTTAGCGACCTCTCGACAGGATGTGCCTGATCGGCACAGGAGTATGCGCACGATTTTTGAACATTCCTGGCTGTGGCTCACCCCACTCGAGCAGGACATCTTGATGAAACTATCCGTCTTTCACCACGGGTTCTCGCGCCGGGCCGCCGAGCAAGTCGCAGGGGCTCCGCAGGCCATCCTCGAATCATTAGCCAGCAAATCGCTGTTACGCAGTGCACCGCCAGGACGATATGACATGCACGAGCTGCTGGGTCAGTATGCAGCGGAGAAACTGGCTGCAGCGCCCGAGGCACAAGCTGCGATGTGTGATCGGCACTGCGCGTATTACCTTGCGTGGTTACAGCATCACGAGACTGATCTCGCCACCACCGACGCGGCCAAGGCCCTGCTGGCGATCAAGACCGAGATCGAAAACGTGCGCGCGGCATGGTGCTGGGCGGCCGCGCACACCCGGCTCGACGAGATCGAACGCAGCCTCAAGAGCCTGGCGCGTTTCTATGCGCTGGCGGGTCCGTATCAGGAAGGCGAAGCCGCCATCAGCCTCGCTGCAGAACACGTGCGTGCACTGGTCAAGTCCGATAGCCCTCATCCTGCAGCGCGAGTGATTCTGAGCAGGCTGCTCACAGAACAAGCGCGCTTTCTGAACGATCAAGGAATGTACCGCCAGGCCATCGCGGTCGCCCAAGAATCCATCGCCCTGGCCGAGACAGCCGCCTTGCAAGCAGAAGGTTATTTGCAGTGGGGACAGGCACTGTGGTATCAGAGAGCCTACCAGGCCGCTCAAGCCCGGCTCGAGCGAGCGCTGGCTCTGGCCCGGTCAGCGCAATCGTTGCAGGTAGAAGCCGATGCTCTCAACTGTCTCGGCAGCATTTGCTGGCATCTGAGCAACTATGCCGAAGCCAGAGCTTACATCGGGCAAGCTTTGGGCATCTTTCGCAGACTTGGCGACCAGAAAGGTGAGAGCGAATCGCTCATGAGCTTTGGCCGCGTCTGCGCCTATCAAGACGATTACGCCGGAGCCAGAGATTATTTTGAGCAAGCGCTGTGCGTCTTTCACGAGATCGGAGATCGCAGAGGCGAAAGCCTGGCACTGGTGGACCTGGGCCTGGCCTGCAACCTGCAAGGTGACTATACCCAAGCCCGATCGTGTTACCAGAAGGCTTTGGGCGTCTCGCGTGAGATAGGCGACCGGGCGGGCCAAAGTCTCGCGCTCATCAACCTGGGCTATATCTTGGATCAGTCGGGGGACTATGCCGAGGCCAGGGCGTGCTACCAGCGGACCCTGCGCCTTTCGCGCGAGACTTGCGACCGACAAGGCCAAAGTTTTGCGCTCGCTTGTCTGTGCCTGCTCTCTCATCACCTGGGCGCAAATGAGGCCGCCCGCGAATACGGCCAACAAGCTTTGAGGATGGCTCAAGACATCGGCAATCGCCACGTTCAAGGCTATGCCCTGACCCGCCTGGGTCACGCGCTGGCGGGGTTGGAACATTGGGGCGAGGCCGCAGACACCTACCGACAAGCCCTGACCTTGCGGCGCGAGTTGAATCAGCCGAACCTGGCGATGGAGCCTTTGGCCGGCCTGGCTCGTGTCGCGCTGGCCCAGGGCGATCTGCCTCAGGCTCGAACGCACGCTGCCGAGATTCTCCGTCACCTGGAGACTGGCTCGCTGGATGGGACGGATGAGCCTTGCCAGGTCTATTTGACTTGTTACCACGCGCTGCGCGCCACTGAGGAGGACTCGCTTGCGCAGGCGATCTTGAGCAAGGCGCACAGCCTGTTGCAGGAGCGCGCCGCCCGGATCAGTGATGAGCGACTGCGGCGCTCGTTCCTGGAAAACGTGTCCGTTCACCGGGAGATTGTGCAAGCCGCGCTCTCCTGCTAAGAGCCTAACCCGGACAAGCCGGAACCGAACAGGTTCTGACTTGCCTTGAATGAGCGAAGTGGGTATCGTTGGACTCAGGACGGTTCGTAACACACCTGTAAGCCCTGCTCCACATTTCTCGTGGGAACCCTTTTTCAGGCTGTTTGATCAGCCGAACCGCTGCGGTTTCTGGCCGCAGACCTATCAAGGCGAACAGGTTGTTCAGTGTGTCATCTGAACCGCCCTTCAAAAATCGGTTCGACTCGGAACCGCTTGAGTGACAAGTACAGTTCTTCCCACAGGGAAGCCATCCCTTTTTGTGCATATTTCTTGTCACGCGGTGAGTTGGCCGATCACAGTCCATTCACCCTGCCGAGGCTCGTTCAAAAAATAAAGAGCATTGGCTATTTTGGTTTATCAAGACTATCGGAATTTCTTGCTCTTTGTGCAAGAATTTGACTGGTAAGGGACTATGTGTGGCATGCGGCTAGCCGCCTGCTCCGGTTACCTGGAGAGCCACACACAGGTTACTCCGTTCCGAGTGCCCATTTGGCGTGGTTGTAGAGCCTGTCCTGAGCGGAGCGAAGGATCGGTACTTTCCCGCTTTCGACGCTTGATGACCAGTCGCCCGCCGAGGGAAGGCGCTGTCACCTGTCCACCTCAGGGGCAGGGGTTGCATCTGCATGGACACTCAGTTTCAAGGTACACTGCCCCTTCGGGCTGAGCCCTCAGGGCGCAACCTTGCCGCTCATCCTTCGTACCATTTGTGGTACAATTTCGAGCGAACGGGGCGCACCTCGCGGCGGCAGCCGAAGCGGTTCGCGGCGCGGGCGAGTACGCGGGACACACGTTCCGCATCTGGTTCAAGAATGAGCATCACATCTCGTGGAAGGACGGCGCGCTGTTCGTGACCAGCCCGGACTTGCTGGCGGTCGTTCACGCCGACACTGCCGAGCCGATCACGAACACGTACCTGAGCGAGGGGATGAATGTTGCGGTGATCGGCGCGCCGGTGAACGCGTACTTCCGCACGCCGGAGGGGATCGCTGTTTTGGGACCGAAGCACTTTGGCTTCGACCTGGAGTATCGTCCGATCGAGGCGTTTTTGTAGGGACGTTGCCTGCAACGTCCCTACAAAAACGTTATCGCAGGATCACCGGCAAGTAGATGCCATAGCCGTCTTCCACCCAGAAGCCGGCTTGCACGGAAAAGTCGCCGCCGCTCAGCGCGCCGGTCGCCGCCTGACCGGCAGTGGCGCCGAGAGTGTACGTTTCATCCGTGCTGGTCATGTACGCGCCCCCACCGACGACGAACCTGGTCAGGGTGTACTCGTCCTGGCTCGGCGCGAGTGCTGGCGCATCCAAGTCGCCGTCAACGCTGCTCCAGGTCAGATCGTAGCCGCTGTTTTGCGCTGCCGCTTTTGGCATGCTCGCAGCCAACACGATGACGACGAGCGTGAGCAAAATCGCGAGTGTGCGGTTCATCCTGCGCCTCCCTCTCGCGAGCGACGCAGCACAACGCACCCCGCCAGCGCGCACACCAGGACTGCCGCAGGAATGAGGGGTGGCGACTCACCGCCGTTCGCTTGCCCAGACGCGCGCTCGATCGCGGCGACACGTGCTTTCAAGTCGTCAATCTCCGCCTGTTGGCTGGTGACCTGCGACTTGAGACCGGCGATTTGCGACCTGAGACTTGCGATCTCAGCGTCCTTCTCCTGCACGACCTGATACAAGCCCTGGATCGCCGCAAGCGCCACGCCGTCTGCGTCTATGGTGCTGATAGATGTGTTGTTGTAGCCGACGCCAAACGCTGCGTGAAAATCTTGCGCCGTCGCGCCGATGTGCCGCACCGAAGGGTCTTCGGCTTTGTAACTCCACATCTGGATCGGCACCTCGGCGAGTCGCAGCAGTATGTCGCGTCCATTCACCGCCGCAAAGTTCATCTTGGCATTGCGGTCAGATGCGTTCGTCCATGCCCCCCCCGTCGTCAAGTACGCGCCAGTGGTGGTGCTGATAAAGTTCCCGGCGCCGATGGTGGGCGTGACGCTGTAAGTCGCTGCGCCAAACCAGAAACCACCGTTCGCGCGCGCCATGAACGCATTGTTTGTGTTGCAGTTCAGATCGGCGTAAGTCGAATCGCCCCAGACGAAGCAGCCATCATTGTTGGCTTTGGCGCGCCGCCCGGCGGCAAAACTGAAGCCGCCTGCAGCGGCGTTTTCAGAGCCACCAGGCACAGTAGCGCGGGTGCCACTGGCGGTGTTCATATAGCCTCCGCCGATGGTGGCGCGGAACCCGTCGGCAGTGTTATACCCGCCTCCGCCGACAAAACTTCCCTCGTTGCTGGCCATGTTATAGGAGCCCCCGCCGACGGTGGCGTAGTAGCCGCTGGTGTTGAAATAGCCCCCGCCGACGGTGGCGTAGGAGCCGCTGGCGTCGTTGGAGTAGCCCCCGCCGACGGTGGCGGAGGTGCCGCTGGCGTCGTTGGAGTAGCCCCCGCCGACGGTGGCATAGAACGCGTCCATCAGGTTTGCATTGTTGTTCCCTGCCTGATTGTTGGACCCACCCCCCACCGTGCCGTGGTAGTCAGTGACACGATTGGTGTTGCCGCTTGCTCCACCGCCGCTGATAGTGGCACCAACTACACCCGAGGTCACGCTATTCCCGCTGTAGCCGCCGATGAGATTGGGGCTGGTGCCGTTCGGCTCCAGACGCAGGGCGCGGGTACTGTTTACCTTGAACTCCAACGCCTGGTTGTCAGTCGTGCCGAGGAAATTGGTGCCGGCGGTGGTGTCACTGTTGCCGGCAAGATACCAAATCCCTGGAACGCCAGTCAAGCCGCTCCACGGCGCGGTCGTCGCATAGATCGCATACGGCTTCGCCCACAGCGCGTGGCGCGGGCTGAGGGTGGTGTACCCGCCAGTGCTGCTGCCCTCGCGCACGCTCACCTCGAGAAAGAGCAGTGTGCCGTCGAAGACACTGCCGAAATCCAACAGCACGATGAACAAACCGTTCGTCACGGTCACGTCGTCTTTGAGCACCGTGCTGCCGACCTGAGCGCCGCCGTTCAATTGATTGTACAGGATGAAGCGAAAGTCGAACGTGCCATTGGCAGGGCTACCGCTGCGGGTGAGACGACCCTGGTAGGTGAAGGAAGTGCCCACCAGAGCTTGCGGCGCGCGGTTGCCGCTTGGTTTCGGGCCCTGGGCTTGCGCCAGTCCTGTGCACCAGACGAGCACGAGAGTCAGGGCGATGCCCGGCGCTAGTGCGAACAAATGTTGCCGTTTCATTTTTTGCTCCTTCCGGTTGTCCTAAATCTGAAGGGTCTCCGAGACCCTTGGGGTTTTCAATCGTCGCTGATCCCACGCTATGTTCTCTTGAAGACGATCTTGCCACCCACCATCGTCAGGTCAACGGTACTGTTGAACAGGTCCTCAGGCGATAGGGTGGATGGGTCGGTTGTCCATACGACCAGATCCGCGAACTTGCCTGCTTCCAGAGTCCCTTTGACGTTTTCCTGATGACCCGAGTATGCGCCCTCATAGGTGTGCGCCCTTAGGGCTTCTGTAAAGGAAAATTTTTGATCGGCGCCGATGGTGTTTTGTTTGAACGTAGCAATTGCGCACTCATGGAGGCAATCGTTCACCAAGTCCAAATTCAGGAACTTTTTCCAACAGATTCGCACTGGTTGGCGCGAACAGCAGATCGGCCAGAGAGGGTGAAGTCCTGTCGGCAAGGA
>DAOTXX010000136.1:0-35399 GCA_034434835.1 Thermoflexales bacterium | reverse complement strand
TTTAGCCCGAGGCATCCCTGGCGGACGGCGTAATCAGTCACTGACTGATTACGTTTTGGCGCTGCCGTCCGCTCCAAAAGTATGACGCAGCTCTATCTTAAGCGTAATCAGTCATTGACTGATCCAACCCTCTTAAAGCAAAAAAGAGCTTCATACACAGAGCTAACACGCTTGCTGACCATCGCCGTTATGTGTTCGTGTTCGATACTGTGTTTTCACCATTGCCTCCAGGCCGCCTCGTCAAAGCAAAGCAGGCAAGTCCCTGCCCCTTGCAAGGACTTGCCTGCTTTGTCTGGCAACTATTTCAAGCTGTTGTGTTTATACTGGTTAGCCCTGCCCCCACTCGAGACAAGCATAGGTTGAAGGGCCGAAACGCCTTTACTTGTGGGCCTATTTGGCGATCGCTGCCCCACGATAACTAAACTCAGCCCAGGCAGCCAGCAAACCATCCCACGACACCGCCAACGGGCCAGCCGGCCACGCAGGGTCGTGAACCCAAAACTGCCGATTCTCCACGGCGCCGACGATCACGATAGCGTGCGCGGCATCTTGCGTCCAATGATCCAGAAACGCTGTGCGCACGAACGCAAGCACCGGGGTCTTGGCCTCCAGCGCTTCGAGCAACTGAGAGATTGACCATTCGCGGTAGGTAACCTTCAGGTTCAACGCGGCCAATCGCTGCACTGCAAAACTGGGCGCACCAAATTCCTGTGCGCCGAGCACTCGGCTGACTTCGGCCTCTGTCATCTCTACGCCCAGGTGCGCCAGCATCATCCTCGCGCAGGCTGACAGGCAATATCCTTCGGCCGACTGCTGGTAATGCGGGAGCGAAATCAGATCGGCCATGCGATTAGGCGTGCAACGTTTGTTCGGCCAGTCGCCGAGCAGTCTGTTCGACCTGGGCTAGTGCTGCATCGTCGTAGAACACGGAACCGTACTGAGCGTCTACATCTATCTCCGCCACCCGGCCCACACGCCCTCGCGACGGAAAGGTCAAATCCACCGGCACGCGCCATACCGCTTTGCCATCCGGCCGCCGGGTAAGCGTCGGTTCGTCGGCCAACAAGAGATTGCTGACGTGTTCCAGCATCAGCACATTGACCTTTTGCCGGGCCATCAAGGCTGAGACTGGAACCTGCGCCGATTCGGACCGCAGCAAGTGCTGGTCAAGCCAGGCCACGAGGTCACGGGCTGCCTCTGGCCCCAGCACCTGGCGAACCGAATCGGGCAGCGCAGAAGTGGTTGACATCATGGGATCATCTCCCTTCCTGTTTGACGTACTCGGGCCAATCAGGTGACCGGACCCCCGAGCCGCTATGGGAATTATACCACCAACCGGATCGTATATCATGTCTTGCCCTCGCCTGGCAGGATGGTGACGACCAGATCGCCGCCGTCCACTTTAATCTTACCCTGCCAGTCAGATGCCTTGATGTTGTCCGGGCATTCATCGTCGCTCGCCGTGATGTCCACCAGCAGATGCCGCAGGCGATTCCGGTAAATCTCCCAGTTCAACACATCTTGGATCGAATAGCGTTTGGTGAAGTTGACGATCTCTGCACCTTCTGGCTTCGCCTGCGCTCGCAATGTCGCCTGTTCGGGACGCAGCCCATGCTCGGCCAGTTTGTCGGCCAGCGACTCGAACAGCTCGACATCCCAACACTTGTCGGGGTTCCAGAACTCGGCTCCGTTCGGAAACGGATCATCTCGACTCGCGATGTCGAGAAACAGGCGATGCTGGAGATGCTCGACGACATCCACCAACGCCTGCCGAGGCAATTCGGCAGGCTGAGACACGTTCGATCCCATGTGATGCTCCTTTGTAAAAGTCAGGCAGGTCAGCACGACGCGCGCCGACCTGCCCTGATGCCACCCTACAACTCCAATGGCAGTTGGCCGACCACTTCCATCGCTGGCAAAGGATAGCGCCCTTGCAGCATAAACTTGAGCTCACGTTGTTTTTGAAGGAACAACGGTATTGCCGCATCCGCGAGCGTGTGCATCCAGGATGTGAAGGACTCGGTGTGATCGGCGTGCGCGCCGTGTGCGACTTCGTGTGCGGCGACGAGGAACATTCGCAGCAGCGTCTCGGCTGGCTTGCTTGAGCGCAGGCTGACGAGATTCGGATTGACCAGAAAGTAGACGCCGGTATCATCCACGTGGCGCTCGGCGGCTTCTGTTTCGTGGAATAGAAGGCCGATGCCGAATTCTTCCTGGATATGATTGGCTTCCATGACAAGGTCTATGACTCGGCCCCATGTCAGGAGAAAACGGCGATTCACAACCGAGAGCACCTCACGCTTCGTGCGTGACATGCCTTTGAACAGCAGCTTGACGCCGAGGGGGCTGATAAAGTGGCCCTCGATGCTGATGCGCTGGGCAAGGCTGGCGTGCGACAACGCCACCTGCGGCGAGACCAATTGCCGGGCCGTGTCCAGCCGCTGCACCTGTCTCGAGTCCGAGCGCTCGCTGCGGCCCAGCGCAGAGCCGTCATAGTACCACACGTCCACCGGTTTTTTGCGGTCACGCCGGCGCGCCATCGAGGTCAAGGGGTTCAGTTTGTGTGGCGCGATGGCCGCCTCGACTTTCGTGGGCAGATCACCCGTAATCGCTTCGCGCGATGGGATGAAAGGGTAATCGCTATCGCCGGCTTTCGCGCTCGTCTGAATGTCCACGACGAACGTATCTCTGTGCGCCGAGGATACAGCATCGCAAAACTGCGCCAAGCCCTGATGGCGATAAAAAACTTGACCAGCCGAAGTGATAGAGTAACTGCCCAGTCTGGCGCACTGCACCGGCTCGGCTTCGATGGCAGGCAGTTGGTGCAGTTGCCACGTGGTGCGGTCGCCATTCTCTCCACACAGGCGGCTGTCCTCCGCCACGATCAAGCCGGAAGACCGCCACTCGGTTCGTTTCCCTTGATATATCAATGCGATGCGGCAGTTGGTATCGCTGTGAAGCAGCCATCCGATGCCACGCGCAAAGGAACTCGGCGTCAGGCCGATCAGCCCGCGACGCGGGTCGCGTTCGGAGATTGGCTCATATTCCAGAACGATCCGGGTGCCGGCGAAGGGCGCGACGTGGTCAATCGGCCAGCCTTCCTCCAGATGCTCGGATGACAGAAAGAGCTCGTTCGTCCAAAGCTTCCACCGGCATGCGCCGCCAACGATGACACTCTTGGCGATGCCCCAGCCACCTGTAGAATCGGCCGTCTTCTCGCTCTCGCCCAACACGAGAAACTTGGAGAGCAGTGTCTCCTCACTCATGCCGATACCGTTATCCTGGCAGGTGAGGAGGCCCTGCCGGAAATCGTCCGTCTCAAGCGTGAGGACGATGTCAGGCTGGCGTGCCAACCCTCGGCAAGCGTCGCGCGAGTTTTGGAACAACTCGCGCACCGTAATGGCCAGCAGCGGGCGAGACCGGTACAACCCGCCGCCAAGTAATTGCCAGACACGCGCGCTGGTTTTCAGGACAGGAATGCCGGCCGTCATAGCCTGGGCTGTCGGCGGGAACGGCTTTGAGCCTGCTGCCGGGCCAGCCACTCGGCCTGCGCGACGCAGGTGCAGTGCGGATTGTTCGCGCCATAGTCGGCCATGAAGCGCGCGCCCCGCATCGTGTCGAACGGGCCGACGACGTAAGCGTAGCTCCGTCCATATCGTCTCCGCGTCGGTGTTCGAGTCGCTTTGGACACCTCGCGGCGCAGGTCGCGCCGGACGCCCACGTAGGCGCGTGCACACGCATGTTTCGAGTCAGCCATGTTCGATGGCTCTTTGATGTAGCACACGGGCGTGCTGGATGCACGCGATCGCGCGCGCTTCCAGCTGGTCGGCCACAGCATGAGAACTCGCCAGTACGTCTGTGATGAGTGAATCCACAATCTCCCAGAACGCTTCTTCACCCGCGTCTGACTCGACGCCGCCAACGCAAGAATGTATCACTTCGGTCCCGTCAACCACCAGCGTCGCTTCGACCACGGTCATGCACCAGTCGCCCTTGTTATAGGCCTCCATGCGCTCGTAATCGCGCACGGCGGCGAGAATGTCGAGGTCGAGCGTCTTTTTGCCGGAGCGGATTCCGTAGCGTGCCATCGCGAGCGATTGCTTTTTCCAACATTCGCCAATGACGCGCCGGGGCACATGGTTCCAACTGCCTCGCTGTCCAGCCAGGGCAGTTGGCAGAAAAAACTGGTACGTGCGCCAGTCGAGGTCTCTGGGCAATCCTTCCGCCAGTACGGACTCGCTATCGTCGCCGTACAACTGGCCCGTGCGCCGGTCAATCGCGAAGGGTTCGCCGCGCCGGCTGGTGTATTCGCCCATCAGACTCAGGTCGGGATACAGATCCACGTATTGCGCTACGTGGAACGTCAGGTCATCACGAACCACCGTCTCGGTTCTCAAGACGTGCTCATTCATCAATGCGCTCCTATGAATCTTGCAGGTCAGGCTGTCACCTGGACTGCGTGTTCCAGCCAGCCCTGCGCTCGAATGTTGCGAGCCCAGACGGCGCAGAATGAGGACAGATCGGCCAAAGCCTTCGGATAGAAACGGGCAATACTCGCGCCGTCTTCGGACAACTCGGCCACCACGCGATAGCCGCCTATCTCACGCCCAGCCAGGCAGATGGTCGGCTGCTGGATGCTGATGGGCACCCATTCGGCGTAACCGGTGAATAAAACGACGTCGGGATCGGCCACCGCATCGCCGCCCTGCGTGAAATAGTGCGCCACGCTGACCCGGTGCTCGGCAATCCGCTCGATCACCAGCGGCTCGAAAGGAGCATTCTCCAATCGCAAGTGCGCTCCCACTAGCTTGAGGTCCATCGCATGTTTAGCGCAGAGCGCCTCGACGACCGCCTGAAGTTGTTTGCACGTTTTCATAGATGATCTTTCTGCTGAAAAAAACAGGCACAGCCGGCTGCACGCGGGCTGTGCCTGTCATCGTGGAGTCTGCCGTCACTGAACCTGCAATGTCCTGGTGTTCAGCGTGAACAACACAGCATTGTGCTCGGACTCGGCGAAATCGTACTCGCCGGACTCGTCCGGCTCCAGGTCGAGTTCTTTGGCATAGTCACTCAACGCCGCGTTCGCTTCTTGCCGCGTGCGAAACGCCCGTGGCGTATCGAATGGCCCGCCGATGCCCGTGATCAACAGGTGTATCTCGGTAGGAATCACCTCGGACGCTGCATCAGCGTCGTGATCATCTTCGGCGAGAAGGAGACGCGTGGCCAATTGGGCGTCGGCGGGCGCACAAGTCAGGTCAATCTCGACCGTCTCTTGCTCGTGCAGGCTGCCGAACTGGAACGGAACGGGCAGGTCAGCCACGAAATCGTCCAGGAACTCGGCAATCTCGTCCTCATCTGACGAATCGGTGAACGGCTCGTCCGTATGTCGGTTCAGCAGACCGAGGCGAGGCTGCAAGAGCGTCCCACCATCGTAGACGTCCACACTGCCGACCGAGTAGCTCACACCGATGTCTGAATCGAAATCTTCGTTGATGTGCACCACAACGCGGGTCGCCCGTCCATAGAATTGCTCCACGTGCTTTTGGTAGGCGAGCCATTCATACAATGTGTCCACGCTGTAGCAGAGCACGGCCAGTTCCTGCATCGTGGGCCGGCGCGGCCCGGGTTGAGGGCGTTTGTGTTGCGTTGCGCCGATCAGGCCCGCGTCAATTGCTGCGCGGATGATGGTGGCATGGCCTGCTGGCGTGTCCCAATCCAACGCGGCCGGGTCAGCCGGCACCGGCAGGTCGCGCACATCGAACTGGCTGCCCCGATCCTCGTCAATGTCGGCGTCGTCGGGATCGAGCGAATACCAGTACTGCGCGACGCACCCATCATGCCAGGCGTGATACACCTCAACTCCGGCATGGCGCAGAAAGAGTTCAGGCAGCGGTGTGTCACTCGCGCTCTCGTCGCCTGCCTGACATTCCACACAGCTCGCTACGTGCTCGACCAGGCACTCGCCATGGACAATCGCGCCGCATAGCGCGTCGCCCAGCGCGCACGGCTCGACCCAGTGGCCGCACACGACACAGTCCCCACCTTGTGTTTCAAAGATCGCATCTGTCATCTCGTGTGCCTCATTTCTGGATCCGCAATCCGGCCCATCGGCCACGTTTCACGGGAGGCGGCTCGGTCAAGACGTTGAGCAGCGCCGGCGAAGACGCAGCGACCGGTGCGATCTTGGGCTGCACAGGTGCGTGTAGCGAGCCACCGTTGGCCTTGAAGCGCGCTAACGCAGCCGCTTCTTGCCGGACGTGCTTACACGTTCGACTTGCATCCGTACCGTCGGCGCATCTGCGCGTGAAGCCAGGGCAATTACAAGTCAGCATGGCCCTGGCGATTCTCTCTTGAGGGTCGCGGATACGTGTGTCCACTCGCACGCACACAGTGTACGTCGCATCGCTGCTCGACGAATCGTATTCATTCACCACGTGGTATTCATAGGCTGCCATACGTTTGCCTCTCAACCGATTCGACCGCGCCGGTCACACGCGATAGCGGGTCGGGCCAGTTCACGCCGATCACGCGTGGCGTCGGCCGGTCACTGGCAGGATGCAGTTCCTCCCAGCCGATCCGCCGCGCAATCCACATCTGGCCGCACATTTCCCTCGACGCGCCATCTGCTTCGGCGACGACGGCAATATCTCCCACGCACATCGAGCGGCTCACCAGCGCGGTGGGCCGATCGTCCCGGTTCATCAAGTCCCACAGGCTTTCCAGGCTGCTGGCCTGGAACACGCCCACAAAGTCGTAATTCAGAGGCCAGTGCTCCGCGCCGTTCCGGTCGAGCAGCGCGTCCGGCCAGTTCACGGCAAAAAAGAGAACATATTTGTTCATCTCTGCTCCTGTTCAAGATATTCCCGCCGCCTGGCCTGCAAGCGCGCTTCGACCTGGCGACGGAGAGTGTAATTCGCCATCGTCAGCCGCATCCCCGCGTCGCGAATCTCGATAGCAAAGTGGCGGCGATAGATCTCGTCCACGCGCAGCCAGCCGGCCCGAACGGGGATCAGCCAACATTCCGTATTGTCACGGCGCTCATAGTGCCCGCCGAACGAATGCCAGTCGGCAATGGCGCCCTGGTGAAAGTGCGGTGAGGGGACCAAAAAGAACTTGCCGTCGCGGGTCGGAATCGGCCCCAGGATGATTTGGGCGTCCAGGATTTGCAGTTGCCGCGCGCGTTCGTTCGAGTCCACCAGCGGCACGACGTGCCCGGCGTGCATCGTCGTCAATGTCATACGGTCTCCATGTCAAGGGCCAGAACAAGCTGCGGGCTGTGTTCGTGGCTGTTGGTCACGCCTTTTTCTGAACCGGCGAAGCGTCGCCAGGTTGTCCATCCACGGTGAGAGGCAACCCGGCCCACAGTTCCAACTGCTGCACGCGAGCCAGCTCGATGCCCTTGCGAAACAGGTCGGCGAGGTCCTGAGCATCCGCCTAGTGCACTTCGAGCAGGCCGGCATGTAGTCCGTCGTGCGGGCGGGGCAGCGTCGCCCCCCAGAAATCTGGCGGCGAGTTGGGGTACAACAAATAGCCGCAGGCAATGAAACGCCATTTCCTGCTACCATACGAGCATGTGGGTGATTAAACGGCCAAGAGCCGAGGGTAAAATCGAACGACGAATTGACAAACACCCGGAGACTGGTATACAATTCTCTTGCCAAGCAACTTGCGGTGCTAAGAGCCAAATTGCTGAGCAACGATCCGGTGTTTTCGAATGGATTGAACAGCAATGAATTGAAAGGTGCTGGGCTCTGAACAATCAGGCCGTCCGAAGTTCAAATAGACCAGCTCCTAACACAACTGTGTCCCGCATGGCTGTTGCTGAGCGTGAGCAGCTTCTCTGATCTGATTCTCCGGTTATTGGGCCTGTCGAGCACTTCCGGATTTTAGTTCTCACACATATTGCCTGGAGCGTGTTTTAGATTTGAATGAGAGGGCGGACAAATGCCGTTTCTATCACGACAACGCAGTTGCTTGCCACATTCCCTACAATCACAATCCAAAAGAAAGGGGCCATTACCTATGTATCACAAGTCTTTCTTTAGCCTGGGTCTTCTGATACTCGTCGCCCTATTCTTGTCGTCTAGTGTACAGCTTTGCGTTGCTCATGCACAATCGGATATTCCTAACGTCATGCAAAACGCTACTGTTGGGCGAATATTGTTCTGGTCAGGGACTAGCTGGGATCAGCCTCATGACCTATATGTAATGAACCTGGATGGCACAAACAAGCGCAGGCTCACCAACGGACCGGGGTCGAATCAGGGCGGCGTATTCTCGCCTGACGGGAGCAAGATAGCGTTCTTCTCAAACCGAACGGGAACCTGGAATATCTACACGATGAATGTCGATGGAACGGACATACGAATGCTTGCCCCCGCCACACAGAACTGGGAAGAGTTGGACTGGTCGGTCAATGATCGTATCGTCTACGTCTGCGATCCCCACGCTATCTGCGTCATGAACAGTGACGGCAGTAACCAGAGAAAGCTGACGTCAGCATGGGACAACTCGCCGAGATGGTCTGCCGATGGCACGAAGATAATCTTCCAGTCGTATCGAGATGGCAATAAAGAGATCTATATGATGAATGCTGACGGCAGCAATCAAACGAATGTGACGCGGAGTCCCACGACTGATGACGGGCTGGCAAGTCTGTCTCCGGATGGGACAAAGATTGCCTATACCGTCGTGCCCGTGTCGTATCAAGACGAGATCTGGATCATGAACACAGATGGCAGCGACCGACATGCCATTACCGGGAACGAACACAATGAGCACGCCATCTGGTCCCCTGATGGATCGAAGATCGTCTTCAATTCGAATAGAGCTGGTCCACTGCGCAATATCTATGTAATGAATAAGGACGGATCGAACCCTATTCGCCTGACCTATAACGATGAAGTCGCATCTGATTGGTGGGTGCCCGTCACCAATAAGCCAGTGGTCGTGTTAGTACATGGCTGGATGGGGTTTGGAAGACAGACATCTTGCAGCGAGGGAATTGCACCTTATCCTTTTGACCAGAACTTTGATGGAGAAAATGGCGATCTGATTGGCGACTTGCCGGATTGGTTAAACAGTGCGGGGTTTGAAGTCTGGTCGGCGCACCTCACTACTGGCCCGGCCTATACTGCTTCGCTCCAACAGAATGCCCGGTGCTTGCGTGATCAGATTGCACGAGTGCCCAACCGCATTGCTCGCGGGAAAGTGATCTTGATCGCGCACAGCATGGGTGGACTGGTTGCGCGGGCTTACCTGGAAGATAATAACCTCTACCAATATGACGTCAAAACCCTGATCACGCTCGGCTCGCCTCATCAGGGCGTGCCTGTGCCCTGGTGGGATAGGGTCAAGCGTTTGGCTGGTTTCTTCATAGGGTGGAACTGCGGTAACCAAGAAGCGGTGTGCCAGTTCACGCAAGGGATCGATCAGTTTAATCGGGACTATAAGGTTCGGCGTGATAAGGTAGATTATTACACAGTGAGCGGCGACTTGCTTTTCCTCCAGTCTAGAGGGTGGGGCCGAGTTTTTCGAGCATTGATTCCAGAAAAAAACGATGGCGCGGTGCCACAAGCTAGCGGGCTTGGCCTGAGCGGGCAGCGTCAGGCGCTGGAGACGAACGAAGCGCACATCAAGGATTTCGGCGTGTTTTCGTACTTTGGCCCGCCCCCGGGTGACCTCTATAGCTATGCCTACGATGAGTGCATCCAACCTGTTTTGGCAGGCACCCGGGATGGCTGCCACAAAATGGCGGCTCAATCGCCGCAGGCCTCGGCCTTTTCATTCAATGCCCTGTCTCCGATTGTGGAGGGAATCTTGTCGTCCGGCCAGCAAGTCACTCAACCCATCGGCCTCGATGGCGGCGGAAACGCGCTGTTCGCCGCCACTTGGGCGACCGACACAATCACCTTGACGCTCAAGAGTCCTACAGGACAGGTGATAGATGCTGCCTATGCCGCGGCCAACCCGGGGCAAGTGAGTTATCTGACATTGGGCGCAGGCCAAACGCCGCTGGGGGCCAGTTATGCTCTCACTAGCACCGAAATTGGCATGTGGACGATGCAACTGGAAGCTGGAGACCTGCCTGGGGGCAGTGCATCGTATGCCCTCTTTGCTGCGATGGAGAGTCCGATCACACTAACTGCGGAGACTGATCGAGGCTGGTATGTCCCAGGCGCTTCCGTCACCCTCACCGCCATGCTCTCTGGTTCGCCGGCCAGCGCCACGATCACGGCTAGCATCTCGCGCGCCGACAACGTGACAGATACCATCAGTCTGTCTGCGCTTGGAATAGATCAGTATCAGGCCATATACATCGTGCCAAACGCGCCGGGTTATGCACAAGTGCAGCTGGTTGCCAGTGGCCTGACCACCAGCAGTCTGTTCTTTGAGAGGGGCACCAGTCTGGCTTTTCAAATCTCGCCACAAAGTGTTGCGCTCAATGACACCTATAGCGATGTGCCACAGCCTCACTTTCCGGGTGCGTCTCTCTATCAGGCCCTGACGGTCACAACCGGCATCACATCTGCCATTAGCGGCACAATAGGGCTTTCGGCAGACCTCGTGGATGCCAGCAACAACTTCGTCGCGCACAGCCTGACTATTCAGGATGTCATCACTGGTACATCCATCTTGGCGTTGCGCTTTGATGGCGATGACATTTATGCCTCCACGCGGAACGGGCCTTACACTTTGACCAACTTGCTATTGACCGATCAGCGTGGAGCGCCACTGGCCGTAGCCGAAGCGCAGAACGTTTACGTCACAGCCGCATACAACTATCGCAGCTTTGCGAGGCCGAGCATGATCTATCTGCCCTTTGTCCTGCGCGACTAGAGGTAGAGGACAAGCACGACCGCGCCGCAAAAGATATGGGCCACCACCCAGCAAGCAAAGGCTTTCCTGAGCGGAGAGTATGTCGCTCCGGATAATTAGGCCTGACGCCGCTGAATGGTTCTTTATGGTGCTCACGTGCCAGATTGTCCGGTAGTACATTGGCGGGATGGAGCGATGTGTAATCAAGCCGATAACGCCCAAATCGCGATCAAAGATCTCGCCCGGGAATAGTGAGAGGTCAATATGCCGACTGGAAAACAGCTCTTTATGTACATGGTCATAGCCATGCTTCTTGCTGGTTGTGGTCCAGCAGCAGTTCCTCTTTCAACAACTGGGCTAGCAAGGTCGGGCACTCCAACTGCAATAGCGGCAATGCCTAACACGCAGGAAGCGGTTCAAGCAACGCCCTCTTCAACTATGTTGCCGGCAGAAACATCTGAACCAGCAATAGCAACTCCTACGTCAACAGCTACACAACAACCAACTGTCGCTCCTCCCACATCAGAACCTACGAAGGTAGCACCGTCACCAGCTCCAACTTTAGTGGCATCACCCTCGCCCACTCCGAAGCCGAACCCATCGCCGCCACCAACTGCATCGGCAACAGACGCACTTGTTCCTACAGCCACAAAAGCACGTCTGCCTACAGCGACCACTGTGGCTACACGACCTATAACTGTGCCAACTAACCCTGTGATATTTGAAATCGTTTCAGAGGTTCCCGGATATTCCATTGATCCAAAGTCGATCAATAATGCTCGGATTCAAGTGGTACTTGATAGACTCGGATTATGGCCGTTGGTTAATGTACCGTTATTATCTTTACCCCAGAGTCAAGGCATAAGCCCCGATATTGTCACGGTGAAATTCCTCCCGCTTAGTCCTACTGGTACGGACAATCACCAAGCATTGATAGAAACCAATAAGGGAGCAACAGTAATAGCTTTTGTGGCCCCGGAATTTGATGTCGGCCGGAATCAGGTGAGGATTACAATATTTGTCAATCCGAAAGAGTTCGTCAAGACCAGAACTATAAACACTGATGAATTGATATTGTCGGCAGCTGCCATGAGAGGTATGTTTTTCAGTTTTCAAAAGCCGCCTTTAGCATCAGCGTTAGGTGGTAAAAACCCAGTGCAGATTTTCTATGAGAAAGCCGGAGATTCAATTCTAAACCCGGTTTTCCGGTTAGCAACTCAGTAGTCGGCATGATCCTCGCTCGCCACCAAACATGAAAATGACAATGTCCTCCCCAGTTGAGATGCTCCGTGGTACGGCCACTGAGGATCGTCTAGTCGTTGCTGTCCTTCGTCAGATTGGTTGCTTTTGGTCATACACATCACAGAGATAAGACGACACGCCGAAAGTGCGCGCCTTCGGCGTGTCTCGCCATGCGCCTCACAACAGCGCCAGCTGACCCTCGGCGGAGGTGCTCCCGATGCCGGCGTTCAAGACATCTTGCCCTACGCTCAACTTGTGGCAGGCTGCGAATGCCCTGGCTCGCCTGAGCGCCAACTCGGTTTGTTGCTGCGCTCGCTTGACCTGCGCTCGGCACAGCTTGGGAGATTGCGCATACGACGGATCGCGCAGCCACGCTTTTGGGCCATCCGTCCACCATCTGGACTGGGCGCGCCAGTAAGCAATCTCGACGCCGAACCACATCAACTGTGTGTTCAGCGACAGGTGATCCACACGGACCCAGTGTTCGACTACATATTGGTTATTGGCCCAGCAACCCAGAATGCCTTTCGCATCCATAACGGGCTTGCCGTCTCGCTCGGTTGTCAGCCGCACGAGCTTGATCGCGCCGCTGCGCAGGCAACGCCAGGCAGAATTGTTCAATTCCTCGACGGCCCACGGCCACACTGGATAGGATGCACGATTCTGGATGCACTCGAGCATGTTATCGGGCACGAGATCGAGCACTTGCTGGGGATGGTCGTGATATGGCGGCAGGAAGCTGTAGATCGGTGTCATTCTCGCTCTCGTTCAGATAGAGCAACAGGGAGAGTACGCCTCTCCCTGTTGCGGTAATGTGATAAGAGCAGGTCATAGGTTTTGGATTTCCGTTGCAGGAAGGTCGGCTTTACATTGCAGCCGTTGGATTTCCAATGCAATGAGTTTGCCACAGCTTTGTTCGTGATCCACTGCAAAACATCGTCCCGACTGCACTGCAAGCTACTTGCGTCATGCGGAGTTGGGTTTCCTGACGACGGCTTGGATGTTATCAGGGGTGATGTATCTCGACCGCGCCGTGCCACTGGCCTGGTCGAAGTACAGGGCAAAGTAGCGCAACTCGCCCGCGAGGAATTGCGACACGCCGAAGGCGTCGCCGCCGCGTGAGCAGCAACTTGCTTGTTAACGGTGAGCGCCTGACGGTTCGCGGCGGCGATTTCGGCGCAGGACATGCGCGCGCCTTTCAATTCCTCTGGCAACGGCCTGAGCAACTCGGGATGCTGAAGCGCGGGTGAGGGCAGCGCGGAACAGAACGTCGGCACAGCGAACGCGCCGCTCAATTCTCGAGCAGTTGGCGCAGAGCCAAGCAGCACCTGGCCGCTCTGAATGGCATTGCCACAATCCATCCACCAGATGCTTGGCGTGGGACTGTTGCGATCCATGACGCTCGCAATGGACTTGCGCGCTGCGGCGTTGTCCACGCAGCCCAGGACGATGGCCGCTGCCCGCCACGGCGCATCCACCATGCTCGCGTGGAAAGGTTTCTGGACAGCGGCGATCTCCAACCCCCACGCCGCGCCATAGCGCGCAGCCAGCGCCTCGGCCTTGCTCGCGCCGACTTCGGCCTGGCAGAAATTCTGACGCGGGATGTTGACCGGCTCGACCGTGTCGGGGTCGACGAACATTACACGGATGTGCCGCCAGCGCGCGCGGAACTCGACTGCCAGCCGCGCGACGTCCGGCGCGAGCCAACTCCCCGACCCACCGCAGCCGATGAGATACAGTCGCAACTCTTCGGCATCGCACAGTAGCACGGGCACCGCATTCACATACGAAAGGTCAAGCAGGCTATCTGCTTTCGGAGTGTGTTTACCTGCTGTTGCTCGACAAGAGTCGTGTGTCATGGTTTCTCGCGTGAGCATCGGTCACGTGACTCGACAACTGAAAGACCCACGTCGCCGGAATCTCCCAGTAATGACCATACAGCCCGACGCGAACGCGCAGCGTGGGCCGTGTGAAGATATCGCCCAACACGCCGAAAACCCTGAAGCCCGTCTCATCGGCGTCGTCGGTTGGGGAAAAGCAGGCGGCCATGCCGTGATGCGAATGCACTTCGACCACGGCGGTTTCGTAAGAGGGGGTTGGGCCGATAGGTCGCACGAAAGCCACGCCACGTTCCTGAGGTGGCATCGCAAGCCTTGCGCCGCTTGCATCCCAGCTCAGATGAAACAAAACCTCAACCGGTTTCAGGTCGTTGTCTTTCGCCGCCAGCGCAGCATCGAGCATCTCATCCATCAACTCGGCCGGCACGCGTGGATGATCGAATTGTACAAACGGCTCGACCGGCACGAGTCCGCGCAGCGGCGTCGGCGGGCTGGCCATCACCGGCAGCATCACACGCAGACCGGTGCGCTGACCCCGGACGAACACTCCATTGCTCGCCACAACGTACTCGTACATGGCGGCTTGAATCGGCGGCAACGGCCAGACCGTCGCCGCCACGTAATCCACAAGATTCATGGTGACCTCAATCATCGTTGATATACCGGCTGGGCTGCGCGCGTGTCAACGCCGTGACTGCCTGATCCACCGTGGTGCGCGGCTGCAGCGGCAACAGGTCGCGTGACGGATAGTGTCTCCGTTTGTGCAATCCCGCCAGGAACAGCCGTACGTCATCGGGCTGCTGGCGCGACTTGCCGTTCGTTTGGTGCGAAGTGAAGGGGCTGTCCAGGAAAAGCCGCCAGGATTGCGCGACGCTCTGACCTTCGAGGCGATTGCCGCCGAAGCAGATCGCGCCGCTGCTGTTGACGTTCGGCAACGGCGCGTGATGCAGCACTGCGTCGGGCGCGAACTCGTCTTTGAGCGCCCACACATAACAGGCTGTGCCGATGCGCATGAACACCAGCGCGGGTAAGGGAATGTCCAGTGTGAGCGTCGGGATATCCTGTGTGACATGCTCGAACAGCAGTTGGTGCCGCATCGGCGGGATGGACAGGACGGCCCAGTCACCCAGCGCGCCGGTTCCCCAGCGGCGAACGTTGGGCGGCAGCCAGCCCGTGTCGATCAGTTCGGCGCTGAACGCCGCGCGTACCGACGCAGGCGAGATGAATTTCGATTGAACGGCATCCCGTTCCCTCCACCGGAATAGATACTGACCTCCGCAAAATACCAGGGCCGCCTGCTCCTCGGCAAACGTGTTAGGGCTGACGGCGCTCATGTTTCACCTCGATAGCGCGATTCCAGAACTCGATGACCTGGGCCAGCGGGCGAGGATCCGGCTCCAGCCAATCGAGCACGGCTTGCGTCTTGTCGAGCATCTTCTTGGCTTTGCGCCATTCGTTAGCCAGCTCGCGCACACCTTCCTGCGTCCACAGATACAGCGGACAGGCGTCGAGCGTTTCGAATGTGATATCCAGCCACAAGATGCCCGTGTCGTGGCCGACGACCTCAAGCGCCGTCGGCACCCATGCCATGAGGCCGCCCGCGTGGCGGCACAGGCTCGCAAAGCGTTTCCAGTTGAGGACGTAGCCATTCCCCACGCTCATTGGACGGGGCGTCCCAGGGCCGATGGCGTCCAGCATCTCATCGTAGGCGTCCGCGCCCATCGCCAGCGTCGCTAACACTTGCACCGGAAACGACCACTCGTCCAGGTTTTCAGTCCAGTCTATCCCCATGGGCGTCAGGGGAATGTATTCGTCGCGCTGATTGTCCGGCCAGTCATCCATCACGTCGTCGGGCAGCGGAAAGAGATGCTGGTTGACCAGCCGGAAGAATTCGTACTCGCGCTCGGTGTAGCGTTCATCGCCCGCAATCACCATTGGCGATGACGAGCGGGCGTATTGGCGGGGAAAGCATTGCTTGTAGAGTGAAAGGATACGGACGCTGTCAAGTGCGTCCGAGAGACAGCGGCACGCCTGGCCGACTGAGACCATGCGCCGCCGCGAGAGTCCAACTATCGCCTCGTCCACCGAGATAGTGGGCATTATGGGCATCTCAAAAGCCGATGGGAACAAAGTGAGCGGGAACGGGCTGCGAGGCGACTAGGTTGCGCAGCGCGCAGCCTACGGCATCCCGTTCCGCCTGACCCTGGCCAATCGCATCTTCAATCTGCGTGGATGTGGCCATCAAGTCTTCTGCCGACAGCGGCCCCTGCTGCTGCAGGTCCAACCACAGTGCCACTGCTGGGTTAACGTGGCGAGGTGCGACGATAAGAGCCGCAAGTACCTCTTCAGTTGCGGCTCTTGTGGTGTCGGATGTGCTCATCACCCCTTGGGACCGGCCCGCTTGACTACGGTGATAAACGATGCGCCGTCTTTTGTTTCGCGCCGAATATCGGCGTTGGCAACGTCGGGGTAGAACGGCGACAACGCCTTGCGAATCAGGTCGTCACTTGTGGCAATATCGGCAGGCAGTGGAACGTCCTGCCCTTCTCCCAGGTGAACCATCACGATTTCTGACATGCTATCCTCTCCGGTTAGAACAGCGAAATCTGTTCGGACGCCTGCGGGGCGTCGAACGTGGGCGCAGTCACGACGGGCGTGCTTGACGGCGTCGGGCCGGACTCGGGTGACTGGTCAAGCGCGTTGACTTTCTTCGGCGTGGGTTTGGCATTACTTGCTTTGGACTTGGACCTGGACGCTTCGCGCCTCGCTTTGGCCGCCTCTTCCTCGGCCTTCTTGCGGGCGGCGGCTTCCTCCCTGGCGGTTTTGCGCTCAGGCAATTCAGCGCGCAGCCGGTTGAGCAGCTCGTTCACAAGTTGGGGCAATGGCTCCAGCGTCGCAAGGCGCGTCAGCGCGACGATGGGCGCATCGGTGTGATTACGCACGCCAACCACGACGGCACGACCCGCAGGGTCGCCATCATCAGGCAAGAGTTGCAGCCCGATCTGGATGGTGCAGCGGTCAAAGTCATACGGTTCTTCGACTTTAGCTTCACGCTTGGCTGGTGCGGGAACTGAGGCCGTGCTTTCTCCTGCACCGTCTTCAAGTTCTGCTTCACCTTGTGACGCGTCACCCTCTGCCGCTGTATCTGCTCGCTCTTCCTCGGCGACTGCCGAAGCATCTTGATTTGTACTTGCTTCCACTTCTGCCACTGGCGACAGAGTTGGGGCAGCCTCACTGGAGGCTACAACCTGGACATCTTCTGACATTTGCTCTCCGTTTACTGAATTGATATTGGGTCATGGCATCCCGGGATGGCGTGACCGCGTTTTGACTTGTATGGCTACCTGATGTATATTTGTGCTCGCCTGACCGACTCGCCAGAGTCAAACGCTCACATTTACGGGCAGAGTGCAAGTCGCCCTCAACAGTACTGTACCTTACAGACCGTCATCCTTCGCTCGAATCTGACATGCCTGTTCCTATAGCTCATGCCTGGATGACCGGATTGCATAGATGCATTTCACTCAAGAGGACCGGCCTATGAAAACTCGTCGTGTTTCTCCAGCATCCTTCGTGCGTCTCGCGCTTGTCGTTTCGATTCTCGCGACTGCAATTCCAATATCTCCATCATCTGCTTCTGCGTTCAAGGTCGCGTCTTTGGCAACTGGCAACCAGTCAACCACGTTCAGCAGCCCGCTGCCGCCACCCTCCGCAACATTTACCAGTCCGCTTCCCACACCAGAACCGTTTGCTTCTGCATCTCCGCTGGTCTTGACGTTCCGTGCCGAACCGGAAGGAGTCACTCCGGGCGATGTCATCACATTCACCCTGACGGCGGCCAACAAATCTGGCGAATTTATCAGCAACTGGTCGCTGAGCGCCACATTGCCGGACAAGTTGGAATGGATTCCAGACCAACCTGGTTGGGCTTTTAACGCTGCCACCAAGCGACTGACTGCCAATGTGGGTCAGCTCGCACCGAACACGAGTGCGACGCTGACCATTCTCGTGCGGGCAGGCGGTGCAGCGAACGCTTCCGCAATATTGACTATCGAAGCAGCGAGCGGCAGCCAGCGCGTGACAGCTAATGCTGAGGTATGGATAGTGCAACCAGGCCGGGCGAGCGTTACTTCCACAGGCGGGATGTTGCTCTCGCCCGATCGCCGCACTTGGGTTCGCTTTGCAGCAGGAGGTCTGCGTTCGCCTGTTGAAGTGGTCTACTCGGATGTAATCACCCGACCGGGTACCCTGCCCTACGCCCAGGGACGAGCATTTGAGGTGCGCAGCACCTCTGCAGTCACTCTGCCGATGCGTCTCAGCGTCTCTGTGCCAGTGAATGAACTGCGTGGGAATGCCGTCACACGAAATTCGGTTGCGCTGTTTCGCTATGATGCTTCAAGCGAGCGCTGGCGCAAACTGGAGACTCGTGGCACGCAGCAAGATGATACGCTATTGCTTTCGGCTACTGCAGAGGAGCCAGGGGTATTTGCGCTGGCGACCTCCACCTCAAGCGAGATGGGAAATTACGAAAAGCCCTGGCAGCCGACGGTGCGCGATTTTCAGGTGGACTTGTTCACCGGCGAGGCACGCTACGAGATCTCGCTCGACCTGCCGTCCGGACGAGCCGGGCAAAAGCCGCCACTGCGTCTGACCTACAGCAGCGGCCTAGTGGACGCGCTGCACAGCGATAACCCCCAAGTCTCGTGGGTAGGGGTCGGGTGGAACCTGGAGTTGGGATACATTGCCCGCCGGATTGACCCGGACGATAATCACGTGCCCAAGTGCTCGACGGACTATACGCTGGTGTTGAATGGCGTGAGCAGCAAGCTCATTCCAATTGGCGGAGACGAATATCGCACCGAGGACGAGCGTTTCTGGCGCGTCCAGCGCCTGACCACCGCCCCGAATCGCGGCGGCGACTATTGGCTCGTGACAACGAATGATGGCATCCAGTATCGCTTCGGCTATAACGACGAGACCTCAGGCGAGAGAATGTCGGCCTGGTGGATGGTCTCGCCGGGTTGCGATGGTGATCCCGATCTGGATATCATTAACTGGCGATGGAATCTGGATGACATCAGAGATGGGCACGACAACCATGTGCGGATCAAGTACCAGGTCGAGCGCAACAACTTTGGCTTTGCATGGGGAGGACGCATCTATTACTACAGCGACTACGATCCATGCCCTCCCGGCACATGGTGGTGTGTGTGGCAATTGAACCAGGGCTATGTGCGAGGCGGTTATATCTCCAAGATGGACTATAGCCGGAGAGATGGACAGTCAGACGCGGCGTACATTGTCCACTGGGAGCGCGCCGCGCGCGGAGACTGGCCGTCAGATTTCGACAGTTCCACGAGTGGCATTCAATCCGTCCAGACGTTCTGGATCAAGGAGCGTCTGTCGGCCGTCGAGGTGCAACAATGTCCATGCACCAATGATGTAGGTACACGAGTTCGCCGCTACGAGCTGAGCATGGACACCGGTGGATTGCTCGAGTTGACGGGCGTGCAGGAGGTCAGTGCCAGCGGCGAACGGCTGCCCGCCACGACATTCAGCTACCATCAAGGATGGGCCACTTATAGCGGAAATTGCGTCCGGGGCCAGGAAGAAGGAGGATGGGGTCTCAAGCTATGGCTCAGCAGCGTGTCCAATGGCTATGGCGGGCAGACCGGTTTTAACTACGAGTCGCCGCAGTATTGGTCATCGCCGTTTGCCCAATCCGGTCAGATTCTCGACACCCACCAGGATTCGAACGGAAGATGCTGGTATCGTTATCGTGTGCGGGAAGCCACGGTGAATCCAGGCAGTGGGCCGGTGATGCGCACTGTGTACGAATACCGCAACGAAAGTGGAGACACACCTCACAATGGATCGTGGAAGTTCATCAGTGATCGCGGGACATCGAATCCAGACGACGACGATTATGAGTTTCGTGGTCATCCGCGTGTGCGTATCATCCAGCGCAACAGCGACAACGCCTCTATCACATCAGCGACTGATGTTTGGTTCCACCAAGGCATGGGGGCCACCACGGCGGTAGGGATATGTGGCAGCGATGTTGCGGATACGAACGGTTTACAAGGCCGCGAGTATAAAAGTGTACAATACAACGCCAGTTCCAGCACGACGCCTGGCACTGCCCTGAGCCAGCAAACCCAGCGTTGGAATCTACGCGACCTGGGTAGTGGGCGACGATTCGTGTCACTGGCATCAGCGTGTTCGTATCCTAACGAGGGCGCAGGTCCCTATAGCCAGGTCGAATATGTCTACGATGACTATGGCAATGTCACCCGCGAGACGCGACAGGGCAATGCTGCCAAAACAGGAGACGAAGCCATCATTGATCGGCAATATGCGTACAACTCGTCCGCGTGGATCATGAACAAGGTCACGACCGAAAGCGTCCTATCCGGCGACGGCATGACGCAAACACAAACGCTGTTTGGCTACGACTATCTGCCGATTGGGAGTTCGCCAGTCAAGGGTGATGTAACCCAGATTTCGCGCGGCATGGGCGCGGATTGGGCGCACACATACACCCGCTATGATACATGGGGCAACCCGACGGTCGTGACCGACGCGCTGGGGCGCGTCACGCGCACGCAATACGACATCGCCTACAATCTGTATCCGGTCGTCATCACCAACGCGCTGACGCAGACGACACAGATTCAATGGGACACTCGGCTGAGCGCGCCCAAGGTGATCACCGACGCGAACAATGCTGCGACCCGCATTGGGCACGACGCGTTTGGGCGCGTGATCAGCGTGACTCGCCCCAGCGAGAACGCGCCTGCTATCAAGTACGCCTATCCGACCGGGAACGCAGTCTCTGCGCCGTTTGCCATCACAACCGAGACGCGCATTGACACTTATGCCAGCGCGCCCGTGTATCAACGTGCGTGGGTCATTTACGACGGGCTGGGGCGCGCGATCCAAACGCAAGCTGAGGCGGAGAACAACTGGCTTGTGGTGCAAAGCACGGCTTACGATGCGCGCGGGTCGGCGGTGACCGTCACGCTGCCGTACACATTGTCCATAGGCGGGTCAGTGGTGGGCGGCAAGTACATCACGCCGACGTGGAACACACTGTCCAAGACCATCACGGCTTACGACGCGCTGGGCCGCGTGACGCAAGTGACCGCGCCAGATAACACTGTCGCCAAACGCGCTTACCAAGATTGGCGCGAACTGATGCTGGATGCCAACAACCATCAGACCGAGTCTGAAAAAGATGGATTGGGGCGACTGGTGGCCGTACGAGAATATTATGGACAGTATGGCTCTCCAACCTGGAATGTGAGCGAAACGCCCGCCACGACTCGTTACTGGTACGATGCGCGAAACAACCTGATCGGCGTGCAGGATGCCTTGGCCAACGTCACGCGCATGAGCTATGACGCGCTGGGGCGCAAGGTGACGATGGATGATCCTTCGATGGGACACTGGGAATATCGATACGACGCAGTCGGCAACCTCATCACCCAGACAAATGCGCTGAGTCAGGCGTTGGTATTTGCGTACGATAGATTGAACCGAGTCGTGAGCAAATCGGCCGGCGGGCAATCGCTGGCGCAGTACGAGTACGATAAAGGGACGAATGGTATCGGGCATCGTACGGCGATGACGGACACGACCGGCATCACGCGCTGGACGTACGACGCGCGCGGGCGCGCGATGAGCGAGAGCAAGACAATCAATGGCGCAGGCACGTTCACCACGGGCTATGCCTACGACGCGCTGGATCGCGTCATCACGACGACGTATCCCACCAACGAAGCCGTGGTCACCACGTACAACAAGCGCGGGCTGGTGACGGGACTGGCGGGCCAGAATGTTTACCTGACGAGCGCGACGTACAATGCACTGGGCCAGCCGCTGCAACAGAATTGGGGCAACACTCGTTCGACGAGCTATGCCTACTGGTCGGGTAATTTCCGATTGCAGCAGTTGCAGGTCTCAGGTAGTTTGCTGGAATTGCGGTACAACTATGACCAAGTCGGCAACGTCACGGCGATCACTGACACGTACAACAGTGGACAAGTGCAAACCTTTGGCTACGATGCCCGCGACCGGCTGACCTGGGCACGGACGAATGCCGCTGGCAACGGTCAGTACAATGAGGGTTATGGTTACGACCGGATGGGCAATATCATCACACGCACCATCAGCGGCGCGGGACAGACTTATGCGTACCGCCAGCCGCCAGCCAAGCCATACAAGGTGTTCCTACCCATCGTCATGCAAGCTGAAAACGCCAGCTACGGCTCGCCGCCGGCTGCAGCTACGCTGCACCAACCGTTCGCCGTGATCAGCACGACAGCAGGCTTCCGTGCAACGTATGATGCCAATGGTAACATGACGTTGCGCGTCGAGGTGTCTAGCACGCAACGTATCACCTACACGCAAGCTTGGGATGTCGAGAACCGCTTGAGTGTGGTGACCAATACCACTAACAGTCAGGTAACCCGCTTTTATTACGACGGCGATGGGAAGCGCGTGCTGCAAATTCTGCCTGGTGGTGCCAAGACAGCGTACGTCGGTGCGCTGGAAGTGAGCATCACCGGGACGCAGCGCATTACCAAGACCTATTACGCTATGGGCGCGCAGATGATAGCAATGCGTGTGGTGTCGTCAACGGGCAACGTGTCATACTACACACACAGCGATCATCTCGGTAGTGTGTCGGTTGTCGTGAATGGCATGGACAATGTTGCTTCACAACGATACGCGCCGTATGGCACGCTGCGCTGGTCAAATGGTTCAAGCCCGACAGACATAGGATTTACAGGTCAACGCGCTGACACGACCGGATTAATGTTCTACAATGCTCGATATTATTCATCGCGACTGGGCCGGTTCGCAAGTGCAGACACGATCATTCCTAATCCTGCTACACCCCAGCTGCTGAACCGATACAGTTACGCTGGCAACAATCCTATTCTGTACAACGACCCAGACGGACACTGCGGACCGTTGTGTCCTGCTATCGGGATCGCTGTTGGGATCGCGGTGGTTATTGGCGTTATTGCGGACTTGCAACTCATGTCGGAGACATGCCATTCTACGTTTGGGCATTGTCTTCTCACAGGTCTCGGAGCAGGCCAAGCTAATCTATTCGGCCTCGCTACTGGCCAAGTCGAACCTGATGTGACCTACCGCGAGTATATGAGAACTCAGGCTACAGCGCAAGGACTGAGTGATGGGTTTGAGGTCATCGTGCCCGCGGCCATTCTGCGGCAGAGCTATCCTGCTTGGCAACGGTGGCCAGTCCTTGGAGATTATCCGGAAAAGGCTTGGATAGCCTTGGGCAAAGGCTATGAGGGCCACTCTTGGGGAATCGGACAAATACGACCTGAAGAAGCGCGAGCTGCGGGTGGGGCCGGAAGGGACGACCTTTTTGATCCTAAAGCCAGTATTTACTACATGGCATACAAACTGGGAGCGGCCAACGCCGAGATCAATAAGCATCCAGGCGCGTCGCCTCTGGATCGCTTTATGCTGCTCTCGATTGCGCAGAACAGTGGGACCGGTGCTGTGACAGGCTTCTTTGAAGCCGGAAGTTGGAAGAACTACTTAACCGCTGATCCTGCTGCGGCTAACCAGTTATGGGCAATGCTAGCACGATACTATTGGCTGACTTACCACGCACGATGGTCGCTGCCTGCTGGCGTGAGTCTTGAGGAGTATCGGAAGACGTTACTAGAAGCAACTGGTGGGCAGCCATAACTTTGCCTGTGCCCGCGCACAATCATACGTGCCACATTTCACATCATGCCATTACCGCTGAAGCTATGGAGGCAATACATATGTTGAGGCACCCAGTTTGGTTAGTGGTTCTTCTAGTTATCTTTGCTATTGGGTGTTGTGTACTCCTTTATGCAGCAGGCGTGCCCATTCACAATTATACCCTTAGCCAGTATAGCAAAGACTTTCATCAAGTCCAGCACCCACCAAATACATCACTAGTCAAAGCAAAAGAGCTGGTTTCAAGATATGAAGCAAATGGTGCCTGCGTCTATTTTGTGGGACAACTGAGACGATATTCTGAGTCGAGACAAGAAGTTCAATCATTCTATGCTGGACAGGCGAATAATGCTTCGCTTTCTCACAAGTTGAAGGTTCTCTTTTCGGAAAATGGAGAGTTTTCTGTGGGTATCCCGGCTTACGAACGATTACTGCCTTTCGGTGTCCGTCAAGTCTCGGACTGGCAAGTATCCCCACCTGACCTGCAAGGAAATCTTTATCTGGTTTATTTTTCTGGCGTCGGAGACTCGTACTTTGACTATAGGTGCAAATAGCCTTGTGTTTCAGCCCACAGAAAGCGAACAACCGCAGTGAAGAGAGGCGTCTGCAAAGTATGATGCCTGCTTGGAACGGGATGCATCTTAATGGAGTAGGCTAACTACCATGATGACGTATTCGTGCAGATGAGGAGAAACCAGAAGTAGCAAAAAGAATCGCAAGGTAGGTGGTTCTATGAAAAACATCCCTACTTCTCGTTGGATAGAGATCGGCACACTGGTTTTCTTGTTTGTTGTCTTGCCCGTATTGCTGGCTTTGCCCGCTCGGGCCAAGCCAGCTTCAGATCCTGGACAAGCTGCATCTTTCAACCCCATACCTGTTCTGATCAAGAACATCAATACGAGCGGCAACGCTAGCCCTCGCTACTTTACCAGTATGAATGGAGACGTGTTTTTCATCGCCGTTGATGCTACGCATGGCGAGGAGCTATGGAAAACGAGCGGAACAGAGACGATGACAGAGCTAGTTCGCGATATTACTGCCGATGGTGAACCCTCGCCTATGAATCTGACAGTCATGAACGGAGAGTTGTTTTTTCGCGCCACCGATGCATCTCATCGCCGTGGACTGTGGAAAACCAACGGCACTTTTTCCGGCACAGCGATGGTCAGAGACTTTATTGCCGATTACGGAGATCTGAATGCCGTTCTGGTTCCGGTGAGCAACACGCTCTATTTTGCCGCCAATGATGGTTCAAATAGTGGTCTGTGGAAGAGCGACGGCACACTCACAGGAACCGAACTTGTCAAAGGGTTTGGCTTTGACTACGATTACAATCATCTGTACATCCTGGCCGAGATGGATGGTACTCTCTATTTTTCGTATGACCTGCTTGGTCCGGAACGTGGGCTGTGGAAAAGCGATGGCACATACACTGGCACGGTACTGGTGAGAAACTTTGAATCGGCGCCGCATAGTTCGACGCTGGTGAAAGGAACCCTATTCTTTGCTAGCGGAGGGCTTTGGAAGAGCGATGGAACCTACACCGGGACGGTGGCGGTCAATGCGGTCTCTGCCATTACCATCTCAAACCCATCGCATCTGACGGAGGTGAATGACCAGCTCTTCTTTATTGCTTATGACCCAAGCTATCGCTGGGGATTGTGGAAGAGCGATGGCACGCCAACTGGTACAGTTCTGCTCAGAGGAGATTTCTTGGGCGGTGCGGGAACAGAGCCAAAGCATCTCACCAATGTCAGCGGCACATTATTCTTCCAGGCAGGCATATCTGACTATGGTCGTGAATTGTGGAAGAGTGACGGCACGCCAGAGGGAACTGTTATGGTGAGAGATATTCGAACTACTCCGGACAGATTCATCCCTGGCAGTTCTTATCCGAGCAATCTCACAGCAGCAAACGGAAAGCTGTTTTTCGCCGCCGACGATGGAGTTCACGGAAACGAACTGTGGACCAGTGACGGAACGCCAGAAGGCACAGTAATGGTAGCAGATGTTTATCCTGGTGCGATTGGGTCTGATCCAGAATCACTTGCTTACGTGAATGGTATCTTGTACTTTGCGGCCACAGACGTGATCTTGGGAAAAGAGTTGTGGAAACTATGGTACCCGTCGTCGCAAACTTATCTGCCTGTCATTTTCCGATGACGCACCACAACCAGAAACAGCCGTTATGCTTGCCAGAATCCCTTTGGCTTTCCAAAGTTTCTGGGCCAGCACAAGTGGCTGGCCCATTGTCTACTTGCGATGACAAATCATCGCGCCAGAATCATCGCCGCCAGCGCCGCGCCGACCGCCAGGAAGAACGTCGCCCAATCCATCGGGCTGATCCGCGACAACTGCGCTTTGATTCCTTTCCGTCTCACCATGCCTTCCGCCTGTATTGAATCGCCTCGGCCACATGCGCTGCGCCCAGTCGGTCGCAGCCCGAGAGCCTGGCAATCGTGGTCGCCACACGAGTGACGCCCCTGACCTGCGCTGGACTCAGGGCAAGTTGCGCGATAGCCGTTTTCAGAAGCGACAGACACGTCGCATCCAACTGCGCTGAGACAGCCGGCGCAGCTTGCGCCTTCCGCACTCGTTCCATGACCACCTCATCCGGTTCGCCCTCGGTGTAGCCCGAGTTCATCCACCGCACGATCCTGTCTGCGTGCGGGATGGCGACCTCGACTGTGATGTCGAACTCGCGCTGAGCGCCAAAGACCTGACGGCGGTGCCGCGCGATCATCGGGGTCTCACACGTGCACTCGCGCGCGGGGTCGCTGAAGTGCCCGCAGGGGCACGGCGTGACGGCGCGCGCCTTCGCACCCAGCTTGCGCGCCAGCGCGCACAAATCGCCCGCCTGGCTCTCGAATGCGCCGACAAACTGGATCGAGTGATCGCCTGCGGCAGCGACTTCTGTAGCCCGCTTGGCATGCTCGTTCCCACAAACATCCGTAAATTTCATCGTCGTCTCCAGAATCGTTCGGGGGTCATCACCCTGGCGACCAGGGACGATGACACGTCGGGCAAGGCAGAATATTGTCGGGCCGGTCTTGTTCACAAGCCCAACACGCAACGGTGCGTCGCGCGCCAGCGTCTGCCGCGAACTTGACCGCATCGCGGAGTGCCGTGTGCAAATCCATTTGCGCCTGACGCGCGAGCGTGCGTAACCGCTCAAAGGTTTCGTGATCGTTGCTGGAAAGCAAGCGAGCCAGTTGTTGGTCGTAGGTCGAGTCTTGCATCGGTATCCTTTTTTGCTTCAGACTGACCGGCGCAGGACGCACGCCTACTCCGGTCATGTTCAAAACAGCATCGGGATCTGAATTCCATTCACGGCTTCCATCGGCTTCAGGACACGGACGGACGGCATCTCAACCATCATCCTAGGTGCCACACCCTGCGGTGTTGGCACGCCGCACAGAAAAGCATCGCTCGATGTGTTGCACATCGCCTGGTTGTGGCGCGCGAACGCCGCCGCCAGGTCGTCCACGTTGCCTGCCGATTCGATGGCCGCGCGCGCCACTCTTTCCACAAAGGACGAGTGGTCGTTCGCCACGCGGTTCATGACATCGGTCGAAGGCAGTTCGCCGCGCAGGATCCCGTCCAGCAGCATCTCGTACAGCACGATCTCCAGCGCCTGGTTTGCCAGCGTCTCGAGGGGGTTGAGATAGTAGACGGTGACTGGCCGGGTCTGCGTGACGCGATGGCTGCGCCGCGACGCCTGCGACACCTTGGCCACGACATACGAGACTTCAAAAAAGACTATCACCGTAAAAGCGACCAGGTCCACGCCTTCGGCCAGTTCGTTCACCGAGGCGATCAACACGTCGGTGCCGTTCATGTCGAAAGACTCGACCCACTCTTGGCGCTTTTCCGGCTTGAGTTTGGGCATGGGCGTAGCGCGGATGCCAGCCTGGTCGAAGGCCCATTGCAGGCGCGGGATGACATCCCATGTCTGCGTGTGGGCGACAAACACCAGCGTCTTTTCGCCTTGCTGCCGGTGGTGCTGGACGGTCTCGATCAATTTCCTTTCGGCGGCGAACAGCCGTGGGCGTTTCACACCGCAGCCATCCTTGCACTCGTCGGGGAGCGGCTCGCCGTGATAGTGGCAGTGCCCCTTGCGAGGCTTCGGCGCAGCTACGGTTTCCGCGCCTGCGTTGCCTGCCATCGGGCGCAGCCCTTTCCAGCGCCCCTGCTTGCCAAGCTCATGCTCCTTTTCGTCGGGACGCGGCCCGAGGCAATGCTTGTGTCCCATCAGCGATCGTCCACAGTGGCGGCAGACGATCTCCAGGTCGGGGCCACAGGCTTTCTCGACGCCGTTCGGATCGCACAGCGGCGTGACGCGCCACGGCGCGACCGAGTAGGAGAGCAGCGACTGGACGAACGCGCCCGCCAGCTTCCAGTTCTCTTTGAGTTCCATCAGGGCGCGCGCGTGAAAGTGCTCGTAGGCTTTCGCGTGGTCTTGGTCGAGCGTCACATCCAGTGGGAGTTCCTGGTACGGTGGGAGCCGGATGCCGATGTCTTTGAGTTGCACGAACACCGAACACTGCAGGAGCCGCGCGACGAGTTCCGGCCCCAGCCCCGGCAATTCCGACACGCCAATCTGTCTCCGGCGCAGGCCCGTCTGAGCACTGCTGTCGAAGATGGCGTCGTCATCGTACCGGTATACACGACGCAAGACGCCGTGCCGTTCGATCCAGGCCATCTTGTCGGTGAAGCCAAATTCGCTGCGGATCTCGGCCCACAAGCGATAGAGAATGTAGAACACGCTCGACGCCTTGCCCGAGTAAAGTGTAGCCGTCATCACGAGTACATTGGGCACGGCTCGGGCCAACTTGCCAAAGGCATCGCCGCGATTCGTATCGCCGCCTTTCAACATATGAACCTCATCGGCGATATAGAACTTGGCCTTGCCCCAGTGGGTGCGCCGATAATAGTCCACCAGACTGTACCGTACCGACCTGGGCGTGCTGCGCGAAATCCACGAACTTGAAGACTCGGTGCGCGTCCATAGCGACTGGCTGCACGCGCCGCACATTTCGACTTCGCGCGGAAGGGCCGTGTCCGCACCCATCATCCCGACGACGACCTCTTTGCACGCGGGGCAGCGATGAAGGGTGTGGCTCTGACCGCGTGCGTCTTTCACCTGTTCGGTCTGCGTGCAAGACACACGGGGGCGCAGGCAGTCTTGCGCCTGGTCGAGCATCGCCAGGCCCAAGCCGTTTGACTTTTTCTTGCCAGAACCATTCATCAAGCGGTCGTCCTGATACAGCGCGCCGCCGCAGTGAATGCAATGCTGCGGCGTCTTCTCAAACCAGCCTGCATCTGTCACGACGACGGGATGGCCGTCTTTGTCGAGATAGGTCACGATCTCGCCGCAGGTTGGGCACTTGAACTCGTCATACTGCTTGCCGGCCAGCGGGACGTTCCGCGCGATCTGCCGGATCACGCTGCCGTCGGGACGGAACGTGACAGCATGACTGCCTTCCTGTTTCCACAGCACACTGCCATCACTGCGATATCTCGCCAGCGTCCATACTCGCCGCTGGTCGTCTTCGACGACGGTCTCACGCACATAGACCGGCCGCCAGCCGTCGCCCTGACCCAAGCGCGAGTTGGGAATCACCATGGCCCACTTGCGCCCGGGGTTCAGTTCGGCCTGGCGAAAGAACTCGTCCATCTCGCGCGGTGAGGTCACGATGCGCGCCTCGATCAGCGGCCACGTCTCGCGCAGCTCTTTCACCCATTTCTCGCTCACGATCTCGGGACAGGAGACGATCAAGGGAAAGCCCGCGCCGCTTTCAACTTCGGCCAAGGCCGCTGCGGCGATGCTGACTTTGGTCTTGCCTGCGCCTTGCTCGCCGTTGAGAATCGCAAAGCCGTACTTGTGTTGGACACGCCGCAAGGCGACCGCCAGGTGTTTTTGCGATTCCAGCAGGCCCGCCCGGGCGCAGCCTGGCAACAGCTGGCAGTTTGTGGCGAGCAGGTCGAGCAGCGCTTGCGCTTTGGGCGAGAGCGTCTCGCGCAGGTCAAAGTTGTACAACGGCTCAAAGCGTTCCAGCACGATGCGGGCCAACTGCTCACCCCACGTTTGCACGAACTCGATCTGCTCCTTCGAGTCGGTCAGGAGCGTGATCTCGCCCGTGCTGGCGTCGGCAACGACGATCTCACCCTTGCGGTCGGTCGTCTCTTCGACGATGTGGCCTGGCTTGGCTTCGCCTTCGGTCTGGATGCCCTTGACTGTCCGGCCTCGGATGACGAGCGTTTTGCCGTCGCCCTTCAGTACGACGCTAGGCAGGACGTTGGTCACAAGCAGGAACAAGAGGTGTCCGCGCTTGAAAGGCATGGCGGGTGAAAAGTCGCTAGGGTCGTCCACATCTTCGAGTGGCAATTGGTGTGAAGCGAGCGCGGCGGAGAGCGTCTCGCGCCATCGCTCCGAATTTGCCGACACCTGCCACAACCGGCAGCCGCGCGCCGTCTTGATGCGCGTGACGAGTCCGCGCTGCGCGCCCAGGCTCCATAGCGGCCTGGCCCATTTGCCGAACACCGGAATGGGGACGGCCTGCTTCAACTGCTCGGCAAACGTCTCATACGGTGGCTCGTGGCCGCCGATGCAGTAGAACGGCTGGCCGTCCTGTGCGCCTTCGACCGTTGCGCGCGGGTGCAGGATGAGCCAGTGCTCGCCTTTTACGAGAGTGTGCATGCAGGTGACATACCGCACGCCTTTGACCTCGGTCACGGCCTCACCGGTCGGTAACGCGAGCGGCTGTTCACGCTGGTCGAGCTGCGCTTTGATGGCCTTGAGGTGCGTCTTGTATCCGCTCATCGAGAGCAGAACGAGTTGGCCGTGATGATAGGCGCAGGCGTCCACGACAGCCTCTTTGCCGTCCACCGCCAGCAGACCGATATGCTTCGGGCTGGCGTTGACCGGCAGGCGCGGCCACGATTTCACCGCGGCTTCTTCGAGCGCTGCTGCATAGTCAATCGCGTTGCCCTCGAACACGATGGGCGCTGTTGGCGCGGGAAGCGCGTAAGGCTCATCGAGCGACGTTTCGGGCAAGATGGGCAGGTTGCCCTGTACCATGCTTACCAGGTAGTCGGCCGCCAGGCGATCTTGGATCGCGCGCTTGCGCCTGACGCCGACCAGGACGATTTGATGAAACGCCTGGTACTCCGGATCGGGAAAGCGCCAGGCGCGGAGGTGGTCGTACCGCGCCGTCAGAAAGCGCGCGATTTTCTGCGTCTGCGCGAGGCGATAGTCGGGGATGACGATGACGTGGATACCGCCCGGTGCGAGCGCCGCATCCATGCGCTGGATGAAGAAAAGCTCGTCACGAACGCCTTTCTCCCGATCCGAATAAGGTGGATTGTCAAAGGCCAACGCCATGTTCGCCGCGTCCACCGATGCGATGTCCATGACGAGCGTGTTGGGTGTGACTGTGCGACAGTCCGCGCCGCGCCGGGTGTTGATCTCGACCAGGTAGGGTGTGAGGTTCCACTGCGCAGCCAGGTATTGCATCGCCTTGCCTTCGCCCGCGCACGGGTCAAGGCCAGGCGCGGGCATCGTAGCCGGCGCGACGAGATTGGCGATGCGCGGCAACACGGATTCAGGTGTTGGATAAAACCCTTCCGCAATGACAGACTTGAGTCTTGCCATGTGTGCTCCCGGAAACAAAATCCCGCTCAAGGGCGACGCGCCTTTGAGCGGGACAAGTGCGTGATGGACACCAACAGGTCACGAAAATCCTAATCCTCTTTCGTGGAGGCTAACAAATGCGCCTTTGCCTATGACCAAATGATCGAGCACCTCGACGCTGAGGAGCTTGCCGGCTTGAACAAGGTCTCGAGTCAACGCAACGTCTTCAGGACTCGGCGACGGGTCGCCCGACGGGTGCGCATGAACGACGATGATGCCAGCGCAGTTGGCGCGGATCGCTTCGCGGAACAATTCGGCTATCCGCACCATGGTGGTGTTGAGACTGCCCTGGTAGATAGTCTGGATGCCCTGCACGCGATTGCGCGTGTCGAGCAAAATAACGCGGAGTTGTTCCTGTTCGAGAAGCGACATCTCGCTCATCACAAGATTGGCCGCGTCGGCGGGACTCGTGATGGAAGGTCGCTCGTGCGGCATCGTGCTCACCAGCCGTCGCCCAAGTTCCAACGCGGCGCGGATGCGCGCGGCGCTGGATTTGCCGATGCCAGCAATGTCTTCCAGTTCCGCATTGCTGGCGCGGGCGATGTCTTCCAGCGTCGGGAATTGGTTCAATACGGCCAGCGCAGTATCGGGATTGCCCAGTATGGCACCGAGGAGTTCAACCAGCGACGCGGCGCTGGCTCCAACGGCATAGATGCGGGCTGTGGGCGTTTCACGTAGAGCCTTCAAGGTTGGTATTGAAGAAGCGGACATGGTATTGTGCTCCAAGAACGATATCCTGTGCAAGAGCAGCGTGCTCGTGCGTGGGATAGATAACCCTGTCATACTGATTAGATCGAGGCCCAGGAACGATCATTCTGAGGTTTAGCCGTTTGTGTTGTCAGGTGGGAGAGATATAATAAACAGTGATGATGGTGCCAATTGTGAGAGTGGTGACTAGCACAGCCGGATAACCTCTCGGGCAGCTTGCCAGGTCGTTGCACAACATTCTTCTGCAAGGTTTTTTGCAGCAGCATATGTCCCATGATGTGTGGTTAGGCACACGCTTAGCAGAGGAGTTGCGAGACTCTACAGGAGGAATCGATGGCAATTCTTGATATGTCGATGGTCACGAGTGCAATTGTCGAGATGAGCCTTGACGCAGTGGTGAGGAAACTCGGTCGCCGCGAGACTATCATAAGAACGCTCAAGCGACTCAAAATGGATTATGAACCCCCTGCTGACGACTTTGATGCTATCTATGTATATGCACTGGTCGAGTATGGCGTCTTCAAGCCTGAACCCGTTCTTAACTTCTTCCGAAACAAGTACGTGCATGATGCGTTTCGCCAGTCATTCTACAAACACGATCTCTTGATTCTGGAAAGAGAGGCGGAACACATCGTCCAATGGAATGAAGAATCGGGTGAACTTGGACGCATTGATTATGACCCTCGTCGTGAACTTGCAACGTTCATAGCCATTTTCAACGAAATCGTAGATCGAAGTCGGACCCCAGCCGAGGTTGTGCAGGATCAGAAGCTAGGTGACTTGCATCAAAGCATTAGCGAGATCTTGGGAAAACTCGAGAAACTTGAAACACTCGATGAAATTCGCACTGAGTTAGCTCGGTTGACGCGAAACCATCAAGCGCGGCAGTTCGCCTTTGCACCCTCTGGTAACAAGTTGAAAGTCTTTATCAGTTCCAAGTTGCTTGAACTGCGTGACCTGCGCGAGATGCTTAATCATTATCTTAACGAACGTGGCATTGATGCTTGGATTTATGAGGTTGCTGCCGGTGCTCGCCCTGATAGTGTTATCGAGACATCACTGCGCGAAGTTGAAGCAGCCGATTTGTATGTTGGTTTGTTCTGGCAGAAGTTCGGGGAGGTAACAGTAGAGGAGTACCGTCACGCCCGGACACTTGGTAAGCCCTGCTTTATCTATATTCGTGACCGAGACATTGCACGCGAAAAGGGCCTTGAGGATTTCCTGCGGGCCGAAGTATATGATCCCAGGCAAGGTGTTACCTACAATTACTTCGACAGCGCCTTGGCCCTTTGCCAAGAGGTAGCTGACGACATCATGGCTTGGTTAGTGCGACAGCACCGTGAGATGACAGCCGAAATTCAGGCTGCGAAAGTCTCCCATGACGAAGTTGCCCGTCTCCAAACTGAAGTTGAGCGACTGCGCGCTATCAGTCGCCAGCCACTACCTCAGGGCACGCCAGCTGACTATTTGGCCCAGCAAATACGCCCTTGGTTCCAAACCCTCGGTTACCAGTTTGAAAGCTACGAAGTTCGCACTGCTGACTACTTCGAATGGTTACTAAATGTCCCAATACGGCGTGGCTATGATCGCATTCTTGTGCGCGGCGTCGCAGGTGAGGCTAACCTTACACACCTCAGTGCTTTACGCCAATCAGCAGACATGCACAAAGCTGATGAAGGATGGTTAGTCGCTGCCCGCCGTGTGAGCCAAGCCGCACGAGATGAAGCGAGCAAAAGCCAGAATCTGTTCTGCTATACATTCGATGAGCTTTTCGATGAACACGCAGATTTCAGCCGCTATTTCGAATGGCTCGAGAACCAAGTCAAGCGGCGCGGAATCGATGAAATGTACATTCCCCTATCTGCTAACAAAGAGGAATTTGATCCTGTTTCCAAACACAAGGTAGGTATGAGCCACTATGACGCCCGCAATGGTTGGCTTGACGGCTACATCGACCGTTGGATCGACGACCCAACCAAGGAACACATCTCCATCCTAGGCGAATTTGGCACCGGCAAGACTTGGTTTACCTTGCATTATGCCTGGACTGCTGCGCAACGCTACCTGGATGCGAAGAGGCGGGGCATTGAGCGTCCGCGCCTTCCACTAGTCATCCCCTTGCGCGATTATGCCAACGCTATCAGTATTGAGTCACTCTTTTCTGAATTCTTCTTTCGCAAACATGAGATCCCACTGCCTGGATATTCTGCCTTCGAACAACTCAACCGCATGGGCAAACTATTGCTGATCTTCGACGGTTTCGATGAGATGGCATCGCGCGTTGACCGTCAAAAGATGATTAACAACTTCTGGGAACTGGCTCGTGTTGTGATACCTGGAGCCAAGGCCATCCTTACTTGCCGAACCGAGTATTTCCCTGAAGCGCTAGAGAGCCGCCGTTTACTTGGTGCCGAGCTACAGGCATCTACTTCTCGACTCACTGGCGAACCGCCTCAGTTTGAGGTGCTCGAACTAGGCAAGTTCACAGACGAGCAAATCGAGCAAGTTCTGCGCTTCCGTGCCAGCTCTGCCACTGTTCGGCAAGTCATGGACAACCCCCAATTGCTGGATTTGGCTCGCCGACCTATCATGACCGAATTAATTCTGGATGCGTTACCCGAAATTGAAGCGGGCAAGCCAGTAGACCTAGCTCGCGTCTATCTGTATGCCGTTCGACGCAAAATGGACAGAGATATTAAAGCCCAACGGACTTTCACCTCTCTTGCAGACAAGCTCTATTTCCTCTCTGAACTTTCTTGGGAAATGGTCTCGACTGACCAGATGAACTTGAACTATCGTCATTTCCCAGATCGTTTACACCACCTTTTCGGCTCTATTGTCCGAGAGCAGAAGGATCTTGACCACTGGCACTACGACATGATGGGGCAAACCATGCTGATCCGCAACGCTGATGGCGACTACACACCAGCACACCGTTCGCTTTTGGAGTTTTTTGTAGCTTACAAATTTGCTGCTGAACTCGGCGTGCTATCACCAGATTTTTATGAATTGGCTCGGAATCAGTCGCACCTAGATATTGGTAGTCCGCCTAGGGAATACACCTGGTCAAGTTTCTTCCGCCGCGTACTTGGGGAAGACGGCTCAGTGATGCCTATGTCGCCCTTGAAGGTTTTCGTTCCTGAACATGTGAGCACTCTCGCAACAACAGTGGGGAAGCAGCCCCTTACCAAGGTAGTGTTGGATATGCTGGCCACGATGGTAAGGTGGACCCCTTCGTCAAGACACAAAAGTCACCAACTTTAAGGTGCAATTTGTCCTTTCTGTAGGATGGCTGTGGCGGGCTGGCCGCCGCCGCCGTCGGGGCTGTGGATTCGGGGGGCAAGTGCGTT
>DAOTXX010000135.1:0-3377 GCA_034434835.1 Thermoflexales bacterium | reverse complement strand
GGGTTGAGTCAGCCGCCCGCTTCGGATCTCAAACGGCACTGCGCGGCCTGGCTGCAACGGGCCGATCTATCGAAGCGAGTCGAGCTTCAATTTCACGCCCGGGTCCCGTGGAAGTCACGGAGTCGATCAGCCGTGGAAGTGGTCGCCGGGCTGGCGCTTGATACCGATCAAACTCACGAGACCCAGGCGCTCGCTCAAAGCATTCTCGCCACAGACGACCACCTGCTGAGACTGTGGCAGATCAATGACGCGTACACACCACTGGTCTACGATTTGCTGCTGGCGCTGGATAGACGCCTGATGCTCGTGTCGACCACGCCGGGTCGACACGAGTGGCGCATCGTAGATTGAACAGCGATGTAGATCGCACGCACGCGGGTCTACACGCGTTCAGCGTGCTCGAACCGCGGGCCAGGTGAATTGAGGGTGGGAGCGATCGAGGCAGGCTGAGTCCGGCGATCACGGAGCGCGTCGGCCCGCGTACCATGGAAGGTGATCTCTTTGGCGACGATTTCGGTGACCACCCGCCGGACATCGACATCGACATCGCGGCTCCGCAAGCGGCCCGATAGGGTAACCTCGCGGTCAGTCGCCAGCTGTGCGAGCAGTGACACAAACTGCTCGCCGAACGCCACAACCGAGAAATAGTCCACACCCGCCGGCTTCTTCGGCGGCAGATTGGCGTCATCGATCCAGACTTCGAGGCGGAAGGTAATCCGGGGCTGGCCCGAACGCGACACAAACAGCCGCGCCGGTTCAGTCAGAAAGCCGCGCAACTGAACTTGATTGAGAGGTTGGTGCATGATTGAATAGTCCTTGAATGATTTTTGAAGGGCGGGATGCCCGGATGGGCTGGCGCCGAGCGCCATCAAGCGCCAAGCCGCTATTTCACTTTCACTTTGTCCGATGTACAATGCGCCTATTCCTGAACGAGACGAGGTCGCATGGCTGAACGAACTCCACCGCCTACCGCGCGCCGGCGCGCGCTAAAGAAACGCTACGATCCGAAACCCCTCAAGGCCCGCATCGAACAGCTGCTGATCGAACACAATGAGAGTTATCGCGAAGCCGCCCTGCGATCCGGCCTGGATCATCAGTCGGTACGGCGCATTCTAAGCGTAGAGCAGCGTCCGGCTGTCCAGACCTGCATCCTGCTGGCCGATCATTTCGACGTCAACCCGAATGAGTTCCTGGAATTAGCGGGGCACTTGCCGTTGAAGGTGTTTGACGTGCGAACCGTGACGGCCCAACGCCTGCCGCGCGAGGCGGTTGATGTGGCCCTCGATATTGCCCGCATCCCCAATCCAGGCACCCGCAAAGCCGTAGCGAATGCCATCCGCACCTTGCTCCAGCGCTATTTCGAGGAGTAGTCGGGTACCTTAAGGCAGTCCGCGACGGGCGGCTCGTTCAGCGAGCGCTCCGTTTCCTTTTGGTATTACCGCGCCCTGATTTCGACTTGCGCCCGGTTCGTTTTTTTGTAGCGGTACGACGCTTGCTACGCGCTCCAATCCTGTCCTGATCGGATGTGCCGGGAACTGTGGGCGGCCCCAGCAGCGCGCTCAATACCTCCTCCAAAGCCCTGGTAAAGGCCTGCAATTTCTCGTCGTCAGCCTGATCAGTCATGATGAAGATCACCCCGAAAATATGATGAATTTGTATATTTAAGCAGACGGACATTTGCTATAATCAGTCCGTTACCGCAGCACGTGATCGCCTCGCAGTCCGCCTCATGGCAGTCGCTGTGCAGTACCGATCCATTATCGTGGCAACCGCTTGCGAATTGTTGCCTGTGTCATGCGGATTCTCGCAGGTCGTGCAAAGAGAACGTTATGCCATCGCACCGCCCTCAAAAGAAGGCCGGGCCACGCACGGAATTTGCCTGGTTCGTGAATGTCGGCATCCAAGCCTATCAACGCCGCCGCCGATTGCCCACTTTGGAGCTGGTTCAGACCGAGATTGCCACCAATCTCAGCCTGGGAGTGCGCACGCTGCAAGCCTGGCGCGCCGATCAGCTGCCTGGCCGCTATGAAGACTTGCTGCATTTTGCCCAACTGTGCCTGAAGACCGCGCCTGAGCTGGACCGCCGCTGGGTGCTGGACCTATTCCGCACCGCTGACCTGTCGGCTTACACGGAGCAAGCCTTGGCCGAGATCGGCCTCAACGAGCCGCCAAACTTGCAGAGCGAATCGCTGATCGAGCCGGCCTCATTAGTGCAGGAGTTTTGCATTCGACCCGATGTTGTATTTCAACGCGTCGGACTGAACGAGTTTGTGGGGCGCGAGTGGCTGATCGACCGGGTAGATGAGTTTCTGAATGACCCGGCTCAGCGCTCAGGGGCGCTCATCGTGCATGGCGAAGTCGGAGTGGGCAAGACAACCTTCCTGGCCCATCTGGTGCAACAACGCGATTACTTACACATCTTCGGCGAGCAAGTGCCGGGTGAAGCGAATGTGTCCCGGGCTTTGAGATCACTGATGGCGCAATTGATTACACGCTATCAAATCGAGCCCTACAGTCAGTGTCGGTCGTTTCCCGAATCATTACCCAGTGACGACATCTCGCTCGATCGCGTGCTGCGCGCCGCAGCCAGCCGGCTCAAGCCCGGTGAACGTATTGTGATTGTGTGTGACGCCTTGAATGAAGTGGGGACGGTGCCGGGTGGAAATGTCCTGGGTCTGCCGCCCGTGCTGCCGGACGGCGTCTACTTAATCGTGTCACACGGCCTGCTCCCGATCCGACTCAATTTCGAATTCATGCCGCAGACAATCTGGCTTGATCCGCTGAGTGTCGGGAATCTGGCTGACCTGGAAGCCTATCTGCGCCAGGTCGTGCAACGACCAGACGTAGCTTGGTGGTGCGATGTCCATAGGCATTCAGTGGATGAGTTTGTGAAGATATTTCTGGAGCACAGCGGCGGCAGCTGGCTATATTTATCCCATGTCATTGCGGAGATGCGCCGCGGACGCCGTGGTCCGCATCTACCTCACCAATTGCCGACCAGTCTGGCCAATCACTATGCCGCGTATGCCACCCAGTGGCGCGATCCGGATATGGCCCGGTGGGATGCCCTGTACGCACCGCTATTCGCCACGTTGGCCGTGGCGCGTGAGCCGATCGACCTGGATCAACTCATTGACTGGGCCGGAGTTACGGCGCCGCGCAGTGAAGTCAAGCACTTGCTGCGCGAAGCGTGGCGGCCCTTCATCTTCGAGATCGAGCATCCCCAGGCAGGCACGGTGTATGCGGTCCATCACCACAGCCTGCGCGCGTTTGCAGCGGGCCAGGTCGATCGCAGCGGGCTGTCCATCGCCAGTCTCCATCTGATCGACGATCTGAAAGCGCACACCGTCCAGGCGCATCGCCGTATTGCGCAATAT
>DAOTXX010000134.1:0-1757 GCA_034434835.1 Thermoflexales bacterium | reverse complement strand
GAGGGTTGGAACAGTCCTGACTGATTACGCTGGCTGAGACGCGAAGGGATAAAAAAACGTAATCAGTCAAATGACTGATTACGTTTTGCCCAAGCCTTCGTTACTTTAACAACTCAATCTATGCCGCGCTGACGCTGACGCAATCGCTGTAAGAACCGGAGATTGATCAGGAGATAGATGAGCGTGTTCTGATTGGCGATGGCCGCGCCATTGCGCAAATGCGGGCGCTCAATGCCGAGGGCCACGGCTTGCGAGTTGATGCGTTCGACGGCGGTGCGTTGGCAATAGACCTGCTTGTACAGGTCGCTGTCGCGGTCGAGGGTGTAACGCAAGCGCGCGCCGATACTGGTGGGCATCGTAGTGGTACAGCCGCCCCGTTTCCAGTTCGGATGACGCACGGGGCAGACGCGTCGAGCCGGGACAGGGAACTGGAGAGGGCACACATATTTGCCGCGTTCGTGTTCGATGATGCAGGTGGTGCGATCCGTGTAAGTGAACTTGAGCGGCATCGGTAGACCAGCCGCGCACAGCGGAGCACCATCGGGGGCAAACTGACGCTGCTTGGCTTTGTAGTTGCCTTTCTCGGAAAACGGCACGGCGGCGAAGCCGAAATCGGGGTCGTTTTCGCAATAAAAATGGGCGTAAACGTACCAAGCGTCAAAGGCGGCATCGAACGTGGCATAGCGCGGCCGATAGCCGAGGCGTTCTTCGGTTTGACGCATGAGGGGGAAAAAGTAGGTGACATCACCTTGATCAAAGGGCTGCGTCAGTTCAGCGATCACAAACTCGCCCCAGCCAGGGGCCTTGGTGACGATCACACCGGAGCCATAGCCCCAATAATACTCGCCGACCTTCAGCGTGGCGGCGGGCACGGGATTGCGCGTTGGGGTGGCAGGAGTAGCAGTGCGGTTGTGGCGACGTTTGCAGCCCAGGCGGCAATCGGGATCACCCTTCGGTTGCTTGGTTTTGTCATAGCGGTCTTGGACATACGCTTTGGGGTTGTTCTCTTTCACCCACGCGAGAATGTGTTTGGTGTCGAGTGACACACAGTCCACAGGCGGTGCATGGAGGGCCGCGAGTTCAGCCAGAATCAGTCGGACGCTGTCGGCCAACAGGAACTGCAAGGCGGCATTGGGCATCCGGCGCAACATCTGAGTGAGATGACGCGGGGTGGGCAGGCTGCCTAGGACATCGAAACCCAGTTCTGTTTCAGGGGCCAGTTGCACCGGAAAGCCCAGCAGCCATATGAAACCAGGATGCTCCTTGAGGCAGCGCCAGAGACGCCCCATCGAGGGGTGTCCTTCATTGAGCCGGATCAATTCTGCCGCGGCCAGCGCCGCATACGGAATAGTCGCTTGACCCCAGTTGCGGTCCAAGTTGCGTTCGGGAAAATGGCCCCAATCCAAAGGGCTGATCAATTCGAAACAGCGCATGATGGTCGGGGAGGTCGTGACGCAGCGAGGTAAATGTTCGGGGAATTGCCAGAGGGTGTGCAAATCGGGCGGTTTTATTGAGGTTTGGAGCGTTCCGAGTTGAAACGTCCAGAGCGGCAATTGAGTTACAATTAGATTGTCCGTCATCGGGATGCCTCCTTGGGCAAAAAGATGGATTCAGGCCAAGTCCATTTTAGCCCGAGGCATCCCTGGCGGACGGCGTAATCAGTCACTGACTGATTACGTTTTGGCGCTGCCGTCCGCTCCAAAAGTATGACGCAGCTCTATCTTAAGCGTAATCAGTCATTGACTGATCCAACCCTC
>DAOTXX010000133.1:0-46045 GCA_034434835.1 Thermoflexales bacterium | reverse complement strand
GCTGCAGTTGTGGGTTTGACTCTTTGCCGCGCCAGTACGCGCCCGCGATGCTCATCAGCTTGAGCGCGTCCGGGTTGATTTGCCCGGTGCGCTCGACGTGCGGGCCGCGGCACAGGTCGGTGAACGGGCCGTGTGTGTAGAATGAGATCTTGACCGGCTCGCCAGTCGGATTGCCGTACTCGTCCACGCCGCCCTTTTCCAGATCGTTGATCAGCTCGATCTTGTATGGCTGGTCTTTGAACTGGGCGCGTGCTTCGTCGGCGCTCACTTCGCGGTAGACGAACGGAACGTCGGCTTGGATGATCTCGCGCATTCGTTTTTCGATCTTGTCCAGGTCTTCGGGTAAGAGCGTGCGCGGCAGGTCAAAGTCATAATAAAAGCCGTCCTCGATAGCCGGGCCGATGCCGATCTTGCCGCCGGGAAACATTTCCAGCACCGCCTGCGCCATCACGTGCGACGCGCTGTGACGGATGCGATGCAGCTTGTCATTGTGTCCTTCTGACATTTGTGCCTCCTGATGCTATTACTTGAGCAACACCGAATAAATGATGTATCCCATCACGATGAGCGTCGCCAAGATGAGCAAAGCAGCGATCAGCCTGCGCAGCCCGCCGACGATCCTTTGCCCGATCGGCGCACCACTGGGCGGTCTGAAGATGCCTTTGAACCAACCAACCACCCGCGCAAGCGCCCAGAGTGTGATCAGCGTAACGATTGCCCCCAAGATGAATGAAAATTGGTCTATTGGCGGCATGGGCTTGCCTCAAATACGTGCGCCTCTCATCCCGGCAGGGACGAGAGGCGCATCTCCCGTGGTTCCACCCCTATGACGATGCCGATCGCATCGCCGCTCTTGCGCTATAACGGGCTGACCCGGAGCCGGATACTCGGCCAGGCCTTTGACCGGCTCGCTCTCGGGGGGTTTTCACCGGCGGTCTGCAAAGAAGGCTCTCAATCTCTGGCCTTCCATCCCTGTCGCTTGCCCTTCCGGCTACTCGTCCCGATCATCGCTTGATGTGAAAAACATTCCTGGTGCTCGATAATGCCGGGGCTGATTTTACCACACGCCCAACGAATTGTCCACCCGATCTGGGGTGATGTCCAGGCCTTTTTCGGCGATGGGCGATCACCTCAGCAAGATCACGCTCATCTTTGAATGTTCTCCACTTGGGTCACGCCGCTGTTTCAGCGTCTGCCTGGAGCGGCGCGATCAGAGTCTGCTCAAGATCCTGCGGGATCGGTACTCGCGTCACAACCTGCGGCCACAACTCGATGGGCGGCGCGGCGATCTGGCTCTGGGCAAGCTTGATCGTTTCCAGGTCGTCGTGCAGGTAGGGCCGCTGACCACAATGCAGAGCATCACAACGCACACGAAAGCCTGGTCCACAATCTCGCCAGGGGCAAGTGCGCCCCAGGTAGTTGCCATGCGGATCGGCCAAGAACACCTCGCCGCCTCGATTGAAACTCTGGGCATGACCGGCCAGCTTGCGACCCAACGCTGCCAGCGGCTTGAGGTCTGCCTCATCTGTCACAGTCACCAGCAGGTCGGCGTCTTTAGGGTCTGGCTCATCTGTCGTCAATGATCCGATGAGCGCGATGCGCAGGACGCCCGGCAGTTGACGCGCCGCGCGCACAAAGGTCAACACCTCGGCAATGAGGCGAGTGCGAGACGAGAGTGTCGGCAAAGATGGAGACGCTGTTGCGGGGGTTTCAATCACCGGCTCGATGCCCTTTGACTCTAGCCAATCCAGCACGCGCTCTCGCACACGTGCGTCCTTGAACTCAAACCAGCGTTCCCGCTCGTGGAAATGTGCGGCCAGCACATCTTTGAAACGACGAAAGGCCCCCCGCCCCTGAATCGCTCGCCACAGACGGTCTTGAAGGTGCTGATTCCGAACCGTGGCGATAAAGTCTTCCATATCTCGATAGTCCTGATACGAATCCGCTTCTGGCACACGGATGTAGCGGGTGCCGTAACCGGCCTCGATCCGGTCGGCCTCCTGAAGCATGTCTTTTTCCCAATCTGGCACATTGCACTGTTCCAGCGCAGCGGCCAAGTCAACCGGCCCGGCGCTTTCTCGATCGTGCATCTCTTGATAGATCTCTTCCAGCCGCCAACGGACCTCGTCCGTGATCATCACGACCTGGCCGGTTTCCAGGTCAAGGTAGTGGCTCATCATCTCTGAAGTATTCTCAAAGGCGAACTCTAGCTCGGATAGGTTGACCGCCAGCTTCTTCTTGGGAGCTGTTGGATCAGTCCGCATGATGCTCCTCCTACTTCTGCCTATCCTATGCCCAGGCACTCGACCTGGCCCTGTTCGCGCAACTCGTCCAGCACACGCCGGATGGTCGCACGGCTCACGCTAGGACACAATCATTCGTTGACGGCCGCGTACACCCCCACCGGCCAATCGGCGTAGAGCGCCTCGGCCTGTTGCAGGATATAGCCCAGGAACGGCTCCAAATCCTCCTGCCGCACATTTTGCCGGCGCAGCACACGCTTGACCGCCGCCCGCACAGTCGCTTTCACGTCCTCCCGATGCGGCTCGGTCCAGTCCACCTTGAGGTTGCTCTTGACCGTGCGCACCACGTCATGGATGAGGTCGCGCAAAAACGCTTCGTCGTACAGCCCGAAAAAGTTGACGGCCACCGCATCGTAAAACGCCAGCTCGTCGGCCTCCAGGCCGAGCGCGCGAGCGCGCTGCTCTTCCGCCGCCATGTCCTGCCGAATCTGGATCATCACGCGCACGACCTCGGTCGCGTCAATCAGCCGGTTGTGGTATTTCTGAAGTGTCGCCTCGAGCAGCTCTTTGAACGAGCGCGCGCGGGCGAGGTTCTGTCTGCGGCGCAGTTGGATTTCGTCTTCCACCAGCCGCTGCAACAGCTTGAGGCGCAGGTTTTCTTGCGGGCGATCCTTGAAGGTCTGGAGAAACCGGTCGTCAAGGATCGAAATGTCGGCGCGCGCCAATCCCGCCGCTTTGAAAATGTCCACCACGCCTTCCGAGGCTACGTGCTCGTCCACCAGATCGCGCACGGCGCGGTCGAGCGCCTGTGCGCGCGGCTTGGCCCCCGGCGCAAGTTTGGACAACTGTTGTCGGGCGCGCTGATAAAAGATGATCTCGTCCGCAAACTTGCGGCAATCGTCGAGGTGCTTGACGAGCAGGAAAGCAGAGCTGAGGCGCAGCTCGGCCTGCAAGAACTGCTTGCGCAAGGCGTCGTCGGCCAGATGACCATAGACGAGCGCGTACAGGTCTTCCATCTCGATGGGCGCCATGCGCCGCCACGCGCCGTAGGCGTGACCGGCGGGCAAGAGCGCGCGGATGCCGTGCAGCTCGGCCAGGAACAGCGGGCGCGCGGCGGATTCAATGTCCGGCGCGGGATCGCCCTTGCCGCCGCCCTGCGTGTACCGGGCAGTCGCTTCGCGCAGCTCGTCGCCGATGCCGATGTAATCTACGATCAGGCCGTGGGGTTTATCGCGGAATACGCGGTTGACGCGCGAGATAGCCTGGATCATGTTGTGACCTTGCATCGGCTTGTCCACGTACAGCGTATGCAGGCAGGGGATGTCAGTGCCCGTCAGCCACATGTCGCACACGATCACCAGCTTGAGCGGATCGTCGGCGTCAATCATGCGCTGCTTGATCGCTTCGCGCTGCGCTTTGGTGGTGATGTGCCCCGCCGCGCTCCATTCGGGCGGATCCTCGCTCAGGTTGCCGGTCATGACGATCTTGACCTCGGGGCAATCCGGCAGCGCCGTGAGCGCGTCGTACAGCCGCACGCAGTTTTCGCGCGTCATGCACACGACCATCGCCTTGCCGCGCAGTGTGGCGGTGCGGTCGAGGAAATGCGCGAGCAAATCGCGCGCCAGCTCGTCCAGGCGATCTTTCGCGCCCGCCGCCGCAGCCAGCGCGGCCCAGCGTCCCTTGCGCCGCTCGACCTCGTCTATCGCCTGGCCCTGCGTGATCTCGTCCAGCGCGGCGTCAATATCGGCCTGGCTCAGGTGCAGCTTGATCTGGCGCGGCTCGTAATAGATCGGGACAGTGGCGTGATCCTGTTGCGACTGCTCGATGTCATAAGTGTGGATCACGTCGCCAAAGACCTGCACCGTGTCCGCGCTGCTCAGGCTGACGGGCGTGCCGGTAAAGCCCAGCCGCATCGCGCGAGGCAGCGCGTCGGTGAGGTGGCGGGCAAAGCCTTCCTTGAAGCCGTACTGCGAGCGGTGCGCCTCGTCGGCAATGACGAGGATGTTCGACCGGCCCGACAGCTCGGGGTGTTCAATCTCACCCGCGTCCGTCTTGAGGCGGAACTTTTCAATCGTCGTAAAGATGACCTCGCCGCCTTGTGTCTGCAACAGGCGGCGCAGATCGGAAACGCTGTCGGCGTGCCGGACATCGCCCACGAGCGTCTTGGCCGCGAGAAATTGATCGTACAGTTGATTGTCCAGGTCGTTGCGATCCACCTGGATGACGAACGTGGGGTTTTCCAGCGCAGGCTCTCGGCGCAGGATGCCGACGAGGAACGCCATCGAGAGCGACTTGCCCGAGCCGGTGGTGTGCCAGATCACGCCGATGCGCCGGTCGCCTTTGCCCGCGCCCGCGCGCTTGTTGCGCTGGTAGGTTTCAATCGCTTTGACCGCGGCCAATCGGACGGCAAAGAACTGGTGATACCGGGCGCCCTTTTTGGTGATCTTGTCGCTCACGACCTCAAAGACGATGAAATCGCGGATGTAGGCAAGCAGGCGATCTTTCGGGAACAGTCCCTCGATCAGCGTCTTCATGCTGCCAGTGGTGTTGGGTTCGACGTCAAAGCCGTCAATGGACTTCCACGGCGCGTACCACTCGTGCGACGCCGTCCATACGCCGTGCAAGGTGGTGACGCCATCCGAGACGACGACGAGCGCGTTATAGTCGAACAGTTGCGGGATGTCGTGGCCATAGTGCTGAATCTGGTTGAGCGCGTCGTCCACCGTCGGCTCGGCGGCATAGGGATTTTTTAGCTCGAACACGATCAGCGGCAGGCCGTTGATAAAGATGACGAGGTCAGGGCGGCGGTCGTTTTGCCCGTGGATGGGCAACTGGTTCACGACGCGGAAATCATTCTGGGCCGGATGCTCCCAGTCCACCGGATAGATGAGGCGGTGCTCCACGCGCCCGTCGGGGAACTCGATCTTGAGTTCCAGTCCATGCACGAGCATCAGGTGAAAGGCCATGTTGCGGCGGAGCGTATCTACGCCATCGGGCCGGCTGATGCGCGCCACGGCCTCATCGAGCGCCGCGTCCGGCAGATCGGGATAGCGCGCGGCGAGCGACGCCCGCAGCACGTCTTTGAGCACGACCTGATCCAGCGGGCGGACGACCTCTGGCCCAAAGGCGTGCCGATACCCCAGTTGCTCCAGTCGCTCGATGGTGGTGAGTTCAAACGCGGTCTCGGTGCCGCGATGACCGGGCATGGTATCCTCTGATGTACGGAGTGTAGGCTTCAACCGGATGTTCCGGCTAAAGCCTTGACTCCAGTTTTCCTTCTCTTGGGATTGTAGGCTTTAGCCGGATATGAGGCGAGTGGCGAAACCGGCTAAAGCCTTGACTCCAATTCCTCGTTTGTAAGTGTAGGCTTTAGCCGGATATTGGCGGCACCGGCTAAAGCCTCGAGTCCAATTCCTCATCTATCTGGATTGTTGGCTTCTGCCGGAGCGTCCGGCTAAAGCCTCGAGTCCAATAGCGGTCAAGCTAGAAATCATCCCTCGGATCAGTGAAATCTACAATCGAATAGTGGCGAAACACATCGTCCAGCCAAGCTTGACCTTTGTGATCGAGATAATAGCGATAACTAGAAAACATCCAGTCTTCCACGCGCATCACGTAGCCATGCTTGACCGGGTTGTGGTGAATGGAGTTGAAGCGCGTCCAATAGTCCGCTTCGGTGCGGATGCAAGTATCCCAATAGTTGTGCCACACTTGTCGCCCACGTTTTCCATCGCGCCCGTTGATCTCAAACGACGTGCGACCATGCAGGCGTCCAAAGAAACGAGGCAGCGTTTCGCCGACGCGGCTTTTGACCAGGATATGGTAATGACTGTCGAGAATCACCCATGCGGCCAGACACAAGCCAAATTCGGTCACCAGAGCTTTGAGTTGATCACGCACCAAGTCTTTGTAGCCTTCAGGCCGAAGCAAGCGTTGTCTCTGATAGATTGATCCGGTTATCATGTACCACGTGTCGTTGAGATAGATGTGCGGCGGATGGTGAAGTGAATGGGCCATATCATGCTTCCATAAAACCGGCTAAAGCATACTCGAATTTGTAGAGGCTTGAGCCAGACAAGCCAGCTAACCCACAGGGGGCTGCGCCAGCTTTGATTCCAATGGTTTGATCCGTATCTCGCCCGAAAGCAGCTTGGGCAGCATGTGCTCCACCGGCGAAGGCCTCGACCCCGACTGCGCCAGGAGTCGAGGCTTCAGCCGGACAAGGCCAGCTAAAGCTTTGACTCCAATGATTCAATGGTTTGACTCGTATCTCGCCCGAAAGCAGCTTGGGCAGCAGCGCGTCACGGATGGCGGCGCTGATGCATCACGTCTCCGCACTGGCTCAAGCTGTGTTTCCAACTGTGTTGGGAGTCGAGGCTTCAGCCGGATAAACCAGCTAAAGCTTTGACTCAGTGGTTTCACCCGTATCTCGCCCGAAAGCAGCTTGGGCAGCATGTGCTCCACCGGCGAAAGCCTTGACCCCGACTGCGCCAGGAATCGTAAACCAGCTAAAGCTTTGACTCCAGTGGTTTGACCCGTATCTCGCCCGAAAGCAGCTTGGGCAGCAGCGCGTCGCGGGTAGTAGCGAGTGTGCAAGATTGCTTCAGGTTCGCAAGAATTGCCTTCATGAATGGCGAGACAGTCTGATCGAAACGGTTGATTAACCGCTGTGGCGGTTGGATGCACAATGCATCTTTGAATGTTTTCGTTGTAATTGTGTCAAAGATCGTACCATAGGCATGTTGCCTCAACTGTTCGACCAATGCCACCAAAGAGAAAAACACAAAGTAATCGCCAACGCCCCCTTTAGCTTTGAGACCGTAATTGGTCTGGTTCATTGCCATTTCACGGCTGAGCAAACAATAGGCTCCAACCGTACCTCGCGCAGTAACAATCGTCGTGTTTGGGGATAGTAGTTTTGTGCTACTGTTTTCCAGACCAGCTTGTGAAATAGTCTTTTCTGTGGACAACAGGAATAAATCACTGGCACTACTCACATCTTTCGCTGATACCCACGGTATACCGCCATCCCAGTACTCAGCGACCGATGTTTTTGGTGTTCCTCCACCCAAGAGATCGGCGAAATCCAGAATGCTGCCGACTTTCCACCCGCACGGTATTTCACCCATCCGCGAATCTTCAAAAAAGTTGGGGAACAGCGCCGCCGTCTCGGCGTCCATGCCGTAGGGCTGGCGACCTTCGGACTTGGCGACGACCGGGTCAAAGTCCACGAACCACGACTTGAAAATGGCCCGCGCCATTTCTTCCAACGTGCGGTTCATGCGGCGGTTCAACTCGATCTTGTCGTCCAGTGCGCCGAGGATGCGGGCGATGGTACGTTGTTCGGAGAGTGGGGGAAGCGGCAAAAGCACCTGTCGTAGTTCGCGTTGCCGAATTCCGATCACAGTCGTACCCGTTCCACGAGCAAGTATCTGATCCTGCACTGGCTCGGACTGCATGAGGAATTTGAGAAATGTATTATCCAATAGATCTGGCTTGCCCCTCAAGGTGATAAGTCGCTGTGCAAGAGCGACTTTCCGGTCATCGAGTTGAGCGATCTCTCCAAGGGGAGCTTCTGTCGTGATGACGATGTCTCCAGACTTTGGCAGGCCGCGCTGCATCCAATCATCATAGTCGTCAGGGTTTATGTACTCCTGAATGTCAAGAATACGGCCACCCTTGACTATCTTTGCAGTGATCAAAGGTATGCCAGTTGAAACCTTCCGTGGAGTCTTGCCACGATAGTCTATGATTGCTTCCATGCACTCAGCAAGTGGAAGCACTTTCCAGTCATCGGGCAATAATTCAATCATCAATGAAAGCCCTTGCAGACTTTGGAAGTCTCTCTTGCGCTACAGCGTACGCGCGGATGTCCACCAGCACGCCAGCGCGGGCGGCGTCTTCCGCCGTGGAGAGCAATTGAGCGGTCACGTCTTCGTCCACGTATTCTTCGCCGCAGTTGGCGCACACGCGCGCGGGCACGTTCTTGACCACCAGCGTCAGGCCGTTGCGTTCCAGCGTCACCGTCGTCATGCCGGGCCGGGTCTCGCCTTGCTTGCAAATGACGCACTTCATCGCTTCCTCCTCGTGAACCCGGATTCCCATTGATCCGGATCCGGCTCGTACACCGTAATCACAATCGTTTCCTGGGCCTCCACGTTATCTGCCGCCACGACGTGCAGAGGCCGCTTCCCACACCACCCCATGACCAACCGGCTTGGATAGGGATGGTCGTCCGGGTACGCTTCAATTATAGCGCCGGTTTCCAGTACGTGCCGAACGTCGTCCGCGCTAATCTGGCGCTGAAACATACGCCGAATGGCATGGGTGCGAAACACGAGCGGATTAGTTGACATCGCTTATCTCTCGCAAGTTGTCTTGAATCGCCTGTTCCAACCGAGCCGACTCGGCAAACTGGCGTTCCAGTTCCGCCTTGAGCCGCTTGAATTTGATCTCAAACTCTTCTTCGTCATCCTCATTGTCAGCAGACCCAACGTATCGCCCTGGCGTGAGCGCGTAATTGTGCTCGCGCACCTCGGCAAGCCCAGCCACACGGCAAAAGCCTGGCACTTCGTCGGGCGCGCCCTGCCTGCGGAACTGGCGATAGACCGCCGCCATCTTTTCGATCTCGTCATCGGCCAGTTGCTTTTGCTTGCGCGAGCCAGGGATGAGCGCGCCGAGCTTGCGCCCATCAATGAACAGGATTTCGCCGCGCCGGGGTCGAAAGCCGTGCCCGCCCGCGCGGCTCTTGGACAGGAACCACAACGCGCACGGGATTTGCGTGTTGGCAAAGAGTTGCCCTGGCAGTTGCACGATGCAGTCTACAGTGTCCTGCTCGACCAGCGCCTTACGCACCTCCAGCCGCGCGGTCTCGCTGTTGGAAAGCTCGCCCGTCGCCATGACAAAGCCCGCCGTCCCGCCTTCCTTCAGATGATAGAAAAAGTGCAGCATCCACATTGTGTTGGCGTTGCGCGGCGCAAGCGGCAGCTTGCCGCCCGCGCCGATCGCCAGGCGCGGGTCGTTATCCGGGATCTTGTCCGCGCCCCAGCCGTTCTCGCCTTTGGAGCCATCGTTGAACGGCGGATTGGCGAGGATGTAATCGGCGCGCAAGGTGGGGTGCCTGTCGTCAGTGTACGAGTTGCCCAGTTCGATCTTGCCGTCAATGCCGTGGATAAAGAGGTTCATCCGGCATAGGCGATAGGTAAAGTCCTTGCTCTCTTGCCCAAAGAACGACAGCTTGCCGCTGTGATGCGCGAACACGTCGGACTGGACAAACATCCCGCCCGATCCGCAGCACGGGTCAAACACTTTGCCCTGCGTCGGTTCGAGCATCGCCACGAGCAGGCGGACGATGGACGACGGCGTAAAGTACTCGCCGCCGCGCTTGCCCTCGGATGACGCAAACTCGCCGATGAAATATTCGTACACGCGCCCGATGAGGTCTTCGCCGCCGTGATCCTGGCGAAAGATGTCTTTGGAGAACAGGTTGATTAGCCCGGTGACGTTTTCGCGTTCCAGGTTCGATCCGGCATAGATGCGTGGGAGCAGGCCCTTGAGCTTGTCGGGATAAGTATTCTCCAAAAGCTCCAAGATGTTATCGAGCCGGATTTTGATGTCGTCGGCCTGCGCGTGCTTGAGGATATTGTCCCAGCGCGCCTCTTCGGGGATGATGAACGCTCCGGCGCTGCGGTACTCGTCGGGATCGGCCAGCGCGTGCCTGTCGCGGTAGTATTCGCTGCCTGGCTCTTTGATCGCGCGCTCCAGCTCGGCGCGGCGTTTTTCATAGCGCAGCGAAAGAAAGCGCAAAAAGATGATGGGCAGGACGTAGCGCTTGTAATCGGCAGGCTCAACCGATCCGCGCAGGTTGACGGCGGCCTGCCAGAGTTCTTTGGTCAGCGCCATGACGCCGTTGGCGGGGGCAGAAGGTGTTTCGTATTTGGGCTTTTTGCGCGGTGGCATGTTGTAACGATTCGGTTCCTTTTCGATTTATTATGCTGGACCTTGACGAGTGCCATATCTTGGGTCGGAGTCAAGGCTGTGGGAAGCCCCCCCTTTAGGATTAGCCGATTTTGATCGCAGATATAGCCGCCTAAAGGCTTGACTCCGGAGATTGGCCAAGCTCTAGTTATTGTACCCGGCCTGCACGCGGGTCGCAAGCTCGCGCTCGCTGGTTGGGCAGACCGTCAATCCTGGCGCGGGGGCGTTGTTTGGGTGTCGGCTTGGTTGTGGTCCGCTCGTCGGCGGATTTGTTCGATGGCGCGTTGGGCAGCGTGACGCACTTCTGAATCTTCTTGAGCCATGCGCTCCAAATCCGGCAAGACGCGAGCATCTACAAACCGGCCCATTACTTTGATGGCTTGTATGCGCACGTCCTCGTGCACCCTCTCGTCGCATGCCAGCTCCAACAAGATGGGCGTGGCTTCGCTCGCCCGCTTCAGCCCGCTCAACGCTTCGGCGGCTTTCACTCGCACATACCTGTCCACCTTCTTGTTGCACGCCAGCTCCAGCAGGTCGTTGACTCGCCCCAGATTGCCCAACGCCTCGGCGGCTCGCGCGCGCATCCATGGGACCACCTGCTCATCGTGCGCTAACGCCAGCCAGGCCTGAGCCGCTTGGTCGGTCCGTTCCAGCCTGTCTAAGGCTTCAGCGGATTGCTTGCGCACCCCCGCATCCACTTGCTCATCGCCAGCCAGCGCCAGCCAGGCTTGGGTTGCCGGGTCGGCCTGCCCCAGTTCGCTCAACGCATCGGCGGCTCGCTTGCGCACGTATCCGTTTACTTTCTCGTCGCGCGCCAGCGTCAGCAGAATGGATGTGGCTTCATTGACCCGCCCCAATTTGCCCAATGCTTTGGCAGCACGCTCGCGCACACTTGCGTCTACCTGCTCGTCGTGCGCCAGCGACAACAGGCCCTCGCTTGCACGCGAATAGCTCCGCAATTCGTAGAGTATTCCGACAGGGTCAGGAAAAGCTAGTAAAGCCCAGGTTTCCATCTCATGTGCTCTTGCGACCAGGTCGTCTATGATCGCATCACTCAAACGCTTGTCAACCTGGACTGGTTCAGCCAGTGCAGCCCAGGCAAAGTACATGCCGAAATAGCCGCCGTGCTTCCAGATGCGTTCAAGAAGAGGCGTAACCTCTTGCCCTGCATCGCTCAGGATGCTGAGGGCAAATAATGCCACGTCAAACCACTTCCGCTCCGCCCAGCGTGATATGGCGTGCCACCAGACTTGCTCTTGGTTTTGTTTATGCTCATGCACGACCATGGACGCTGCCAGATATTCGCGGAAGGTAGGATGGATAAAATCATGGTCGTCACCTCGGCGGGTGAGCACGCCGCTGCGCCTTGCCATCACCTTCAGGAATCTTTCGCCTGCGATTTTGGCTCGTTCAGGGGTGAGCGGCACGGCGTCTCGCAAATAGTCTGCGGCCACCTCACTCAACGATGCTTCGGTCTGCGTCGGCTGCTCCGTCATCGCGAGCGCAAGGTGAGCCAATGCGAACTTGGCAACGTCACATATGGCATCGCCCAGTTCGACTCTCAATCCGCGCTGCTCGGCCTCGGCCAGCCAGATGTCCACAAAGTGCCCATACAATCCCGAACGTCGCTCCGGCAGTGCGCCTTTTCCCAAATAGACTTTGGCCGCAATCGTCAGCAACAGGGGCGTGCCGCTAAGAGCGCCTGATCGAACACGTTCCAACTCTTTCAGGAATGGTTCTGCCTTATCCCCAAACCATTTCTGCGCGAACTCACCGGTTTGGTCTGGCATAAACGAGAGCAGGTCATAGTGACTGAATAGCTTGTCATCGAGTTCACCTTGTGCGTAACCCGATGGCCGCGAGGTAAGGACGACGCGATCTTGCCCAATGTGGCCGAACAGTCCTCTGAGCCACTGCATCAACTGTGGGCGCTGCTCAGCGGGCACTTCGTCCAGCGCGTCGAGCAGGATCAGCCAGTTCGCGCCAGTCTGCCTGGGCCAGTTGGTAAAGAAGCCTTGCGGCAACGCTTGCGTCAAGGTCAGCTCGGCGGTCAGCGCGCGGTTGAGCCGCTCTTCAAGCGCGCCCTCGGCGCTCGCCAATCGCCGCAAAGGAACCAGGATGGGCAGGTGCGGCGCATCAAGCCCAATCTTGTCCGGCACATCCCAGGCGTGTTCGGCCAGTTGGCGCAGGAGCGTAGACTTGCCCGCGCCTGGTTCGCCCAGGATGAGGACGTGCGGCGGGTCATGCTGGCGCATCACATCGGAAATGGAGAGCGGCTCACTGCGCTCTAGTTCGCGGATAGCTCGCTCTTCGTCACGCTCTCGCTTCTCATCCTTCCGCGGCTGCGGTCGCGCCTTGAGTGGAACGTACACCTCGTCCAACGTCTTGGGCGGGCGAATGTCGTGCAGTGTGAGATAAGGCAGGTTGGCGCAATAGTCGCACAGGGCCACGAGATAGTCTGCCGCGCTTTGCATTTCGGTCGCCGTCGTCCAGGCCAGCCGTTCCTCGGATGAGAGTGTTTCCAAGTCAGGCCAGTCAACGTTCGGGCGTAGGACCTGCAACTTGCCTGCAAGCTCGGCCACGCGATTGTGGCGTAGCATCACAGTGATCAGCTCGCGGGCTTTGGTGGATTTGACCTCGCCGCGCAGTTCGTCATAGTCCACGCCCAGGTCGAAGCAAAGTGTGCGCAGTTCATCGAGGTCAAAGTGTTCAACCAGCAGGCTATGCAGTTTGGTCAAGGAGTCAGATGCAGCGGTCATAGGTGACCTTGCGGAAAATCAGGTTTCCTCAGTGCAATGGGCATCATAGGGCAATTTCCATTCTACAAAAGCCTAATTGGACGCGCTTGGCACCGGGGGCAAGTATCGGGCGGGAGCGTGGTCATGCTGGTCTCTCGGATCATATCAATGCTATATTGAGGGTAGGACACGGTAAACACCGTGTTCCGATTTTTCGTAACCGGGCCGGAACTCGATTCCGCCGATGTTCCAAAAATACGGAACCCCGTCTGCCTCGTATTCCGTCCGAACGGAATCTACCCAGCACCCGGTTCCACTGGTGTTCCGTTTGATCGGAACATGGTTTGTATCGTGTTCTGATTTATCTCATGGGCGCAAAACAGGCCGGAAAATCAAGCAATATGGCAACCCATCTTGCCAGGGCATTCTGACTCAAATGATGCGGGTTGCTACAACACGATCAGTCAGCGGCTCAGACCGGCCCTTTGCCAAATGCGCGTGACTTGGCATCCAGTCCGTTGCAGAACATGAGCAGTGGACTATTCACGAATCAGCCAGTCCGCGTGATTGTGTCTGTGCCTGTGCCAAGTGGCATGAGTTGAGTGCCCGAAATAGTCCAGCGTGACCCAGCACGATACCGGTCGCTTGAGGGCGTGCCAGGGTGTGTTGGAATCCACCGTGCTACGGCACACGAATAAGGCAAAGAGGATTGTGACTCGTCACATCCTAATGCCGAAAACGCTAGGTTTTTTAGATTCGAGTTACTCGTGTCTGGGGTTCCACTTTCACTCGCATCGTGTTCCGCTTTCATCGGAACCCCATATCATTGTATCGGCATCGTGTTCCGCCTCAAGCGGAACATGAGTGGAACATCGGTGGAACACGCTCAAGCGTGTCCTACCCTCTATATTGGAATTATACCCCCAACACACGCTTGCTGGAAAGCGGAGGACGTGCGCAGGGCAGGAAAAGCAAAACGCCACACGACTGTGTGGCGAGGAGTGGGCGGTATAGGGCTCGAACCTACGGCCTCACGGATGTCAACTCAGAGTTCGACCGCTGCAACCGGCGTCCACACGGCTACCCATTTTTGACAAACCATGTGGGTGACGGTTCAACTATACTGAGCAGAAATCAAACGGGTGCATTGGAATCGAGGCTTCAGCCGGTTCTTGCGGCTAATTCCGGCTAAAGCCTTGACTCCGATTGCACTGAAATCATTTCCGACCAGTATAACTATGTGGGCAGAGGTTACCCGCCGCTTGATGCTATTTTAGCAATAAACCAGAAACGATGCAAGCTCAAGACGACCCCAGCACCCGCATCAGGTTCTTGCGCGTCAATAGATCAAGATCGGCGCTTGGTTCAAGGAACGGACGCATATCATTAATCACCTGACGCCAATCCAACACCTGGAGTCGCTCGCGCACAACGCCTCGCCAGTTGTCATCGGCGAGATAAGCACCCTGCCAACCCGTCTGTTTCAGGGCATTGTTGAGCAACGTCAGATTAGGCGCGGGCCAATGTGGATTGCTGAGATACCACATAAAATCGAAAATGTCCCGGCCTTTGGGGTAGGGTCGCTGCAAGATCGCGTACAACTTGCCAGCCAGCAACGAAGCTAGATCGTGATGCTGAAGGTGGAGCGCCACGTAACGACGCACAATGCTCGTTGAGAGGATTGCGCCCGCAGGCTGTTGACAACCAAAACGTTTTGGCCTATACTCTAGTCACCCAAAACGTTTTGGTGAACCCCGTGTCAGTTACGATTCGTGATGTTGCCAAGCGTTTGGATCTCTCGATCACAACCGTCTCGCGCGCCCTGGACGGATACGATGATGTGGCCGAGTCTACACGCCAGCGTGTGATCCGCGCTGCGCGCGAGATGGGTTATGTGCCCAGTCACACAGCGCGCCAGTTGCGCCGCAGCCGGGCTGATTGTATTGGCTATATTCTCCCAACGAGTGGCCCGCGTTTTACCGACCCTTTCTTTTCCGAGTTCATCGCCGGACTGGGCGACGAAGCGACTACGCACAATCTCGATCTCTTGATTTCGACGGCTCCGCCCGACGAACCGGTCGAGCGGCAAATGTACGAGCGATGGGTACACAGTCGGCGCGTGGACGGCATCGTGCTCAGCCGTATGCGCGCGCGCGACTGGCGTGTCGAGTACCTCGTCAAAAACAAGTTCCCTGTCGTCGCTTTAGGGCACACGCTTCTCTCTGTGGACTTGCCCTACGTTGAGGTGGACGCGCGAGCAGGTTTCGCCCTCATGGTCAAGCATCTGGCCGAGCGCGGTCACAAGCGCATTGCGTATATCGGTGCGCCAGAGAACCTTACTCTTCAGGTGGATCGTTTGGCGGGTTTTCGAGATGGGCTGCAAGCGGCTGGTTTGACGCTGGATGAATCACTGATCGCGGTGGGCGATCTCACGCGGGCCGGTGGGTACGAGGCCGCTCAGCGCCTGTTATCTCTGCGCGAGCCTCCCACGGCCATCATGGGCGTGAACGACCTGACGGCCATCGGTGCGATGCGCGCCGCTCACGAGCGCGGCCTGGTCGTGGGGCGGGATGTGGCCGTGGCCGGTTACGACGGCATCGAAGACGGCGAACACACCCATCCGCCTTTGACCACGCTCAAGCGATCGGTCTATGACCTGGCGCGGCGACTGGTCAACATGCTGCTGACGATCATTGCAGGTGAGCCGCTGGCCGAACGCCAGGTGATGTTGCCGCCGGAATTGATCGTGCGTGGTTCAACTGGTGGCTGAACAACCTTTTCTCACGATGAACCATTAGGAAGGAGGTGAATCCCTCAGAACACGACAGGCTGTATCTGGGACCGATGTCCCCAGTGCCCATCGTCAATTGCTTCCGAATCAGAGGAGGAAAGGAAAATGTCAAAACGAATGGTGTGCTTGATGATCGTCGTGGCGCTGCTCATTACGGCCTGTGCGCAGGCGCCAGCCGCCGCGCCCACAGCCGAACCCACTAAAGCGCCCGTTGCTGCACCGACCCAAGCTCCCGCGCCGACCGCCGCTCCAGCCCAACCGCTCGTGTTTCTCTCGACCCAGTTGACTCCCGTCGAAGAACAAGAAAAGATGCGCAACATCATTCTCAAGGACATGACCGGCGCAAAAGTTGACTTTATCTCGGATGCGGAGGGCGTCGTCGTAGATCGGATCTTGGCCGAGCAAAAAGCCGGCAAGGTCGCCGTTGGCGTGATCGGCGTGTTGCACGGCACGTTCCCCAACTTGCTCGCCGCCAACGCCTTGGAAGACTTGACCCCGCTGGTTGCCAAGTTGAGTGATCGCCCCATCGTCAAGGAATTCATGACGCTGGGCAAGCTGGGCACGGACAAACAGTACTATATCCCCTGGATGCAAGCCACGTACATTATGGTCGTGAACAAAAAAGCGCTGCAGTATCTCCCGGCAGGCGCCAATGTGGACGCGCTCACCTACACGCAACTCGCCGAGTGGGGCAAGAACATTACCAACGCGACCAAGGAAAAGAAAATCGGTTTTCCTGCCGGTCCCAGTGGCTTGATGCACCGCTTGACCCAGGGCTATCTCTATCCATCGTACACGGGTGGCCTGGTGACAACCTATCGCAGTGACGATGCGGTCAAGATGTGGACCGATTTCAAAGCCATTTGGGAGTACGCCAATCCACAATCCGTGACCTACAACAATATGCAAGACCCCTTGCTCTCTGAAGAGGTGTGGATCGCAATTGATCACACCGCGCGCGTGGTCAACGCGTTCAAGAATAAACCGAATGACTTTGTCGGCGCGCCGGCGCCTGCGGGGCCTAAAGGTCGCTACTATATGAGCGTGCTGGCGGGTTTGGGCATTCCCAAAGGCACGTCGAATCGCGCGGGTGCCGAAGCCCTGATCGAGTACCTCACGCGTCCCGCCGTGCAGGCGGTCACGTTGCGCGAAGTCAGTTTCTACCCCATCGTCGAGTCCGCGCTGCCGACGGACTTGCCCGAATACGTGCGCCTCGAAGCGGACGGCGTGGTCAAGCAATCGAAAGCGTCGGACGCCAAAGTCGCGCTCCTGCCGATTGGACTGGGTGCCAAGGGCGGCGACTTTAACAAGATTCAGCAAGACACCTTGACGCGCATCGTGTTGAAAGGCGAAGACATCAAAACTGTACTGAACGAGCAGGCCACTCAGCTCAACGCGTTGATGAACGAACTCAAAGCGCCGTGCTGGTCTCCCGATCCAAGCAGCGGCGGCCAACCCTGCCAGGCCAAGTAGGTTTTCACATCTCCCCCTGTTCCCCTCTCCTCTCAGGAGAGGGGGTGGGGGGTGCGGTCCTGCGAGGTGTTTATGCGCGCGAAACTGGAAGCCGCGTTGCCCTATACTTTGCTCGCGCCCACATTGATCTTTGTGACCTTGTTGATTGTGGTACCCATCGCGCAGGCGTTCCTGCTGGCATTCCAGACTCCCGATGGTTCGTTCACGTTCGCCAACTTTCAAAAGATGGCCAGCGACACCAGTTTTGGCGACGCGCTCAAGTTCACTTTTCTCCTGCTGATTTTCATCGTGCCGATGCAAGTGGTCCTTGCCCTCGTGATGGCGTTGTTGATTCACACCCGCTTCAAAGGGCACACGGTGTTTCTCTACATCTATGCGATTCCGCTGGCGATCTCTGATCTGGCGGCTGGGATTGCGTGGCTATCCATCTTTACCGAGCGTGGTTATCTCAATTCGATTTTGAATCAACTGGGCATTCTCGACAAGCCTTTTTTGTTTCTGTCATACCAAAACCTGCCCGCGATGTTTGGCACCATCGTCGTCGCGGAATCGTGGCGCGCCACCGCCATTGTGATGACGATTTTGCTGGCGGGCTTGCAAGTCATTCCCCGCGATTATTTTGAAGCGGCGGACGTCTTTGGCGCGACGACGCTCAAGCGCACTTTGTTTGTCGTCCTGCCGCTCCTGCGGCCCAGCCTGCAAAACGCGCTCATCATCCGCACCATCTTTGCGTTTCAAACGTTTGCGGTCGTGTTCGCATTGGCCGGGCGTGTCATTCCGGTGCTGGCGGGAGAATCGTACAACTGGTATGTGGCGAATCGCAATCCCAACATCGCCGCGGCGTATGCGGTGCTGGTACTCATCTTCACGGTCACGGCCACCTGGTTTTATCTGCGATTCTTTCAAACGAGCGCAGCCGAGGCAGGCTATGATTAGCATTGCGTGTTGCCTGGTCCGCTTGTCCAACGGAACACGCAATACGAAATGAGGTTCTATGCCATCTTTACTGACACGCCGGTACATCCTCAATCGTGTAGCGCTCTACGGTTCCGCAATCTTGCTCGCTCTCTGGACGCTCGCGCCGCTCTATCTGGTTGCGCTCGCAGCATTTAGCACGCGCCAGGCCACGTTTCAGTGGCCCAAACCGCTTTTGCCGACCGCTTTTTCGACCGACACGATGCAATTCTTTGTCAACTCGCGGGGCGTGTTGAACTCGGTTCGGAACAGCGTCGTCGTCGCGCTCTTGACAATTGCGGGCAGTCTGGCGCTGGGCGCGCCCGGCGGTTATGCGCTGGCGCGCTTTCGTTTTCGCGGCAAGGAAGGCATCTCGCTCGGACTATTGATCAGTAAAATGTTCCCCACTGCCATCCTCTCGATTCCACTGGCAGTTGCATTTCTGCAATTGAATTTGTACGATAGCATCTGGGGCGTTGCGCTTGTTCATATCGCAATGGCGCTGCCGTTTGTCATCATCGTCACGTCCGGTATTTTCGTCGGCGTGCCGCGCGATTTGGAAGAAGCGGCGCAAACGTTGGGCTGCAATCGCCTGCAAGCCTTTTTGCGCGTGGTGTTGCCGCTCGCCCTGCCCGGTTTGGCGGCCGCGGCCATCTTTACCTTCGTCATTTCGTGGAACGAGGTCTTCGCCGCCACGATTCTGACCTTGCGCAATCGCACACTTCCCGCGCAGGTGCTGAGCGGTCTGAATGACTCGCCGTTGTACTATCGTTACGCGGGCGGATTCTTTATGATTGTGCCTGCGCTGATTTTCATATTTCTCATTCGCAGGTATTTGCTGAATTTGTGGGGCAGTATATCGCGCTGAGTATCCTGCGTATGGCGCGTTCCGTTTCGACGTGACGCGCAATACGCTGTACGCACTCGAGGGAGCCATGGCTGGCATTCGCTTTCAATCCATTCGCAAAGTGTTCGGCAAGACCGTTGCCGCGAACGATGTGAGCCTTGAGATCAAAGACGGCGAGTTTATGGTCCTGCTGGGGCCCAGCGGCTGCGGCAAGACCACGCTCTTGCGTTGCCTCGCCGGATTGGAGCGCGTGGATGGCGGGCGCGTCTTGATCGGCGACCGCGACGTGACCGATCTCGCGCCGCGCGACCGCAAGATCGCAATGGTGTTCCAGAGTTACGCGGTCTTTCCGCATCTCACCGTGTTCGACAACATTGCGTTCGGCTTGAAGATGCAAGGTCGCCCGCGCGATGAGATCAAACGCCGCGTCGAAGAAAGCGCGCGCTTGCTTGAACTGAGCGATTTTCTCACCCGCTATCCTGCGCAACTTTCTGGCGGTCAGCGTCAGCGCGTCGCCGTGGCGCGCGCGATTGTAATGCAGGCTGCGGTGCTGTTGATGGACGAGCCGCTCTCGAACCTCGACGCGCTGTTGCGTTTGCAAATGCGTGCGGAATTGAAACGCTTGCACGCCGACATCCAGGCGACGACGATTTACGTGACGCACGATCAGGTCGAGGCCTTGTCGCTGGGCGACCGCATCGCCGTGATGCAGAACGGGCGCATTGTCCAGTGCGATGCGCCGATGGACATTTACGATTACCCTGCGAACAAATTTGTCGGCGGATTCATCGGCACGCCGCCGATGAATTTCCTGCCAGGCGTCGTGCGCGTGAACGGCGATGGAACGCGAATCGCGGTCGGCGAATCCCAGATCGCGCCATCTCCCGCGCTTGCGCCCCGGCTGTCGGCGAAAAATGGTCAGCCGATTTTGCTTGGCATCCGTCCCGAAAATCTCGTGCTGGCATCCGCGCAACAGGCCAACACGATCCGCGCGCGCGTCCTCGTCGTCGAACCGCTCGGCTCGCACAAATTGCTGACGATGCAAATCGGCTCGGAGGTTTCCAAAGTGAGCGTCGCGCCCGATCAGCGCGTTGCGCCGGATGACGATGTGTGGCTGCACTTCGATCCTGAAAAAATCCGCTGGATGGACGCGGCGACCGGCGAGGCGATTAAAGCCTGACCGATGAATAAGAATGATTTGGTTTCACGGGCGCAACACGTTCTGCGTCTGAACGACCGGGGCGAATTTACCAGGCCCTCGCCGCAGCAGTATCCGCATCAGTGGAACTGGGATTCTGCGTTCATCGCGCTGGGACTGGCGCATTTCGATTTGCCGCGCGCCTTGGCTGAAGTGCGTGCGTTGTTGCGCGCGCAATGGCGCGATGGAATGGTGCCGCATATCATCTACCCCACCGGCGCCTCTGATTATTTCCCGCCGCCGGACTTTTGGCAGACCGAAAACTTGCCGCATGCTGGCGCGATCCCATCGTCCGGTCTCACCCAGCCGCCGATTCTGGCAACAGTCGTCCGCGCGATGAGTGGCCCGACTCACATCGCGCAGTGCGATTTTCTCCGCGAGGTCTTTCCCCGCCTCCTCGCGTGGCATCGCTGGCTCCACACTGCGCGCGACGCCGATGACACTGGCCTGCCCTGTCTCATCCACCCCTGGGAATCGGGGATGGACAATTCGCCATTGTGGGCAGATGCGCTCGACCGTATCACGCCGAAGGATTTGCCGCCGTTCCAACGACGCGATACAGTTCACGTCGCGCCGGACGAGCGCCCGCTGGCGCCGGATTACGAACGCTTTGTGCATTTGATTGATCTGGGCCGGCGTTTGCGTTGGGAGCCGCGCACCCTGCTCGATCAAATGCCATTTCTCGTTCAAGATGTTCTGTTCTGTTCGATCCTGCACCGCGCCGATCAAGATTTGCGCGCGCTGGCGGGAGAGTTGGGCCAAGACATGCGCGAAATTGACAGTTGGCTGGTGCGCACGCGCGAGGTGTTCAATGCGCGATTCTGGGACGACGAGCGTGGCCTGTTTCTCGATTACGATGTGCGCGCGCGGACGCCCATTCGCGTCAACGCGAACGTGACCTTCGCGCCGCTCTTTGCCGGGCTCGCGTCGCCGGCGCAAGCCGCGCGTCTAGTCGCAGAACATTTCGATAATCCGGTCGAGTACGCGCCGGGCGTTGATTCCAGGTTCCGTTTGCCTAGCGTGGCAAAAGACGAGCGCGGCTATTCACCGCGCCGATATTGGTGCGGCCCGGTGTGGATCCAGATGAACTGGATCATCGCTGAGGGGTTGCGCCGCTACGGATTCGTCGCACAAGCGGACGCACTCATCCATGACTCGCTCGCGTTGATCGAGCAAAGCGGTTTTCGCGAGTACTATGATCCGCGCGATGGCAGCGGCTGTGGCGCGACCGATTTTTGCTGGTCGGCAGCGCTCGCGCTAGAGATGACGGCGCCGACCGATTCATCTCCACCTCCGGGCGAATTGAGATCCTGATGACGCAAAAAAAGCCCCTCATTCCCTGCCTAATCACTTGAGTTGGGAGATGGAAAATTGACATACACACCTGCCTCGCCCTTTCTCCAACAACTGCGTGATCGCATCACGCTCGAAGAGAGCGCGCCGGAGCAACTGGACCCGCGCTTTCAACGTTCGCCTGCCGACAATCATCGCATCCCGTTCAGCGGCATTCCGTTCAGCGAACGCGGATCGCGCATTCTCTTGTTCCGCCGCGCATCGCAATTGTACATCCGGCTTGCTGAACGCTGGAGCAAATGGGTCGAGGAGGTAGGCGATTACCGGCATCGCGCGCCGATAATTGACGATTTCGTGTTCACCGATGCCAACGGCACGCCGCTCGATTTTACGCTCACCGCGTACCCGCACGCGCTCTGCTTTGCTACTCGCCTCGGCGAGTATTGGCTTGCGTTCGCGGACGAGGAAACACTGTATTTCAAATTGCCCGCAGGGAGCAGTGGGATTTCGTTCCGCGTTTATGCCACGCAGGGACGTGCGGACCGGCGGGGCGGCGAGTTCAAGGGCGATCCCGAACATCGCACTACGCATCGCAATATCGCCTATACGACAGACGCGCGCGTCGTTTCAAACGAGATCATCGCCGACGCGAACGGCTATCTGCGTGTGAACCTGCGCCTGAACGCGACGACGGAATCGGCGTTGTTGTTGAATATCACACCGCGCCTCGGCTTTAATCGCAGTGTCGTCCGCGCGGATCAAGTTTTGCGCGATGCCGAAACGCGCTGGCACAAATGGTTTGCCGCCGCACCCGCCATGAGCGAAGCTTATGCCGAGCAGTACTATTATGCGTGGTGGATTTTAGGCATGGGTTTGCTTAGCCCGCGTTTCTATCTCACGCGCGAAGCCATGATGCCTTCGGCAATCCATTACATCGGCGTGTGGCAGTGGGATGCCTTTTTTCACGCGCTTGCCTATCAGCATGTGGATCGCAAACTCGCCGAGAATCAACTGCGCATCGTCCTCGATCACCAGCGTGAGGACGGTATGATCCCGGACGCGGTGCACGACGAAGGTGTCGTTTTGCGTTGGAAACTGCCCGGCCTTGAAGGCGAAGCGGATGTGACCAAGCCGCCGCTGATCGGGTGGGCGGCGCTCAAGTTGTATGCCACAGGCGGCAACCGCGATTTCCTCGACGAAATCTATGAACCGTTGTGTCGCTGGAATCGTTGGTGGTTTGAGAAAAACGACGATGACCGCGACGGCATCGCGCAATACAATCACAGCTTTTCGTCGGGATTGGACGATAGCCCGTTGTGGGATGAAGGGATGCCGGTCGAATCGCCGGAATTGAACACATACCTCGTGATGCAGATGGATGCGCTTGCGCAAATTGCGGATATTCTGGATTTGGCAGACGACGCAGCGCAGTGGCGCGCGCAGGCAGAGCGACTGGCGCAAAAAATCGTCACCCACTTTTGGGACGCGGAAGCAGGTGCCTTTTGGGCAACGCGCGATCACAAACCGATCCGCGTGCTCACACCGTTTAATCTCTATCCGCTCCTCACGGGTCGGATGCCCCGCGCCATCAACGATCGCCTCGTCGCGCATTTGACAAACGCGAGTGAATTTTGGACGCGCTATCCCATTCCGACTGTCGCGCGCAACGATCCGAAATGCGATCCGAACAAGATGTGGCGCGGACCGACATGGGTCAACATCAATTATCTGTTCATTGAAGGGCTTGTGCGTGGTGGTTATCACGATCTGGCGCGCGAATTGCGCGACAAGACACTCGATCTATTGATGCGCCATAACGACATCTACGAATACTACCATCCCGACACTGGCGATCCGCCGCCGCATGCGGCTTCGGTGTTTGGTTGGTCGAGCGCGGTGTTTGTGGATCTGGCAATCACCGCGTCGCGCGGCGACACTCTGTAGCACCATGACGCGCTTGTGGAGAGCGATACACCGGGTTGATGGCGCAGCCGATCGCGCGCCGGAGAGGTCGCCGTGAACAAAATCCTCGATCATCTCATCGCGCTCTACGGCGACGAGGTCGGGCGCGCAACATTCGCGCGGATCGGATCGCTCATCGAAAACGCGCAGCTTTTGTCCTCCGTCGTTCGCTCTCTGTCCTCCATCCTCACCGAACGTGACGCGATCCTCATCACCTACGGCGACCAGGTTTGCGCGCCCGGCGCGTCGCCCTTGCAGACGCTGGCCGATTTTTGCGCGCGCCATGTGCGCGATGTCGTCAGCGGCATCCACCTCTTGCCGTTCTTTCCCTTTTCGTCCGACGATGGCTTTGCGGTGATGGACTATCGGGCAGTCAATCCCTCGCTCGGCAGTTGGGACGACATTGCGCGCATTGGAGAGCATTTCTGTTTGATGTTCGATGCGGTGGTGAATCACGTTTCCGCGCAGGGCGAGTGGTTTCAAGCATTCTTGCGTGACGATCCGCGCTACCGCGACTACTTTATCGTCGTGCCCGATGGCGCGGATGTGTCCCGCGTCATTCGCCCGCGCGCACTTCCTCTGCTGACCAAATTCGAGACGCCCAGCGGCGCCAAAAACGTGTGGACGACGTTCAGCGCGGATCAGATTGACCTGAACTATCGCAATCCTGATGTGCTGATCGAGATCGTTGAGACGATATTGTTCTACGTCGCACGCGGCGCAGCGTTGATTCGCCTCGACGCAATTGCGTTCTTGTGGAAAGAGCCGGGCACGACCTGCCTGCACCTGCCGCAGACGCATCGCATCATTCAATTGCTGCGGGCCGTGCTGGATCAAGTCGCGCCGCACGTCGTGCTCGTCACCGAAACGAACGTGCCGCATGCAGACAATCTCTCGTACTTTGGCGACGGTACAAACGAAGCGCAAATGGTGTACAACTTTGCCTTGCCGCCGTTGGTCTTGCACGCATTTCGCACAGGCGACGCGCGTGCGCTCTCGCACTGGGCCGCCAACCTGACATTGCCTTCCAAGCGCGTGACGTTTTTCAACTTTCTCGCGTCCCACGATGGCATCGGTCTCAATCCTGCGCGGGGCATCCTGGCCGAAGCTGAAATTGACGCGCTCGTTCAACGCGCGCGCGCCCATGGCGGGCTGATCTCGTACAAGAACAATCCCGATGGGACGACCAGCCCTTACGAGCTGAACATCAACTATTTTGATGCGCTCAACGATCCGAACGCGGGCGAGTCGCTGGACGTTCAAGTGGATCGGTTCATCGCCGCGCAGGCTATCATGCTCGCAATGGTCGGCGTGCCGGGGATTTATTTTCACAGCCTGTTTGGCTCGCGCGGCTGGCCGGAAGGTGTGCGGCAGATGGGCTACCATCGTGCGATCAATCGTGAAAAGCTGGACCTTGATGCGCTTGAACGTGACCTCGCGGATGCGTCATCGCGGCGGTGCAAAGTTTTTGCGCGATACGCGCAACTGCTGCGCGCGCGTGCGGCGCAGCCCGCGTTCGATCCGTTTGGCGAGATGCGCGTGCTGGATGTAGACCAAGCCGTGTTTGCAGTTTTACGCGATGATCGAGTGCTGTGTTTGCACAATGTTTCCAATCAGCCCCGTGGGGTTCGGTTAGCCCCGAGACCATTCGATGTGACCCGGCAGTGGGTTGACTTGCTTACCGGGCAGCCAGTTGATCTTTCGCGGGCAAGTTTGTCGCCATACCAGACACGCTGGCTGGTTCGCGCGAGTGAAGCGGAATAGGCGGCCTGTTTCAATCGCCTGACCGTGTGAGCCAAGCCCTCGCCGCGATTCGCAAGCTGAACGTCGGCATGGAGCAGATGGGCTGGCGCCCGGCGGATTCGCCGCGTCTGCTGGCCGACGAACGAGGCCGGCACAGCGCTCCCAAGCCGCAGCCGTACACGCCCGAGGATGCCGACCGGTTGATTGCAGAGCTGTACCGGCGCGATCCGCAGTACGGGCCAGCCCGCACAGCTTCAGCGCGTGGCAGGGCTACGCCGCGAAGAAGTGGCGCACCTGCAAGTCTGCTGCATTGCGGAAGATGGCGGCAAGGTGACGTTGGATGGCACAGGTACGCACGTTAAAGGTGGCCGCCAGCGTGAGGTGCTGATAGAGGCAACGAATCGCGAGTTCATGATGCAATTGCGCGGACAGGGGCTACAACAAAAGGATGGTCATGTGTTCGTTCAGCGTCACACGCTTAGCCGTCCACTGAACCATTGTCCGTATGGATGAGGAAAATCGGGTCACCACGCGGACCGAGGCAACAAAAAGTGGGCGGTATAGGGCTCGAACCTACGACCTCACGGATGTCAACCGTGTGCTCTAACCATCTGAGCTAACCGCCCGACGCTCAACATTATACCATACCGCCGCGCTTCTTGGCAAGACATCATTACGATTGACATGCCGAGGCCAGGTGTCAATCCTCGATGGTTGTGATATACTTATCATCACCGATCCCCCTGCCCGAATCGTGCCGATAGTCGCATCATCGCCATCAGCCGGCCGAATGAGGAGACAACGTTTACCATCTGGTTGTCGGTCAGTGAGAGCTGATTCATACCCAAGCCGCACGACATTCGGAGGCCAACCATGACCACCCCTACCAACATCTTGGTGGTAGACGACGAACCAGGCGTTCGCGCGTTTTTGGAAGAAATGTTGATTCGCGATGGGCATCGGGCCGTGGCCGTCGCCAGTGGCGAGGCGGCGCTCGAGTGCATCGCCTCAGAAGAATTTGATGTAGCGCTGGTGGATTTGCGGCTGGGCAAGATGAGCGGCATGGACGTGTTATCGGCGTTGCGGGAGCGCTCGCCGAACACCGCCGTGATCGTGTTGACCGGTCACGCCACGTTAGACACCGCGCTGGAAGCGCTGCGCCAGGGCGCACACGATTACCTGTTCAAACCCTGCAAGGTCGTTGAGCTGCGCGAGAGCATCCGCACGGCGCTGCTCAAGCGCCAACAGCGATTGCAGCAGCATGAGCTGCTCGGCCAGTTGATGCAGCATTTGGCCGACCTGGGCACCCCGTCCCCTGCCGCATCCGCCGCGCAGCCGCCCACACTCGCCGAGCCGCCTGTCACACTTCATCCGACGGAAGACGAGGCGCGGTTCCTGAAACGGGGCAAACTGATCGTGGACTTGATGCGGCACGTCATCACACTGGACGGGCGCATCCTCGAGCTTAGCCCCACCGAGTTTGCTTTGCTGGCTTACCTGGTCAGTGAATTCCCGCGTGTCGTCTCGTCTCACGAGCTGGTGCGCGCTGCCCAGGGCTATGAATGTGAGCCGTGGGAGGCTCGCGAGACGCTGCGCTATCACATCCACCGCATCCGGCGCAAAGTTCGCAGCGTCGCGAGTCACGCTGACCTGATCCGCACAGTGCGGGGGGTCGGCTATACGTTAGGCGATGTAGATGTCTCCGCTAGATTCTGAGTCGCCGTGTCCGTGGCCTGTCAATGGAATTGTTACCGAGTTGCCACACAACACTAATAGATGGCTGGGCATTTTGGTTTATCATGAATACGCGCCTGACGATGGCGCGTCGGCGCAAGCACAGATTGTTCCATCTCGACCGGTGCGGGAGGAAGAAGGATGAATAAGAACCAGCCACGCAGATTACGTCCCTTGCGTGGCAAAGACGAGTTATCGTTGCAGACCGACGATTTGCGCGTCACGTTCATCCGAAACGTTGAGCACGAACTGCGCACACCCCTTGCGATTGTGCAAGGTTATGCCGAGTTGCTGCGTGATGGTGGGCTAGGCGAGTTGGCGCCGGATCAGCAAAAGGCACTGTTTGTCATCGTCAACCGCGCCTATGAACTGCGGTCGTTGGTCGAGCGCATTGGTGTTCTGATGTCGGTTCAGGCAAATTCTGATGTCATACTTCCGATTGCCCTGACCGATGTGGCGACAGAGGTGATTCAGGAAAGACGACCGGACGCGGCGCGGGCCGGTCTGAAGCTTGAAGCGCATCTGGAGCCAGACTTGCCGCTGATTAAGGGCAATGCACATCAATTACGTGAGGCAATCGAGTGCCTCATCGAAAATGCGATCAAATTCACGCCCGCCGGAGGACATATCCAGGTGCGGGTTTATGCCGAGCCGGGATGGGTGTGTTGCTCGGTGCAAGATAGCGGCATCGGCATCGAGGAGGATAAGTTGGCCCATTTGTTTAACGGCTTTTACCAGGTAGATGGCTCGACCACGCGCCGATATGGAGGCATCGGCTTGGGCCTGACGGTTGTCAAGTCAGTCTTGCAAGCACACCACGGCTGCATCATGGTCGAAAGCCAGGTCGGCAAAGGCAGCCGGTTCATCATGCGATTGCCCGTGCTGGAAGCGCAAGCCTCGTTCCACCCCACGGCGGAATTAGCTCGTGCGCTGCGCCGCATCCTGGTCGTGGACGACGAGGAGAATGTCGCGTTGACGCTTGAGGCGGGCCTGGAACGCCTGCCCAACTGCGAGATTGCCATCGCGACCAGCGGCGAGCAGGCGCTGCAGCTTTTTGAGCAAAAGCCCTTTGACTTGCTCATCACCGATTACAAGATGCCCGGTACAGATGGCTTGACGCTGGCAGCTCGTGTCCGGGAATTGTATCCCCAAACCGTCATCGTCCTGGTCACCGCCTACAGCAGCGATGAACTGCGCGAGCAAGCTGCGCGCGTTTCCATCCAGCACATCCTCGACAAGCCGGTCAAACTGTCCGATGTCCGCGCTGTGGCGACACAAGTGCTGGGTCACACAGATCCTCAATCTCCAACAAGTTGAGCCACTGAAAGTCCCATTGAGCCGATCAAACGCGAGTCCCACAGGCAGCCTGAACGCTGCCTGTTTTTTCTGTGGCATGACCCGGAGGCAGACATGGAACTTGGCTGGGAGGCGGTGCGAGACGAGGCAGTGCGCCACCTGCAAAACCTCGTCCGCATCAACACGACCAATCCGCCCGGGAACGAAACCGCCGCCGTGCAATATCTGGATCGCGTCTTGCGTGCTGAGGGATACGAACCGCTGATCCTGGAAGCCGCGCCAGGGCGCGGCAACCTCGTCGCGCGCTTCAAGGGGGATGGCAGCCTGGCGCCGCTGTTGCTCTTTGGACACACCGACGTCGTGCCCGCCGAGCCGGAACATTGGACACATCCGCCGTTCAGCGGCGACTTGGCTGACGGCCGGGTGTGGGGCCGGGGCACGCTCGATATGAAGGGCATGGTCACGATGGAATTGATGACTATGCTGATGCTCGCGCGTCAAAAAGCGCAACTCAAGCGCGATGTGATTTTCGCGGCTACGGCAGACGAGGAATACGAGGCCAAATATGGCCTGAGCTGGCTCGTCCGTGAACATCCCGATTTGATCCGCGCCGAATGGGGACTTTCGGAGTTTGGCGGCTATAGCATGACGGTGCGAGATCGGCGCGTCTATCCTTGCCAGGTCGCGGAAAAGGGCGTATGTTGGATCAGGCTCACGGTGCGCGGCAAGCCAGGACACGGCGCGATCCCGCACGGCGACAATGCGGCTATTCGCCTGGCTCGCGCGGTGGATCGCATCGCGCGCGCCCGCTGGCCGCTGCACGTCACGCCGACGGCAGCCCACTATGTGCGCGGCCTGGCCGGGGTGATGGGCGGCGGACAGGGATTGATGTTGCGCGCTCTGCTTCATCCGGTCACGCACGATTGGGCGGTGGGTCGGCTGGTGGCTCGCGAACAGAATCTCGCGCACACGCTGATCGCGATGCTGCGCAACACGGTGACGCCCACTCAACTGAGCGGCGGCAGCGCGCCCAACGTGATCCCTTCAACGGCCGAAGCGGTGTTAGACGGACGCCTGTTGCCTGGCTTTGACCAGCAGAGCTTTTTGGCCGAGCTGCGACCGCTGCTTGAGCCAGAGGTGGACCTCCAGGTAATCGAATATGGTGATCCGCTCGAAGCGCCGGTGGACACGCCGCTGTTTGCAGCGATGGCGGCAGGCCTGGAGCGACATGACCCGGGCGCGGTTGTCTTGCCGTATATGCTTCCCGGCGCGACGGATGCCAAGTTCGCTGTTCAATTGGGGATCAAATGCTATGGCTTTTCGCCACTCAAGCTGGAAGCCGGGGAATCGTTCGGGGAATTGATTCACGGCCACGACGAGCGCGTGTCAGTCAACGCGCTCGGCTTTGGCGTGCAGGTGCTTGATGAGGTCGTGCGCGATTTTTGCTCCAAAGGTTAGCGGCGGAACCGGGTTCCGCCGCTCTACCATACGAGCGCATCCACCTGCGCGAGGATTTGTTCCGGTGTAAAGTGCTGGAGGCGGATCGCCTTGGAGGGGCAGATCGCCGCGCACGTGCCGCAGCCCTTGCACAGCACCGCGTTGACCACTGAGACGTCCCACAACGGATCCACCGCAGGCGCGCCAAATGGGCACACGTCCGCGCACATGCCACATCCCGCGCACAGGTCCGCATCTACCACCGCCGTCGCCGATTCGACCGGCACCGTGCCCCGGATCAGCGGGATGAGCGCAGATGAGGCAGATGCTTTGGCCTGCGCGATCGTGTCCGGGATGTCCTTGGGGCCTTGACACGCGCCCGCCAAAAAGACGCCGTCCATCGAAGTATCCACCGGGCGCAACTTGGGATGCGCTTCGAGGAAAAAACCGTCCGAGGAGCGGGCGAGCTTGAGCAGCGAGGCTACTTGGCCGGTGTCTTCGCGAGGCTCCATGCCGACGGCCAGCACGACGAGATCGGCCTCGTGCTCGATCACACGGCGCAGGAATGTATCTTCGACGCGCACGGCAACTCGATCGCCCTTGCGGTAAATCTCGGCGACGTTGCCGCGCCGATAAAGGACACCCGACTTGCGCGCTTCATCCCAAAACTCTTCGCCGCGTTTGCCAAATGTGCGTACATCCATGTAAAACACGGTCACGCGCGCATCGGGCAGTTGCTCCTTGAGTAGTCGCGCTTGCTTGGCGCTGACCATGCAGCACACGCGCGAGCAATACGGATTGCCCAGTTGCACGTCGCGCGAGCCGACGCACTTGATGAACACAATCTCCTTGGGCGTCTTACCGTTGATCGTCAAGTCGCCCTCGGCCAGCCGCTTTTCCATCTCCAACGTCGTGATGACCTGCGGATAGTGTCCATAGCCGAATTCGGGCTTGCGCTGCGGGTCAAAGACGTTGTAGCCGGTGGCGACGATGATCGCGCCAACCTTGAGCGGTGAGCCGGGCGAGGGCTGGGAGCCTGGGCCAGGTTTGATTTGGACCTGAAAATTCCCGATGTAGCCTTCAACGTTTTCGACGCGCGAGTTGAGAAACACGGTGATGTGGGGATGTGTCTGCACGCGCTCGATCAACTGCGGCAGCCTCGCCGAGACCGGCTCCAGATCGGGAAACATGCGATAGAGATCCGCCACGCGCCCGCCCAGGTGATCGCTTTTTTCGACCAGATAGGTAGGATAGCCCGCATCGGCTACGTCAAGCGCGGCGACCAGGCCCGCCACGCCACCGCCGATCACCACGACGCCCGGCGTGACGCCGACCTCGCGCTCTTCCAGCGGTTCCAGATAGGCAGCCTTGGCGACGACAGACGCAACTAACGCTTTGGCTTTTTCTGTGGCCTCTTGGCGGTCCTTGTGCACCCACGAACACTGTTCGCGGATATTGGCCATCTCGACGCGGCCAAAGTTGACGCCGCCTGCCTGCGCGGCCTTACGAAAGGTCGGCTCGTGCATGCGCGGCGAGCACGACGCCACGACCACGCGCTGGAGGCCATGCTCGGCCGCGTCTTGCTTGATCAGGTTCTGCCCGGGTTCGGAGCACATGTACATGTAATTTCGCGCGATGGCGACGCCCGGCAATTGCCGCGCGAACTCGACCACCGCTTCCACATCCACCGTCGCCGCGATGTTGAATCCACAATGACAGATGTACACGCCGATACGGGGTTGTCCCATAAATCCCCCTTGACAGGCAAGCGTTCCTTCCGTATAATGGTAATCGAACTGGACTCACAAGACCTGGAGCAGCTAGTCGGATGCAAGTCCGTCTTACTCCGTCTTTGAACGGTGAGAATCGGCCACCAGGTGAGCCAGTTCTTTTTTTACCCTTCGAGCACTTCTTCTACAATGATCTTGTCCTGGATGATTCGATAAAATGTCTCATCCCCACGCTCATATTTTTGAAAGATAGCCCACGCTACAGCGTCCACGGCGGGTACTGCTTTCTCGCGCTCAGAATCAGCATACTCCCATACCATATCGCCAGGTGAGTAAGGAGTGCTCTCAAGTATTGCCATGACCAGCCGATCCCGCAATCGCTGGTTGGTATATCGCTTGTCCGCGATCAATGAAAAATGAGGATACTTTTCCAGGCAACGCCGCACCACTCTGGCGCATACTTGCCGATACCAGTCCTCGGAATCATCTGGTCGTTTGGCCTTCTGCTTGTCCAGGATCACGGCGGCAATTTCGATATCAAGTGCTGCTACATCCTCCAACAAGTGAATCATCACCTTGCCTGGTGTACGCTTGGCCTTCAACTCGGGGAGTGACCGTTTGTTCATCCTCCGTATAGCGCGAAGCACTGCTTTTCTGCGCCAGTGCAGATTGTTAATCATCACGACGGCGATGACCAGGTAACGAGAGGAACCTTTCGTGTCACCAGTGTCACCTGCTTCATCGAGCACGCCCCGCTTCTGTGGCCAGGTCATAACGCCATATTCACCAGCTCCATGATGTCCATCACGCGCAGCTTGTCTTCCAGCCCCTTGACCTTGACCGCATCTTCGAGCGTCAGCAAGCAGAAGGGGCACGCAACGGCCAGCACCTCGGCGCCGGTTTCGACGGCTTCTTGAACCCGCTGGAAGGCCAGCCGCTCTTCCATGTTCGTCCCTTCGACCCACATCCGCCCGCCGCCGCCTTCGCAGCACAGGCTGCGCTCACGGACGCGGTCCATCTCGACCAGCTTGACGCCGGGAATGGCTTGCAGGATCGCGCGCGGCTCGTCAAAGATGTGATTCTGCTTGCCCAGGAAACACGGGTCGTGATAGGTCACTCGCTTTTCCACTTTGCCAGAGAACTTGATCTTGCCCTGGTCAATCAAGCCCGCCACGATCTGAGAATAGTGGAATACCTGAATGTCGTTGAGACTGTACTCTTTTTTGAACGTGTTCATGCAGTGCGGCGAGGTCGTCACTATGCGCCTGGCGCCGGTGCTTTCGAGGAGCGGCTTGCCTTCTTCGACCAGCATTTCGAACAAACCTTGTTCGCCCACGCGGCGCACCTCGTTGCCGCAGCAGGTCTCGTCGGTGCCGAGGATGCCAAAGTCGAGTTCAGCCTGTTGAAAGGCCCTGGCGAGGGCCTTGGCCACGGGCTGGAGGCGCAGGTCATAAGACGGCGTGCAGCCGACGAAATAGAGCAGCTCACAGCCTTCTTGCGCGGGCTTGAGGTTCAGGTCCTTGGCCCAATCGGCGCGCTGCTCGCGCGCAAAGCCGAGCGGATTACCTTGCCGAAAGATGCCTTGCAGCGCATCCGTCACCGTTTTCGGAATCGCTCCACTTTCGACCAGCAGGCCGCGCAGGCCGATGATCAATTCTGCCGGTTTGACGTCCTTGGGACAGCGCTCGACGCAGGTAAAGCAGCTCGTGCAATCCCACAACTCTTCCATGTGTGTCGGGTCAGGCAGCGCGCCGAGCAGCGTCTCGTAAATCAAAAAGCGCACATCGAGCGTGGTCTTGATCGAGACCGGGCACCCCCCCGCGCACTTGCCACACTGGATACAGCCATAGAGGCCCAATCGTTCGACCAGTTCTTGAGTGTCTATTTGCATATCTGCCCCCCATCTGGCAGGGTCACACGCGCTTAGCGTGTCAAATCTGCGAAAAGATCAGCTAGATCGGCATAGTCATACGGCGGTCGCTTGCGCACGGCAACCACAGCTATCCATCGAACATCGGTCTCAGAGATCACATACACGATGCGCCAACACCCAAGGCTGTATCGTCGAGGCTCGGCGGCAGGCAGAGGAAAATCCAGTGTCTTGCTGTGCGGCGGTCTGGGATCATTTGCAAAGGATTGAATGACCCGTCGCACTCGCTGACGGACATGCCCTGGCAGCCGTTTGATCTCGGCCTGGGCTTGCGGCGAAACCTCAAGCCGATAATTCACCTGCCGTCTCCAATGTATCTAGTTCGGCCTCAAATTCCTCCCAGGATTTCCATCCAGCTGGTCGTTGACCTTGTGCCAGCGCATCCAGGTCTGCCTTTGCTGCCTGCAGAATCTGGCGGTCTTCTGTGTTTTCCAGTCGTTCAATCATCGCTCGCCATACTTTAATGTCCACCAGAACCGCTGTAGCTCGACCGTCTGCTCCAATGACGTAGCTGGGGCGTTGGCCCAAATGCTCCGTGCTCATCTCTGCCTCCTATCCTCGCTTGACCTTTGCGATCACTGCCCGTTATCATACCTCAATTTGGCGATCGTGTGGCAACGAGCTAAAGCTGGGCGACTTGGGCTAGTGTCACCAGCGCCGAAGCAGCCGCGCCTTTGGCTTGAGCCACTGCGTCGGGAATATCCTTTGGCCCCTGGCAACAACCTGCCAGGAAAATCCCCGGCCGGGTGCTGTCCACCGGCCTGAACTTGGGATGCGCTTCCTGGAAAAATCCGTCTGGCGAACGTTCGATGCCAAGCAATTGCGCCATGTGTGCCATGTCGCTGCGAGGCACCACCGCGGTCGCCAGCACCACCAGGTCCGCTTCGACTTCGACCGACTTGCGCAGCAATGTGTCTTCGGCGCGCACAACGACCCGGTCGCCGCGCTTGTACACTTCGGAAGGCTCGCCGCGCCGATACAGCACGCGCTCGTGCTTGACGCGGTCGTAAAATTCCTCATAGCCTTTGCCGAACGCACGCACGTCCATGTAAAATGCGGTGATGTGGGCCTCGGGCAGCTTGTCCCGCACCAGGTGCGCGTGCTTGGCCGTGTACATGCAGCAGATGCGCGAACAGTACGGCACGCCCGTGTGCGGATCGCGCGAGCCGACGCAGTGAATGAACACCACATCTTGGGGCTTTTTGCCGTTGACCGTGATCTCGCCCGCGGTCGGCCCGGAGGCGGACGACATCCGCTCGAACTCGAGGCCGGTCATCACGTGGGGATACACGCCGTAACCGAACTCGGGCTTGAGGCGCGGGTCCATCAGGTCGAAACCGGTGGCAACGATGATCGTGCTCACAGCCAGCTCGATCAGTTCTTCTTTCTGGTCAAAGTTGATCGCGCCACTCGTGCAAGCGTCCTTGCACTTGAACGTTTTGCCGCACACGCCGCGCGTGAGAAAGAGACAGGCTTGCGGGTCAACCGTATAAACGAGGGGAACCGCTTGCGGAAACGCAACATAGATCGCCGCGCGCTTGCCAAGCCCCTGATTGAAGGTATTGGGGATTCGACCCGTCATACGGCAGGCTTCAGCGCACAGACCGCAGCCGCGGCATTTGTCCTCGTCCACATAGCGCGGCTTTTTCTTGACCGTGACGTGGAACGCGCCTGCCTCCCCCTCGACGGAGATGACTTCAGAGTAGGTCATCAGATGGATCAGCGGGTGCTGGCCCGCGCTCACAGTTTTGGGCGTGAGGATGCAGGCGGAGCAATCGAGCGTGGGGAATGTCTTGTCGAGTTGGGCCATGCGCCCGCCGATGAACGGTTCGCGCTCGACCAGGTAAACGGGAAAGCCCGCATCGGCAATATCGAGCGCGGCCTGGATGCCTGCGATGCCTGCGCCGATCACCAATGCGGCTGGCTTATCTCCCATCAGTCCATCTCCTTATCGTGACCAGACAGGGCCAAGACCGACGCCGATCCTATTGCAAGTTTATTTGACTCTTCCCAGGCTGGATATTGGCCCACGACCTTATTTTTCATCAGCAGGGGGCGGTGATGGATAAGGCAACGTTCCCTCGGAAGAGCCGTGTCCTTCGCGGGGTGTGGCCGGATGCTCACACGGATTGCGGGGACTGGAGACAAAGTTGCCACGAGTGGCCTCAAAGTGGGTTATCGTCGCTTGCAGCTTTGATTGTACGGGAAGGGGCGAGGAATGTCTATAGCCCCGTTTGGTGACCGACGGTCAGTAAAAATAGTCCAAAGGGACTATTCAATTATCAATTGTCAATGATCAAGTGGCAACTGATAATTGAGCGGCGACGATCTCTGCGACATCCTTGACTTGCATATTGCTATTCGCCGATTTGGCTGCATCGGTGAGCATGATCATGCAGAAAGGACAGCCGACGGCCAGCATCTCTTTGCCCGTCGCTTGCGCTTCACGGAAGCGATTTTCGCTCACGCGCTCCTGACCGTGTTCTTCTTCTTTCCACATCTGCGCGCCGCCCGCGCCGCAGCAGAACGAGTTGTTGCGATGGCGCGACAGCTCGGTCACCGCGTGACCAGAGTAGATCAGCGCGTTGCGCGGCGCATCGTAGACTTGATTGTGCCGACCCAGGTAACAGGGATCGTGGAAGGCGACATCGGAAGTGAGCGCCGGGTTGCTTTTGAGCTTGCCCGCCGCATAGAGTTCTTCGATCAGTTGCGTGTGATGAATCACGTCATAGTGGCCGCCATAGTCGGGGTACTCGTTTTTGAGCGTGTGCAGGCAGTGGGGACAGGTCGTGACGATGCGTTTGGGCTTGATCTCATTCAGCGTCTCGACGTTGGCCGTCGCCAGTTCAAAGAACAATGCCTCGTTGCCCGCTCGACGCGCCGAATCGCCTGTACAGCGTTCGAGCTTGCCCAACACCGCAAAGTTGACGCCCGCTGCGTTCAGAATTTTGGCAAAATCGCGCGCGGTCTTTTGTGCACGTGGATCGGTCGCGGGCGCGCAGCCCACCCACCATAGAATATCAGGGTGGGGGTTTTGTTCGATGGTCGGCACATCGAGGCCCTGCGCCCAGTCCAGGCGCGATTCAGGTGCAAGGTTCCAGGGATTGCCGAGCCGCTCCATGCCTTTGAAAGCCTGCTGAAGTTGCGCGGGAAAGCTGTTGTCCATCAGCACCAGGCTGCGGCGGATGTCCAAAATATCGCGCATCGGCTCGTTGTTGACCGGGCAGGTTTCAACGCACGCGCCGCAGGCCGTGCAGGCCCACACCGCTTCCTGGCTGATCGCAAATTCGAGCAGGCTGACTTGCGAGTCTTGCCCGGCAGCGAGTAGCGCGCCTTCTTCGTTGAGGTGATAGCGTTTATTGATCTCTAGCGCCGCCGGGGAAAGTGACTTGCCCGTCGCATAGGCCGGGCAGGCATCCTGACAGCGATTGCACATGATGCACGCAAAAGCGTCCATCAATTGGGCCTGCGAGAGGTGCTCGAGCCTGGACGCGCCGAACTGGGCGAGGTTCTCGTCCATCATGTCAATCTTTTCCAGCGCACCGATAGAGCGGCGATCGGGCTTGAGCAGGAAATTGAGCGGGGCCATAAAGATGTGAATGTGTTTGGAGTAGAGGAAATACGGCGCCAGCCCCAAGATGCTGCCGATTGAGAGCCAGAAGGAAACGTGTTCCAGCACATCCACGACTGGGGCCGGAACGCCACTCCATATCCCGCACAACAGCGTGGCGATAAATCCGCAGGCATATGTATGACGATACGAGATAATGGTGGCGCCCAACCCATGCGCGCTGACGTGGATCAGGATGAACAGGCTGACGATGAACGAGTCGCGCCGGATGCCCGCGATAGCACGCGGATGGATCAACGTGTTGCTCCGAAAGCCAAACACCTTGTGGCCGATGATCCAGCGGCGCGCCATGAGCACAAGGACGCTGAGCAGCACGCCGATGCCGATCAGTTCCGCCCCATAGCGAAACAACGTGCCTGCCGTCCCAGTGCCCAGAAAGACATAGCCGGGAATCATGGCCTGGAGCACGTCGGCCAGGTTAGCAACCAGGAAATAAATAAAACCCCATACGATGAGCAGGTGCGCGATGCTGGCCAGCGGCCTTCGCTTGAGGGTGGTCCTTTGTGTGACAAAAACAACGGCCGTATTGATCAGGCGGCGAGCGATCTCGTTCGTGCCGATGCCGCCGTGGCCTCGCCGGACGATACGGACGATTCGCTGCGCGACGCGAAAGGCTGCGTAACCAGAAAGGATTACAGCAACGACAAATAGAATTCGCTCAATGAGGGTAAGCATAGGCTACCTCTGACGATCACAGTCGGCCAACCGCACCTGGCGGAGGGGTCAATGGCCAGCGGTGACATGGCGTCCATGGTCACCGCTCTAGTTGTTCGAGCACATGGAGCACCGGCTGGCTGCTGGGGACCTCACCGATGGGATAAACGTGAGCGTAGCAGATGATGCTCTGCTTGTCAATGACAAACAGCGCGCGTTCGGCAAAGCCGCCCTCGCGCAAGACGCCATACGCCTGACACACCTTTTTATCGAAATCGGACAGCAACGGAAATTTCAGGCCCAAGTGTTCGGCAAAGGCTTTGTGGCTGTGGCGGCTATCCACGCTGATGCCCATGACCTCTGCGTTCAAGGCCTTGAACTGGGGGAGATTTTCTTGCAGCCCGGGAAGCTGCAAGCTGCAGACGGGACTCCAATCGAAAGGATAAAAGGCCAGCACGACGTTTTTCTGTCCTCGATAGTGGCTGAGCGTGATCGAATCTTGATGGGTGGCTGGGAGCGTAAAGTCGGGCGCGAGGTCGCCCACTTGGAGTGTGGTCATCTTGTCCTCCTGGTATGTTGGGCGCGAGTGTACCATAACTGCAAGGCTGGAGCAAGCCTCGCGCGTGGCGGCAGTTCATGGGAAAACAAAACAGCCTTGACCTGCGGATCAAGGCTGTGCAGACCGTCGTGTTCTGTTTTGGGGTAGGGGCGCCCCTTGTGGTCGCCCAGCGTAGGGGCGACCCTTGCGGTCGCCCACAGGGCAGGCGCAAGGCCTGCCTCTACCACGCATCTTGTTCTGAACATCTATAGCAGACTGACGTGCCGGGCCGCATCATTGCCACGGGCGATTGATACGAATCAAGTGGCCCGCCAATGTCTCAATTCGCGTGATCGCTTCGTGAATACGGACAGCCTGCCCTTGGGTGTCCGCGTCTTGCGCGCCAACAATGATGCCACAGTGGCCGGGGTGCTGTTTGTGCAGACGAAAAGTCATGTCGGTTCAGCGTCGGGACAGCTCGCTCATGCGTTGTGGCAAAAGCCAAGACCTGGTCATCAGGGATGCTTTGGTTCGCGTTCCCGGCCTCTGCTGCAGTCAAGACATCATGACCCAAAGCGCGCAGGGCCTCCACGACCTGGCGTGGAAAATTCTCGTTGGCGTACAGACGAGCCACGCTCAAGCCTCTGTGTTCATCTGGATGGCGCGCTCGATTTCCTCAGGGTGCGCGTCCGCATAGGCCCAGGCGTTGACCAGATCAGCCGCGCGCAAGGTGGGATAATTCTCCAAGATGCGCGCTTCGTTCCACCCTAAACGCCGGTAGCCCACCAACACCCACACCGGGATGCGTGTGCGAACGATACACGCCTCTCCCCCGGCGACGCCGGGTATTTTCTCGATGCCGGGCCAGGCGTGAGTCAAGTCTTGGGACAAGACTTGGAGGATTTGAGCCTTTTCCGCCTCTGACAGGGCCAATAGTTGCGATTCCAATTCTTGCAGTCCTACAGGCACCTCCTTGCTGCAACACTGCCGGGTGTCCCATGGCCTGTATTATAGCTTGCTTTGCCTATCTTGGCATAGCGGGGGTGAACTCGGAAAATTCGTGGTCGGCGCAAGTGTTGGGCCAGTGCGCGATGGCACTGGCCCGTATGTATCGCTAACCCTTGTTTTGCCGTTTGGCGTCTATTGTGCTGCTGCGTTATATGTGCCTCTCAGATCACCTTGGGTTCGTACGACCGCAGCACGCGCATGTAATTCGCGCGCTCGAACGCGACCGGCTGTGCGACGGCCTTGGCGCTCATGCTGCCGCGCATCTGCTGGATGGATTCGTATTCGTGCTCTTCCATCCACTGCGTCAGATCGGCCAGGATGGTTTTGATGTGAGCGGTGCCATGCTGCAAAAGCGCCGAAGTCAGCATGGCGACGCTCGCGCCCGCCATCATCACCTTGAGCACGTCTTGTGCGGTGTGCACCCCACCGGTCACGGCCATGTCGGCCTTGATGCGCCCATACAGGATCCCGACCCAGCGCAATCGCAGCCGCAATTCGTACGAACTGCTCAGGTTCAGGTCCGACAAGACTTCCAGGTTTTCCAAGTCAAAGTCGGGCTGATAAAAGCGATTGAACATCACCAACCCATCCACTCCCGCCTGATCGAACTTGTAGGCCATGTTGGCGAACGCGGAAAAGTGGTGGCCGATCTTGACTGCCAACGGGATGCGCAGGTTCGACTTGATCTCGCGCGCCAGGTTGAGATACATCTGCTCCACGTCCGCGCTCGTCTGCGTCGGATCGGACGCGACATAGTACATGTTGAGTTCCAGCGCATCCGCGCCCGCGTCCTGGATCTTTTTGGCGTAATCCACCCAGCCGCCGGTCGAGACGCCGTTGAGGCTGCCAATGACTGGGATGCTCACCGCCGCCTTGACCTTGCGGATATGCTCCAGGTAGGTGTCCGGGCCAATGCGGAGGGCCACCTCAGGAAAATACGACAGCGCTTCCCAAAAGCTATAGGTGCCATAGTTCAAATAATGATCGAATTCCTGGCTGGCCTGCCGGATCTCTTCTTCAAAGAGCGAGTGCAGCACAACAGCGGACGCGCCCGCGTCTTCCATGCGCTTGATGTGGTCTACCTTTTTCATCAACGGCGAAGACGAAGGGACCACCGGGTTCTTGAGCTTGAGGCCGAGATAACTGGTCGAGAGATCCATTTTGCGTTCCTCCCCTGATGCGATGCGTGACACGCAACAGGTAAACCCATCGCGCGTCACGCATCACGTTTCACGAATTCCCATTGAACTGCATCGCGGCAAGCTGCTCGTACCATCGCCAGCGATTCTTGACATCCTGCTGCGCCAGCTTGAGCAGGCGCTCGGCCGCTTCTTCATTGCTTTGGACGAGCATCTTGTAGCGTGTCTCGTTGTAGATGTATTTGTCGAGCGAAATCGAAGGCGCTTTGGAGTCGAGCTGGAACGGTGGCTTGCCTTCGGCCACCAGCGCGGGATTGTACCGGAAGAGCGGCCAATGCCCGGACTGGACGGCGAGCTTTTGCTGCTCCATCCCCAACGCCATGTCAATGCCGTGTGAGATACAATGGCTGTAGGCGATGATGAGCGAAGGCCCGTTGTACGCTTCGGCCTCGACAAACGCCTTGATCGTCTGCGCGTCGTTCGCGCCCATGGCGACTTTGGCGACATAGATATTGCCATAGGTGATCGCCAGCAGGGCCAGGTCTTTTTTAGCCAGCGGCTTGCCGCCTGCGGCAAAGCGAGCGACCGCGCCGCGCGGCGTGGACTTGGACATCTGCCCGCCGGTGTTGCTGTAGACTTCGGTGTCGAGCACCAACAGGTTGACGTTGCGGCCCGAAGCGAGCACGTGATCGAGGCCACCGTAACCAATGTCGTATGCCCAGCCGTCGCCACCCATGATCCACACGCTCTTGCGGACAAACACATCCGCGATGCTGAGCAGGTCGCGCGCGCGGGGCGTATCCAGGCCTTGCAGCCTGGACTTGAGCGCCTGGACGCGCTCACGCTGTTCATGGATGCCTGCCTCGGTGGATTGATCGGCGTTGAGCAGCCCGTTCACCAATTCTTGGCCGAGAACATCCTTGAACTGTGGGAGCAGCTCGCGCGCGTATTCGAGCTGCTTATCGAGCGTCAGGCGAAAGCCCAGCCCGAACTCGGCATTGTCCTCAAAGAGCGAGTTCGACCAGGCCGGGCCACGCCCGTGAGCGTCCACACACCACGGCGTCGTCGGCAGGTTGCCGCCATAGATCGAAGAGCAGCCCGTCGCATTGGCGATGATAGCGCGGTCGCCGAACAGTTGCGAGACGAGCTTGACGTAGGGCGTCTCGCCGCAGCCGCCGCACGCGCCCGAAAATTCAAACAGCGGTCGGAGCAATTGCGCGTCTTTGACCGAGGGGCTGAGCTGCCGACGATCCATGTCGGGCAAGGACAGAAAGAATTTCCAGTTTTCGGCTTCGGCCTGGCGGATGGGCGGCTGGGGCACCATGTTGATCGCTTTGAGCCGCGCCTCGCTCTTGTTCTTGGCCGGGCAGACCTGGACGCACAGCGTGCAGCCGGTGCAGTCTTCTGGCGCGACCTGGAGCGTATAGGCCAGGTGCGAAAATTCTTTCCAGCGAGCAGTCGTGTGCTTAAAGGTCGGCGGCGCATCCTTGAGCAGCGCCGGGTCATAGACTTTGGCGCGGATGACTGCGTGTGGGCAGACCAGCACGCACTTGCCGCACTGGATGCACGTTTTTTCGTCCCAGGCCGGGATCTCTAGAGCGATATTGCGCTTTTCCCATTGGGTGGTGGCGGTTGGGAACGTTCCATCCACGGGCATCTTGCTGACCGGCAGTTCATCGCCGCGGCCTGCAATGATTTCCGCCGTGACTTGTTGGACGAACTCGGGCGCTTCGGGCGGGACGACGGGACGCAAGTCAAACGTGCTGGTCACCTGGTTGGGTACCTTGACCTCGTGGAGATGCGCGAGCGCCGCGTCCACAGCAGCAAAGTTCTTTTGGACGATTGCCTCGCCGCGCCTGCCGTAGGTCTTTTCGATGGAACGCTTGATCGCAGCGATGGCCTCATCGCGCGGCAGGACGCCGCTGATGGCGAAAAAGCATGTCTGCATGATCGTGTTGATGCGCTGGCCCATGCCGGTTTCTTTGGCGACGGCGTAGCCATCAATGACATAGAACTTGAGCTTTTTCTCGATCATCTGCTTTTGCACCGTGCGCGGCAGATGATCCCACACCTCGTCCGGGCCATAGATGCTGTTGAGCAGGAACACCGCGCCCGGTTCAGCGGCGCGGAGCACATCGAACCGTTCGAGGAACGAGAATTGGTGGCAGGCGACAAAGTTGGCCGAGCGGATGAGATATGACGAGTGAATCTTGCGCGGGCCAAAGCGCAGGTGCGAGGTTGTCATCGTGCCCGATTTCTTGGAATCGTAAACGAAATAGCCCTGCGCGTAATTGTCGGTGTCTTCGCCGATGATGCGGATCGAGTTGTGATTCGCGCCCACCGTGCCATCGGCGCCCAGACCGTAAAACATCGCGCGCACCACATCCCGGCTCTCGGTCGAAAAGCTCGGATCGTATTCCAGGCTGCTGTGCGTCACGTCGTCGTGGATACCGATGGTAAAGTGATTCTTGGGCTGCTTCTTGAGTAGCTCGTCCAGGACGCCCTTGGCCATCGCCGGAGTGAATTCTTTGGACGAGAGGCCGTAACGTCCACCGACGATGCGCGGGGCGGAGGCGAAGGGCGCCAGGCCCTCGGTCAGTGCTTCGTTGATGGCCGTGACCACGTCCATGTATAACGGCTCGCCCGTCGCACCGGGTTCCTTGGAGCGGTCAAGCACGGCGATCTTTTTAACCGTTGCAGGCAATGACCTGGCAAAATGCTGTGCAGAGAACGGACGATACAGGTGAACCTTGATCAAGCCGACCTTTTCCCCGTGCGCATTCAGGTACTCGATCGCTTCTTGCGCGACTTCGGCGCCAGAGCCCATCATGACGATCACACGCTCGGCATCCGGCGCGCCGACGTAATCGAACAGATGATACTGCCGCCCGACGATGCGCGCAAACTGGTCCATCGTCTCCTGAACAATGCCGGGCGTCGCCAGGTAGAACGGGTTGACGGTCTCGCGTCCCTGGAAATACACATCGGGGTTCTGCGCTGTGCCGCGCATGACCGGGTGATCGGGCGAGAGCGCGCGGGCGCGATGCGCGCGAACCCATTCTTCGTCAATCATCGCGCGCAAGTCATCTTCGCTCAGCAGCTCGATCTTCATCAACTCGTGCGAGGTGCGAAAGCCGTCAAAAAAGTGCAGGAATGGCACGCGCGCTTTGAGCGTGGCTGTGTGCGCGATGAGTGCCAGGTCCATCACTTCCTGCACCGAGTTAGAGCACAAGAGCGCCCATCCCGTCGAGCGGGTTGCCATCACGTCGCTGTGATCGCCAAAGATCGAAAGCGCGTGCACAGCCAGCGAGCGCGCCGACACGTGAAACACCGTCGGGGTCAGTTCGCCCGCGATCTTGAACATGTTGGGGATCATGAGCAACAGGCCCTGACTGGCGGTGAAGGTCGTGCTCAGCGAGCCGGTCTGCAGCGCGCCATGCACGGCGCCGGCGGCACCGCCCTCGCTTTGCATCTCGACCACCAGCGGCACCGTGCCCCAGATGTTCGTCTTGCCTTCCGATGACCACTGATCGGCCCACTCGCCCATGTTCGACGAAGGCGTGATCGGGTAAATCGCAATCACCTCGCTAAGGTGATGGGCCACATAGGCTGCTGCTTCGTTTCCATCAAAGATCACTTTTTCTCTCGACATCTTTTACCTCCAAAGCCGTACAAGGCGCCTGCCTTTGCGCCGGCATAATCCTTCCAGAGTTTGGATTGCCCACCGTATAATTTTCGACAACTTGTCATGCAGACATAGTGACATTTGACCTGTTTTTGCCAGTCGCTTGGCCTTCGATCGCGGTCTGGTTGCGCGAATGATGTGTCAACGCGCTTTGCGCTGGTGTATCGCATCAAGTTATGCTATACTTTGACCCAGTTCGGCGCAATGTCGCCGGACAATTTTTTCTACCTCGGAGTGGGGTCATTTTGCCGGGTGTCTCGCTGCTGACGATTCTGTTGATCGGATTGGCGCTGGTCTTTGACTTTCTCAACGGCTTTCACGACAGCTCCAACATTGTCGCGACCATGATTGCCTCCCGCGCGATGACGGGCCGCCAGGCGCTCACGATCACCGCCGTGGCCCATTTTGTCGGGCCGTTCCTGTTCGGCGTGGCCGTGGCGACGACCCTCGGTCACGAAGTGCTTAACGATGAGCGGATCGAGCTATCGGTAGTCCTGGCTGCACTCATCGCCGCAATCGTGTGGAACGTCCTCACCTGGTGGTTGGGTGTCCCGTCCAGTTCGTCGCACGCGCTCATTGGGGGGCTGGTGGGAGCGGCCATGGTGGGATACGGCTGGAGCATGGTCAATCTGGCAGGGCTAAGCAAGGTGCTGCTGGCGCTGGCGATCTCGCCGCTGCTGGGCCTGTTGGCGGGCTACCTCGTGATGAAAACCGTGCTGTTCCTGGCGCGCGGCGCCAGTCCCAAGATCAACAGCTTGTTCAAGCGCAGCCAGATCGTCACGGCGTTGACGCTGGCGCTTTCGCACGGGACGAACGATGCGCAAAAGACCATGGGCATCATCACCATGGGGCTGGTGGCCGAAGGCGTGCTCCCGACCTTCCATGTGCCGATGTGGGTCATCGCCATCAGCGCTGGGGCCATCGCCCTGGGAACGGCCACAGGCGGCTGGCGGCTGATTCGAACGCTGGGCGGCAAGTTTTTCAAGATCCGTCCGGTACACGGCTTTACCACGCAAATCGCTTCGGCGAGTGTGATTTTGGGCGCAGCACTTTTGGGCGGTCCGGTGAGCACGACGCAGGTCGTCAGCTCTGCGATCATGGGCGTCGGCTCGGCGGAAAGGCTGTCCAAAGTCCGCTGGGGTGTCGCCGGTCAGATCGTGACCGCCTGGCTCACGACGATCCCCTTCTCTGCGCTGCTCGCGGCCGGCCTGGCCGTGATTCTCAAGAGGTGGTTATGAGCTGGTTCAAAGATTTCTTCAAGCCGCGTCAAGACAACTTTGTCAAGCTGCTCATCGAGCAGGCCGATTACGCCGTCAAGGGACTGGATGCCTTGATGGATTACGTGCAGACGGGCGCAGAAGCTTCGGCCAAAGCGGTCCGCCAGTACGAAAAAGACGCGGACGAGGTGCGCCGCATCCTGGTAGATGAACTCAACCGGACGTTTGTCACGCCGATGGATCGCGAAGACATCTTTGCGCTTTCGCGGGCGATTGACGACATCCTCGACTATGCCTACTCGACGGTGGACGAGATGGAGGTCCTGCACGTCACGACCAACACCTATTTGCAGCGCATGGTCTCGCTCCTGCGCGATGCGGCCGGCGAAGTGCATCTGGCGATGCTGCGGCTCAAGGATCACCCGGGCGTTGCCACCGATCACGCGCAACGTGCCAAGGCGCTGGAGAATCGCGTCGAGAGCGTTTACCGCGAAGCGATCGCCGCCTTGTTCGAAGGTCCTGCCGAGCCGGAGCACATTGTGGAAATGCTCAAGCTGCGCGAAATCTATCGCCACCTCTCGAACGCCGCGGACCGGGGCGACGAAGCCGCGAACATCATCAGCGACGTTGTCGTCAAAATGACCTGAAACCGAAACCTCCCGCAGGTGCAAGAACCTGCGGGAGGTTGATGTCTGCCCCGCATGCCCCCATCGGGATTCGAACCCGAGTTTTGGCCTTGAAAGGGCCGCGTCCTAGTCCACTAGACGATGGGGGCAACGGCGTGTATTCTACCACAAAGCACTTGAGGGTCAAGCTGTCGAATCGGG
>DAOTXX010000132.1:0-2759 GCA_034434835.1 Thermoflexales bacterium | reverse complement strand
GCCGCGGCCGCCCCCCCCACGACCCGCTACGCTTACGATGGCCGCAACAACGTGACGGCGATGACAGATACATTGGGGAACACGACCGTCTACACATACAATGTACGCAACAACCTGGTTGGGATGCGCGACGCCGTGGGCCGCACGTGGGTGTATACCTACAATGCGCAGAGCCTGCTGGTAGCCGAGCAAGACGCGCTGGGCAGTGTCACGCGCTATGCTTATGACGACCTGGGCCAGCGAATCGTGATGACCGACGCTTTGGGCAACGCGACGCATTACGGCTACGATGCCATTGGCCGCTTGGTCACGACGACGAACACACTCGGGCAGGTCAACCTGACCGAATACGACCCGGCTGGCCGTGTCCTGCGCAGCGTTCGGAATTACCTGCCCGGGCAGCCGCAAAACTACCTGGACACGTATAACCTGGTCACCGAGTACGCCTACGACGCCGCCGGGCGGCAAGTGATGGTCACCGATACATTGAGCCACGTCAGCCGCAGCGAGTACGACGCAGCCGGGCGGCTGATCAAGATGCAAGATGCAGGAGGCAAGTGGACCGAATATGGTTACGACGCGGCAGGCAATCGAACGCTGGTGACCGACACGCTTGGCTACGTCACCAAGACGGACTATGACGCCTTCAACCGGCCAATCACCGTGACGAAGAGCGTGGAGGGTGGAGCGTGGAGCGTAGAGAGCGTGACCCGTTACGATGCGGCCGGCAACCCCATCACGATGACCAACAGCCTGGGGCGGTTGACGGTGACGCGCTACGACACGCTCAATCGGCCTGTGACGGTGACGGTCAATTACAAAGATGGCATCTATGATCCGGCGCATCCCGATGAAGACTTGTCTACCGTGACAATCTACAACGCGCTGGGCAAGACGGCAGCCAGGATTGACGCGGCCGGGCGCAAGACGACGTTCGAGTACGATGTACTGGGGCGGCTGATTACGACGACCAACCCGCTTTCCGGCACAACTGTCAACGTGTACGACGCGCAAGGGCGCGGCGTGGCAGTGATTGACGCCGCCGGGCGCAAAACGACATTTGGCTACGATGCACTTGGCCGGCTGGTCACGACGACGAACGCGCTTTCCGGCACAACGGTGGTCAAGTACGATGTATTAGGCCGCTCGGTGACGGTAGACGCGCTGGGCCGCGCGCCGGTGAATATTTACGATGCCGCCGGACGACTGAGCAAGATACAAGATGCAGGAGGCAATTGGACAGAATATACTTACGACGCGCTAGGGCGCACGCTTGTGATCACCGATGCTGAGGGACACATCACGCGCTACGAGTATGACGCGCTGGGACGCATTATGACGACGACGAATGCGATCAGCGGCACGACGGTGAATGTGTACGATGCGCTGGGCCGCAAGGTCAAGGGGCAAGATGCCAGGGGCAATTGGACGACGTTTGAGTATGACGCGCTAGGCCGGGTGAGCAAGATACAGGATGCAGGAGGCATAACCCGATACGAGTATGACCGCGCCGGAAATCGAATCCAGGTTTCGAGGTGTGATGCTCAACAATCCAGTTGCACCGTCCAGGCACGTTACGAGTACGACGGCGTGAACCGGCTGATCGCGCAAAGTGATGGGATCGGGAACACGACACGCTTTACCTACGATGCCGTTGGGAACAAGGTGGCTCAGACTGATGCCAATGGCATTGTCACACGTTACGAGTATGACGCGCTGAACAGATTGATCGCCGTTACCGAAAACTATACAACCACAAGACCACCTGACTACCAGACTAACGTGACCACTCGCTATGGCTACGATAAAGTTGGCAATCGCACCATCATCACCGACGCCAACGGCCACGCCTCGCATTTCGAGTACGACGAGCTCAACCGCCTGATTATCCAGCGCGATGCGATGGAGCACGCGACGTATTACGGCTACGATGCCGTCGGCAACCGCACGGTGATGACCGATGCGAACGGTGTCGTCACACACTACACCTATGATGCAATGGATCGTCTCCTTGTCACCTTGTCACCTGGTCTCCTTGTCACTTATGGCTACGACCGGCTTGGACACCGCACAACCATCACCGACCCCGGCGGGACGACCCGTTACGTGTACGACCCGGTTTATCGGTTGGCCCAGGCGCAAGACGCAGGCGGCAGCTTGGTTCAATATGCTTACGATGCAGCCGGTAATCGCACCCACCTGGTTTACCCTGACGGCAAGACCATCACCTACACTTACAATGCTGCTAACCAGCTTCAGGCTGTGACTGACTGGGACGGACGTGTCACCGAATACGCCTATGACCTGGCCGGGCGTGTGTTGACAACCACTCTGCCCAACGGCATTACCAGCCTGTACGCTTATGACGATGCCGGGCGATTGATCGGGCTGGCGCACCGGGGCCTGACGCAAACGCTGGCCGCTTACACCTACACCCTTGATGCTGTCGGCAAAGTCGTGCAGGCGCAAGAGTGGCTGGTCAAATCGGGCGCTACTACACCCACCACCACTGGCCCGTGCGCAGCGTATCCGATTGCCTTGCATCAAGGCACAATCAGCACAGCCACCGTTGGGCAGGAGATCAGCGTCTTCAATGGCAGCAGGCCGGGCAATTTCGGCTGGTTGACTTGGACAGGTGACCAAGGTGAACCTGTGTTGGCGCGCAGCCTGACGCCGCCGGGCGATAGCGATACTTACGTCAACCCCAACGACCCGGCCGACCACGTGCTTTCTGTGGGCGACTGGGTGCGCGGGCGGCC
>DAOTXX010000131.1:0-24373 GCA_034434835.1 Thermoflexales bacterium | reverse complement strand
ACCCCCCTCTCGATCAGAACCCAGAAAACCAGAATCCAGAATCCAGAACTAGAGCCGGGGAGCGACCACCAGCCGAACACCCTGAAGGTGGAGACGAAGCTCAGGGGAGCCCCCGTTGCGGCACGCCGCGCGCGCGTACCTCCGATTGGAGAGGAACGACCCGCCGCGCACCACGCGGGGCCCGGATTCTGACTTGTTTTCTCGTCCATCATCTGCCTTGTAAGGGTATGGCTCGTAAAGCGAATGGCACCATTCCCACACGTTGCCGACCATGTCTGCCGCGCCGTAGGGGCTATCGCCTTGCGGCGAGTACGCGCCGACCGGCGTGGTTCCCGTTTTGCCGCCTTCGCTCGAATTGCACTTGGCCGGGTCGAACTCGTTGCCCCACGGCCACTCGTTGCCGTACTGGCCGCGCGCGGCCTTTTCCCATTCGGCCTCGGTGGGCAGGCGGATCTCCAAATCTCCAATCTCTGCGCGCAGCTTTTCGTTCAGCCATTTGCAGTATTCCATCGCATCATACCACGAAATCTGAACAACGGGATGGTCGCCCTTATCTTTCAGGCTGCTCTTGGGGCCGAGCGGATGCCGCCAGTCAAAGCCCTCGGCGTACTCGCTCTTGTCAGGCGACCAGCCGCCTTTTTTTTCGGCGGTCGTCTTGAATAGCGTCGCCTCAAAGAATTCAGCGAATTGGTCGTTGGTCACCGGAAAGCGGGCGATCCAGTAATCATACGGAATCTCGACCGTGTGCTGCGGCTTTTCGGAGTCAGAGGCCAGTCGGTTATCGTCTTCGCTGCCCATGACGAATTTGCCTCTGGGCACAAACACAAACACGACGTCGTCCAATGTCCGCATTGTAGGGACAGTCTTTGTGGTCGTCCTCACTGGGGTGACCGGTTGGGCGATCACAAGGGTCGCCCCTACGTCCCATGTCAAGTTCGGACGCAAACGCTGACATGCGGCGATCAGTTCTGCTGTTTTGCCACGCCGCTCGCAATAGGCGACCAGTTCTCGCGCCATGCCATCTCTGGTATCTGGTAGATTTTCGTATTCGATGCCCAGGTCAAAGCACAGCGTTCGCAGTTCTTCTCTGTTGAAATGCTGTGCGATTTTCCCTCGTAATTCGGCGAATTCGGTCGTGGTGAGAGGTGTTTGGGGCCATGGCGCACTCGTCGCGATTGAAGCCAAAGATTGCGGCGACAATTGGATCCCCAATGCGTCGGCGCGGGCGCGCAACGCCTTCATCAATCGCTCGTAACCCTTCGGCTCGTACAGATTGACCCACTGCCAGCGCGTCAATCGCTCTGGAACCTCGCATGCCTCCAGTTTGGCCGGGATCAGGAAGATGGTGCCTTCAGGCTGCTCGTCGGCCACATCCAGCGCAAACTTGATCTCTTTTTGGACATAGCCAGCTTTGGTAATGGAACTGCGCGACAGGCACACGATCACCACGTCCGATGCGCGCACTGCTCTGGGAATCTCGCGTTGCCAATCCTGGCCCGGCAATAGCTTTTCTTCATCCAGCCAGGCGTCAATGCCATCAGCGCACAAGCGTTGATACAGCTCGCGCACAGTTGGCTTGTCACCGGACGAGTGACACAGGAACACGCGCAATGACCTGGGCGTTTCCAATTCGTATCGTTTGTCGTCCGGCATGGCACACCTCCCCAATCCCTGATCCCCAATCCCTATTCACGCTTGGGCAACAGCCACACGAACGGCAGGCCCACAAACCCGATCAGCGCGCACCATTGGTACGTTGCGCGCAGGCCGATCTGATCGGCTACCCAGCCGACCAGGATGATGATGAGCGACTTGCTGACAAAGTTGAGCGCAAAGTACAATCCGTTCGCCGTGGCCGGGTGATCGCGGCTGTATTCTTGCACGAGCGCCATCATCACCGGGGTGGTCGAAAGCGCCGTAAAGCCGACAGCCACCAGCGTGAGCATCGCTGCCCAGCCTCGCGTGGTCAAAAAGAGCAGCGTCAGTGCGGGCGAGGCCAGCGAGGCCAAAGCCAGCACCCGACGGCGGCCCAGCCAGTCGCTGATCGTGCCGCTCGTCAGCGAGCCGACTGCCCCGGCCATCTCGTAAAGAGACAGCGCGCCGCCAGCCACCAGCAAACTGGCCCCTTCGGACGACATCAAGGTGGGCAAAAAGGTCGCAAGCGCGGCGAGCATGAACCCCTGCGCCAGGACGATGCCGGTGATGGGCAGGAACACGCGCGTCAGTTCACGCATCGAGTCGAGCAGCGATCCGTTGGCTTGCGCGACCGGGCGAGTGATGATCACGTTGCGTGTGCGCCAGTAGAGCAAAGCCGAGGAGGCCAGCGCCAGCGGAACGAGCCGCCCGATGCCTTCGAGTCCCCACCACGAAACGGCGGCGACGGCCAGCAGCGGGCCAATCGTGTAGGCAAGCGATCCGCCGAGCATGAAAAAACTCATGCCCCGTCCCACCTGCCGCCCGGAGACGCGGGCGATCATCGCCGGGGTGGACGTGTGCCAGACCGCCGTGCTGGTCCCGGCGACCAGGATCAAGATGCTCAGCGCGATATAGCCTGGCGCGATGCCGATCAGGCTCATTGTCGCAGCGGTGACAGATGGGGCCAGGATGACCAGCCAGCGCAGGCTGCCCCGGTCGGCCAGCAAACCCAAGAGCGGATTGATCAGCGATGGGAGCTGGAGAAAGGAGGCGAGCGTCCCGGCCAACGTCAATGACAGGCCGAGGTTCTGGATGATGAGCGGCAAGAGCGGCGAAAGGAAACTGGTGAAAATGTCGTGGATGAGATGGCCGCTGGAGATGATGATGACCTGATCGGTCTGGAACGTATCACGATCTACTGCAAGTGTTTCCTGAACAATCGTTGCTTGTGCCATAGTCGGCTCGCAATCGAGGCGATCACGAGATTGTTCTCTCTGTAGGATGTCGGCGGTATTGTATCACACTTGGCGCGGTTTGCGCGCGATGACCAGGAGGTGTTCCACCCCACGATAGTTCAGAGGCCCTGCGTAGGGCAACTGGCTACTGCGCCTCCACTAAATGATTCGGTAATCGCCCCGGAGTGCAAGCTTCAGCTTGCCAGCAAACGCAGCCTGAAGGCTGCACTCCGGTCTATCGCCGCGAAATGAATCTCGCGGCTGCCACATGAGGCCTGCTATACTGAGCAGAAATCAAACGGGTGTATTGGAATCGAGGCTTCAGCCGGTTCTTGCGGCTAATTCCGGCTAAAGCCTTGACTCCGATTGCACTGAAATCATTTCCGACCAGTATAAAGCAGGCCGGGGCTGGCATCAACCGGCTTCAGCCGGTTTCCTGTATCAGCAGGATGATTCATCATCCTGCAAGACGCGGGCCGAACCGTTACGGTTGTCTGTGCCTTGGTGAAATTGACAGCCAGGTTCTTGCCAACCTCGGGGAGCGCCAAGGTCGCCTCAAAAAATCTTGGCGTCCTTTGGGTCTTGGCGATTCAAATAAGGTCATGGCAAGTGTGCCGCGCGATGACGTTGCTCCAGCATCCGGCGGATCTGTCCGGTGTGTTCTCGCTCATGCTCGAGAAAGCGGCGGAACACTTTGCGGGCTGTCCACGGCTCTCCAGGGTGTTGTGTCCACTGCTGGGGATAGAACACGTCTGACTGTTCTGCTTCGGTGAGCTGACGCAGCCGGGCGATGGCCGTGCGTCGTTCCATCTCCAGGAATTCCATGATCGGCATATCCTCGTCGCGCTCCCATTCTGGCGGCAGGCTTTCCGGCGGCACGATGCGAGAGACGTACCACTCTTCTGCGTTGCCGATGTGACGCAGCAAACGGCGAATCGAAAAGGACTGCGCGTCTGGCTGCCAGTCCAGAGTCTCATCGGTAAGATCGCGCACCAGAGCCACCAGGTCAGCCCGCGAGTGGGACATCAGACGCAAGTGGAATTCGATTTCCTCGGCGGCGATAGCGCGGCGATCCGGTTCAAAGAGTGCGGCGGCATCACCCGGATTGAATGGGCCAAAGCCGGTGCTCACTTCGGCAATGTCCACTTCAATAGGTTTGTCCACCGGGGGCACGGTCTCGCCGTGGCGGCGGAGCCAATCGTGATAGTCGCGAATAGCCTCTGGCAATTGATGAAGCGCTTCCTCTCGCGTCGGCGCGCGGACGGCGCAGCCAGGCAGATCGGGGACATGCGCCATGCACAGGCCATCGTCGGCGATTTCGAGCAAGACCGAGTAGCGCATCACGCGGCTCGACCTTTCAATCCGTCCCGCAAGCGGACCGCCAGGTCGGCTAGTTCATCCTTGTCGGCCTCGCTCAGGCAAATCCACGGCGCAAAGAAATAGCGGTCAGTGTCGGCTTCGACCTGTTCGCGGAAAGCGCGGCCAGCTTCGGTCACGTGCGGTGCGTCGTCGGTCCCTTCCACGAACCCGCGTGCGCGCAATTCGACCAGCGCATGAGCATAGACCTGACGAGGGTGTCCTCGGCGGACCAGCCGCTCGCACACCGAATCGAGCGAGTCGGCTTCGCCGCGCCAGAGCAATGTCAGCGTCTCCAGTGCTGTGGCGCTCAGCCCGGAGGGTTGCCAGGCAGCCAGGTGTGCATCGTCACGGTAACCGTTCAAGCAAGAGATGGCCTGCTCAGTGTAAGGCAGCGGCGGCGTCCGCTCTGGCATGAGTGTGTAGCTCAGGCGAATGGCCCACGTATCTGGTGGTGGCGGAGTGTTGAGGCTGGCCTGCACCAGCCGGTCGAGCAGTTCGGCCAGTCGTTGCGAATCGGCTGCGGGCAGCGGGTCCGCCTGAGCCATCGCGGCGCGAGCTTCTTTGACGGCGCGGTCAACATGCGCGCGGCCCGGGTTGGTCAGACGAAACTGGCCCGGCGCCACTTGCATCAGGTAGCCTTTTGCGGCGGCAGCTTCCAATCGAGTCGAGTAAGAATGAGCGGCTGTGTACGGGCCGCGCACAAGCAAGAGGGCCGGGCTGATCGCCTCCGGCTCAAAGGTCTGGACGGCCAACAGCAGACTCCACACGGGCCCTTCCAGCCCGCTTTCAGTGGCGTGGCGAGCAAAGACGGGGTCGTAATGAGGAAAGATTGCTTGCCATGCCTCGTGGATCAAATTCCAAAGGGTGTGGTTATCCATCAAGCTTGTCCTCCTGAACTAAAAGCCAGTCACACCGTTCTAAAGGTGCTGGCAGCGACGGCTTATGAGATTTGGAAACTTGATCCGGAAACGAGGTTTGCGTAGGGGCAGGGCTTGCCCCCGCCCAATGCGGGCAACCGCGAGGCTTGCCCTGAGCGTAGCGAAGGGGTCACCCCTACGTTATATCCTGATTATTGCCAATGATCATCAGCCGTCCGAAGGTGGCTCAAGCCGCTACTGCAGAAACCTTTTGCTCACCAGTGTTCGTATCGCACCAGCTCCGAGAGCGGCTTGCGCTCCTTTGGCCCGGGCTGATCGGCCGGATAGCCCAGCGGCGTGAACGCGATCGGCTCAACGCCTTCCGGCAGGCGCAGCATCTCGCGCGCGACCTGCGGATCGAACGCGGCGACCCAGCACGTGCCCAGCCCGAGATTGGCGGCAGCCAGCACCAGGTGATCCATGACGATGGCCGCGTCCACGTCGGCATAGTTTTTGCCCTCACGGTTCACCCAGGCTTGCGCGGGGATGGCGCACACGCCGATGATGAGCGGCGCGCGCGAGAACCACTCGCGGTGATACAGGCGTTTGAGTTCGGCCTGTTTGCCTTCGGTGTGGATCACGATCAGTTGAAACGGCTGGCGATTCGCTGCCGTCGGCGCCAGGCGCGCAGCCTCGAGCACTTGTTTCAGTTTGTCTTCTTCGACCGGAACAGGTTTATAGGCGCGAACGCTGTAACGTTTGGTGACGAGTTCTGAGAATTCCATAGGAGCCTCCTGGTTAGGTATTGGGTATTAGGTATTGAGCGGTTGATCCCGAAATGTCTTGGGGTCAAGCGTGAGATCGCCCAGACGCAGCGCCTCGACTCCAGCCAGCGACGTGAGCGCAGTGAGGAGTGTCACCTGCCTGGATTTCAGGTCGGCGGTTTGGACGATGCCCAGATCGAGCGTAAAGCCTTCGGCGTCTTCGAGTGCGACGAGTTGGTGGAAAGCGAAATTCGGCGTCGGCCAGACAGCCAAACGGCTCCAATCCACCGTCACCGTCCGGGTCGAAGCGAAATAGCGCGCAAACTGGGAGGCGCGGTGCGCCTGGCGCGCAGCAACGTCGCGAGGCTGAATGGCAGGGGATGGGCGCAGCTCGATCAAGCGGATGTGCCGATCGCGGCACAGGGGGGCAAGCAGCGCCGCCAGTTCTTGATCGCGTTGGATGCTTACCACAGCCGCCGGGCGCAGCAGATCGATCTTGGCGAGCTTGAGGTTGAGGCCGCCTTGCGCCGGGTCAATCAAGCCGGTCGTATCGTAGACGATGATCTCGGCGCCGGCAGCGTAAGCCGTCTGCACCAGCCGCGCGGCACTGACGAGCAAGGGGAGCATGTGCCCGCGCGGCGAAACGGCCTGCACGAAACGACGCCACCGCGGGCCGGCTGGCGGAAAGGCATCATCGCTGCTTTTGCCCATCGCCAGCGTGATCGTCGCAGGCGGGCCGAGCGCGCTCTGACCGGGGTCGCCATCGAGAAAGGCCACGCGGCGTGACGCGCGACACAGCCGCTGGTAAAGGTAGCGGGCGAGCGTGCTCTTGCCGGTATCGGGCGCGCCGATCACCATCACCGTGCCGCGCAACCCGGCCAGGTCAATTTGCTCCCATGCCGGTGGGATGTCGAGATGATAAGCTGGCATAGTGGGTTTGTGTGTCAAGCGTCAGGCGTCAAACGTCATCCAGTGCGTTTTGACGTTTGACGCTTCACGTTTGACGCTTCACGTTTGACGTTTCACGAGTCACGATCTGCAAATCGGCAATGCCCGATACTTGCACATCGAGTGAGAGCTTGCCGGCTTGCGCCAGCGCTTGGGCGGTTTGACGGGTCTCGTCCAATGTCCAATTAAAGATCCGTGCAACGTCTTTGAGCGTCGAGGCGATGACGTTGCGCAGATACTGGTCGAGAATCGCGCGCCGCGCCTGGCTGCGATGGATGGCGCGCGCTTTTCCGGGCACGTCCGGCAGCCAGCGCGGCAGCACCTCGTAGATGAAGGCGTAGCGCCACGCGCCTGCTTCGGCAATGCCGATCGGCAAGACCTTGAGTCCGACTTGCAATTCGGTCAGGGCTTTTTCAAAGCGCGCCTTGCTTGCTTCGGAGCTGAGGTGCGCTTCGCGCCTCAAGCGGACTGCATCCAGCGCGCCGTGCTTGAGCAGCGCTTCATAGATCGCCTTGGCTTCGGCAGACAGCCGCCCGGCGCGATACTCTTCGAGATAATCGTGCTCGTAATCGCCATAGTTTTCGCTGAGCGCGTACCAGTTTGGCAGAAAGTCGAAGCTGACGAGCGTGGCCTTGTGCCGGATCAGCTTGCCATAGTACCACAGCTTTTTATCGAGCGCGTCGTCCTTCCAACCCCATGTTCGCTCGATCTCGTAACCGCTGTGACTCGAATAGGTCTTGACGACGCGCCCGGCGATGGCATCCCACAGCGAAGGCATCTCGACGCCCTGGATGGGGAAGAGAAAGCAAAAGCCTACGTCGTTTACAAACTCTTGAGCCTGCGCCGGTGTGGTGACGCGCAAATCCATACGCCGTCGGTAACGCGCCTGGCGCGCTGCGAGGATATCGCGCTTGGTCAGTTTCAGCATCGAGGATGTCCTGAACCCCCACCCATGCCCTCCCCCGTCTGCTCTCCCCCTGCGAAGCGGGAGGAGGACGGCTAATTCTCTGCCGTCGCCTGAGCGGGTTTTTCGTAATCTACAATGGTTTCGAGCAGCAGCTTGCGCATCGCACCCAGCCGCTGGCTGACGACCTGCGCCACGCGCCTCATGACTTCAAAACCTGCGCACGGGTCCTGCACCAGATAATCCATCAAGGCTTGCCCCTCGATCGCGATCGCGCGCACTGGCGTCACGGCGACGGCCGTCGAGGAATAATGCCCGGAACTGATGACGGCCGACCAGCCCAACACTTGACCTGGCGTGTTGATCACCGTGATCGTCACCGGCTCCGACAGCGGGGTCGCCGACACGGTCAGCCGCACCGTGCCTTCCAACAGCAAATAGATGCGCTCGGCTGGAAGGCCCAGGGTAAAGATGATCGCCTTTTCGGGGAACGTTACCTCGTGGCACAGCGTAGCAATGAAGCACAGGTTCTCTTCAGGCAAGCCCTCGAATAACTCCAGTCTGCTCAACGTCTCGCTTGTGATCATGTGCTCCTCCTTTCCGCTTGTGTGATTCACAGCAGGCCGCCCAACTGACCCGCTGCAGCCAGGATCGCTTCGACGCATTTCTGGGGGGAAGCGTCAATTTGGGCCGGGGTAAAGTACAACAACCGTTCGCGCACGACGCGCGGCGACGTGCCGGGCGAGTCGCTGCAAATTACCCCCAACGTTCCCTCACGGCATGGGATGGCAAAATCCACGCGATACACCACCTCAGCTTCCCGAAGGACATAGTTCCGCTCGGCCTGCACGCGCGCCTCTTTGAGCGCGCGCCAGAGCAGATCGTGCTCGCGCGGACCCAGGAACAAGTCGTTAATCTCCCACGCCTCGCCCAAGCGTTTACCGTTGCTCAGAACAAATGTAATGCGCCTCAAGCTTCGGCTGGGGATGGGGTGAGGCAGCTCGACAAGCTTGCCCAACTGCAATTTGTAGTAACGCTGATCGGCGCGCGGGTGATCCGGCTCATCGGGCAGTAAATCGCGCCGGGTGACCATCTCATGTCCACGCACCTGGGCATACCAACGGATGCTAAAGGCTTCGTCGCCAAAGGCCTTGGTAAAGTAAAACGCGATATAGTCCGGCGGAAAGAACTTGGGCGCCGAGCGCACCGGGATGCGATACCAGTGCTCATCACGCGCCCGCGCAAAATCTTGCGGGTTCGTCATCACCGCGATGAGGACAGAGGATTCAGGCAGCATGGCAACGTCTCAATAGGCCGGATCGGTCCGTCAGGCTCTTGGGCCTACCTGACAGTCTAGGCCAGTTTCTTGCGCAGCCGCTCGCGCAGCATCTCGACGGTCGGCCAGCCTTTCAAACCTTCCGGGGTAGCGTACACCCGGCAGTCGAGTGCGAATTCGGCGCGCTCTTCCGGCCACAGGTCTTGGCCGTCCACGCGGAAGGAGGGTGAGCCGAGGAAGCGTTGTGCCTGCGCCTCGGCCTGGCTTTCGACTCGCACCAGTTCCACGTCCACCGCCAGCCCTTCGGCCTCCAGAGCGGCTTCCAGGTTCTGGACCGCGCGCTGCCACGATGGGCAGCCCTCAAAATACAGCACCTCGATCTTGTTGGTCACTGTGGCTCCTCTCCGGGCGACTCAAGCCCTGCCTCGCGCAGCTCCTGGCGCAGCTTTTCGAGCATGACCTGGATGTCAATCAGCGCGCCCTCTTCTTGCTCGCTGGCGTCTTCGGGCAGCGCCTCGCGCGCCTGGCGCAGGGCGTTTTCCATCTGGTCGTTGTGCTTTTTGATCATTTTGGTGATGTGTTCGAGCGTGATCTCGCGCGTCTTTAATTTCACACGCGGACCGCTGAAAAAGCCCATGGCTTCCATGTCGCGGATGTACTCTTCGAACTCGGCCGGCTCCATCCACTCCATACCCTCGCTATGGTCCACGCCGCTCATCTCCTCAAATCGCTGATCGGCCAGGATCGCGCTGGTGAAATCCTGGAGCGCAGGCTGGTTGTGTGTTTGTCGCCACTCGTTCCACATCTTTTTGATCGGCACGACGATGTCTTCGTCGCGTTCGAGATATTCGTAAGCCCAATCGAGCAGTTCGGATGACATGGTACTCTCCATACGAAACCTCCCGCAGGCTCACAACCTGCGGGAGGTTGACGCAGCACTCACAATTGGGACGTACAGTGTGGACAGCGAGTCGCCTTGATCGGGATTTTGGACAGGCAGTAGGGGCACTCTTTGGTGTCCGGAGCGGCGGGCGGCGGTTCCTGCTTGAGGCGGTTGATCTGCTTGACCAGCAGGAACATGACAAAGGCCACGATGATAAAGTTGATCACGGTATTGAGGAACAAGCCGTAGTTGAGGGTAGCCGCGCCAGCGTCCTTGGCAGCCTTGAGTGAGGCAAATTGCTCGCCCGACAGACTGATGAACAGATTGGAAAAATCAATCTTGCCTAGCAGCAACCCGATGGGCGGCATGATGACGTCTTCGACCAACGATTTGACGATCGCGCCAAAAGCCGTGCCCATGATGAAGCCGATCGCCAGATCCAGTACGTTGCCCTTCATGGCAAACTCTTTGAATTCTTTGAACATGGCTCCTCCTGTGGAACGATTGGCTTGGGGCGGCCAAGCTCCGGCACAAGGCACGCCCTATTTTACACCCGGATTGCGGCTTGCATCAACTGGTGGATCCGACTGACCATATCGGCGGGATTCGGATGAAGCCCTTCGACCAACAGCGCGTTTTCGTACAACTGCTCCAGGGCGAGATCAGTGAGCGGATCGTCGGGCTGGTCGGCCACTCGCTGCGCCAGGCTTTTGATGAGCGCGTGGCCGCGATTGACTTCGAGCAGTTTCCTGGGCGCCTCAAACGTTTGGTCGAGCAGGCGTTTGACCCGCGCGAGATCGCGCTCGGGGGTGCTGTCGGGCGAGACCAGGCGGCAGGGGCTATCGGTCAGCAGCCGGGATTCGCGCACGTCCGTGATGCGCTCCCCCAGCACCTTGCGGAATCGTTCGACCAGCGCGTTGAACTGATTGGCCGGCGCTTGATCGGTCGTCGGCGTTTCGGCCTGGGGCAGGTCTAGCCCGGCGTCATCCACGTTTTTGATCGGCTTGCCCTCGAATTCATTCAGCCCCAGCACCATAAAGCTATCCACTGTTTCGGTGAGATAGAGCACTTCAATGTCATGTGTGCGAAAGTAATCCAGGTGCGGGCTGCGCGCAATGGATTTCGGGTCGTCGCCCAGCAAGTAATAGATGGCCTTTTGGTCGCTCTTCATGCGCCCGACGTACTCGGCCAGTGAAACCCATGCCGCACCCGACTTGGAGGTGCGGAAGCGCAGCAAAGGGAGCAGCGCCTCGCGCCCGGTCAGGTCGGTCGCCACGCCTTCCTTGATATAGACGCCAAACTGCTCCCAGAATTTCCGATAGTTTTCTGGCTCTTCTTTGGCCAGGCGTTCCAGTTCCTCGATCAATTTGCGCGTCAGGTTGGCCTTCATCTTTTCCATCAGCCGTGTGGCCTGAACCGTCTCGCGCGAGATGTTGAGCGGCAAGTCCTCGCTGTCCACAACGCCTTCGACAAAACGAAAGTGATTCGGCAGCAGGTCCTTGCAATACTCTTGGATCAACACCTTGCGCGAATACAACTTGAGGCCGTAATCGGCGCGCAGGCTCAAGAGGCCGCGCTCGCGCCTGGATGGAATATAGAGCACCGCGTACATCTGCACGGGCGCATCGGTCACCAGATGCACGCGCGCCAGCGGCTTGTCCGCGTCGAGCGTCAGGTGCTTGTAGAATTCGTCGTATTGTTCCGCCGTCACCTGGCGCGGCGATTGCCGCCACAGCGCGGTCTGGCGATTCACCACCCGATCGCCCACGTAAATGGGAAATCCTACAAAGTCCGAGTGCTTTTTGACAATCTGCTCCAGTCGCCAGGCCGAGGCGAACTCGGCGGCGTCCTCTTTGAGTTTGACCACGATGGTCGTGCCACGCTGTGACTTGTCGGCCGGAGCCAACGAAAAATGATTGTCCCCCTTTGAGGTCCACGTCCAGGCTTGGGCTTCGGGGCGATACGAGCGGGACGTGACCTGCACCTCATCGGCCACGGTGAACACACTGTAAAAGCCCACGCCAAACTGCCCGATCAAATCCGCGGTGATGGGCTGGCCTTTGTCTTGCAAGGTCTTGAGGAATTCGACCGCGCCCGAGTGGGCGATGGTCCCCAAGTTGACGACCAACTCGTCGCGCGTCATGCCAATGCCGGTATCGCTGATCGTGACGGTCTTGGCCTTGTCGTCTACGACGAGGCGGATCGCCAGCTCGGCCTCCGGGTCGAGCACGTCCCGATTGGTGAGCATCTCGAACTGGATGCGATGCAGCGCGTCGGATGCGTTCGAGATCAGCTCGCGCAAAAAGATTTCGCGGTCACGGTAAAGCGAGTGCGCCAGAATGTGCAAAAGCTGTTGGATTTCGGCCTTGAATTCAAACGATTGAGGTGTAGCTTCAGACGACATAGACACGCCTCCCTCGAATGATTCTGCACGAGAGGATAGCAGAGTTTTGTTAAACTTGCATTTGAAAAGGGTGTGACCAAATCTGGTTGATGCGTAGGGGCGACCCTTGCGGTCGCCCGCATTTGGGCAGGCGCAAGGCCTGCCCCTACGGGGTGACCAACTGATTTTGGTCACACCCATTTGAAAAGTCATCTTTTGAACCACAAAGACACCAAGAAATCACGAGGTCTGGGCCGCTTTCGGAATCTTTTTCAGCAGAATCTTGGTGTCTTTGTGCCTTGGTGGTGAGTTTCCAGATGCCCTCTCATAACCCCCGGCCCCATTCAATGAGCAGTCTCATCCACTGTTGAGCCGTCAGCAGAAAATCTACATGCAACACTGATTGCATCCATGGCCCGATGAACCAGATGGAAAAAGCAATTGCCGCTGCGTATTCCAAAGGCTTTTGGAGCGGCTGCTGCCACTCGACCGATGTGCGATAGCGGCGCACCTTGAGCAGCGGTCGTATCAACAGGATCGCGGCCAGCGCCGCGGCCACGGATAGCACCCAGATGGGGATCAGCCGAACCACAAAGATAGTGATGAGGGCCGACAAGACGCCTATGGCAAACAAAGTCATCATCAGGATGTGTGCTGCGCGCCGCCCGATAAGGCGGGCTGTGTGTGTGACGCCGGCCTGCACATCGCTTTCAAAGTCGCGTAGCTCGTTGAACAGTTGACCGTACAGGCTGATCGCCACAAGAAAAGCCAGAGGAAATATCCATCGCCAGGCCGGGCCAGGCCCGAACGTGAAATAGGCGGCCAGGAACTGCAACCCGGCCAGCATCAGCCCATGCGAGATCAGATCGGCGATGGGGATAGACTTGAGCCTGATGCGCCGCCACGAGTACACGTAGCCGATGACCAGACAGGTCGCACCGATGACGAACGGCCACGCACCCAACAGCGCGTATAGGGCAGCGGCCAGGATCGCCACCCCGAACGAGGCAGCCTGCCCCACGCGCGGTGAAAGGTCACCCGCCGACACCGGATTGCGCTTGACCTTGGCGGGATTCAGCGCGTCGTCCGGGGCGTCTTCCACATCGTTGATCATAAAAGCAAACCCCACTGCCATCCAGTTAGCCAGCAGGACAGTGATGAGCTGCCAGCCAAACGTCCCGCTTCCCACAGCAGCGCCCAGCAAGGTGGTAACGACGACGAACGATACAAACTCTTTGTAACGTGCCAGGCGCACCAGGCCCATGAGTTGCCTTCTCATTATCTCTTCCCCTCCTTCAGTCAAAATCCGTCGGCCATTCGGGATGTCGCAGGTGTTGAAAGAACCGCGCCAACTGTCCGGGCGTGACGCGCGCGACGGAAAGCTCCGGCCACTCGTTTTCCCGAAAGAACCCGACGCCGTCCGTCTCTATACTCGTCATCGCCTCGCCGCCCAGCAATTCACATTGGAAGAAAAGCTTGTAAGCGTGAAAGGGATAAGGCGGATGGGGATGCTTGTTGCGGTCATAGGCCGCCAGCAGCTTGACCGCGCGCACTCGATAGCCGGACTCTTCATAGACTTCGCGCACGACGGCCCTGCCCGGCGATTCGCCGATGTCGGCCCAGCCGCCCGGCAGGGTCCACCGCCCATCCGAGCGTTCCCGCACCAACAGGATCGCGTCATCGCGGAACACGACGCCTCGCACATCCACTTTGGGTGTCGCGTGACCGACCTCGCCTGCAAAGAGCGCGCGCATCGAATCCACGTCCGCATCCGAGAAAGTCGAGGCCATCTCGGCGGCGATCTCGCGCACCTGCTCGTACCGCTCAATGTCGAAAGGGTTTTGAGCGTAATGCAGCCCGGTCTGAGCAATCGCCTGCAGACGTTGTGTCCAGTCAAGCCATTGAGGGATCATTGTTACTCCGGTCTATATTTGAGGGGACATTATACCGCAGCCCCAGATATACTTGAAATCACTTGGGAGCCTCAAATGAATATGACCCACAATGAAACACATCCACATCACTTGCACACTCGGCGCAGTCAGTGTAAACTCTGTTTGCCTTTGCATTCGTCCAGCAGCCCAAGGCAAGATGCTTCACGAGGTGTCACCGTGCAAACATTCGATTACGTCAGAGCCAGCAGTGAAACTGAAATAGTCTCGCTGCTTTCGCGCGATGGGGACGCGGTCCGCATTTTGAGTGGTGGGACTGACCTCATCGTACAACTGCGCGAAGGACGCCGCCAGGCCAGGTTGTTAGTGGACATCAAGTATGTCTCCGAAGCCGCCGAGTTGGCCTACGATCCAGACCACGGTCTGCGCTTGGGCGCGGCGGTGCCGTGTCATCGCCTGTGCGCGGACCCGACTGTTGCCCGTGTCTATCCCGGTCTGCTCGACGCCGTGTCGCTCATTGGCGGCGTGGCGATCCAGGGACGTGCCAGCATAGGTGGGAACCTCTGCAACGCCTCGCCCGCCGCTGACTCGATCCCGGCGCTCATGGTTCATCGAGCAGTGTGTATCATCGCCGGGCCGAACGGTCGCCGTGAGGTGCCGGTTGAAGAATTCTGCGTCGCCCCTGGCCAGACCGTGCTGCAGCACGGCGAGTTCCTGATCTCGCTGCGTGTCCCGCCGCCCGAAGCTCGATTCGGAGCGGCCTATTTGCGCTTTACCCCGCGCAACGAGATGGATATTGCCGTCGTCGGTGCGGGCGCATCCGTCACGCTCGACGAGGGTCGCACCAGGTTTGTTTCGGCGTGCATCGCGTTGGGTGCGGTCGCTCCGACCCCGCTCCTGGTGCCGGAAGTGGGCGAGTATCTTGCGGGCAAGCCGATCTCTGCCGAGGCGATTGCAGAAGCCGCTCGCATCGCCCAGGCGGCGACCCGTCCGATCAGCGACATGCGCGGCACGGCGGCTCAACGCAGGCATCTGGCGGCCGTGCTGACTCGCCGCGTGTTAGAACAAGCTATTGAACGAGCAAGAGCATAGAGGTGAGCATGAAGGTACTTGTCCATAGCCTCATCAACGGCGAGCCGGTCGAATTTCTCTGCGAGCCTCGGCAAAGCCTGCTTGAAGTGCTGCGTGAAACGCTGGGTCTGACTGGCGCAAAGGAAGCCTGCAACAACGGCAACTGCGGCGCGTGCAGCGTCATCATGGACGGCGTGTTGGTCAACTCGTGCCTGGTGCTCGCGGTCGAAGCCGAAGGCAAGTCCATCCTGACGGTCGAAGGGATCGCTCCCCGCGAAGGGCTGCATCCGATCCAGGAAGAGTTTTTAAAGTACGCCGCGCTGCAGTGCGGCGTCTGCACGCCAGGGTTCATCGTCGCCGCCAAAGCCTTGCTCGATAGCAACCCGCACCCCACCGAATCCCAAGTGCGTTATTGGCTGGCGGGTAACCTGTGCCGCTGCACCGGCTACGACAAGATCGTCCGGGCGGTGCTGGCTGCTGCTGAAAGAATGAACGGCGCGGAGGTGAAAGCATGACGGCAACGGATGCAAAGCCATACCAGGTGATCGGCACCCGCCCGATCCGTCACGATGGGACGGACAAGGTCACGGGCCGCGCATTGTATGGCGCGGACGTGCGCCTGCCCGGTATGCTGTACGGCGCGATGCTGCGCAGCCCTCATGCTCACGCGCGCATCGTCTCGATTGACACTCGCGAGGCCGAAGCGATGCCGGGCGTCAAGGCTGTTGTGACCGCTGCTGATCTGCCTGTGATTGGTGACAAGATCACAGAGCAGGGCGAAGGTTCGGTCAATCTGCGTTACCAGAGCAACAATGTTCTGGCCAGGGACAAGGCGCTCTATTACGGTCACGCCATTGCGGCGGTCGCTGCGATCAGCCCGCATGTCGCAGAGGAAGCTGCCAGGCTGATCAAGGTCACGTATGAGCCTCTGCCGCCCGTCCTTGACGTTCGCCAGGCGATGCGCGACGACGCGCCGATCTTGCTGGGCGATCTCCGCACCGACGAGTTGGGCAAAAAGGGCGACAAGCCTACCAACATCGCTTCGCACACTCAACACAAGCGCGGCGATCTCGCAAAGGGTTTTGCCGAAGCGGCGGTGATCGTCGAGCGCGAGTTCACGACCTCGACGGTTCACCAGGGTTACATCGAGCCGCAGAATGCGACCGCGCTCTACAACGCCGATGGTCTATTGACCATTTGGACGAGCACCCAGGCCGCGTTCATCGAGCGCGATCAGATTTCCGAGATCCTGCAGGTCCCGGTCTCCAAGATTCGCGTGATCCCGATGGAGATTGGCGGTGGGTTTGGCGGCAAGATCGGTGTCTATCTTGAGCCGGTCGCCGCGCTGCTTTCCAAGAAGAGCGGCCATTGCCCGGTCAAGCTGGCGATGAGCTATCATGATGTCCTCAGCGCGACCGGCCCGACTTCAGGCTCATACATCCGCGTCAAGATCGGAGCGGATCGGAACGGGCGCATCACGGCCGCGCAAGCGTACCTGGCTTACGAAGCTGGCGCGTATCCCGGCTCGCCAGTTGGCGCGGCGATGGGGACGATCTTTGGGCCGTATCGTCTCGACAACGTTCAGGTGGATGGCTATGATGTGGTGGTCAACAAGCCGAGAACCGCCGCTTATCGCGCGCCGGGCGCGACCAACGCTGCCTTTGCGGCCGAGACGGTGATAGATGAACTGGCCGAGAAGCTGGGGATCGATCCGCTCGAGTTTCGGTGGATCAACGGCGCCAGGGAAGGCGACCGTCGCGCGGACGGCGTGGCCTACAAGCGCATCGGCTATCTCGAAACGGTCCAGGCGGCGCGACAGCATCCGCACTATCACGCGCCACTCGGCGGGCCGAATCGAGGGCGGGGTGTGGCTTCCGGGTATTGGGGCAACTATGGCGGCAAGTCGAGCGCGTCCGCCAGCATCAACGCGGACGGGACGGTAAGCCTGGTGGAAGGCTCGGTGGACATTGGCGGCTCGCGCACGTCTATCGCGATGCAGCTTGCCGAGACGCTGGGCATCCACGCCGCCGACGTCAAGCCGCTCGTCGCAGATACCGACTCGGTCGGCTACACCGAAGGCACCTACGGCAGTCGCACCACGTTTGCCACAGGTTGGGCGGTTTACGAGCTGGGCCAGAGCCTCAAGCGCCAACTGATCGAGCGAGCCGCGCAACTCTGGGAGGTCGAGCCGGGTCAGGTCACCTATGAGAACGGCGTCTTGGCGACCGATGGCAAGCAAATCACCTTCAAAGAACTGGCTGCCCGGTTGGGCGATCTCGGCAGCCCGGTCATGGCGAGCGCGACGGTTGAGCCGGGCACGTATGGGCCGGCCTTTGCCACTCACATTGTGGACGTTGAGGTTGATCCCGAAACCGGCAAGGTGCAGATTCTGCGTTACACTGCCGTTCAAGATGTAGGCACAGCGGTCCATCCGAGTTACGTCGAAGGTCAAATCCAGGGCGGCGTCGCGCAAGGGATCGGTTGGGCGCTGAACGAAGAGTACGTGTATGACGAGCAAGGGCGATTGCTGAATGCGAGCCTGCTCGACTATCGCGTGCCGACCTGTCTCGACCTGCCGATGATCGAGCCGGTGATCGTCGAGGTGCCCAACCCCGGCCATCCCTACGGCGTGCGCGGCGTCGGCGAGGTGCCTATCGTCCCGCCGCCGGCTGCGATCGCCAACGCGATTTATCGAGCGGTGGGCGTGCGGATGAATGTTCTCCCCATGTCGCCCGCGCGCATCCTGGAAGCGCTGTGGTCAAAGCAGGTCGGATAAGCACCATGCCAACCGTCTGGATACCCGCGCTGCTCCGTGACCTCACGGGCGGAGAAGAGGAATTGATCGTGCCCGGCGAGACCGTCGGGCAGCTGATTGAACACTTGAACGAACGCTACCCAGGCATTCGGGACCGGTTGTATGAGGAAGGGCGGCTGCGGCCCACCATCACCGTCGTCGTGGATGGCTTTGTGAGCCGGGAGCGTCTGCGTCATCGGCTGACTGAAGCCAGCCAGGTTCACTTGGTTCCTGCGATCAGTGGCGGGTGAGAGGGGGGCATGACGACCGGAGAGTGGCCTGTGGTTAGGGTAGGAGGCCTGACTCGATGTGGTGGTGGGGAAAAAGAATGTCTCTCCCCAAATCAACGGAGGAATGATTGGGGAGAGACCTCGACTGCCCAGCGTCTGGGCAAAAAACAAACTCTTGCAGATGAGCATACCATATTTTGGCGGGGCAAAACTTGCAGTATGTTTGCAGGAGCATTACAGGAAGATTACGGGAGAGATGCGGCCTGAGCCTCAAGCCTGAGAAAAACGCAGTCCATCAATCCCCTGAGATGTTCTGAGAGCTTGTTTTAAAATAGGGATGCGGAGCACGGAAAACGACTTTTAAAAACAGAGGCGCGGTGTGCGATCTGGACCGTCTGCAAGTGAATCTCCACTGTGTCCTGCACCTGGCGCGCATAGCCCCCGGCCATGGTGATGGCGACCGGCAAGCCAGCCTCGCCGCAGGATTCCAAAACCATCTGGTCCCGTTCGGCCAGCCCACGTTTGCTCAAAGCCAGCCGGCCGAATGTGTCGTCCTCATACGGGTCAGCCCCGGCGAGATAGATCGCCAGATCGGCATCGGCAGACTCGATGGACCAGCGTAGGCCCCGGTCGAGCGCGTCCAGATACGTTGCATCGTCTGCGTGGTCATCGAGCGCAATGTCGAGGTCGCTGCGCTCTTTATGGAACGGAAAGTTCTTGGCCCCGTGAATCGAAAAGGTAAAGACCGTTGGATCGTTGGCAAAGATCGCCGCAGTGCCATTGCCCTGATGCGCATCGCAATCTATGATGAGGACGCGCCGCGCGCGCCCTTCGGCTTGCATCACCCGTGCGGCGACCGCGACATCGTTAAAGACACAATAGCCCTCGCCGCGATCGGCAAAGGCATGATGCGTCCCGCCCGCCAGGCTGACGGCGAGGCCGTCTTCCACCGCTGTGCGGCAAGCCTCGATCGTCGCGCCCACCGAGCGCCGTGACCGCTCGACCAATTGCGGCGACCAGGGCAAGCCGATGCGGCGGATTTCTTGTAGGGTCATTTCCCCGTGCACAACGCGCCGCACGTAATCGGGAGTATGTACCAGCTCAAGCTCCCGGTCGGTCGCCGCGGGCGGGATGCGTAGATCGTCAGGCGCGACCAGTCCCGATTCTATCACTTGCTTACGAAGCAGCCAATACTTGGCTATCGGGAAACGATGGCCTGGAGGCAGCGGAAGCACAAAGCTATCTGTGAAAAAGACCCTCAAGTTCCCAACCTCTCCAGACTCAAACCATCGCCTGGACGTCGTGGATGTAAGGCTGAAACGCGCTCAAGAGGCGCTGTTCGTCCGGCTTGTCCGCCGGGGTGAACATGCGCGAGTAGTAGTAATACGCTCGGGTGATGTCACCTTGTTGTTCCGGGTTGAAATCCATGATGGTCCAGTGATCCTGCTCGCGACGTTTGATCAGGTTGTCCGGCCCGCCAAAGTCATACGCGGCGGCGCCGTAACGGAACTGGGCCGCCAATGCGCGGACGAGGTACCGCCAGCCAACGTGCTGATATTGCCAGGTGTGCGTCAACTCGTGGATCAGCCACGGCATCAAGTCCAGCGGATCGCCGGGAGGAAAGAGCCTATCCGGCAGATTCACGGGAAAGTGGCAATGGTTGCCCAGCGTGACCGCATTGTGGTCCTGAGGCCCCGGCGGAGGCAATCGCTTCAAACGCCGTCCCAAGCGATCGATCGCGTCCGTCCACGTCGAGCATTCGTGCACCCGCACAAGTTCGTAGCGCAGCGAATCACCAAAGACCTTGCGCGCTTCGACGATCTCCCAATCGTACAGTGGACGCACGCGGCGCTGATGGCCCAAATCAATGCTCATGCACGATTCCTCTTTCCTTAACCGCCGACCGTCACTGGCCGACGAATGTATCGGAGTATACACTCGCTGTGCCAGCGGCGCAATGGCTGTCCTGTCTCTCCTCCGTTCCATTGTGAACAAGGGAGGGAGTTGCCTTTCCTCTCAATCTGAATACAATTTTGAGCGTGAATATCATTCAGATTGATACAGCCAATCGTCGCCAGGCCCATCAATTCCTTGAACTGCCGTTCCGCCTGTATCGGGACTGCCCTCAGTGGGTGCCGCCGCTTGAGCCGGATGCGCGCCGCATGTTGGACCGCCGCCGTCATCCGTTTTACGCTCACTCAGACGCTGCGTTTTTCCTTGCCGTTGAAAATGGCTGGCCGGTGGGCCGTCTGGCTGTGCTCGACCATCGCAACTACAACGCCTTTAACCATGAGCAGACGGCGTTCTTTTACCTGTTCGAATGTGTGAACCATCAGGAAGCTGCCTGCGCGCTGTTCGAGGCGGCTCGCGCATGGGCCAAGGTGCGTGGACTGACCAAGATCATCGGCCCTCGGGGCTTTTCTGTGCTCGATGGGTACGGGCTGCTGGTCAAGGGTTTTGAGCATCGTGCGGCGTTTGGCTTGCCGTACAATCTGCCGTACTATCCTGGGTTGGTCGAGGCCGCCGGGTTTGAAAACGCAGGTGAAATTGTCTCCGGCTACCTGAATGTGCGCATGCCGTTTCCTGAGAGAATCCACCAGGTCGCCGAATTGGTTCAAAAGCGGCGCGGCCTGCGCGTGGCTCGTTTCCGCACGCGGCGTGACCTGCGTGCGCTTGTCTCTCGGCTAGGAGAATTGTATAACCATGCGTTGGACGGCACGAGTGGTAACGTCCCGCTCACGGCGGATGAGATCAAGACCCTGGCCGACCAATTGCTCTGGTTTGCCGACCCGCGCCTGATCAAGATCATAATGAAGGACGAGCAGCCCGTCGGCTTCTTGTTCGCCTATCCCGATATTTCGGCGGCGGTCCAGCGGACGCGCGGGCGGCTCCTGCCCTGGGGTTGGATGGACATGCTGTTGGAACTGCGCCGGACGAAATGGGTCAACATCAATGGCGCGGGCATCATCGCCAAGTATCGGGGTCTGGGCGGGACGGCGCTTTTGTTCAGCGAGATGCACAAGAGCGTGGTCGAAGGTGGGTTCGAGCACGCCGAGATCGTCCAGATCGGGGTCGAGAACGACAAGATGCAGCGCGAGCTGCGCGACCTGGGGATTGATTTCTACAAAACACATCGGGTGTATCAGCGCGCGTTATGATCCAATGGCTGAGCGCGAGCCATACGCGTTGTCTCGCGTCTGTGATCTCTCATCAAAGGAGGCATCCATGGCTTCACCAGGCAAATATCGCTGGTTTGTCGTCAGTGTGTTTTTTGCGTTTATGCTTCTGCATCAATCCGACCGGCTGCTGATCGGCCCGCTGACCACGCCGATCATGGAGACGTTTCATATTGACGAGGCGCAGATGGGCGCGGTGTTTACCGGCGCGCTCGTCGTGGCGGCTCTGCTTTACCCGGTGTGGGGGTATCTCTATGATCGGTTTGCGCGGGCCAAGTTGCTGGCAGCCGCTTCATTCATCTGGGGTTCGACCACGTGGCTGTCTGCTGTGGCGCCCACCTATCCGATGTTTCTCGCCTCGCGCTCTTCGACCGGGGTTGATGATTCGAGTTATCCTGGCCTCTATAGTCTCGTCTCGGATTATTTTGGTCCGCAGTTGCGCGGCAAGGTGTATGGATTGTTGGAACTGGCGATGCCGCTGGGCTATCTGCTGGGGATGATCCTGGCTCTGACGTTGCGAGATACGGTTGGCTGGCGTGGCGTGTTCTACATCACGGGCACGCTTGGTGTGCTGTTGTCCATTCTGATCTTTTTCGGCGTGCGCGAAGCGCCGCGCGGCAAGAGCGAGCCAGAATTGGCAAGCCTGGAGCAGATCGGCACCTACCGTTTCGAATGGAAAACCGCGCTGGGGCTGTTCCGCAAGCGCAGCTTGTTGCTCATGTTTGTCCAGGGATTCTTTGGTGTCTTTCCGTGGAATGTCATCACGTACTGGTTCTTTCGCTATCTGGAAACGGAGCGCAGGTATTCCTCCGATGCTGTCTTGATGACGATGGTGGTAGCTGTGCTGGTGCTGGCTTCGGGCTATTTTGTGGGTGGGGCGGCGGGCGATTTCATGTTCAAGCGCACGCCGCGCGGCCGGTTGATCGTCTGCGCGACGGCGGTGCTGCTGGGTGCAGTTCTGCTGCTGATCACACTGAACGTCCCGATAGAAAACCAGATGCTCTTTTTGGTGATGCTCAGTATCACGGCCATTTTCATTCCTTTTGCCGCGCCTAACGTGATCGCCACTGTCTATGATATTACGTTGCCTGAAGTGCGCAGTACGGCGCTATCCGTGCAGTACTTTATCGAGTCTGCTGGCGCTGCTTCGGCTCCGTTGATCGCGGGTTTGATTGCGGTCCGCTCATCGCTGCAAAATGCGATTTTGCTCATCTGTGTGTCCACGTGGGTGCTGTGCTCGATCTTTTTCATCGTGGCAGCGTATCTTGTCCCGCGCGATATTGAAACGCTGCGAAGCCAGATGAGGGAGCGCGCGGAGCGCGAGCGAGCAATGCAGCCTGCGTGAAGCGCGGCGCGTCATGCGTGATGGGGTTCGTGATTCACGCATCCCGTAACAGGTCCATAGCGCGCGACGCTATCCTTTGGGCCACCTTGATCTGGGCGTCTACAATCCTGCCTTGCTCATCAATCACAATCCCCATTTTTCAATTGGGTGTGACCAAATCCGGTTGATGCGTAGGGGCGACCACTAGCCCATGCGGGCCACAAGCTGCCCCCGCACGGGGGTTGCGGTCGCCCACATCTGGGCAGGCGCACCCCCTAAAGAGGGAGATAGGCCTGCCCCTACGATGTGACCAACTGATTTTGATCACACCCTTTTCAATTCCCTCAAGTCTTTCACCTCCGGCTGATTTTTCGCCCAATCATACTACAAAACATCGGATAGGGGGCCATTGATGGTAAATATTATACAAATACGATTCATAACATTGACAATATCGAGACAGTGTGATACAATCTAAAGTGTTGGGAGAGATCATGGATGAGAGGTGGCAAAGGATGGCAGCCTATTTGGCGTTCAAAGAACTATGGCGAAATCGAGGGCGGTTTTTCCTGTTCAGCCTGGTGATCGCATTGATCACGACATTAGTGCTGTTTATTGCCGCGCTGGCGGAAGGACTTGGCAATGGCAACAAGGAATATATCTCGAAACTCGATGCCGACCTGATTGTGTACAAGGCGGAGGCCGATCTGTTCATTGGCTCCAGCAGAATTGACCGGGCCAAGCTGGCCGAGGTCCGGCGTGTCGAAGGCGTGAGACAGGTTAGTCCGCTCAACTTTGCGAGTGTCTCGATTGTCTTTGACGATGGCCGCAAGCCGTTGAATGTTTCCTTGATCGGCGTTGAGCCGGGTATGCCGGGCGAGCCGCAGGTGTTGGAAGGCCGTGAGCTGCGAAATCGGCGCGGCAAGGAGGCGATCCTGGAACGCAGCGCGGCTTTGCGCACGGGCCTCAAGGTGGGCGATAGGTTCACCCTCCGCTCCATTCAGGGGACGGAGGAAGAGTTTTACATGCTCGATGTGGTGGGAATCAGTGATGGACAGCAATATTCTCTTCAGTCTTCCATCATCGTTCCGTTCCTCACGTTTGATGAGATCAAACCTAAGCCATTGGTGGACGACGGCACAAGCGAGTTGGCTTCGAACATCGTCGCCGTACAGCTCGAGAACCCGGAAGGTTGGAAAGCAATGGCGGCGCGTATCGAGAGTCAAGTCGCGGGCGTCAAGGTCGTAGATCGCAGGACGGCTTACGAGAATACGCCGGGCTATAGTGCGCAACAGGGGACCTTGAACACACAGCAAGGATTTTCCCTGTTGATCGGCGTCCTGGTGATGGGAGGGTTCTTTCAGATTCAGACGCTCCAGAAGGTCGCGCAGATCGGGATGCTCAAGGCGATCGGTACGCGCAATCATGACATTGCGGTTGCCGCAGTGCTACAGATCATGGTAGTGACGTTCGTCGGCGTCGTGATCGGCAGTCTGGTGACCTTGGGGTTATAATGGACCCGTAAAACTAGACAAGAAAAGGAGCCGACTTAAGGTAGGAGCATGACCATGCGAAAACAATACAGTGCTAACCTCAAGGCCCAGCTCGTGCTGGAAGTGTTGAAAGAAGAAAAGGCGCTCTC
>DAOTXX010000130.1:0-6374 GCA_034434835.1 Thermoflexales bacterium | reverse complement strand
GCGGGCATGTGTAATAGCAGAAACTTGGGCTGGGCATGCTCGCGCGGCGATGAATTCGCCGCGCTACCAAGCAGCGCCCGATGAATCGGGCTAAAGCTGGCTTTAGCCAGCGCCGCTGTGTAGACCGGCGATTTATCGCCGGTCGTCCCTGCGAAAGGACAAGCGCAAGTTTCTGAGCAGCGGAAACGGCTGAAGCCGTTACTACTATCCCCGAACGTTTTTCTGAACATCTATAGTTTCGGGCCGTGCAGAAATTCGTGGGGGTGGACACATGGCTCACTGGCTGAACCTGGGTCAAGTTCTGCAAGTCAACGCCAAAAAGTTTCCAAACCAGATAGCCCTCAAGGATAGGGATAGAGCCTTTACCTATCCAGAGACAAACAAAAGGGTCAACAGGCTGGCCCATAGTCTCCTCTCTCTTGGCCTGAAGAAGGGCGACAAGGTTGCGGTGCTGCTGGAAAACAGCATCGAGATCGTCGAGGTGTACCTGGCTACGGCCAAGACCGGACTCGTCATCGTGCCGATCAACTTTCGCTTGATCGGCCCAGAAGTAGAGTATATCGTCAACAACTCGGACGCCGAAGCGTTCATCGTGCACGACGAGTTCACGCCATGCGTGGACGAGATCCGGCCGGCCCTAAAGAACATCCGGCCCGATCGTTATATTGTCGTAGGTCAAGAGAGAGAGGGGTATAGAGGGTACGAGGCGCTGATGCGAGAGGCGCCCGAGTGCGAACCGGAGGCAGATGTCAGGCCAGAAGACAGTTGGATCTTGATGTACACCTCCGGCACGACCGGGAAACCCAAAGGGGTCATCCGTTCTCACGCATCTCACATTGCATTCTACCTCATCAACGCCGCCGACTTTGGGTTCAACGAGCACGACATCTGCCTGAACATCATGCCCCTGTGTCACATTAACTCTACCTTCTTCACCTTCACCTTCACGTACATCGGCGGCTCTGCCTATATCCATCCGGCCCGGGGCTTTAAGGCAGAGCAAGTGTTGGAGATTATCGAGCGAGAAAAGATCACGTTTATCTCGCTCATCCCCACGCACTACAGCCTGATCCTGAACGCGTCGGAAGAGGCGAGAAAGCGCGATGTCAGCTCGATCAGAAAACTGCTCTGCTCCTCGGCTCCGGTCAGGAAGGACATGAAGCTGGCGATCATGAAATTCTTTCCGGGCGTCGAGCTGTATGAGGCGTATGGCTCTACAGAGGCGGGGATCGTCACGGTGCTCAAGCCCGAGTATCAGATGAGAAAGCTCGGCTCGATCGGATTCGAGTCGTTGGGCACAGACTGCGTCAAAATCCTGGACGAAGATGGAAATGAAGTCGGCGTGGGAGTGATCGGCGAGTTGTTCTCTCGGGGGCCGATGCTCTTTGATGGCTATTACAAGATGCCCGACAAGACCGCCCAATCGTTCAGAGGCGAGTGGTTCAGCGCCGGCGATATGGCCCGGCGCGACGAGGACGGTTTCTTTGAGCTGGTAGATCGGAAAGACAACCTGATCATCACGGGCGGCGAGCACGTCTATCCCAGCGAGGTGGAAAAAGTGGTCGGTTCCCACCCGGGCGTGCTGGATGTGGCGGTCGTCGGCTTGCCGCACGAAACGTGGGGAGAGGTGGTCACGGCCTTCGTCATACCCAAAGACTTGAATGCCCCGCCCACAGAAGAAGAGATCATCGCTTTTTGCAAGGGCAAGATGGCCGGCCACAAGCGGCCCCGGGCTGTGCGCTTCATCTCTCAAGAAGACATGCCGAGGACCGGCTCCGGAAAGGTGCTCCACCGGGCGCTGCGCGAGCGCTATGCTAGGGGAGAGAACGTATGACAGGCGAACCCAAGATCGCGATTATCGGGGTTGGGCCAGTCGGCGGAATCCTGGGCGCGCATCTGGCCTGCGCCGGACACTATGTCGTGCTGTGCGACATCCTGAAGGATCACCTGAACGCGATCCGGGCAAGAGGACTGCGCGTCACGGGTGTCGCCGAAATGACTGCCCACTGTGCGCGAGTGGCATACGGCGTCTCCGAATTACCCAATTTCCCTGCGGTGGACACGATCGTCATTTCCACCAAAGCGTCGGTCATGCCGCGACTGGTTCCAGAGATCGCGCAGGTAGCCCGACCCGGGACGCGGTTCATCAGTTGCCAGAATGGCATGGGCAACGAAGAGTTTCTGGCCGAAACCTTTGGCCCGGACAACGTCCTACGCATCGTCGTGAACTATGGCGGCAGTCAAATGGGAGACGGGCATCTCTGGATGTCCTTCTTCAATCCACCCAATTACATCGGCGCTCTGACATCCAAGGGTGAGCCGTTGGCCTGCCAGATGGCAGAGATGATGACTGCCGCCAGGCTCAAGACCCAGTTCACGACCGAGATCAAAAAGTATGTGTGGGAGAAGGTTATCCTCAATAGCGCCCTCAACCCCGTATGCGCCCTGACCCGCAAGCCTATGAAAGACATGATGGACCTCGAGGCCACCGAGTTGCTGGCCGAGGAACTCTTGCGGGAAGGCATCGAGGTCGCCAAGGCTGACGGGGTGACGTTCGACGAGGGATTCTTGGAGCGCGCCATCCAGTATCTCAAGAAGGCGGGCTATCACAGGACATCCATGCACCAGGACATGCTTCGAAGGGTCCCGACCGAGATTGACTGGCTCTCTGGCAAGATCGTTGAGCGGGGGCGCGCCCTTGGCGTCAAGACCCCTTACAACTTGACGATCATGGCACTCGTCAAGGGCGTGGAGATGAAGTCAGGGGCGCCGGAGGAGCACGAGTTGGCGAATGGCTGAGAACAGAACTTTCGCTGGCGTTGACGTGGGAACGACGACGACCAAAGCGGTGGTCATCAATGCTAACAAGGACGTGCTGGGATATTCCGTCCGGCGCTCGGGGACAGACCTGACCCTGGCGGCGACAACGGTGCTTGAGGAGGCCATGGCACAGGCCGGGGTCACACGAGACACGCTCCAAGCCATCGTCGCCACGGGCTATGGCCGAAGGAGTGTGCCTTTCGCTCACGATACCAGAAGTGAGATCAGTTGCCACGGGCGAGGATGCTACCACTACTTTCCCGAAGCGATCACGGTGGTGGATATTGGGGGCCAGGACAGCAAGGTCATCAAGCTAGATGCGGAGGGCAAGAGCATCGGCTTCAAGATGAATCGTAAATGCGCCGCCGGGACGGGAGCTTTCCTGGAAGAGATAGCCCATAAGCTGGACATTCCCCTCGGCGACTTGAATGCTCTGGCAAAAGCAGCCAGCAAAACGGCCCAGATTGGAAGTTATTGCACGGTCTTTACCGCCACAGAAGTGCTGGATCGGATCAGAGCCGGCGAGAAAACAGACGAGATCATCCGAGGGCTGTTCGACTCGGTCGTCAAGCGGGTTTTGGAGATGGACACATTGGCCGGCCGGGTGATCATGACCGGTGGAGTGGTCGCGTTTAATGACATTGTGGCGGAACTCTTGAATACACGGGCAGGAATCAAGGCGGAGATCGCACCCCACCCACAGGGAATGGGGGCGTTTGGAGCGGCGCTACATGCGGGAGAATTATCGTAGCCTCAAGCGGGGCGATTGAGGTAAAGTTCATTGGGTTTCCACGATTCCTACGAACGGCAATCCAAGGAACCGTGGGAACTCGACATTTCCGTATAAATCTTTGATAAGGAGGCCCATCGCAATGTTCAACAAAGCCTATATTCCCTATGGCGGCTATTGGAGCACGCCGTTCGCCCGGTGGCAGGGCAGCTTTGCTAATCTCAACGCCATTCCCTTTGCCGCCGAGGTCACTCGCCGCGCGCTGGACGAGCGCAAAATCCCGCCCGAGATTTTTGACGCGCTGTTCCTGGGGATCACCGTTCCGCAAAAACATAGCTTTTACGGCGCGCCCTGGTTAGCGGGGCTGATCGGCGCGGCAGGCATCACCGGCCCGATGATCGGCCAGGCCTGCTCAACGGGCGCGCGCGTGGTGGCCAACGCTTCGTTCGAAGTGGAAACCGGTGCAGACCGCTGTATCCTCACCATCACTTGCGACCGGTGCAGCAATGGCCCACACCTCTTGTATCCCAACCCACTCGGCCCAGGCGGCAAGGGCGACGCAGAAGATTGGGTGTGGGACAACTTTGGCTTTGACCCGTTCGCCAAGAATTCGATGATCCAGACGGCCGAGAATGTGGCCAAGGAGGCCGGCATCGCCACCGCCGAGCAGCATGAGATGGTGCTCTTGCGCTATAATCAGTACCAGGACGCGCTCAAAGACGATGCGGCATTTCACAAGCGCTATATGGTCACGCCGTTGGAAGTCAAAGATGCCTCTGGCCGCAAAGTCGTCGCCACGGTCAAAGACGATGAAGGCATTTTCCCGACGACAGCCGAGGGACTGGCCAGGCTCAAGCCGGTGCTGGACGGCGGCACGATCACCTACGGTGGACAGACCTTTCCCGCTGATGGAAATTGCGGCATGATCGTGACCACGCGCGAAAGAGCGCGCGAGTTGAGCCGCGATCCGCGCCTTGAAATCCAGATGCTAGCGTTCGGGCAGGGCCGCGCCAAGAAGGGCTATATGGCCCAGGCGATTATCCCGGCCTCGCGGCAGGCGCTTGACCTGGCGGGATTGTCCATCGGCGATATGAAAGCGATCAAGACGCACAATCCCTTTGCCGTGAACGACATATACTTTTGCCGCGAGATGGGCGTGGCCAAAGAGGCGATGAACAACTATGGCTCGTCGCTCATCTGGGGACACCCGCAAGGGCCAACCGCCATGAGGCTGATGATCGAGTTGATCGAAGAGCTTGCGCTGCGCGGCGGGGGCTATGGGCTGTTCGTTGGCTGCGCAGCGGGCGACACGGCGGCCGCCGTTGTGCTCAAGGTCGGTTAAATTGCTCAGCCACGAATTGCACGGATTACACGAAAGGACAAAGCTATGAGTGGAATTCGTGGCAGAATTCTAATCCACATTCACAGGAGGCCACAATGGAATTTCGACTCACCGCCGAGCAGGAGCTTTTCAAGAACACGTTGCGAGAGCACTGCACCAAATACATTGAGCCTATCTCGCGCGAGATAGACGACAAAGAGGCCGGCATCCCCGATGACGTGATCCAAGGCTTAGCCGACCTGGGCGTCTTTGGGTTGACCATCCCCGAAAAGTATGGCGGCTCGGCCCCGGAGGGAGAAGAGATCACCTATGCCAACATTGCGATTCAAGAGATCGCCCGCGCCGAGATGAGCATGGCGCTGCCCGTGTATACTCTGCTCTGTCTGGGGTGGGGTTTTCTCATCGCCAAGTATGGCACGGAGCAATTGAAGCAAGAGATTTTGCCCAAGGTCGCCGCGGGCAAGTATTTTGTTGGGATTGCCACCACCGAGCCGGGCGGCGGTTCTGACGTGGCTAACATCAAGACCAGCGGCGTGCGCCAGGGTGACAAGTTGGTCATCAACGGCGAAAAGGCTTACATCAGCGGCGTGCTGGAATGTTGTGAACAACGCGATGGCGGCCACATTACGCTGGTGCGCACCGACCCGCAGGCGGGTCACAAAGGCTTTACCTTTGTCTTCATCCCGGCCCGGCTGCCCGGCATCTCGTACACGACCTACCAGGATATTGGCCGGATGGCGCTCTCGACTGGCGGCTTTACCTACAAAGATGTCCAGGTGCCAGAGTATTGCGTGCTGGGCCAGGTCAACCGGGGTTTCTATCTCAACATGGAAGGCTTTAACGTCGCTCGCATCCTGGTCTCGGCGGCGTGCGTGGGCATGTCCGAAAGGGCATTGGAGCTTTCCAGGGATTACGTCTCGCAGCGGATCATGTTTGGGCAGCCGTTGGCCAAGTTCGAGGGCATCTCGTTCGAGATCGCCGAAGATCATGCCAGCCTCGAACAGCTCAAGCTTTACCTCCAGTATGCAGCCTGGTGCGCCGATATGATATACAAAGAGCCAGGCTTTATGACCCATCGCCAGCTCAGCCGCATCGTTTCCATCTGCAAGATGGAAGCTCCCGTGCTGGGAGCAGAGATCGCCCGCCGCACGATGATGCATCATGGCGCGTTTGGCTTTACCAAAGACTGTCCACTGGGGCGGGCGCTGCGCGGCGTCATGTCCTACGTCGTCGGCGCCGAGGGCGGCTATCACATTCAAAAGCTGATCATCGCCCGCGAGTTCATCGGTGATGTGGCCGTTCCTTATCGCTAAAACAATGTCATTTAGTTAAGGCTGGAGTCGAGCCTTTAGTGCGCCAAGCTAACTTGGTGCTTCTGATAAGGTGCAAGTCCTTATTGGGCAAGGTCTAGCCAACCACCCATAGCGAGTGTTGCAGCTATTAGGAGACTGTCCCGCCCGCAACGACGGGGACTGCCGCTCG